>NZ_JAFMOW010000030.1 GCF_019049675.1 Rahnella bonaserana | reverse complement strand
TGACCTGCTCCCCGTCGATTAGTACACCCCGATGTTAGTAATGTCTTCATCTGCAACGTGAGGACATCCCCATGAAGAAGCGTTTTTCCGACCAACAGATCATCAGTATTCTCCGCGAGGCTGATGCCGGGGTATCTGCCCGTGAACTCTGCCGTAAGTACGCCATTTCCGATGCCACGTTTTACACATGGCGTAAGAAGTATGGCGGTACGGAAGTGCCTGAGGTTAAGCGCCTGAAGTCGCTTGAAGAAGAGAACGCCCGACTCAAGAAGCTGCTCGCCGAAGCCATGCTCGATAAGGAGGCGCTTCAGGTGGCTATTGGGCGAAAGTACTGACGACAGACCAGAAGCGGGAAGCCGTGGAGTTGATGTGTGGCGCGACCGGTCTGTCGCAACGTCGTGCCTGCAGGCTGACAGGTTTGTCCCTGTCGACCTGCCGCTATGAAGCGCAGCGTCCGGCGTCGGATGCGTATTTATCAGGGCGCATCACTGAACTGGCGCTTGAACGCAGGCGTTTTGGTTACCGGCGCATCTGGCCGTTACTGCGTCGGGAGGGCGTTCACGTCAATCACAAGCGGGTATACCGCATTTACCACCTTAACGGCCTGAGCGTAAAACGCAGACGACGGCGTAAAGGGCTGGCGACCGAGCGGTTTCCCCTTCTGCGCCCAGATGCGCCGAACCTGACTTGGTCGATGGATTTCGTCATGGACGCACTGGCCACGGGTCGCAGGATCAAGTGTCTGACCTGCGTGGATGATTTCACGAAAGAGTGCCTGACGATTACCGCCGCTTTCGGGATTTCAGGCGTGCAGGTCACGCGTATTCTGGACA
>NZ_JAFMOW010000031.1 GCF_019049675.1 Rahnella bonaserana | reverse complement strand
TAAATACTCGAGGAAATCTCAATGGCACAAGTTATTAATACCAACTCCCTGAGCCTGGTAGCACAGAACAACCTGAATAAATCACAGTCTTCACTGGGTACCGCTATCCAGCGTTTATCTTCCGGCGTGCGTATTAACAGCGCGAAAGACGATGCCGCGGGTCAGGCAATCAGCAACCGTTTCACTTCTAACATCAACGGTCTGACGCAGGCTTCCCGTAACGCCAACGACGGTATCTCCATTGCGCAGACCACCGAAGGCGCACTGAACGAAGTCAACGACAACCTGCAGAACATCCGTCGTCTGGCTGTGCAGTCTCAGAACGGCACCAACTCAGAATCTGACCGCAAGTCCATCCAGGACGAAATCAACGCGCGTCTGGCTGAAATCAACCGTATCTCTGAACAGACTGAGTTCAACGGCGTGAAAGTTCTGAGCTCAGATCAGACCCTGAACATTCAGGTCGGTTCTAACGACGGTCAGACCATCGAAATCAACCTGAGCAAAATGAACTCCACCACCTTAGGCATGGACGGTTTCGACGCCACTAAAGTCGCCACCAAACTGAGCGTCGGTTCTAAACTCAGCGGTGATGATTCAGGCACTGCAGCCAATGTGGTTCTGAGCCAGACTGATATGGATGCCATGAAAACTGAAGCCTTTGGTTCAGGCGGCACCGGCGAAATCTACTCCACCAAAGACGGCAGCGGCAACACTGTTTACGTCGCAGTGGGTAAAGACGGATCCGGCGCAGATGTGGCGATCACCATGGACGCCACCTTCAGCGCAGGTTCCGGCGGCGCGGCTGATACCGTGTCCTTCTCTGCAGGCACCACCGCGACTGCCGATCAAATGGCAGGCGTTGGTCAGCTGA
>NZ_JAFMOW010000032.1 GCF_019049675.1 Rahnella bonaserana | reverse complement strand
GCATCAGCCTCGCGGAGAATACTGATGATCTGTTGGTCGGAAAAACGCTTCTTCATGGGGATGTCCTCACGTTGCAGATGAAGACATTACTAACATCGGGGTGTACTAATCGACGGGGAGCAGGTCACTGGCTGTTGCCCCCAAGATTTAGCGTAACAGCGTCAGCCACTATCACGCCAGAGGTGTAAACAAAGGCATCACTTACGCCGATCTTGAGTGCGCCACCGCTCACCGTGGTCGTTCCGGTGTAGGTTTTATTTGCCGTCAGAATGAGCGTACCGTCCCCGGCCTTGGTAAGGCTTTCACCATCCCAGTCATTCCGATTGGTATGTATACCGGTATTGTCTGCCAGCGGCACCCCAGGCCGAAGGCTACGCCATTTTTCATGTCAAAAGTGCCGTAGCTGTCGCCTGACTGGTCATTCCACTTTATTCCGTACACTAAGCGATTAATGTTAGCGGTGGTTATCATACCGGTATAGTCATCACCGCCAGAGGTTAGCAGGCTATTGGTGTTGTCGTCTGTATAGGTACCCGTGATGCCATTTTTCGTGGTCAGCAGCATGTAGTCCGGCTGTATCCGGCTTTCAATGGCTGAGGTACCTTTCATTGACGTTCCATCAAGCGACACGGTATCAGCAGCTTAAGCCGTTCCATTGGTCAGGCTGCTAAAAGTGAGGGTGGTTTGTTCAGCGAACGTCGCCGCCCCGGTCACGGTCTCGCCTGACAGTGCCACTGCGGTAATGGTCCCGGCTATCAGGTTGCCGCATCATTGATGATTGAAAGGGTATTTGTCGTAGTCGATGCTGCATCAGATAGAATTACATCGCCAATAATGTTCGAGCTTTCTTCAAGCGTTAGGTTGTTAACGCCTCCCGTTAGTTAATATAAGTTAAGAATCATTTTATTTCTTATATTGAATCATTCTGAAATATCAAACAACACACTGGCAACTTTCATCACTAAGTAATTATTTAAATTCTTTTGTAATT
>NZ_JAFMOW010000034.1 GCF_019049675.1 Rahnella bonaserana | reverse complement strand
TGTCTTTAAGACACCTTCGGGTTGTGAGGTTAAGCGACTAAGCGTACACGGTGGATGCCTAGGCAGTCAGAGGCGATGAAGGGCGTGCTAATCTGCGAAAAGCGTCGGTAAGGTGATATGAACCGTTATACCCGACGATACCCGAATGGGGAAACCCAGTGTGTTTCGACACATTATCATTACATGAATACATAGTGTAATGAGGCGAACCGGGGGAACTGAAACATCTAAGTACCCCGAGGAAAAGAAATCAACCGAGATTCCCCCAGTAGCGGCGAGCGAACGGGGAAGAGCCCAGAACCAGAATCAGCGTATGTGTTAGTGGAAGCGTCTGGAAAGTCGCACAGTATAGGGTGATAGTCCCGTACACAAAAATGCATAGGCTGTGAGTTCGATGAGTAGGGCGGGACACGTGACATCCTGTCTGAATATGGGGGGACCATCCTCCAAGGCTAAATACTCCTGACTGACCGATAGTGAACCAGTACCGTGAGGGAAAGGCGAAAAGAACCCCGGCGAGGGGAGTGAAATAGAACCTGAAACCGTGTACGTACAAGCAGTGGGAGCCTACTTTGTTGGGTGACTGCGTACCTTTTGTATAATGGGTCAGCGACTTATATTTTGTAGCAAGGTTAACCGTATAGGGGAGCCGTAGGGAAACCGAGTCTTAACTGGGCGTCAAGTTGCAAGGTATAGACCCGAAACCCGGTGATCTAGCCATGGGCAGGTTGAAGGTTGGGTAACACTAACTGGAGGACCGAACCGACTAATGTTGAAAAATTAGCGGATGACTTGTGGCTGGGGGTGAAAGGCCAATCAAACCGGGAGATAGCTGGTTCTCCCCGAAAGCTATTTAGGTAGCGCCTCGTGAACTCATCTTCGGGGGTAGAGCACTGTTTCGACTAGGGGGCCATCCCGGCTTACCAACTCGATGCAAACTACGAATACCGAAGAATGTTATCACGGGAGACACACGGCGGGTGCTAACGTCCGTCGTGAAGAGGGAAACAACCCAGACCGCCAGCTAAGGTCCCAAAGTCATGGTTAAGTGGGAAACGATGTGGGAAGGCATAGACAGCCAGGATGTTGGCTTAGAAGCAGCCATCATTTAAAGAAAGCGTAATAGCTCACTGGTCGAGTCGGCCTGCGCGGAAGATGTAACGGGGCTAAACCATGCACCGAAGCTGCGGCAGCGACGCTTAGGCGTTGTTGGGTAGGGGAGCGTTCTGTAAGCCGTCGAAGGTGAACTGTGAGGTTTGCTGGAGGTATCAGAAGTGCGAATGCTGACATAAGTAACGATAATGCGGGTGAAAAACCCGCACGCCGGAAGACCAAGGGTTCCTGTCCAACGTTAATCGGGGCAGGGTGAGTCGACCCCTAAGGCGAGGCTGAAAAGCGTAGTCGATGGGAAGCTGGTTAATATTCCAGCACTTGGTGTTACTGCGAAGGGGGGACGGAGAAGGCTAGGCTAGCCGGGCGACGGTTGTCCCGGTTCAAGCGTGTAGGGGGTGTGATTTGGTAAATCCGGTCGCATATCAACCCTGAGGCGTGATAACGAGCCACTACGGTGGTGAAGTAGTTGATGCCAAGCTTCCAGGAAAAGCCTCTAAGCTCCAGGTAACACGAAATCGTACCCCAAACCGACACAGGTGGTCAGGTAGAGAATACTCAGGCGCTTGAGAGAACTCGGGTGAAGGAACTAGGCAAAATGGTGCCGTAACTTCGGGAGAAGGCACGCTGGCGCGTAGGTGAAGGGACTTGCTCCCGGAGCTGAAGCCAGTCGAAGATACCAGCTGGCTGCAACTGTTTAATAAAAACACAGCACTGTGCAAACACGAAAGTGGACGTATACGGTGTGACGCCTGCCCGGTGCCGGAAGGTTAATTGATGGGGTTATCCGCAAGGAGAAGCTCTTGATCGAAGCCCCGGTAAACGGCGGCCGTAACTATAACGGTCCTAAGGTAGCGAAATTCCTTGTCGGGTAAGTTCCGACCTGCACGAATGGCGTAATGATGGCCAGGCTGTCTCCACCCGAGACTCAGTGAAATTGAACTCGCTGTGAAGATGCAGTGTACCCGCGGCAAGACGGAAAGACCCCGTGAACCTTTACTATAGCTTGACACTGAACATTGAGCCTTGATGTGTAGGATAGGTGGGAGGCTTTGAAGCGTGGACGCCAGTCTGCGTGGAGCCAACCTTGAAATACCACCCTTTAATGTTTGATGTTCTAACTCGGCCCCGTGATCCGGGGTGAGGACAGTGTCTGGTGGGTAGTTTGACTGGGGCGGTCTCCTCCTAAAGAGTAACGGAGGAGCACGAAGGTTAGCTAATCACGGTCGGACATCGTGAGGTTAGTGCAATGGCATAAGCTAGCTTGACTGCGAGAGTGACGGCTCGAGCAGGTACGAAAGTAGGTCATAGTGATCCGGTGGTTCTGAATGGAAGGGCCATCGCTCAACGGATAAAAGGTACTCCGGGGATAACAGGCTGATACCGCCCAAGAGTTCATATCGACGGCGGTGTTTGGCACCTCGATGTCGGCTCATCACATCCTGGGGCTGAAGTAGGTCCCAAGGGTATGGCTGTTCGCCATTTAAAGTGGTACGCGAGCTGGGTTTAGAACGTCGTGAGACAGTTCGGTCCCTATCTGCCGTGGGCGTTGGAAGATTGAGAGGGGCTGCTCCTAGTACGAGAGGACCGGAGTGGACGCATCACTGGTGTTCGGGTTGTCATGCCAATGGCATTGCCCGGTAGCTAAATGCGGAAAAGATAAGCGCTGAAAGCATCTAAGCGCGAAACTTGCCTCGAGATGAGTCTTCCCTGTGGCTTTAAGCCACCTGAAGGGACGTTTAAGACTAAGACGTTGATAGGCTGGGTGTGTAAGTGCAGCGATGCATTGAGCTAACCAGTACTAATGACCCGAGAGGCTTAACCTTACAACACCAAAGGTGTTTTGAAGTGGCTCTGAAGTAGATTTTCAGCTGAATGTTCCGAGATTGGTTCGTATGGCGTGTTGAGATGAGAAATCATGAGACATGCGGTATGGATGAAACAGAATTTGCCTGGCGGCACTAGCGCGGTGGTCCCACCTGACCCCATGCCGAACTCAGAAGTGAAACGCCGTAGCGCCGATGGTAGTGTGGGGTCTCCCCATGCGAGAGTAGGGAACTGCCAGGCATCAAAT
>NZ_JAFMOW010000035.1 GCF_019049675.1 Rahnella bonaserana | reverse complement strand
CGACCCGAAGGGTGAGCCACGGAGTGGGTCATCAACTGCCAGGCATCAAATAAGTGGAAAGCCCTGTACTGACGTACAGAGCTTTTTGCTATGTAAAATTTGGGGTGTTTTGAACGTTATTTGTCCTGATTTTTGCATTCGTTGCTCCATTGCGGCTTACAAAACCCGAAGTATCGGGATATGGGATCGGTTAAACTAACCACAACTAAGTCACTCATGAGTAATATTGTTATGTCGATTGACGACACCTCTCTTCAGTCTCTGAATACCTTTTCTCTCGCAGCCCATGCTGCTGAAATTATTTATGCTCACAACGCGAAACAATTAACAGATGCCTGGAAATTGGCTCAGGAAAGGCAGCAGCCCTTTTTGCTTTTAGGTGAAGGGAGTAATGTTCTTTTCCTTGAGGACTTTGCGGGAATCATCGCTCTTAACCGGATCAAAGGTATTGAGCTGATTGAAAATGCAAATGAATGGCTCATGCATGTGGGGGCGGGTGAGAACTGGCATCAGCTGGTTTGTTATGCCCTGGAGCATAATATTGCCGGTCTTGAGAATCTTGCCTTAATTCCAGGTTGTGTCGGTTCGGCCCCCATTCAAAATATCGGCGCCTATGGAGTCGAGTTGCAAAGCATCTGCGATTACGTTGATGTTTTAGATCTTAAAATCGGGAAGGTAACCCGTTTATCGTCTGCAGAATGCCAGTTCGGTTATCGTGAAAGCATTTTTAAACATGCCTATAAAGAAGGTTACGCAATCGTCGCCGTCGGACTCAAGCTTTTAAAACAATGGCAGCCAAAACTCACTTATGGTGATTTAAGTCGTCTGAGCCCTGAAACTGTGACTCCCCGTCAGATCTTCGATTCCGTTTGCGCGATGCGCCAGAGTAAGTTGCCAGACCCTGCGGTGACGGGCAATGCGGGAAGCTTTTATAAAAATCCGACCGTCGATGCCTCTGTCGCTGAAAAAATCAGTCTCGAGTATCCTTTAATGCCTGCTTACCCTCAGCCAGATGGGAAAATTAAACTCGCAGCAGGCTGGTTAGTAGAGCAGGCTGGTCTGAAAGGCTTTAGCATTGGCGGTGCGGCTGTTCATGATAAACAGGCATTAGTGCTGATTAATAAAGATCACGCTACCAGCGCAGATGTACGCGCGCTGGCTAAATACGTGCGTGATAATGTAGCTGCAAAATTTGGTATCTGGCTAGAACCAGAAGTCCGTTTCATCGCCTCTCAAGGCGAAGTAAATGCCGTAGGGGCGTTGTCATGAAAGATATTACGGTTCCGTTGCAGTTAATTTCTATCCTGGCTGATGGCGAGTTTCATTCTGGTGAGCAATTAGGTACAGCCATGGGGATGAGCCGCGCGGCAATAAATAAGCATATTCAGACGGTACGGGACTGGGGGGTGGATATATTTACCGTTCCTGGTAAAGGTTACAGTCTCCCGCATCCAATCCAGTTGCTTGATGAAGCTAAGATTCTCGAGATGCTGCCATCTGGAAGAGTTAGCGTTCTGCCTGTCATTGATTCAACAAACCAGTATCTGATGGACAGAATCGGCGAGCTGAGTTCCGGTGATGCCTGTGTGGCCGAGTATCAGCAGGCGGGACGTGGTCGACGTGGTCGCAAATGGTTTTCGCCCTTTGGCAGCAATCTCTATCTTTCAATGTACTGGAAACTGGAACAAGGTCCGGCAGCAGCCATGGGGCTCAGTCTGGTAATTGGTATAGTGATGGCCGAAGTGCTTCAGCGTCTGGGAGCCAAAGATGTCCGGGTTAAATGGCCTAACGATCTTTATCTTAATGACCGTAAGCTGGCCGGGATCCTTGTGGAGCTGACAGGCAAAACCGGAGATGCCGCGCAACTGGTTATCGGTGCGGGTATTAACCTCAAAATGCGCGAGCCTGCGACTGATACGATAAATCAGGGCTGGATTAACCTGCAGGAAGCCGGCGTTAATATTGATCGTAATGAACTGACTGCCACACTTTTGAATGAGCTGCGTTCTGCTTTATTGCACTTTGAGCGCGAAGGTTTGACACCGTTTATCGCCCGCTGGCGTGGTCTGGATAATTTCCTTGATCGCCCGGTTAAGCTGCTGATCGGTGAACAGGAAATCCACGGTATTGAGCGTGGGATTGATCCTCAGGGCGCATTGCTGCTGGAGCAGGACGGTGTCCTTAAGCCCTATATCGGTGGGGAAATTTCACTGCGTGGTCTTTGATTAAAATAAAGGAGAGCCAGCTCTCCTTTATCATAATATCGCTGGATGAACGTTTATTTTCTCAGCCGGACACTTTCGACCGCGTGATTAGCGCTCTTTGTCAAAATCAGACTGGCTCGCTCACGCGTTGGCAGTATATTTTGTTTTAGATTCAATCCATTAATCTCATTCCATAACTGCGTCGCAATATTCACTGCTTCTTCTTCAGGCAGTTTTGCATAGTGATGGAAATAAGAATCCGGATCGGAGAAGGCGCCCTGACGGAATTTGAGGAACCGGTTGATATACCAACCCTGTAATAAGTCTTCGGGAGCATCAACGTATATTGAGAAATCAACAAAGTCGGAAACAAATACACGGTGCGGATCGTGCGGATAATCCATCCCACTTTGCAGGACGTTGAGCCCTTCCAGAATTAAAATATCCGGTTGCTCAATAACTTTATTCCCCTCCGGGATCACATCATAGATAAGGTGTGAATAGACCGGCGCAGTCACATGCTTAGCACCTGATTTGACTTCGGAAACGAAATTGACCAACTGATGCATATCGTAAGACTGCGGGAAGCCTTTTTTCTTCATGATCCCGCGCTCCTGGAGCGTCTTATTGGGATACAGGAAACCATCTGTCGTAATCAGTTCAACCGAACGATGCTCTGGCCAGCGACTGAGGAGCGCCTGAAGGACACGCGCCGTGGTGCTTTTACCTACTGCAACGCTGCCCGCAATCCCAATCACATAGGGTATCTTTTGCCCATCGGTGCCAAGAAACTGCTCCAGCACGGCCTGCCGGCGCAGGTTTGAACTGATATAAAAATTGAGAAGGCGCGAAAGCGGCAGATAGATCTGTGCCACTTCTTCAAGGGACAAGTCCTCGTTGATGCCTTTCAGGTTTACCACTTCCGCTTCTTTAAGCGTGAGGGGGACTGAATCACGTAAGGCTGCCCACTGCGCACGGTCAAACTGCAGATAAGGAGTTGCCAAAGATGGGTCTCTTTTTTTCATAAGTTAAAGTCTGCCTGTTAGCGCAGGTCAGGAAAGGCGATCACGCCAACTCCAGACAGTAAACCAGCAGCATATTATAGACACCTTAATTTTTGGGGGAGATCTTTTTCTTATAACTTATCGATTTCTTTGATTGAGTTTAAAAATTTTTAAGAAAGTTATGAAAACAGGGAAAAGCCTCTTGTAGTGCGGCGTAAAACTCACCGCACCATAGCGGACTAGAAATGAGGATGGGACGCGGGGTTATAAAAGAGAGAGCTGCTTGTAATAGACCACTTCGTTTTTTCGGCTGTAGCCGGTCGTGTTGTGACTGCAATCCACACAGCGATAACCCTGAGCACGGTAGAAAGCTTCAGCCTCTGAGCCAGACTGCATATCTGAGGAAAGTACGGTGCAACGCAAATCCTGAGCGGTGTTTTCCAGAACTCGTATTAACATGCGCCCCACACCGCGACGTTTCGCCCGCGAACACACCAGCAGGGTGCTGATTTCAGCCTGACGTGATAGCTCAGTCTTACCGGCTAAATCAAGCTGAACGGTACCGATGACACCCTGCTCGTCTCTGGCAATCCAAAGCAATACTTCGTTTTGAGAAAGAGCAGGGCGCAAATCATGGAATGTATCTTCGGCCTGTTTTTGTTCTATAACGTGAGGGAAGCCGGCAGATGCTCCCTGGCTGTTAGCTTCTACCAGCAATTGTGCAAGTTCATCTCTGTAGACCGGTAATGTTGCGGCATTAAGCCTTACAATTTTCATCGCTGCCCTCCCCGGATGATAAAAATAGTGCGTTCATAAAGGAGGTTGCAATAAATACGCCAACAAATTTAGCCGTCAGATCAGCTTCCGCAAAAGATAAAGCAGCTTTTTACGCCCATTATTGAAGCAAAGGTACTTTTGTGGTGCGCAAGTCAGCCTTGCATGCGGTAAAGAGGTTTTTAAAGAGCAACCGGCAAAAAACATCAGGTAGCGGCTGCCATCCCTGCGCTGGGAAGCAATATTTTCGCGCATTATTTAATCCGATAAACCCTTTGAAATGGGAAAAAGCAGGTTTTTTGAATAAAACATGAGCGATAGCGCAAAACATGCAATTTTTTTGTTGCATAGCCCTCAAAGTCTCCCTAGAATGCGCAGCACTTGATGCCGGCATAGCTCAGTTGGTAGAGCAACTGACTTGTAATCAGTAGGTCCCGAGTTCGACTCTTGGTGCCGGCACCATTCAAGTACTAACAATTAGGTGGGGTTCCCGAGCGGCCAAAGGGAGCAGACTGTAAATCTGCCGTCATCGACTTCGAAGGTTCGAATCCTTCCCCCACCACCATACAAGCCTTAGCAATGAGGCAGCTTGAAGTGATAGAGTCGCTTCAAGTGAAGGTGAGGAATTAAGTGTCTCACGTCCTTTTCCCCGTCTTCGAAGTTCTTCAGAACAATCAGGTAGCCGAGTTCCAGGATGCGGGCATCGTATAATGGCTATTACCTCAGCCTTCCAAGCTGATGATGTGGGTTCGATTCCCACTGCCCGCTCCAAGTATGTGCTGATATAGCTCAGTTGGTAGAGCACACCCTTGGTAAGGGTGAGGTCGGCAGTTCGAATCTGCCTATCAGCACCACTTCCAAATCCTCCCTCCTGATTTTCTTTCTGTAAACTAATTCGTCAAGCAAATGCTTGGTTGATGTGGTGATACCACCGATTTAACCGTGTCTTAGAGGGACAATCGATGTCTAAAGAAAAATTTGAACGTAACAAACCGCACGTTAACGTTGGTACTATCGGCCACGTCGACCACGGTAAAACTACCCTGACTGCAGCAATCACTACCGTTCTGGCTAAAACCTATGGTGGTTCTGCACGCGCATTCGACCAGATCGATAACGCACCAGAAGAAAAAGCTCGTGGTATCACCATCAACACTTCCCACGTTGAATATGACACCCCGACTCGTCACTACGCGCACGTTGACTGCCCAG
>NZ_JAFMOW010000036.1 GCF_019049675.1 Rahnella bonaserana | reverse complement strand
GCCTCTTTGCGCTGAAGGGTGAGATGAGCCTGAAGGCCAGCGAAGGCAGGGTCGACGTTCAGGCGCAGAACAACCGGCTGGCGCTTGCGGCGGGCAAAAAAGTGAGCATCACGGCGGTGGACGGCGACATCCTGTTCAGCGCGAAAAAGCGCATCACGCTGATAGGCGGCGGCAGCTACCTCATCCTGCAGGACGGCAAAATTGAGTACGGCACGGCCGGTGAATATTTCAGGAAAACGCCGCACACGGTGCTGACGGTGGCGAATCCGGTGCGGCTGAAAATGCCCGATATGAGACTGGGTTTTACCTATTCGGCGCTCTATCAGTTGGTGGATAAGGAAGGCGATCCGCTGGTCAACATCCCCTATCGCCTGCAAAGTGCGCAGGGTAAAAAGCTGACGGGCTATACCGACCGGGAAGGGAAAACGATGCCGTTCTACTCTTCAAAACAGGAAGAGGTAGAACTGCACGTCGTGACACAAAAACCACAACAAACCGAAACACTCTACTACATCGGTCAGGTTGATCCGCTGGAAATGGAAACCGAACTCAGGGAGGAAGCACAATGAATATACCCCAGGCACCTGAAACCCCGTCCGGTGGCAACGCACCTTATGAATGCACAACCACCACGGTTGATATGCAGGAGAAGCAGGCACGTTTACCCAATGAACAAAGCCGCCAGTATCTGCATCTGAAAGTCGAATACGCCATGCGCTTTCCCCGGCTGACCGCCGCGACCCGCCGTAATGGCCGCCTGTATAACATCAGCCTGAAACAACTGATGATGAGCGGCCTTATCCGCATAGATGAGATTGCCCGCAACTACCACTGGTATTACAAAGCGGAAGTCCCGTTTGATATCCGCACCACGCCACCCAGACCTTATCTGAGCAGCACACTGCTGAAAGCGGAGAAAGAGCAAAGGCGCCATACCCTCAACCCGTTCCCTGAAGCAGGTAAGGGCATTTACCGCCGCCCGGATATCATTATTGTCAAAAATAAACAGGACCGCTGGCCGGGGCTGGCGGGACCGGACAGTGAAGGCATTATGCATGCGGATAATCTGGAGCGGTTGGTAGAGGTGAAGTTCCCTGAGGATAAATTTGGGAGCGGACAGTATGAAGACTACATGTTGATAGTTGGCATGGACAGGGAACGATTTACAATTTTAGAAATTCACGATTGTCGCCCTGATGAAGGTAAACAAGCCGACCACGTCTTTAATGTGGCAGGTAAAGCCATCAGTAAGTACTGGCCCATGTTCTTTTATCCTCCCATCTTCCTGCCCCGCCCGCCGGGCACTCCGCAGCCTGCACGCATTGAACCCTGGACACATGCGGCGGAAGGTATGGTGGCTGACCTGAGTGAAGGCATGGTGGACGGCATTGCCGAAGGATGGGACGCGTTATCGGCGGAGGTGCAGGCCATATTCAGATACACCGGCGGCTGGCTGAATGACAGCGGCACATGGCTTCACATCCGGGCTGAGGGCACCTGGCAGTGGGTAAGTAAAACAGGGAAAAAAATTTCCTTCTGGACGGATGAACAACTCAGAGCCGCCTGGGCGGGCATTCAAAAAGCCACTGACCTGACGCTGGAAACCCTGAAACAAATTGACTGGGTACAGGTGCTGACCAGCGTTGCTAAAACGGTGGGGGTGATTTTGGTTGCCATTGGCATCGGTGCGGTGGTGGTAACGTTAGGCATACCGGAAGCCCTGGTAGCGGCATTTTTACTGATTGTCCGGTTGGCCATTATGGCATGGGAATCGGTGGCTACCGTACTGGCCGTGGGTGCCGGCACCGCAGCGGTCGCAGCACAATAATAAGGAAACTAAAATGGACTTAAATTATATCGAACGCTGGCTGGCAGATGCCACCGTCAATTATCAGGATGGCCGCCCTGCAGTTGGGCTGGGACTGATCATTACGGTATTTTTTCGCAATGGACATACACCTGAAGTGCGTCAAAAAATGGTCGGCTGTGTTGACCGCTTTTATAAAGAATTTGGCGATTTATTGAAAAAGCAAATGAATGGTCGCTGGGTTGGAATAACTGAGAAAAACTATGCCAAAAAGAGACAGGAGATTATTGACTCTTCTCCAGAGGAAATTTTCGACTGGTATCTGACAAGTTCCACGGAAGATTACCTCGCTCCTGACTACGCGATATCAATTATGGGTAAACGTATTTTTCATAATGACAATAATCGTTCTGTTATCAAACTAACCTTTCCATTAAGTCTTTTAAATGAAGAGGATGGCTCAAAGCGCTACCAAGACTGGCTGCTCTGGCTTTGTAATGAATTCGAGGTTGAAAGCGGGTATGCAGGAATATCTTTCTCCCTTCCTGAGGAGTTCCATCGCATGTTCCCTTATGAGTATTCCCTGGCACAACGATTCTCCGGTGTCATGGTAGATTCGATTGGTATGCTTGAAGGCGGAGATGCAGTTGAAGGTATTAAAGGAGCTTGCTGGTATACCATCCTGGGGAATAGGTGGGTTGAAAAGCTGGGAGGGGTATCTTTTGTTAACAGAATGGTAACAGACACCCCTGAAATCGCTATCTTGTCCTACAATCAGGGGCTGATTTTACAAGCCGGTCAACAGCCTCCGGGACTCGGGGAAATTAATGACGAAGGCTTACCGTCACTTTTAGTCAAGGTGAATCAAATTATCCGCCCGATACGTCAGGATGGTCATAACAGTCTGCACTTCTATTCAATGGAGGATAACCATCAGTTTAATAAAGAATCCTCCATGAAATGGTATGCGCGCTTTGACGAAGCGAGCGATAAATTACCCATCCCGGAATTATTGCTGGACGAACATGCTGAACCCACCCGCATTACCGCGTACAGCGGCGAAACCAGCCCGCACACTGGCCGCTGGGGCACCTTTATCGACGGCAGTTTGCGTTATGTTCATGTTAAACAAGGACAAACCTTGCCGGAATATGAAGATAAAAAAGGCAAGTTTCATCGTGCGCTATGGTCACTGCTGGAGCGGGATGATAAGGGCAGCGTGCTGAAAGCGTAGCAGGTAACGATACCGTCTGTACAAGGCAATAAGGAAACTAAAATGGACTTAAATTATATCGAACGCTGGCTGGCAGATGCCACCGTCAATTATCAGGACGGACGCCCGGCGGTGGGGCTGGGACTGATCATTACGGTATTTTTTCGCAATGGGCATACACCTGAAGTGCGTCAAAAAATGGTCGGATGTGTTGACCGCTTTTATAAAGAGTTTGGTGTTTTTTTGAAAAAACAAATAAATGGTCGCTGGGTTGGAATAACTGAGAAAAACTATGGCAAAAAGAGACAGGAGATTATTGACTCTTCACCAGAGGAAATTTTCGACTGGTATCTGACAAGTTCCACGGAAGATTACCTCGCTCCTGACTACGCGATATCAATTATGGGTAAACGTATTTTTCATAATGACAATAATCGTTCTGTTATCAAACTAACCTTTCCATTGAGTCTTTTAAATGAAGAGGATGGCCCAAAGCGCTATCAACACTGGCTGCTCTGGCTTTGTAACGAATTCGAGGTTGAAAGCGGGTATGCAGGAATATCTTTCTCCCTTCCTCAGGAGTTCCATCGCATGTTCCCTTATGAGTATTCACTGGCACAACGATTCCCCAGCGTCATGGTAGATTCGATTGGTGTACTTGAGGGGTTACATGCGATTAAGGGCATTAAAGGTGCCTGTTGGTACAATATAATAGGGATTCCATGGCTGGAAAAACTTGGCGGTGAGAGTCAAGTGAAAAAAATGGTGGCAGACACGCCAGAAATAAGCTTGTTAACCTACAATAACGGTTTGATTATAAAATCGGGTGAAAAGCCGCCCGCATTAGGTGAGATTAATTCTGAGGAATTACCGCCATTATTAGTTAAAGTGAATCAGGTTATAAGACCCATTCGTCTGCAGAAAGAGCGTTCCCTGCATTTTTATTCCATGGAAGATAATCATCAATTTGATAATGCATCTACCGCCAAATGGTATGCCCGCTTTGACGAAGCGAGCGATAAATTACCCATCCCGGAATTATTGCCGGACGAACATGCTGAACCCACCCGCATTACCGCGTACAGCGGCGAAACCAGCCCGCACACTGGCCGCTGGGGCACCTTTATCGACGGCAGTTTGCGTTATGTTCATGTTAAACAAGGACAAACCTTGCCGGAATATGAAGATAAAAAAGGCAAGTTTCATCGTGCGCTATGGTCACTGCTGGAGCGGGATGATAAGGGCAGCGTGCTGAAAGCGTAGCAGGTAACGATACCGTCTGTACAAGGCAATAAGGAAACTAAAATGGACTTAAATTACATCGAACGCTGGCTGGCAGATGCCACCGTCAATTATCAGGACGGACGCCCGGCGGTGGGGCTGGGACTGATCATTACGGTATTTTTTCGCAATGGGCATACACCCGAAGTGCGTCAAAAAATGGTCGGCTGTGTTGATCGTTTTTATAATGAGTTCCATACTCATCTCAAAAAACAAATGAACGGCCGCTGGGTCGGGATAACCGATAAAAATTATGCCCAAAAAAAGCAGGAGATTATTGGTTCTTCCCAGGAAGAAAATTTTTCATGGTATTTGACTAGCGCCAATGAGGACTTTCTGGCGCCAGATTTCGATATTCTTATCATGGGAGACCGGATATACCAAAATGAAAATAGCCGTTCAGTAATTAAATTAACCTTCCCCATAAAATTACTAAAAGAGCCTGACGGTGTACAACGTTACCATACATGGGTGTTATGGCTTTGTAATGAATTCGAAGTTGAAAGCGGTTACGCAGGAATTTCATTCTCCCTTCCTGAGGAATTTCATCGCATGTTCCCTTATGAGTATTCATTGGCTCAACGATTCCCCGGTGTCATGGTGGATTCGATTGGTACGCTTGAAGGTGGTCATTCTGTTCGTGGAGCTAAAGGAGCTTGTTGGTACAATATAATAGGGACTCCATGGCTGGAAAAACTGGGCGGTGAGAGTCAAGTGAAAAGAAGGGTGGCAGACACGCCAGAAATAAGCTTGTTAACCTACAATAACGGTTTAATTATAAAAGCAGGTGAAAAGCCGCCCGCATTAGGCGAGATCAATTCTGAGGAATTACCGCCATTATTAGTTAAAGTGAATCAGATTATAAAACCCATTCGTCTGCAGAAAGAGCGTTCCCTGCATTTTTATTCTATGGAAGATAATCATCAATTTAATAATGCATCTACCGCCAAATGGTATGCGCGCTTTGACGAAGCGAGCGATAAATTACCCATCCCGGAATTATTGCCGGACGAACATGCTGAACCCACCCGCATTACCGCGTACAGCGGCGAAACCAGCCCGCACACTGGCCGCTGGGGCACCTTTATCGGCGGCAGTTTGCGTTATGTTCATGTTAAACAAGGACAAACCTTG
>NZ_JAFMOW010000037.1 GCF_019049675.1 Rahnella bonaserana | reverse complement strand
GCTTTCCTCATTCAGTGTCAACCGTTTATTTTACCCGGTTGCCGCTGTTTTTAATCTTTCCGACCCGGTTACTTCGTGATGTTGTTCACGTTGTTCCCTGTCGATGGAGCGGCATTATAGGGAGTTCGATTTTAATGGCAAGCGAATAAATACAGTTTTATTTCGTTTGCCGTTTTTTTATGCAAAGACGGTTATTTTTGCGCTTTTGCTATAAAGGAAGGCAAAGCAGCAAGGCTTTCCAGCACAGCGTCAGCTGCACTTTCACTTTGTTCTGTCACCGGCTTGCCGGTGCGCACTAAAATCTTATGCCCGACCCCCGCAGCAGCAGCTGCCTGCATGTCTTCAAGCTTATCGCCCACCATATAAGAAGAAGCCATATCAATATTCAGCTCTTCTTTAGCCGTTAAAAACATCCCTGGCAATGGCTTACGACAATCACAAACCTGGGTAAACTCTTTAACTGTGCCTTCGGGATGGTGAGGACAGAAATAGATACCATCGAGATCAACACCGCGGTCAGCCAAAGACCAGTCCATCCATTCGGTCAGTGTCATAAACTGATCTTCAGTAAATTTACCGCGTGCAATACCGGACTGATTGGTCACCAGTACCAGCAGAAAGCCCATTTCCTTTAATTTAAGACAGGCGTCAATAACGCCATCGATGAACTGGAAGTTATCGATTTCATGTACATAGCCGTGATCGACATTCAAAGTACCATCACGGTCGAGAAAGATTGCTGAAACAGGTTGTGCCACGAATTTGCTCCTGATGCCTGATTAGTAGCGTGAGTATCGCATGTTTTCACTGCCTGTGAGAATGCTAACCTGGTTGACTTAGACGTCTAGACGCCTTAGCATCCACGACATACTACGGGGACGATCCCCGAAGAGTTAAATTCACCACGTCACGGCAAAAAGACAGAATAAAAAATAATATGATTAAACTTTCAAACATCACCAAGGTTTTCCAGCAGGGTTCGCGCCAGATAGTCGCGCTCTCTGACGTGAGTCTTCACGTCCCTGCCGGACAAATTTATGGCGTCATCGGCTCATCCGGCGCAGGTAAAAGTACTCTGATACGCTGCGTAAATTTGCTGGAACGCCCGACTGAAGGCCAGGTATTGGTTGATGGTCAGGATTTAATGTCCTTTTCTGAAAAAGCGCTGACCCGCGCACGTCGTCAGATTGGGATGATCTTCCAGCACTTTAATCTGCTTTCATCGCGCACCGTATTTGGCAATGTCGCATTGCCACTGGAGTTGGACAATCTGTCTTCCGCTGAAATCAAAAAGCGCGTTTCCGAACTGCTGAATCTGGTAGGACTGGAAGATAAGCATGATGCCTACCCGGCGAATCTGTCCGGCGGACAGAAACAACGTGTTGCGATCGCCCGTGCGCTGGCCAGTAACCCGAAGGTATTGCTTTGTGATGAAGCCACCAGCGCCCTGGACCCGGCCACGACACGTGCCATTCTGGAATTGCTGAAAGACATCAACCGTCGTCTCGGATTAACCATCCTGCTCATTACCCATGAGATGGACGTTGTAAAACGTATTTGCGATCAGGTTGCGGTCATCAGCGACGGCAAACTGATTGAGCAGGATAAAGTGAGCGAGATGTTCTCTCATCCAAAAACCCCGCTGGCTCAGCAGTTCATTCAGTCCACATTGCATCTGGATATTCCGGAAGATTACGCCGTACGCATGGTGCCGGAACCAGAAAAAGATCGCGTACCTTTACTGCGTCTGGAATTTACCGGACAGTCGGTCGACGCCCCGCTGCTTTCAGAAGCCGTGCGTCGCTTTGACATTAATAACAATATTATCAGTGCGCAGATGGATTATGCCGGCGGCGTGAAGTTCGGGATTATGCTGACAGAAATGCACGGTTCAGAAGAAAACACTCAGGCGGCAATTCAGTTCCTGCATGAGAATCAGGTGAAAGTTGAGGTACTCGGTTATGTCTGAGGCAATGATGTGGTTAATGGGCCGGGGTATCTGGGAAACTGTCATTATGACACTGACCTCGGGCTTCTTTGGTTTTGTGCTTGGCTTACCTTTTGGCGTCCTGCTGTATGTGACGCGTCCGGGTCAGATTGCAGAGAATAAAAACGTCTATCGCGTGATGTCAGCGCTGGTGAATATTTTCCGATCTATTCCTTTTATTATCCTGCTGGTGTGGATGATTCCGTTCACTCGCATGATTGTCGGTACTTCTATCGGTTTGCAGGCCGCGATTGTTCCGCTCACCGTCGGTGCGGCGCCATTTATTGCGCGCATGGTTGAGAATGCCCTGCTGGAAATCCCAAGCGGTCTGGTGGAAGCCTCCCGCGCAATGGGCGCGACACCGATGCAAATCATCCGCAAAATCTTATTGCCGGAAGCTTTGCCGGGTCTGGTCAATGCTGCCACCATCACGCTGATCACTCTTGTAGGCTATTCTGCTATGGGTGGCGCAGTCGGCGCCGGTGGTTTGGGACAAATCGGTTATCAGTACGGTTATATCGGTTACGATGCAACTGTGATGAATACGGTATTAGTCCTGTTAGTGGTTTTGGTGTATTTAATTCAATTTTGTGGCGACCGCATCGTAAAAGCAGTCACACATAAATAAGAAAGAGCCGCTGTAATAGCTACCCTGTGAATGATTTATATCCGTTTATTGAGGAAAGGACATGTCTAACAAATTCAAATCCATTGCCGTTGTTGGCGCGCTTCTGGGATCGCTGGCATTAGTTGGTTGCGGGCCAAAAGAACAAGATCCAAACCACATCAAAGTGGGTGTAATTGTGGGTTCAGAACAACAAGTTGCTGAAGTTGCTCAGAAAGTAGCGAAAGAAAAATATGGCCTCGACGTTGAGCTGGTGACTTTCAACGATTACGTGCTACCTAACGAAGCGCTGAGCAAAGGCGATATCGACGTTAATGCCTTCCAGCACAAGCCTTACCTGGATCAGCAGATCAAAGATCGTGGTTACAAACTGGTTCCGGTTGGTAATACCTTCGTTTACCCAATCGCCGGTTACTCTAAGAAAATCAAATCTGTTGATGAACTGAAAGATGGCGACCAGGTTGCTCTGCCAAACGACCCGACTAACCTCGGCCGTTCACTGCTGCTGTTGCAAAAAGTCGGTCTGATTAAGCTGAAAGATGGCGTTGGTCTGCTGCCAACCGTTCTGGATGTAACTGAGAATCCTAAAAATCTGAAACTGGTTGAGCTGGAAGCACCACAGCTGCCACGCTCACTGGACGATGCAAAAATCGCTCTGGCAGTAATTAACACTACTTACGCCAGCCAGATCAATCTGACGCCAGAGAAAGACGGTATCTTCGTCGAAGATAAAGACTCTCCGTACGTTAACCTGATCGTTGCGCGTGAAGATAACAAAGACGCTGAAAACGTGAAGAAATTCGTTCAGGCATATCAGTCTGATGAAGTTAACGCTGCAGCGAACAAAATCTTCAACGGCGGCGCAGTTAAAGGCTGGTAATCCGTTGCAGTCAGGGAAGCAGGTTTAGCGCTGACCATAACGCTGTAAATATTACTTTCACAAATAAATTCAAGGCGGGCATATGCCCGCCTTGTTATTTTCTCAATACCTTGGTTCAATAACGCCACATTCTTTCCTGTAAACATATTAAAAAGCAGAGGATATACCATGCGTGCTTTACCTCTCTGTTTGTCGGCGCTTTTGCTGGCGGGTTGTTCTCTGACTCAACATCCACAGCCAACCCCTACTGCACCCGTTGTAAAAGAAGAGCCAAAACCAGTAAAACCTAAACCGGCTCCGGTCCGCCCTGCCCCGGTAAAACTCTATAAAGATGCTGAAGCTCTGGTCGGTAGCCCTTTCCGTGATTTAGGCGAAGTCTCCGGCGAATCCTGCCAGGGTGATCAAAATGATGCGCCACCGAGCCTTGCTACTGCGCGTAAAAGAATGCTGACCCGCGCCTCATATATGAAGGCCAATGCAGTATTACTGCACCAGTGCCAGATTATCAGCGGTGTGCCGGGTTGCTTCCAGCAGGCGATTTGTCAGGGTTCAGCCCTGAACGTCAAATTTAAATGACCTCATTTTCTTTTGAGCAAATAGGAACGATTCATTCGCCCTATAAAGAGAAGTTTGCTGTTCCGCGCCAGCCGGGTTTGATTGAGGACGGTGGCGGCGAATTACATCTGCACGCGCCTTATAACCAGCCCGAAGCCGTTCGCGGGCTGGAAGACTTCAGCCATTTATGGGTGATGTTTATTTTTCATCAGACGATGGAAGGTGGCTGGCGTCCGACCGTTCGCCCGCCGCGTCTGGGCGGCAATACGCGTACCGGTGTGTTTGCGACCCGTTCAACCTTCAGGCCAAACCCGCTCGGAATGTCGCTGGTAGAGCTGAAAGGGATCCACTGTCAGGGACAGAATGTCATTCTGCAACTGGGCAGTCTGGATTTGGTGGATGGCACACCTGTCGTGGACATTAAGCCTTATCTTCCTTTTGCAGAAAGCCATCCTGACGCGCGCGCTGGATTTGCCCAGCACGCACCGGATGCAGATATGCCGGTAGAATTTTTACCACAGGCTGAACAGCAGCTGGCTGAGCATGCGGGGCAATATCCGCATCTGCGCCGTTTTATCACGCAGGTTCTGGGACAAGATCCCCGTCCGGCTTACCGTAAAGGGGAAGTCACCGACCGGGATTACGCAGTTCGCCTGCTGGACTTTAATGTTCGCTGGCGGGTGACGGGCTCTCTGAATCAGGTATTGTCACTGGACAAAAACTAAATTTCCTCTGCGTCTCTTTTGACAACAGCAACTCGCTGGTAAACTAAGCTACTTTTCACGTTTTGGCTGCCAACTGGCCAGCCTGATTGCAATTTGCAGTGCTAACGGAACAAACAACATCATGCGTACTACTCAATATCTGCTCTCTACACTTAAAGAGACGCCAGCCGACGCGGAAGTGATCAGCCATCAGCTGATGCTGCGTGCGGGGATGATCCGTAAACTGGCCTCCGGCCTGTATGTCTGGCTGCCTACCGGCTTACGCGTTCTCAAGAAAGTTGAAAACATCGTACGCGAAGAAATGAACAACGCGAACGCCATTGAAGTGTCGATGCCGGTAGTTCAGCCCGCCGATTTATGGCAGGAAAGCGGACGTTGGGAACAATACGGTCCGGAGTTGCTGCGTGTTGTTGACCGTGGCGATCGTCCATTCGTTCTGGGCCCGACCCACGAAGAAGTCATTACCGATTTGATCCGTAATGAAGTCAGCTCATACAAACAATTGCCGCTGAACTTCTTCCAGATCCAGACCAAATTCCGTGACGAAGTTCGTCCGCGTTTTGGTGTGATGCGTTCCCGTGAATTCCTGATGAAAGATGCCTACTCGTTCCACACGACGCAGGAATCTTTACAGGAAACGTATGATGCAATGTATGCAGCCTACAGCCAGATCTTCAACCGCATGGGACTGGATTTCCGTGCTGTTCTCGCAGATACCGGTTCCATCGGCGGCAGCGCATCGCATGAATTCCAGGTTCTGGCACAGAGCGGCGAAGATGATGTGGTGTTCTCTGACTCCTCTGATTTCGCGGCTAACATTGAGTTTGCTGAAGCATTAGCACCAACGACGCCACGCGCTGCCGCAACCGAAGAGATGCGTGTTGTTGAAACCCCTAATGCCAAAACCATTGCTGAACTGACAGAACAGTTCCAGGTTCCGGTTGAGAAAACCGTTAAGACCCTGATGGTTCACGCGACGGCAGAAAGCGGCCATAAGTTGGTTGCGCTGCTGATCCGTGGTGATCACGAACTGAACGAAATCAAAGCCGAGAAACTGCCACAAGTTTCAGCACCACTGACTTTCGCAACGGAAGCTGAGATTCGTGAAATCGTGGCTGCTGGCCCGGGCTCACTCGGCCCGGTCAATCTGCCAATGCCAGTTGTCGCTGACCGCACGGTTGCCGCCATGAGCGATTTCAGCGCAGGTGCTAACATCGACGGTAAGCATTACTTTGGTATTAACTGGGATCGCGATGTTGCGCTGCCAGAAATCGCCGATATCCGTAACGTGGTTGCCGGTGATCCAAGCCCGGATGGCCAGGGTACTCTCGTTATCAAACGCGGTATCGAAGTCGGTCATATCTTCCAGCTGGGCACGAAATATTCAGAAGCAATGAATGCAACCGTTCAGGGCGAAGATGGTAAAAACCAGTTGATGACCATGGGTTGTTACGGTATCGGCGTGACCCGTGTGGTTGCTGCTGCGATCGAACAGAATCACGATGATCGCGGCATTATCTGGCCGGATGCTATCGCACCATTCCAGGTCGCTATTCTGCCAATGAACATGCACAAATCTTTCCGCGTGAAAGATGCAGCAGAAGCGTTGTACAAAGAACTGCGTTCACACGGAATTGATGTGATCCTCGACGATCGCAAAGAACGTCCGGGCGTCATGTTTGCAGATATGGAACTGATCGGTGTCCCACATCACGTAGTGATTGGCGATCGTAATCTGGATGCTGAAGAGCTGGAATACAAAAACCGTCGTACCGGCGAAAAACAGATGATCAAACAAAGCGATATCGTTGAATATCTGCTGAGTCAGATCCCGCGTTAAGACCGGATAACCATTGTAATCCATAAAGAGAAATGCCCGCTTTATGCGGGCAT
>NZ_JAFMOW010000038.1 GCF_019049675.1 Rahnella bonaserana | reverse complement strand
GTCTTGGGGGGCGGCGGCGATAGGCCGCCCCCCAAGTCGGTGTGGGCCGACGCCCACGGTTTTGACTTTAAAACATTTCACATCAGCACTTTATACATCACGCTTGTCGATTCCAGCATGCCTTGCGTTGACATCGCATAGTGCGGGATCGTTCCGCTGAGGGTGAAGCCCAGATTTTCATACAATGTCTGCGCCGGACTGCCCGTCACCGTATCCAGCACCAGCAGGGTTTTGCCTTCTTCGCGTGCCAGCGCTTCGACTGCTGTCATCAGCTGACGGGCGATCCCTTTACGGCGGCCGTCGGGGTGAACCATCAGTTTTACAACATCGCCACGATGGATACCGTTGGCGGGCTGATCGACGACCAGTTGCACGGTACCGGCAATTTTCCCGGCCACCCGCGCCACCAGCAGACGCTTTTCGCCACGCTCAAAAGCCGGTAAAAGTTTTTGCCAGAAGGCCTGCGCCTGCACAAAACCAAAAGGCAAAATGAATCCGATACTTGCGCCGAGTGCGACGGATTGCATCAGCGTCTCCGCCAGCGCATCCAGATCCGCAGGCGTCAGCACGCCGCCCTGCACTTCGCTGATCACCACTTCTTCATTGCTGTTTTGCATGGGAATAACCCTTTTCATCAGATGTTAAGGACGTGAAATAACGATGGCGTAACGGGCATCCTGCGGGCCGGGTACGTGAAAAGATGATGTGCCGTGAAGATGAAAACGCAGACAGTCTCCCGCCTCCAGCCGGTAACAGTGGCCATCGAGGGTGAATTCCAGCACACCTTCCAGCATCCAGATATGCTGTTCGAGGCCGTCCACCGGCGGGGAATCATACGAAATTGTCGCGCCTGACTTCAGCAAGCCGGAAATCAGCTCAGCACGAAAACCGGGGGCCGGCGCGGAGACTGAAAGACGCTCAAAACCGGTTTCGCGATCATGCCAGACCGGTTGCTGCGCGCGGCGGATAAGCTCCGGCGGGTTGTCTTCCAGCGCCATCAGCAGGCGTGAAGTCGTTAGCCCGTAAGCCGCGCTTAGTTTGCCCAGCAAAGATGCCGTCGGGCTGGTTTCTGCCCGCTCGACTCGCGAAAGTGTGGCACGGCTGATACCGGTCAGTTGCGCCAGTTGTTCAAGTGACCAGCCCTGCCCGATACGTAATTCTGCCAGACGCTCAGCGAGACGCAGATCGTGACTTTCCTGCCCTTCTTCCATTTTCTTACCCTGCTGTTAAATCTCAATATCGGGAAAATATCTCTGATATGAGAACATTGCAAGTTAAAATAATGTAGGCGAAAAGTATTAGGCAAGTTGTACAAAAATAATAAAGTTGTACAGCTTTGCAATCTGGCGCTAGAGTTAAGATCAGTGAGTGCGAAAATTTTGGAATTCATTATGTCTCTTTACAGCATCGGCGAAGTCGCCCGAATTTGTGGTATCAACCCGGTCACGCTGC
Source organism: Rahnella bonaserana (assembly GCF_019049675.1). Taxonomy (GTDB): domain Bacteria; phylum Pseudomonadota; class Gammaproteobacteria; order Enterobacterales; family Enterobacteriaceae; genus Rahnella; species Rahnella bonaserana. Next base: position 6,940 of record NZ_JAFMOW010000038.1, on the reverse strand, counting down.
GCGCCTGGCAACGCCGTTACGGCTTGCTAAAACCGCAGCGCACCGAAGGCGGCCATCGTCTGTTTAATGATGATGACCTTGATACCATTCGCACTATTTTGGGCTGGATTAATCGCGGGATACCTGTTGGTCAGGTGAAATCCCTGCTCGAAGGCAAAGTGGATGCACTGCCGGGCGGCTGGTCGCAGTCTGAACACAGTTTGCTGACTGCGCTTCAGGAAGGTCGAAGCAATAAAGTCCGTCAGTTGATGATGGAACTCGGTCGCGAATATCCGGCGGCGTCGTTTGTGAATAACGTGCTCAGACCCTTGCGTTCGCGTCTCAGTGCAGGGGATCCGCGCCTGCTGATGTTACGCAGCCAGCTTGACGGCCTGATCATTGAGCACGCGGTGATGTGCATGGGTGCCGCCCGTAAACGTCCCGGCAATCCGGCGACGCTGGTTGGCTGGGGACATCTGGACAGCACCGAGCTGTGGCTGGAAGCCATTGTGCGTTGTGAGGAAGGGATGCAGGTGGAAATCATGCCGGTTCCCCTCGATGACCCGCATCTTGAAAATCTCAGTGGTTCGCAAATTCTGTTATGGGCTGAAGGCAGGCTGACGCAAATTCAACGCCAGCGTCTGCTGAACTGGGTTGAACAGGGGCTGTCGATCCTTCTTCTGGGCAGTTCTGCCCTGTTGCTCGGCTCACAAGAGAGCGAAGACGAAAACGACAATGTCGAAACACTTCACGGTGCAGGCGCGCCTCCTGTTCTTGAGATAGTGCCAGTGCGTAATGAAAGGAAAAAATAATGATTACACATTTTCCTGAACCCGCGATACCCGCTGATGTTCTGACACGGCTTTGCGAATTTTACAGCCATCTTGATGTGAGCCAGCTGCCGCAGCTTTCGCGAATTTATCATCCGCATGTGGTGTTCATTGATCCGGTTTCGCATTACGACGGCGTGGAAGCCCTCGAACGTTATTTCGCACAGTTGCTCAAAAAAGTGAATTATTGCCGCTTTGATATCCAGCCTCCGCTGACCTCTGGCGCTGAAGCGTCGCTGTTCTGGCGTATGGAGTTTTCGCATCCGGCACTGAAAAAAGGTCAGGCCATGTTTCTTGATGGCGCCAGCCATCTGCGCCTGGCGGACAACCGGATTGCCTATCAGCGCGATTATTATGATCTCGGTGCAATGCTGTATGAGCACATTCCGTTGCTCGGCGGCGCTGTGCGCGCAGTTAAAGCCAGGTTGAAATAATGCGCCGCGTCCTGATCACCGGTGCCAGTTCGGGTATCGGAAAACAGCTGGCTCAGGACTATGCCGCAGAAGGTTGGGAAGTTATCGCCTGCGGACGTGACGGCGAAAAACTCACAGCCGTCGCCGCCGCCAGTCCGCTGATTATCCCGCTACGATTTGATATCACCGATTTAACAGAAACCCGTCAGGCTTTGCAGGATGTGCAAGCAGATCTGGTGATCCTGTGCGCCGGAACCTGCGAATATCTTGATGACGGCGTGGTTGAAGCTGAAAAAGTCGCCCGCGTGATGAACACCAATTTCATCGGCCCGGTCAATTGTCTCGATGCCCTTCTGCCGCGCCTGGCTTCCGGCAGTCGTGTGGCGCTGGTCGGTTCCACCGCCTGGCTTTTACCTTTTTCACGCAGCGAAGCCTACGGTGCTTCGAAAGCCGCGCTGGCCTTTTTCGCACGCTCTCTGGCTGTGGATCTGGCCAGGCGTCAGATCCATATTTCCCTGATCCAGCCGGGATTTGTCGAAACGCCGCTGACAGACCGTAATGATTTTCCGATGCCAATGATGGTGACGGCAGCGCAGGCATCCAAACACATCCGGAAAAAACTGGCGCACGGAGCCAGTGAAATTGCCTTCCCTCCTCTTTTTGCCCGTTTGCTAAAAACTGCCGCGCTGCTGCCGGTCGGTATGCAAAAATGGTTATGCCGGAAAATGGTGAAATAAAATGACGACTAAAGTGGCTATAGTGGGCAGCGGGATTTCAGGGCTGAGTTGTGCCTGGTTGCTGGCAAAGAATCAGCCGGACTGCGAAATTACCGTCTTTGAGGCGTCGGCAACCTTAGGCGGGCACACCGCCACGCAGGATGTGATGTCAGACGGCCAGGAATACGCCGTCGATACCGGATTTATTGTCTATAACTCGCGCACATATCCGCATTTCATTGCCCTGCTTAAAGAGCTGGGCATTGAAGGTCAGCCGACGGAAATGAGTTTTTCTGTGCGTAATCCGCTCAGCAAACTCGAATATAACGGGCACTCGCTCAACAGCCTGTTTGCTCAGCGGCGAAACCTCTTCAGGCCGCGGTTCTGGCGGTTTATTTTCGAAATCTTGCGCTTTAACAAATTGTGTAAGGCACGTCTGCTCAATCCGCACAACGACGAAGACACGCTGGCTGATTTGCTGGATCAAAACGGATTCACCCCGTTCTTCGCCCTGCACTATGTGCTGCCGATGGGCGCGGCGATCTGGTCTTCTTCGCTGAGTGATATGGCTAATTTTCCGCTGTCGATGTTCCTGCGCTTTTTCGACAACCACGGGCTGCTGGATGTGACAAATCGTCCGCAGTGGATGGTGGTGCCGGGAGGTTCGCGCGAGTATATCCGCCGGATGCAGGAGAAACTTCCCGCCAGCGTAAAACTGCTGACCAGCACGCCGGTCACTGGCGTTGTCCGCTCGGCCGGCGGCGTGACGCTGCATTCAGCGCGGGGTGAAGAACAGTTTGATCAGGTCGTTTTCGCCTGCCATTCCGACCAGGCGCTGAACATTCTGGGTCAGAGCGCAACGGACACAGAAAAAAGCATTCTCGGTGCGCTGCCATATCAGGCCAATGACGTCATTTTGCATACCGACACGCGCCTGTTGCCTCGCGAGAAACGCGCCTGGGCGAGCTGGAATTATCAGTTACCGAATACGCTCCATCCGGCGGAACGTGCGGACATGCGCGATGCCAGTCCCGCGCACAGCCGGCGTGCCAGCGTGACCTATAACATGAATATTTTGCAGGGGCTGAACGCGCCGCAAACGTTTTGTGTTTCCCTCAATCCGCTGATGCCGGTTGATGAAAGCAAAATTTTATTCCGCGCCACTTATATGCATCCGGTGCTGAACCTGGCCAGCCACCATGCGCAGCAGGAGCGTTACCGGATCAACGGCCACCACAATACCTGGTATTGCGGCGCGTACTGGTATAACGGTTTTCATGAAGATGGCGTTAACAGCGCACGCGACGTGGCGGAACAGCTGAGCCTGCGGTTGTTCAGTTTGCAGGCCGGTCGCGGGCAGGATAAACGGGAGGCGTCATGAACAGCCAGTTATATGTTGGCACGGTGCGCCATCGCCGGTTTACGCCGGTTGAGCACCGTTTTGACTATGACATTTTCATGCCGCTGATTGATCTCGATGAACTGGACGCATTGCCCGCTCTGGGTATCCGGCTGGAAAAATTTTCTCCGGCCAGTTTTCGCCGTAAAGATTATCTCGGTGGTGGCGATATCAAAACCAAAGCGCAGGCCAGAATTGCCGAACTGACCGGCGAACGCCCCGAAGGACGCGTCATGCTGCTATGTCAGCTGTGTTATTTCGGCTGTTATTTCAATCCGGTCAACTTCTACTACCTCTATGATCACAGTGGAATTTTGCGCTGGATGCTGGCCGAAGTGCGTAATACGCCCTGGAACGAACGCCACACCTACGCGGTGCTCCCTGACGGCTCGCAGCCGGTACCGAAAGCCTTTCACGTGTCGCCCTTCAATCCGATGGACATGGTCTATCACTGGCGCCTGACACCCCCGGGAAAACAGTTACACATCACTATCGAAAATCACCGTAAAGAACGTGAATTCGATGCTGCCCTTTCACTGACTGCCCGCCCGCTGACCCGCGAAGCGCTGCGTCAGCAATTGTGGCGGCTGCCCCTGATGACCGCAAAAACCGCGCTGACCATTTACTGGCAGGCGCTGAAACTGTGGCTGAAACGGGCCCCCATTTATTCTCATCCTCCCGTTGATAAGGATTGACCATGAGCCAACCTGAAGTGCAGCTCGCCCGCGAAGGGGCGAACAACAGGCGCAGCAAGGCCGCACGCGCATTGATCCTGAGCGTGCTGAAGCAGCTAAAAGGAGCCGGTCTGACCCTGCGGGAGCCGGGCGAAGAAGCTATTTTCTTTGGTGATCACGCCGCGCCTTTGCAGGGCGAAATCGAAGTACATCATCTGCGCGCATACCGCCGGGTGTTGTTGGGCGGCAGCATTGCAGCAGGCGAAAGTTTCATTGATGGTGACTGGACTACGCCGAATCTGACGACGGTGTTACAGCTACTGGCGGAAAACCTGAAACTGGTGGATAAGCTCGAGGCGCGCCTGAGCTGGCTCAGCACGCCCGCCAATAATCTGATCCACTTTTTCCGCCGCAACAGCCCTTCTCAGGCACGAAAAAATATCTCCGCGCATTACGATCTGGGCAACGATTTTTATCAGGGCTTTCTCGATGAGAAAATGCTCTATTCTTCCGCCTGGTATCAGGAACCACAAATGACGCTGGAGCAGGCGCAGGAAGCCAAAATGCGCCGTCTGTGCGACCAGCTGCAGCTGCATGCGGGAGATCATCTGCTGGAGATCGGCACCGGCTGGGGCGCGATGGCAGAATTCGCCGCGCGCGAATACGGCTGTCAGGTGACGACCACCACCATTTCCCGCGAGCAATATCGCTTTGCCTGCGAGCGTATCGAAAAAGCCGGGCTGAGCGACCGCGTCACCGTATTGTGCGAGGACTACCGTTCGCTGCGCGGCCAGTTCGACAAACTGGTGTCGATTGAAATGATTGAAGCGGTCGGAAAGCGTTATCTCTCAACCTTTTTCAAACGCTGTAACGCCCTGCTCAAACCCCAGGGACGCATGGCAATACAGGCGATTACCATTGCCGATCAGCGTTACGCGTCTTACAGCCGCAAAGTCGATTTCATCCAGCGTTATGTGTTTCCTGGCGGCTTTCTGCCCTCCATCACCGCCATGAATGACACCATGACACGCTGTACCAGTCTGGTGGTTCGCGATTTGTTTGATATCGGTTCCGATTACGCCCGCACCCTGCATGAATGGCGCGAGCGCGTGCAGCGTTACTGGAATACACAAACCGGTGACGGGCAGGACGAACATTTCCGCCGCCTGTGGCTGTTTTATCTGTGCTATTGCGAGGCCGGTTTCCGCGCCCGCACCATCAGCACCGTACAACTGACTGCCGAGCGACGCGGATGATGTCCCTGCGCTTCTGGTTGCTGGCAGCAGGCTTCGACGTCTGGTGGACGCTGGCAGTCTGGGGGCGCGACCGTTTTATTATTTTCCTGCTGATCAGCAGTTTTCTGATGCTGGCGTTCACCCCGTCGCGCCGCCGTTTGTGGGTCGCGGTGGCCTGTACGCTGGGCATTATGATGGATTCGTTGTGGTGCATTTTGGGTCTGTTTGAGTTTACGGATTCTGCCGCCGTGCCACCGTGGATGATGGCGCTGTGGCTGGGCTTCAGCGCCTGGTGGCTGTGGCTGCTGGGGGTTTTACAGCTGAAAGTGTACTGGTTAATTCCGCTGGGTGCCGTCAGCGGCCCGTTTGCTTATTTTGTCGGAATGCACCTTGGTGCGATGCAACTTCAGACCACGCCGTTGTACGTCTGGCTGGCGCTGGCCGCGGGTTGGGCACTGTTTTTACCGCTGATCAGCCTGCCGGTTTTGATCAGCCAACATTCACTGCGGAGAAGCTGATGAAAGCACTGTTAACCACCGCACTGATGCTGGTATTTTCCACCCCGCTTTTCGCTGCTGTGCCCTGGGAACAGTGGAAACCTGTCGGACACGCCACGCTCAGCTGGGGGCCTTTTGAGGTTTACAACTCGCAGTTGCTGACTCCCGACGGCAAATATCAGCCGCAAAAATGGCCGCTGGCTTTGGACATTGATTACCTGCGCAGTATTGATCGCGAGGAACTGACCAAAGCCACCGAAGAACAGTGGCAGGCACTCGGATTACTGACACAAGCGCAGAAAAATGGCTGGCTGGACGCGGTTGAAAATACCTGGCCGGACGTCAGTAATGGCAGCGAAATCATTTTTGTCGCCACAGAAAACGGCGGACAATTTTACAGCCGTGCGGCCAACAGCGTGATGATTAACCCGGCAGGCAAAGCGTTCACCCCGGCTTTTCGTGATGCCTTCCTGGCCATCTGGCTCTCCCCTGAAACGCAATATCCGGATTTACGCAACAAACTGACCGGTGCCACAGCATCGGATTGACATCCTTCTGACCGGAGGCTTTATGACTGTTTTTCGCCAGAGTTTTTTCGCACTACTGATGGGCTGCATTGTGATCCTCAGCGGCTGCAAAGCCAATATCGAGGATTACGCTCAGGCTCAGCCAAAGCTGGATATTTTTACCTGGTTCGCCGGTGACAGCGTGGCGTACGGCATGGTGCAGGATTACAGCAACAAACAAACGCGACGCTTTACCGTGAAAATTCGTGGTGACGTGGCAGGCGATACGCTGACGTTGCATGAAGATTTTGTGTATGACGACGGCGAGAAGCAAACCCGCGTCTGGCACATCCGTAAACTCGCTGACGGCAGCTATACGGGCACGGCGGGCGATATTATCGGAACTGCCACCGGTCATTCTGCCGGCAACGCGTTTAACTGGAAATATGTGATGGATGTGAAATCAGGCGGCAGCACCTACCGCCTGACCTTCGATGACTGGATTTATCAGCAGGACGAACAGCACCTGTTCAACGTGACCTCGCTGTCAAAATTCGGCGTAGAAGTCGCACGGGTGTCGATCTTCTTTGAGAAGAAACAGGGTTAACTCGATCTGCTCCCTCCCGTGCAAACGGGAGGAGTGGGGTATTAATGGCGTCGCCGGAGTCGCCAGCTAAACCCCCTCCCGCCC
>NZ_JAFMOW010000039.1 GCF_019049675.1 Rahnella bonaserana | reverse complement strand
GTAAAAACCTTACCTATTTTAATTTCTAGAGTTAATGATGTTTATTTATATCAACTGTATAAAAGTAAAACTGATCTTCTAAATGACAAGTATTCGATCATGTCACTTTCGAATAAATCTGGGTGTCAGTCTTATGAAGGAGTAATTTGGACTGTAGATAATACTCTGAATAAAGGTCCGACAACGGTTTTGAAAGAAATCATAAAAAATGGGTTTGTATTTTTAGAGGATGCCATCGCAAACTCGGATGAATCCTCTGAGAGCGATAGTTGCCAATTATTCCGGATGGTTAGCGTTAAAACTGAAAAGTCATTTTTTTACAACGATAAGAATAAAATCACAAAATCATACTTAGTAAATGGTGATCTAGTTACTTTGCTGAATATGAGTCAAGGCGATAAGTGGTGTGGGATAAGTTATCTCAATCAGGCTAATAAAAAAATCGGCGGTAATGTTTTATGTACAACATTAAAGTTCTAAATTAACAGCATTATTCACACATCTCGATGTGGTGACACCCCCCCATCTATCCATCCATTATGCGGGTTTTAAGGCAATTAATTATTAAGAAAGATAGATGAGAACATACCAGATCAGAATGGGGATGCAGAGGCTCCGGTTGCTATATGATTTCATTTATTAATAAGCGTACCGGTCGTGCGCTTCATGAATCCCTTACAGCCTATGGCACAGAGTTAGAGGGCTCTAAACCCGTCGGCGAAGAGATACTCTATATCAATAAATCCAGCAAACTTCTTGTGACCTATGAAATGAATGAATACTCAAGAAAACATTTCTACAATTATTATGTATTACAAAATGAAAGCCTCAATCTTATTAAAAAAATTCCCAACAACAATTCGCAGTAGTTATTCAACGTCAGACTCTCTGTAATAAATATAAAACATTATTTTCTAAAAGGACTTAATCATGCTTCCTATTATTCGTATCGGCGATAAAACAACACACGGCGGTGCAGTACTGACCGGTTCCGGCACCATGAGTTTTGGTAATATTCCCGTTGCCCGTAAAGGGGATAAAGTCTCTTGCCCTGTTCCCTTTCACGGTCCGACCTTCATTACCGAAGGCAATCCCAATTACCTGGACAACGGTATTCCTGTCGCTTTTCACGGACATAAATGTGCCTGCGGTTGCACGCTGATTAGTTCTCTTGCAACGGCACAAGTAGGATAATTATGCCGGTGAATCTTGATGTTATTCCCGACAAAGCGCCCGGCATTGTTCGCCCCCGTACCCGCCGCTGGCTTCTTTTCTTGCCATTTATGCTGCTGGCAGGGGCGACATCCACGCTTTGGTTTTGGAAAAATGAGCATACGGGGATTGCATTCTGGTTTACCGCCATTGGCTTACCCGTAGCAACCTGGGGCATCCTTTTCAGCCTGCGACGTATCGGCTACAAATGCGATCAGATTTGGGCCACTTCATGGAACAGAGAACGCGATCACTTAATAGAAGAGGAAACCCAACGTGGGCAGCGCTATCTCTGTTGGCACGGCGGCGTTTCCTTTACCACTGTTGGCAAAAGTACAGAAAAACTCCTCAACGCTGTTTTGAAAAATACTCCGCTGATGTCATCTGTTCTCCCCAGAGCCGGTGGCTTCGCAGTCCGACATACACGGCTTGGCAGTACAACAAATACGATACCCGGCGTGCTGCAGGAGTGGCATGGCCACCTTAAACAGCGAATATCAGCTTTACTTGATACCCTCCCCGCCGGCATGCCCTGTTACGTTCTGCTGGATGTTTACATTGATCAGGATCCGCAAGTTAACGCAAAGCATGCACAGGAAGTCATGGCGATGTTTTCCCGTCCGCTGCGGCAAATTAATGGAGTGGGGTTTGCGGCGTTAGACCAATGGATTGATATGACCTGGGGTATCCCTTCTGCCTTGCTGGTGATCGGTACTCAGATAAATAATCGGCCTGAGGTCAACAGCGGTGAAGCTGCAACAGCCATGCTGTTAACCAATTGTCCGATGCCTGATGAGCGTAAAACAGTGCGCATCCATCGCCCCGAGTGCGGAACAAACGCCGCGCTCACCAAAACACTTTCACGCGCGCTGCTATGGGCTAACGTTCAGCCAGCGTCCGTTGGACAAGCGTGGCTCACCGGCGGTGCATTGCTCACTGACAGCGAATGGAGTACGGCCTGTGAGAAAAACGCACTCGGGCTGGATATTCAAAAGCAGTGCAGTGTCATCGATAACATCACGGGTTTTACAGGATGCACAGCACCGTGGCTGGCATTACTCATAGCGGCCACACAATGCCGTGAAGATGGCATCACACAGGCTGTCGCGGTCCAAACCGCCACGGACAAGATTTGGGTAGGTTGCGTCTCTGCACCTGCCTCAGACATTAAGGACATTCAGGACACTTCACTGTGACAATCAGATCCCTAATAGGCAGCGCCTTTCTGTTTTTGATTTTTATCGTCATCGTTGTGGGAGGGACCCTCACCTTCTATCCACAATGGGTAGCTTCCACCTTCAGCATCGGCCCGTTATCACCCTCCGGTATCTGGACGCTTTGTCTGAGTATTGCCGCCGGGCTGGGCGCGATTTTCTGGCTGATCGAGCGTATGTTCGATCGCCTCGGGAAGGCAGGCGTTCGTATCCAGTGGCGTAAACGAAAAAATCAGCAGACAGTGGCATCCGCGGCCTCAGATACCGTGAGTCCGTCACCTTCGTTTTTCACCGGTCTGGACGAGCAGATGCGTTTTCGCTATGGCCGGTTTTGGCGCAGGAAAGTGCAGATCCTCTGGCTGACCGGAGAAACAGAACTGGTTGAAAAGATCGTGCCTGGGCTGACAGAGCAAAACTGGCAGGAAGGTGACGATACCCTGCTTTTGTGGGGCGGCTTACCAGATGTGCCCGTTGAGCCTGAACGTGCGATGGCCGCACGGCTATTGCGCCCGCGCCGTCCGTTAGACGGAATTGTTCATGTACTGGAGGGCAATCAGTTACCAGGCACCACCTCACTGGATGAAACCCTGCGTCAGCGCCAAAAAACCGATGCACTGCTTGGCTGGCAGGCGCCGGTGTATTTTTGGGTGCTCGACAGGTGTAAATGGTCGCAGGAAGGCCGGGAAACACAACCAGTCGGGTGCTTGTTATCAGGAAAAACTTCAACAGAATCTGTAATTACCGCACTGGATGCGCTCATTCCTGCGCTACGTGAGCAAGGGATGTCCCAGCTTGCCCAGGACACCCGTTACGACTTTTTATTGCGTCTGACTGAAAGACTGCGCAAAGAATGGCGTGCTGGCCTGAGTAATGTGCTGACCACGGTTTCCCGGGGTTCCTCTCCGATGATGTTGCGCGGGCTGATGTTCAGTCTGCCATCCGGCGCAGAGAAGGTGTCTTCACATAGCTGGGAGGCTCTGCCTGAGTGGCAGGGCATTCTTCAGGATTGCCGGAATGCGCAAGGGAAACGAACAGGATGGCCTTGGGAAAAAATATTGCAATGCACCCTTCTGACCCTGGCTGTAGTTTGGGGAGCGGGTGTTTTGCTTTCGCTTTTTATCAATCAGCATCAGATTGCTGACTCTCATGAACAGGCCATTATTGCAGCCGATACGACTCAGCCCTTGGCCTCACGCCTGAATAATCAGCTGGCACTTCAACAGGAAATTGCGAAATTACAGTACCGGGAAACAGCTGGTTCTCCGTGGTATACGCGCTTTGGCCTGAATCAAAATGCCTCGCAGCTGGCGGCACTTTGGCCGTTGTATCAGGCCAACAATAATGTGTTAATCCGGGATGCTTCTGCCACGAAACTTAAGGCAAAATTAACAGACTTTATTCGGTTGCCACCGGGCGGCCCGCAGCGTGATGCCCTGACACAGCAAACCTATGCTGAGCTTAAAGCCTACCTGATGATGTCGCGCCCGGATAAAGCCGATGCAACGTTTTTAAGCCAGACACTGATGACCCTCTGGCCAAAACGCACCGGTGTTCCGGACGGGCAATGGCAACATGTCGGACCCAAACTGATCGCCTTCTGGGGGCAGAACCTGCCCGCGCATCCGGAATGGAAAATAGCGCAGGATAAAAACCTCGTCACCGCTGTCCGGCAGATCCTGCTTAAGCAAATTGGCCAGCGCAATGCGGAAGCATCGCTGTATCAGGCCATGCTAAAGAAAGTGGCAAATAACTATCCGGATATGACCCTGACAGACATGGTGGGTGATACCGACGCTTCTTATCTGTTCAACACAGACGAGGTCGTGCCGGGAATGTTCACCCGTCAGGCGTGGGAAGAGCAGGTTCAGGATGCTATCGATCAGGTGGTTACTACCCGACGCAATGAAATTGACTGGGTTCTGACCAGTAAATCCCAACCCGCTTCTGAAGACATCTCCCCGGAGGCGCTAAAGGCAAGACTCACCGAACGTTATTTCACTGATTTTAGCAATGCCTGGCTGAATATGGTTAACAGCCTGCGCTGGCAGGAGCCAGGATCTCTTTCGGGGGCTATTTCCCAGCTCACGCTGATGGCAGATGTACGTCAGTCTCCGATGGTGGCATTCATGAATACGCTGGCCTGGCAGGGGAAAACGGGGCAGAAAAACGAAGCTCTGGCCGATACGCTGGTGAATTCAGCGAAAGTTCTGGTGGGTAAAAAACAGCAACCTGTTATTAAGCAAACAGGCGGACCACATGGCCCGCTCGACGCCGCCTTCGGCCCCTTGTTGACCATCATGGATGGCAAAAGTAATGGTGTAAATAATGGCAATCTCAGCTTTCAGGCCTATTTAACCCGAGTGACACAGGTCCGCCTGAAACTGCAGCAGGTCACTACCGCACCGGATCCGCAGGCGATGACCCAGATGCTGGCTCAAACTGTCTTTCAGGGTAAAGCCGTCGATTTAACCGACACCCGTGATTACGGCAGTCTGGTTGCAGCCAGTCTGGGTCAGGAATGGAGCGGCTTCGGGAAAGCGATGTTTGTAGAGCCTATGGAGCTTGCCTGGCGTCAGGTATTGCAACCCGCCGCCGGCAGTCTGAATGCGCAATGGCAAAGTAACGTGGTCAACCAGTGGGATACTTCATTTGCCGGACGCTATCCGTTCGCCAGCACCGGCAGCGATGCATCCTTACCTGTCGTCGCGCAATATCTCCGTTCCGACTCCGGACGTATCTCACAATTTCTGAAAACTCAACTCGGTGGCATTTTACACCAGGAAGGTAACCGCTGGGTGCCGGATGCCATTACCAGTCAGGGACTGACCTTTAATCCGGCATTCCTTGATGCCATCAACCAGTTGGGCCAGTTATCTGACATCGTATTTGCTGAGGGTGATGCAGGATTACGTTTTGAATTAATGGCCCGCCCGTCAAAAAATATCGTCCGCACGCAACTCGCTGTCGACGGGCAAAATCTGGATTATTTCAATCAGATGGAAAGCTGGCAGAGCTTTAAATGGCCCGGAAATTCCTACTATCCCGGCGTACAGCTCAGCTGGCGCAGTGTCAGTTCCGGTATGCAACTGTTTGGCGACTTTTCAGGGAACTGGGGATTAATACGCCTTCTGGAAAAAGCCCAGGTTACCCAACTCGACAGCAGCCGTTATCAGCTGGTCTGGAAAACCCCTGATGGTCTGCCATTGAAATACATACTGAGAACAGAAATGGGCAATGGTCCGCTGGCATTGCTGGCTTTACGTAACTTCTCTCTGCCCAAAAAAGTATTTTTAGATGATGCACCTGTCTCTTCTGTCGTTGCCGCCGATCCCGGACCCGTACTGACAGACGATCAGGATATCCCCGCAGGAACGGGCTCTGCCGGAGATGAGTAATACCCTCCCCTTGTGGTGTCAGTGTGTGAACACAGGCATCACGCTTTCGTTTTTTTTTATTTTCAACACCACTGAAATTTTCAGTCAGGAATCTGTTTATGGATGATTTGACCCTGCGCTATTACGAAGCTGAGATGCGTTACCTGCGCGAGGCGGGGCGTGAATTTGCCCATGCCCATCCCGACCGGGCCGCGATGCTCAACCTGGATAAGTCCGGGGCACGCGATCCGTATGTTGAACGTTTATTTGAAGGTTTCGCATTTCTGATGGGGCGTCTGCGGGAGAAGCTGGACGATGACCTGCCGGAACTCACCGAGGGACTGGTCAGCCTCTTGTGGCCACACTATATGCGGACAATCCCTTCACTGGCCATTGTTGAGTTGAAACCTGATTACCGGCAGCTCAAGCAGATGGAGATCGTGCCCCGGGGCTTCTCTGTCCTGTCACAGCCTGTCGGGCAAAAACACACCTGCTGCCAGTATCAGGTGACGCGGGATATGCCGCTTATGCCGATCAATATTTCACAGGCGAAGTTGCATACTGAAACAGACGGGCGTTCAACCGTACGCCTGCGTTTTGACTGCGGTCCGCTGGCGGACTGGCGAAAGATAGATTTAAGCCGCGTGGCAATCTATCTCGATGCCGACAGTCCGGTCAGCAGCGCTCTGCATCTGGCCTTGACCCGCAAAGTTCAGGCCATGTATATCCGCCAGCCGGAGCTGGGTCAGGATCGCCGTGCGATAGACGGCTGGTTTAAACCCATGGGATTTGAAGAAAATGAACGCCTGTGGCCTAAAGGGAGCTCGGCGTTCAGTGGCTATCAGTTGTTACTGGAATATTTTACCTTCCGCCCTAAATTTATGTTCGTTGAGCTGAACGGACTGCAAAATGTCCATCTGGTACCGGGAACGACATGGTTCGAACTCGATATTGTTTTAAGTGAGCTGTGGCCTTATGACCTGCCGTTTGATACCGATACCTTCCGGTTACACTGCGTTCCGGTCATTAACCTGTTTTCACTGGAAGCCGACCCGCTGCAAATTGATCCGCTGGCGAATGAATATCTTTTGCGGCCACTGCGTATGCAGGATGGCCACGTAGAAATCTACAGTGTTGATCAGGTACACGGTTCCGTTAAAAACGGCAAACACGACTACGTGCCCTTCACCAGTTTCCGTCACCGCGGGGGCATGATGCGTCATGATGCTCCCGAACGCTATTTCCATACCCGTGTTAAGCGCGGGCCTTCCGGCTTGCATGACACATGGTTAATTCTCGGCGGCAAATCCTTTGAAGCAGAACAGCTTGCTGAACAGCGTGAAGCACTTTCACTGCGTATTACCGGGACCAACGGCCAGCTTCCACGTAAGGCGCTGGAAAGTACCCTGCTCAACCGGGTTGTGAAAGCCGGCAAAGTCCCTGTACAAGTTCGCAACCTCACCACGCCTACCATGCCGGTATATCCGCCTGCCAATGATCGCTTCCACTGGCGGGTGATGAGTCACCTGGGTTCAAGCTTCCTCAGCATGATGGATAACCCAGAGGTGCTGCGAGGCACGCTGGCGCTGTATGACTGGACCGATGATGAAATGAACTGCCGCAGGCTCGAGGCGATTGTTGCCGTCGAACACCACCTGATCCAGCGATTTGAAAAAGGGTTCATGCTGCGCGGTGTCGATATAGAAATCACCCTGAATACAGACAACTTCGCGGGTGAAGGGGACGTCAATCTCTTTGGTGAAATGCTGCACCGCTTCTTTGCCTTATACGCCGATATTCACCTTTTCAACCAGCTTACGCTGGTGTTGCAACCGACAGGAAAACGCCTGAGATGGAACGAGAATCACAGCCAACACGTACCGGGCTGATCGATGCCCTGAGTCCGCAGGCGCCCTATCTGAATTTTTACCGGTTTTGTCAGCTTCTGGAACAGGCTGGCGGGGATGCTCCGCTGCTCGGTACAACCAGCACCCCCGCAACAGATCCGGTACGTTTTCGCCCGCATCCGGGCATGGGTTTTCCGGTCAGTGAAATACGCGTCATTGAAGCCGACCGGGAACATGTCCACGCCACCCCCACTGTTCGAACTACCTTTATGGGGCTCTATGGGGTAGATGCCCCCTTACCCACAGGGTATCTCGACGATATCAGCCAGCGGCGGGAAGGATACGAAAGCGTTGAGCATTTTCTGGATATTTTCAACCACCGGCTGATGACGCAGTTCTATCGCATCTGGCGTAAATACGCCTACCCCGCTAGTTTCCAGGCTGGCGGAACGGATGAGACATCACAGTGCCTGCTCGGTCTGATTGGTCTGGGGATACCCGGCACGGCCAAACATATCGCGACGCCGATTTCCCGATTTCTTGCGCTTTTAAGCACTATGCGTTTGCCGACACGAACGGCAGAAGGGATCCGTGCACTGGTGAATCTGCTGGCACCCCTGACGCAGGCTTATATTCAGGGGCATGACCCGGTGTCAGTGGAAATGCGTAGTCGCAGCGGGTTTTGCGCTGAAAACCGTATTGCGCTGGCACAGCGCAGCGTACTGGGTCGCAAAGGAAAGGACGGTAATAGCCGGGTACTGGTGAGTCTGATGACCTCCGATCCTGAAGAAGCTGAAGGATGGTTACCCGGCGGCCATTTGCATACCGATTTACTCGTGCTGATGCGGGTATATCTCGGCTACCGGTGCAATGCCCGTCTGCAACTCACCGTCCCTACCCGCTTGCTGCCGGAACCCCGGCTCGGTGGGTCCCGACGGATACAGCTCGGGCGTACCGGTGTGCTGGGTTTACAGGAAAGCAAACGTGACAGCCTGCCGCAAAGTATGACCGTCAGCCTCGGCACCTATCAGGGTGTACATGAAGAACCCTTGCTACCCGCTGAGTCGGGAGAATACCGGTTCCGTTAACCCTGCAATCAAGACATTGCAGGGACACAATATTTTTTGCGAATGAAGAAAAAGGATGCCCTGATGGCAAAAATAATTTCCTCACCTATAAGATGGCAGTATTTCAGCCTGTTTCTGCTCGCGGCTCTGCTTAGCGGATGTGGCCTGACTCAGAAAGTGGTCGATGGCACCAAAGGCGTGACCAAAGCGATTTTCTATAAGCAAATTAAAACACTGCATCTCGATTTTTCCCCGCGCACTTCTATGAACACAGATGAAGGCGATCAGTCATCACTTGCCACCATGGTGCGTGTTTATCAGCTTAAAGATCGCAAAGCCTTTGACGCCGCGGATTATGAAAAGCTGCTGCTTCAGGCCGACAACCTGTTAAAAGCCGATGCCCTGGCCTCAAAGGAAGTGCTGGTGATGCCGGGCGGTGATGTGTCACTGGATATGCCCATGGAATCCGATGCTCAGTTTATCGCCGTGGTGGCGTTGTTTCGCAACCCGGACAGACAACACGATACCTGGCGGGTGGTCCTGAAACGGGAAGAGCTTGATCCCGACAAGCCCCGCACGCTTGAACTCAGTAACGGGCAGCTTACGTTGTTACCACTCAAAGATTAAATGGAGGTTTCTGTGGTTGATATCCTGAAAAATCTTCACCCTGATGCGACAGGTTTGTCCCGCTACTCACTTGATATCTGGAACAGCCCTTACAGTCTGGACGTGCTGAACTTTCGCGGCGAGGAACAGCTCAGCGAGACTTTTTCCTACACAGTTGACGTCACCTGCCCCGAACCGGATATCGACGCCGCGCAGATGCTGCGCCAGTTCGCCAGCTTCACTATGGGCACGCCTTTCCAGCCGGAACGCGTCGTGTACGGCGTTATCCGTGACTTTCAGC
>NZ_JAFMOW010000067.1 GCF_019049675.1 Rahnella bonaserana | reverse complement strand
TTTGCCTGGCGGCACTAGCGCGGTGGTCCCACCTGACCCCATGCCGAACTCAGAAGTGAAACGCCGTAGCGCCGATGGTAGTGTGGGGTCTCCCCATGCGAGAGTAGGGAACTGCCAGGCATCAAATAAAGAGAAAAGCCCCGTACGAAAGTGCGGGGCTTTTCTCTTTGTTGCTATCAGGTGGTTGGCTGCACGAGAAGAGAGTAGGACAAAAGGCACAGCCTTTTGAACGTTGCGCAGCAACGACCCGAAGGGTGAGCCACGGAGTGGGTCATCAACTGCCAGGCATCAAATAAGTGGAAAGCCCTGTACTGACGTACAGAGCTTTTTGCTATGTAAAATTTGGGGTGTTTTGAACGTTATTTGTCCTAAAACCTTAAGCATATCCTGATCCTGCCACTCCTATTTATCTCTCATCTTCTCTGAATTTTCATCCTTTATAACCATATCTTCTAATTTAATGACGGAAGCTGAAACATTTTCACTTACCACTTGCAGACTCGACATCTTAGTCAAAACCCGCTATCTTCGGCTATCTAGAAGTCTAAACGTATAAATGGATGCAGTGAGGAAGTTGTTATGCCGATCCGGGTTCCAGATGAACTACCAGCCGTGAATTTCCTGCGCAATGAGAACGTCTTTGTCATGACGTCCTCACGTGCGAAAACGCAGGAAATCCGTCCTCTTAAGGTGCTGGTTCTCAACCTGATGCCGAAGAAAATTGAGACTGAAAATCAGTTTTTGCGGTTGCTTTCCAACTCTCCTCTGCAGATTGATGTGCAGCTACTTCGCATTGATAGTCGTGAGTCTAAAAATACCCCTGCTGAGCACCTCAATAACTTCTATTGCGACTTTGAAGACATTCAGCATGACAACTATGACGGCCTGATCGTCACCGGTGCGCCTCTGGGATTGGTCGACTTTTGCGATGTGGCCTACTGGCCAGAAATCGAGCGCGTCATTCACTGGGCGAAAGAGCATGTGACATCTACGCTGTTTGTATGCTGGGCGGTTCAGGCTGCACTGAATGTGCTTTACGGTCTGCCTAAAATGACCCGTGAGGCTAAGCTCTCAGGGGTGTATCCTCATCAGACGCTGCAACCCCTGGCGTTACTGACCCGCGGTTTCGATGAAAGCTTCCTGGCTCCTCATTCGCGTTATGCAGATTTCCCCGCTGATGTGCTTCGCCAGCATACGGATCTGGATATCTTCGCGGAATCCGATGAAGCCGGTGCGTATCTCTTTGCGACGAAAGATAAGCGTATGGCCTTCGTGACGGGACATCCTGAATATGACGCTGGCACGCTGGCCGGAGAGTATCTGCGAGACGTCTCTGCGGGTTTATCGCCTGATATGCCTTATAACTATTTCCCGCAGGATAACGCCGAGTTGGCGCCAAAAGCGACCTGGCGTAGTCATGGTCATCTGTTATTCACTAACTGGTTGAATTACTACGTTTATCAGATCACTCCGTTTGATCTCCGCCAGATGAATCCGACACTCGAGTAAATCCCCCTGATCCCTTTTAGCAGACGAGCTTACCGTTCGTCTGCTCTTACCCCTTCGATCCCTTTCTCAGAACTACTCTCTTTCTCACACGTATTACTGGATCCGAAATTCATTACCATTTCATGAAAAATTTATTTCATCTTATCTTATTGATTAAAAAAAGAACTTTTCAATTTAAAAAATAAAATGGAAATCGTTTTTGATTTTATAGAATTGCTGATTACGCTTAAATCTATCGGGCAATAAATGACCAGAGAAAAATTGCCTCAGGAACATGAGTGCATCTCCGGTGTATTTCAAACCGTAATAGTGTCTGTTCAGTGAAGCGGTCTGGCAGATTAAGCAGATAAATCAGGAGAAAAGCGATGTCAGAGCAAATTACACGCAGTCATCTTGGCTTTACGCGTCGTTTTGGCGAGAGCGAAACGCAAATTCTGACCGAAGATGCCGTGGATTTTTTGTCCGAGCTGGTCGTACGTTTTACCCCGTTGCGTAACCGCTTACTGGCCGACCGTATTGCCGTACAGCAGAAGATAGATCAGGGGACGTTACCTGATTTTATTTCGGAAACTCATTCCATTAAAAATGCAGACTGGAAAATACGCGGTATCCCGGCTGATTTGCTGGATCGCCGGGTAGAGATCACCGGCCCTGTCGAACGCAAGATGGTGATTAATGCGCTCAATGCCAATGTGAAAGTCTTTATGGCGGACTTTGAGGATTCTCTGGCTCCTGACTGGCAGAAAGTCATCGAGGGGCAGATCAATTTACGCGACGCGGTGAAAGGGACAATCACCTACACCAATGAATCCGGAAAAATTTATCAGCTCAAACCTGATCCGGCCATCCTGATCTGTCGCGTCCGCGGGCTGCATTTACCCGAAAAGCATGTGACCTGGCAGGGTGAAGCGATTCCCGGCTCGCTGTTCGATTTTGCTTTGTATTTCTTCCACAACTACCGCGCTTTGTTGGCAAAAGGCAGTGGCCCTTATTTCTATCTGCCAAAAATGCAGTCTTATCATGAGGCTGACTGGTGGAGCCAGGTCTTCAGTTTTGCCGAAGACTATGCCGGGTTATCGCGCGGTACGATTAAAGCGACGGTACTAATTGAAACCCTGCCCGCCGTTTTCCAGATGGATGAAATCCTTTATCACCTGCGTGATCATATCGTCGGCCTGAACTGTGGTCGCTGGGATTACATCTTCAGCTATATCAAAACATTGAAGAATCATGCTGATCGCGTATTACCCGATCGTCAGTCTGTGACTATGACTCAACCCTTCCTCAGTGCGTACTCACGCCTGCTGATTAAAACTTGTCACCGTCGTGGCGCATTTGCCATGGGCGGCATGGCGGCCTTCATCCCCAGCAAAGACGTCAAGCGCAATGAATGGGTGCTGAACAAAGTCCGCACAGACAAGGAGCTGGAAGCTAATAACGGACATGATGGTACCTGGATCGCACACCCCGGGCTGGCTGACACCGTGCTTGAAGTGTTCGACAAAGCGTTGGGTAACCGTTCAAACCAACTGGATGTCTTACGGGAAGAAGATGATGAAATTACTGCCGGACAATTGCTCGAACCCTGTTCCGGCGAACGCACCGAAGAAGGTATGCGCGCCAATATCCGCGTCGCAGTGCAATACATTGAGGCCTGGATTTCCGGTAATGGCTGTGTGCCGATTTACGGGTTGATGGAAGATGCCGCCACCGCTGAAATCTCCCGGACATCGATCTGGCAGTGGATCCATCATGGCAAGTCGCTAAATGACGGTCAGCCGGTCACCAAACCGCTGTTCCGCCGCCAGCTCAATGAAGAAATGCTGGTCATTCAGCAGGAGTTGGGCGAGCAGCGTTTCAGCGCAGGCCGCTTCACACAAGCCGCTGCACTGATGGAAAAAATCACCACACAGGACGAGTTAATCGACTTCCTGACCCTGCCGGGCTATCAGCTGCTGGCCTGAACCTTCATACCCTACACATAAAAAGACCGGAGCATTCGCCATGAAAACAACCCGTACTCAGCAAATTCAGCAGCTTGAAGAAACCTGGAACCAGCCACGCTGGAAAAATATCACCCGACCTTACACGGCGGCAGAAGTGATCAGTCTGCGTGGCTCAGTAAATCCTGAATGTACGCTGGCTCAGCACGGTGCGACCCGTCTGTGGAATTTACTGCATGGCGCTTCGCGTAAAGGTTATGTGAATTGCCTCGGCGCGCTGACCGGCGGGCAGGCATTACAGCAGGCGAAAGCCGGGATTGAAGCCATTTATCTGTCCGGCTGGCAGGTGGCTGCCGATGCTAATACCGCTTCCAGTATGTATCCGGATCAGTCGTTATATCCGGTGAATTCGGTACCTGAAGTGGTGGCGAGGATTAACAATACCTTCCGTCGCGCGGATCAGATCCAGTGGGCGAATAACATTGAGCCCGGTCAGCAGGGTTATACCGACTATTTCCTGCCGATTGTGGCTGACGCTGAAGCCGGTTTTGGCGGCGTACTCAATGCCTTTGAGCTGATGAAATCCATGATTGAAGCCGGTGCTGCAGCGGTTCATTTTGAAGACCAGCTTGCCGCTGTTAAAAAGTGCGGACATATGGGCGGAAAAGTTCTGGTGCCAACACAGGAAGCCGTGCAGAAACTGGTTTCCGCGCGTCTTGCCGCCGATGTTCTCGGGGTGCCGACGTTGCTGGTGGCGCGTACCGATGCCGATGCCGCAGATTTACTGACGTCCGATTGTGACCCTTATGACAGCCAGTTTATTACCGGCGAAAGAACGCATGAAGGTTTCTACAGAACGCATGCGGGTATTGGACAGGCTATCAGCCGGGGGCTGGCTTATGCGCCATACGCTGACGTGGTGTGGTGCGAAACATCAACGCCGGATTTGAAACTGGCGCAGCGTTTTGCCGAGGCCATTCATGCCAAATTCCCGGGCAAACTGCTGGCCTACAACTGTTCGCCATCGTTTAACTGGAAGAAGAATCTCGACGATAAAACCATCGCCAGTTTCCAGGATCAACTGGCCGCAATGGGCTATCAGTACCAGTTCATCACGCTGGCGGGCATTCACAGCATGTGGTTCAACATGTTCGATCTGGCTCATGCCTACGCACAGGGCGAAGGGATGAAGCACTATGTCGACAAAGTGCAGGAACCGGAATTCGCTGCCATCAGTCGTGGCTACACTTTCGCTACCCATCAGCAGGAAGTTGGAACGGGCTATTTCGACAAAGTCACCACCATCATTCAGGGCGGGCGCTCCTCGGTGACCGCGCTGACCGGTTCTACCGAAGAACAGCAATTCTCATCCACATCGCACTGACTCTCTTCCTGGCCCGGGGAAATCCGGGCCTTTTTCTCTTTTGGAGTTGCCACTATGCGTATAGAACTGTTGATTGCACAGACTATTTTGCAGGGATTCGACGCACAGTACGGCCGCTTTCTGGAGGTGACATCGGGGGCACAGCAACGCTTCGAAAATGCCAACTGGCCGGCGGTACAGGCGGCGATGAAGCAACGTATTCATTTGTATGATCACCATGTCGGACTGGTCGTCGCCCAGCTTAAATGCATCACCGGCCAGCACTTTTATGATGCCGCATTCCTGATCCGCATAAAGGAATGTTACTCCGAATTACTTCCTGATTATCCCCGGGCAGAAATTGCCGAAAGTTTCTTTAATTCAGTGTATTGTCGGATATTCAAACATCGTGATCTGACGACAGATAAGCTTTTTATTTTCAGCGAGCAGCCTGCCCGGAAACCACATAATTGTTCCCGTCCCCTGTCACGTGAATATCCGGTGCAGAGCAATCTGATAGCAGTATTATCAAAAGTGCTTGATGACCTGCCGGTACGTTTACCATGGGAAGACGCGAACCGGGATGTTGATTATATTGCCACGGCAGTGCAGCAACGCTTTTCCGCTGAGTGGCTTGCGGATGCAGATATCGAGATCGCCACCGAGATTTTTTATCGCAATAAGGCCGCGTGGATTATCGGAAAAATCAGGGCAGGGTCGCAGGTATTTCCGCTGTTATTGCCGGTTCATCTCAGCCATCAGAATCAGTTATTTGTGGATACCTGTCTTACTGAAGGTAATGATGCCAGCATCGTTTTCGGTTTTGCCCGCTCATATTTCATGGTGTACGCCCCACAGCCCGGTGCGCTGGTTGAATGGTTGCGTGAGATATTACCGGCGAAAACCACCGCTGAACTTTACAGCGCCATCGGCTGCCAGAAGCATGCAAAAACTGAGTGCTACCGGGAGCACTTACGCTTTATGGCGCAAACCGACGAGTCGTTTATTATTGCGCCGGGTGTCAAAGGCATGGTCATGCTGGTCTTTACTTTGCCCGGCAGTGATCGGGTATTCAAAGTCATAAAAGATAATTTTGCGCCGCAAAAAGAAGTAACTGAAGCGCAGGTCATGGCCTGCTATCAGTTAGTGAAAGAGCATGACCGCGTAGGGCGGATGGCTGACACTCAGGAATTCGAGCATTTTATTCTGCCAAAGAAAAACATCAGCCCTGAACTGAGGGACGAATTACGGCGCGAAGTGCCCGCCAAAATGGAGGATCTGGGTGACAGTATTGCGCTGCGTCATCTGTATATCGAACGACGTATGACACCGCTGAATTTATATCTGGAGCAGGCGAGTGAGGCGCAGCTTCATGATGTGATTGAAGAATACGGTAATGCCATCAAGCAACTGGCGGCGGCAAATATCTTTCCCGGCGATATGTTGTTTAAGAATTTTGGCGTGACCCGTCATGGTCGTGTGGTGTTTTATGACTACGACGAAATCTGCTATATGACCGAAGTGAATTTCCGCGACATTCCCGCACCACGTTATCCTGAGGATGAACTGGCCAGCGAACCCTGGTACAGCATTGCGCCCGGTGACGTTTTCCCGGAAGAATTCCGGTATTTCCTGTGCAGTGACAAGCGTCTTGGCCAGATTTTTGCGTCGCTGCACGACGACCTGTTCAGCGCTGGCTACTGGCGCGGTTTGCAGCAGCGCATCCGTCAAGGGCATGTCGAAGATGTGTTTGCTTATCGCCGTTCCCAGCGCTTTAGCCGTCGCTAAAACGCGTATTCATCCCGCCACATTCCGGCGGGATTTCATCAGCCTGTCAGTGTTTCCCGCCGCCATATGCCTGCGTAATTTCTTTCGCAGCATGGATCACCAACGCACCCAACTCCGTCACCCGGTCATCGGTAATCCGCGAGATCGGGCCCGAGATGGAAATGGCCGCGTACGCATCATTATGCTCGTCGTAAATGCAGGTCGCCACGCAACGCAAGCCGAGGGCATGTTCTTCGTCATCAAAGGCATAGCCACGCTTACGCGTATCCGCCAGTTCCTGCTTCAGGTTCGCCGGAGAGGTTTTTGTCAGCGGCGTATAGCTGTGCAGGCCAATTTTATGCAGTAGTTTTGCCAGACGTTCTTCCGGTAATGTCGAAAGAAAGGCCTTGCCGGCACCCGACGCATGCATCGGTAATTTTCCGCCAATCGGCGCGGACATTCTCATCAGCGCATTACATTGCACCTGATCGATAATGATCGCCTGATAATCACTGTGATCCAGCACGGCCAGATTCACCGTTTCGCCAGACTCTTCCATCAGGCGGCGCAACATCGGGTGCACCATCGCCAGTAAATTCCGGCTCTGCAGGAAACTGCTGCCGACGACAAAAGCGTGCGAGCCAATGGTCCACAGACCCAGATCGCCGACCTGACGGACAAAACCCTGTTGCTGCATAGTGGTCAGCAGGCGATGGGTCGTGGAATTCGGTAATCCTGCCTGCTGAGCAAGATCTGTCAGCGCCACGCTGCCCTGGGCTTCAGCGATATATTCCAGCAACTTAAGGCCACGTGTCAGTGACTGGACCTGCCCGGTTGCGGCACTGCTTGTTGCAGTCGCGCCTTTGGTTTTCTTAGCACGTTTGGCCGGAGCCGATACGGACGTTGCCATGAGCCTGTTCCTTGTAAGATGCGCCAAACGCTGGCGAAGAAAAAATCATTTTTGGAATTGGTTTTCGTTTTTACAGTATGGATCGCAACCTGCCTTTGCGCTCATCCGATGTGTTGCATTGCATTTGCGGGAGGCGTTCCTGTATTGAAAAAGTCTCATGTCTGCGCGGACTTTTGGTCAGGGAAGGTATGCTAGGATGTTGACCATAATTTCCGGCGCATGAATGCACAATTTGCCGGGTGTGAGTGACGGGTGATGAGGTGAAAGTGACTAATCGAGTTGAGGCGCTACATAAGCAACTGGCACAGCGCATTTTGGTTCTGGACGGCGGCATGGGCACCATGATCCAAAGCTACCGTCTGGAAGAAGAAGATTACCGTGGCGAACGTTTTGCTGACTGGGAAAGTGATCTTAAAGGCAATAACGATCTTCTCGTGCTATCAAAACCTGAAGTGATCGTCGAGATCCATAACGGTTATCTGGCTGCTGGCGCCGATATTCTCGAAACCAATACGTTTAACTCCACCACCATCGCGATGGCCGATTACCATATGGAATCGCTGTCGGCTGAAATTAACTATGAAGCCGCACGGCTGGCACGTCAGTGCGCCGATGAATGGACCGCCCGTACGCCGGATAAACCACGTTACGTCGCCGGTGTGTTAGGCCCGACCAACCGTACGGCGTCGATTTCCCCTGACGTCAACGATCCCGCCTTCCGTAATGTGTCTTTCGATCAACTGGTCCAAGCCTATCGCGAATCGACCCGTGCGCTGATTGAAGGCGGCGCAGATCTCATCATGATCGAAACCATCTTTGACACGCTCAACGCCAAAGCCGCCACATTCGCGGTTGAAAGTGAGTTCGAAGCGATGGGCATTGTATTGCCTGTGATGGTTTCCGGCACCATTACTGATGCGTCCGGCCGCACATTATCGGGCCAGACCACGGAAGCATTTTATAACTCACTGCGTCACGTTAAACCGCTCACCTTCGGCCTGAACTGCGCGCTGGGGCCGGATGAATTACGTCAGTATGTTGCTGAATTATCCCGTATTGCAGAATGTTATGTGACGGCTCACCCGAATGCCGGTTTGCCCAATGCCTTTGGTGAATACGATCTGGAAGCCAAAGAAATGGCGGAGCACATAGCCGAATGGGCGCGCTCGGGCTTTCTGAACATCGTCGGCGGCTGCTGTGGTACCACGCCTGCACATATTGCGGCGATGGTGAAAGCCGTCGAAGGTGTGCCGCCACGTGCGTTGCCAGTTATCCCGGTTGCCTGCCGTCTGGCGGGGCTTGAACCGCTGACTATTAACCCGCAAACACTGTTCGTTAACGTCGGTGAACGCACCAACGTCACAGGTTCCGCACGATTTAAGCGGCTGATTAAAGAAGAAAAGTATTCGGAAGCTCTGGCTGTAGCCCGTCAGCAGGTGGAAAGTGGTGCGCAAATTATCGACATCAACATGGATGAAGGGATGCTCGACGCCGAAGCGGCGATGGTGCGTTTCCTCAACCTGAT
This sequence comes from Rahnella bonaserana, assembly GCF_019049675.1. Classification (GTDB taxonomy): domain Bacteria; phylum Pseudomonadota; class Gammaproteobacteria; order Enterobacterales; family Enterobacteriaceae; genus Rahnella; species Rahnella bonaserana. The sequence continues at coordinate 494,970 of NZ_JAFMOW010000067.1, read as the reverse complement.
TGCCGGTGAGCCGGATATCGCCCGTGTGCCGATCATGATCGACTCCTCCAAATGGGACGTCATTGAAAAAGGTCTGAAATGCATTCAGGGCAAAGGGATTGTTAACTCCATTTCCATGAAAGAGGGCGAAGAAGCTTTCCTTCATCACGCCCGCATGGTGCGCCGCTATGGTGCTGCCGTAGTCGTCATGGCATTCGATGAAACCGGACAGGCGGATACCCGCGCCCGCAAAATTGAAATCTGCCGTCGGGCCTACAAGTTGCTGACAGAAAAAGTCGGTTTTCCGCCGGAAGATATCATTTTTGACCCGAATATTTTTGCCGTTGCTACTGGCATTGAAGAACACAACAACTACGCTGTCGATTTCATCGAAGCCTGCGCCGATATCAAAGCACAGCTGCCGCATGCGCTGATTTCCGGTGGTGTTTCCAACGTTTCCTTCTCGTTCCGTGGCAACGAACCGGTGCGTGAAGCCATTCATGCTGTGTTCCTGTATCACGCCATCCGCAACGGTATGGATATGGGCATCGTCAACGCCGGTCAGTTGGCGATTTATGATGATTTACCTGCTGAACTGCGCGACGCCGTTGAAGATGTGATCCTCAACCGCCGCGACGATGGTACTGAGCGTCTGCTTGAACTTGCCGAAAAATATCGTGGCAGCAAAGACGATGGCGAAGCGAGTAAACAGCAGGCGGAATGGCGCAGCTGGGAAGTCAAAAAACGCCTTGAATATTCTCTGGTGAAAGGCATTACCGAATTTATCGAACTGGATACCGAAGAGTGTCGCCAGCTGGCTGCGCGGCCTATTGAAGTGATTGAAGGTCCGCTGATGGACGGCATGAATGTTGTCGGTGACCTGTTTGGTGCCGGTAAAATGTTCCTGCCGCAGGTGGTGAAATCCGCACGCGTAATGAAGCAGGCCGTGGCCTACCTCGAGCCGTACATCGAAGCCAGCAAGGAGAAGGGCCAGACCAACGGCAAAATCTTGCTGGCGACGGTCAAAGGCGACGTGCATGACATCGGCAAAAACATCGTTGGTGTGGTGCTGCAGTGTAATAACTACGAGATTATCGATCTCGGTGTGATGGTGCCGACCGACAAAATCCTGAAAACGGCCATTGAAGAAAATGTGGATATCATCGGGCTTTCGGGTCTGATTACGCCGTCGCTCGACGAAATGGTCAACGTGGCGAAAGAGATGGAGCGACGTGGTTTCACCATGCCGTTGCTGATTGGCGGCGCGACCACCTCAAAAGCGCACACCGCGGTTAAAATCGAACAAAACTACAGTGGCGTGACTTGTTATGTGCAAAACGCATCGCGTTCTGTCGGCGTGGTGTCTGCGTTGCTGTCAAAAGATCAGCGTGAAGCCTTTATCGAAAGAACACGCAAAGAGTACGACACCGTGCGTATCCAGCATGGTCGTAAAAAGCCCCGCACACCGCCGGTCAGCCTTGAGGTCGCCCGCGATAACGCGATGATCATCGACTGGGACAATTACACGCCGCCTGTCGCTCACCGGCTGGGTATCCAGAAAGTGGAAGCCAGCATTGAAACGCTGCGAAATTACATCGACTGGACGCCGTTCTTCATGACCTGGTCGCTGGCCGGTAAATATCCGCGCATTCTTGAAGACGAAGTCGTCGGTGAAGAGGCAAAGCGGTTGTTCAAAGATGCCAATGACCTGCTGGATAAACTATCCATAGATAAATTGCTTAACCCGCGTGGTGTCGTCGGTTTGTTCCCGGCAAACCGCAAGGGCGATGACATTGAAATCTATAGCGATGAACGTCGTGAAGACGTGCTGGTCGTCAGCCATCATTTACGTCAGCAAACAGAAAAAACTGACTTCGCCAACTACTGTCTGGCGGACTTTGTTGCGCCTAAATCCAGCGGCAAGAAAGATTACATGGGCGCGTTTGCCGTTACCGGTGGGCTGGAAGAAGACGCGCTGGCTGAGGCGTATGACAAGCAGCATGATGATTACAATAAAATCATGATTAAAGCGCTGGCAGACCGTCTGGCAGAAGCGTTCGCAGAATACCTGCATGAAAAAGTACGTAAGGTTTACTGGGGCTTTGCGCCGACAGAAAATCTGAGCAATGAAGAACTTATTCGCGAGAATTATCAGGGGATCCGTCCGGCTCCTGGTTATCCTGCCTGTCCTGAGCACACTGAAAAAGGCCAGATCTGGAAACTACTGGATGTGGAAGCCAACACCGGTATGCAACTCACAGAATCCTTTGCGATGTGGCCGGGCGCGGCGGTATCAGGCTGGTATTTCAGTCATCCTGACAGCAAATATTTCGCCGTGGCGCAGATTCAGCGTGATCAGGTTGAGGATTATGCAGTGCGTAAAAATATGCCGGTCGCAGAAGTCGAACGCTGGCTGGCGCCAAACTTAGGTTATGACGCCGACTGATCTTGTAAATGTCCGCGGATTCACGGGCATTTACAGCTGGCAGATAAACCTTAATACTCCCGCTCTCTGGAAGTGAAAACAGGCAGAAGAGTAAAGCGTCCGCGCCATGAATGGCGCGGTTCGAGCCATCAGGGGTGATTTTACGGCGTCTTTACGATCTGCTTGTTTTCATTGATTCTGACATTCATCCTCAGCCCTCGTCCGTTTCCACCGGCCATTTCTCTGCTTCTTTAAATCAGTTCACTTCCACATCAATGTGCAGCGCGTCATAGCGCCAGTATTCCAGATCGCAGTCGATGACCCGGTCATGCTGGTCACGGTTAATACGCGTAATAAACAGCGCCGGACTGCCGGAAGCGACTTTCAGTGCATGTGACGCTTGTTCTGGCAGCAAAGTTGGCACCATGTCGAAACGCACGCGGCCATAATGGATGTCATAGTGGGATGCATACAAATCAGTCAGTGATGTCGTGAGATCTGCGTCAAGAATGCCCTGAAAATACAGCGGATTAAGATAGTGCTCGACGTACAAAACCGGGCGTTTATCGATATAACGCAACCGGCGGATACATATCACCTCACTCTCTGACGGTAACAGTAACTTCTGGCAGACCGTATCACTGGCCCTGCAATGCTTCGCATCGATCACTTTGGTCTGCGCGCTACGTCCCTGATCTTTCGCCATCGCGTGAAAGTGACTTCTTTGCAGCGGGTTGTAGACAATGCGCGGAGGTGACACAAACCAGCCCCGGCGTACTTCCCGGTAAATCAGCCCCTGTGCTTCGAGCTGGCTTAATGCTTCCCGTAACGTGATACGGGTTGTGGAAAATTGTTCACTCAACGCCCGCTCAGAAGGCAGCCTTCCCTCGGCAGAAAATGCCCCGGCCGCAATACTTTCGCTCAATGCCTTGCAGATAACAGCAAGGGTGGTCTGCGTTTCACTCATCGGTCAGCAAGCCTCATTTCAGTGCATTTTTGCACCAATCTGAATCTTCATTGTGTAAATAGTGTGCGCTTGTTAACAGCTATAAGCTTAAAACTGCTGCTTTTTCACGCTGACATATAATTATCACAATTGAGCGTTAGATTGGCTTGGTTCTTGCTGGACTAGACCAGCACTTCACACACACTACCATCCGGAGCATCCGTTATGAAACAGTTGTTCGCTTCTGTGTTAACCAGCGCGCTTGTCCTCTCCGCTTCTTCGGCATTTGCCGCTGAACCTCCTGCTGCACTCCTGAAAGCGGCGCAAGCCGAAGGAACCGTAAACAGCGTCGGTATGCCTGATGACTGGGCGAACTGGAAAGCCACCTGGAGTGATCTGAATACCAAATACGGCCTGAAACACAGCGATACCGACATGAGCTCCGCGCAGGAAATCGCGAAATTCCTGGCGGAAAAAGACAATGCCAGCGCCGATATCGGTGATGTGGGTGCGGCCTTTGGTCCGGTTGCTGTTTCTAAAGGCGTCACTCAGCCTTATAAACCCACCACCTGGGATCAGGTGCCAGACTGGGCGAAAGATAAAGACGGTATGTGGGCACTCGCTTACACCGGCACAATTGCGTTTATCATCGACAAATCACAGGTTAAAGATGAGCCGCACAGCTGGGCTGATTTGCTGAACAGCAAATATAAAGTCACCATTGGTGATGTGAGTACCGCAGCACAGGCCGCGAACGGTGTTCTGGCGGCAACCTACGCGATGGGCGGGAACGAAAAGGATCTGAAACCGGGTCTGGAATATTTCGGCAAACTGGCGAAAGCAGGGCGTCTTAGCCTGACTAACCCGGTCATTGCTTCTCTGGAAAAAGGTGAAGTGCAGGTTGGCGTGGTCTGGGATTTCAATGGTCTTAGCTATCGCGACAAAATCGACAAGACCCGCTTCGACGTGGTGATCCCCTCTGATGGCACCATCACTTCCGGCTATACCACCATCATCAACAAATTCGCCAAACACCCTAACGCCGCCAAACTGGCGCGTGAATATATCTTCTCAGATGCGGGACAGATCAACTTAGCGCAGGGTTATGCCCGTCCAATCCGTGCTGACCACATCACTCTGCCTGACGATGCAAAAGCCAAACTGCTGCCTTCCAGCGAATACAAAAATGCTCACCCGATTGCCGATCCGGCTGCCTGGGATAAGAGCGCAAAAACCTTGCCTCGTCTGTGGCAGGAAAACGTCATGATCAACATGCAGCAGTAAATCTTTAAGCAAAAATAAGAAAAACCGGACAGCGAAAGCATTGGTTCAATTACAACACCTGTATGAAACGAAAGGCATAAGTGTAATGAAAAGTATTCTGGTAGTACTCGACGGCCTGAATTATCAGGTCAGTCGCGACGCAATGGGTTATTTACAGGCTCAGTGTGCCGCAGGACGCGGCCGCTTGTACCAACTGGAATGCGAACTGCCATCGCTGTCCCGGCCACTTTATGAATGCATTCTCACCGGCATCACGCCGGTAGTGAGTGGTATTGTGCATAACCATGTTGACCGGTTATCCACGCAACGCAGTATTTTCCATTATGCCCGCGAAGCCGGTCTGACGACGGCGGCTGCGGCTTATCATTGGGTCAGCGAGTTGTATAACCGCACACCGTTTGACCCGCCGTGTGACCGCCATACCAGCGATGAGTCGCTGCCTATCCAGCACGGTCATTTTTATTATGATGACGCTTACCCTGATTCGCATTTGTTCGACGATGCAGAAAGTCTTCGCCGCCGCCATGATCCCGATTTTCTGCTGATCCACCCGATGAACATTGATGATGCCGGCCATAAATTCGGCCTGTCGACGCCGCAATATCGCAACAAAGCGCGAACGGCGGACGGTATTCTGTCGCGCTATCTGGGCGGCTGGCTGGATGCGGGTTATCAGGTGATTGTGACCGCCGACCACGGCATGAATGATGACCGCAGCCACGGCGGTATTTTGCCGGAAGAGCGCCAGGTGCCGCTGTTCGTCTTCGGCAGTGCGTTCAGCTTCAAAGATGCCGCACCGCTGCAGACTGAGCTGTGCGGAACCCTTTGTCAGATCCTGAATATTGCCCACGACAAGCCACATTGCACGGCATTACTGGCCTGAATCCCGTCACTTTTAGAGGATAACCGATGAAAGCTAAGTGGATTGCGGCGCTGTTTATGTTGCCATTTCTGGTATTTTTCATCGCTTTTCAGCTGGCTCCGCTGGCCTGGATTGCGGTGAGCAGCTTTTACAGCGAAACCTATGAAGCCTGGGGACTGGGCAATTACAGCGACATTCTGACGTCACCGTTTTATTTGCAGGCGATGCGCTTCTCGCTGGATATTTCCATCTGGTCGAGTTTGTACGGTTTGCTTATTGCGTTAGTGGGCAGTTACTCACTTCGCCAGTTAGGGCCGACAAAGCTTCATGATTTCGTAATGTCATTTACCAACATGACCAGCAACTTCGCGGGCGTACCGCTGGCGTTCGCCTTTGTGATTCTGCTCGGCCTGAACGGCTGCCTGACATTGCTGCTGAAAAAATATGGCCTGATGGAACATTTTGACCTGTATTCGAAAGACGGGCTGATTGTTCTCTATACCTATTTCCAGATCCCTCTTGGGGTGTTGCTGATGTATCCGGCCTTTGATGCCCTGCGCGAAGACTGGCGTGAATCTGCGGCGTTGCTGGGTGCGGGGCGCTGGAGTTACTGGCGGCATATCGGCATTCCGGTGCTGTTCCCGGCGCTTCTGGGGACCTTTGTGATTTTGCTCGCCAACGCACTGGGCGCGTATGCCACGGTGTACGCGCTGACCACCGGCAACTTTAACGTGGTGCCGGTACGTATCGCCGCGCTGGTGTCGGGAGATATTTCACTCGACCCGAATATGGGCAGTGCGCTGGCGATGTTACTGGTGGTGCTGATGGCGTTTATCACGCTGATTCATCAGTGGTTATTACGCAAAAGTTATCTCAGTCAGCGCAGCTGATTGCCTTAATAAGGAACGTAAGATGTCGCGCTCTGAAGCGATTTACCACCGTGTGGTGATCTGGGTTTTACTGATTGTCCTGATGTTGCCGTTGCTGGCGACGCTGGTGTATGCGCTGGTGCTGGAATGGGGAGCTACCATTTTGCCGAGCGGTTTTACGCTCAAATGGCTGGTGGAACTGTGGAGCGATCCGCGCTTCCTGATTGCGCTATGGCACTCGCTGCTGGTTTGTTTCGGCACGCTTTTCCTGTCGCTGGTGTTGATCCTGCCACTGATGTTTGTGATTGCTTACTATTTCCCGAAGCTCGATGCGCTAATGAATATCCTGATCCTGTTGCCGTTCGCCGTGCCGCCGGTGGTGTCATCGGTGGGGCTGATGCAGCTCTATTCCGCTGAGCCGCTGGCGCTGACCGGCACACCGTGGATCCTGATCGGCTGTTATTTCACCATCGCCTTGCCGTTTATCTATCGCGCCATCTCCAACAATATGCAGGCGATAAACCTGCGTGATCTGATGGATGCGGCGCACCTGCTTGGTGCCAGCACCTGGAAAGCCGCGCTGCTGGTGGTTTTACCGAACTTACGCAAGGGAGGAATGATTGCCGTGCTGCTGTCGTTCTCGTTCCTGATCGGGGAATTCGTATTCGCCAATCTGCTGGCGGGCAGCCGCTATGAAACGGTGCAGGTTTATCTCTATAACATGCGCAATGGCAGTGGCCATTTCACCAGCGCATTGGTCATCTCCTATTTCATGGTCGTCCTGATTTTCACCTGGGTGGCGAACATGCTGAACAAAGGAAAGAGCTGATTATGTCGTATTTGCAGGTCACTCAACTCAATAAGTCTTACGGTCCGACGCAGATTTTCAACAACATCGATTTTTCAGCAGAAGAGGGCGAATTCGTCACGCTGCTGGGGCCAAGTGGCTGCGGGAAATCCACGTTGCTGCGCTGTCTGGCCGGCCTGACGTCGGTCGATAGCGGAAAAATTCTGATCCAGGGGCAGGATATCGTGCCGTTACCCCCACAACAGCGCGGCATCGGCATGGTCTTCCAGAGCTACGCGCTGTTTCCTAATATGACGGTGGAAGCCAACGTCGCGTTTGGTTTGAAAATGCAAAAGATACCTGCTTCCGAACTTCATCGACGCGTGGGCGAAGTGCTGGAACTGGTGGAGATGAACGATTACGCCAAACGTTATCCGCATCAGCTTTCCGGCGGTCAGTGTCAGCGTGTGGCGCTGGCGCGCTCGCTGGTGACTCAGCCGCGTCTGCTTCTGCTCGATGAACCCCTTTCCGCGCTCGATGCCCGTATCCGTAAGCATTTGCGTGAGCAAATCCGCCGCATTCAGCGCGAAATGAACCTGACGGCGATTTTCGTCACTCACGATCAGGAAGAAGCGCTGACCATGTCAGACCGGATTGTGCTGATGAACAAAGGTCAAATCGTCCAAAATGCCGATGCCGAAACCCTGTATACTGAGCCCGTGGATGCGTTTGCCGCGGGCTTTATCGGCAGCTACAACCTGCTGAGTCCTGAACAGGCGATGGCACTGACCGGCATTACGTATACGGGCCGCGTCGCCATCCGTCCGGAGTCGGTGACGATATGCGAACTGATTGAAGGCATTCCGGCTAAAATTCTCAGCCACAGCCTGCTTGGCAACGTGGTGCGCTATCGTGTTTTAGCGCACGGTGTCGAGCTTTCTGTGGATGTCTTAAACCGATCTGTGGCTTCACTTCGCGCCGATGGCAGCGATATTGGTCTACAGTTAGATCTTGTTACGTTACGGGAAGTTGCATGAAACTGGCGCTGTTTGATCTCGATGAAACCCTGATTAGCGGCGACTGTTCCAGTCTTTGGTCTGCCTATATGGTGGCGAATGGCTGGGTGGCAGATGAGCAGGCTTTCCTGCAACAGGATGCCGCGCTGATGCAACAATATGCCGTGGGTAAGATGGATATGCAGGAGTACATGCGCTGTACTTTGGCACCACTTACCGGACGCAGCGAAAGTGACGTCGCGGCAATGGTCGCGGGTTATATTCAGGCTGTGATTGCACCGCGCATTTATGCGCAGGCGCGTGAGTGTCTGGCCGCTCACCGCGCACAGGGCGACCGGACTGTGATTATTTCCGCGTCCGGAGAGCATCTGGTGCAGCCGATTGCCCGTTACCTCGGTGTTGAGGAAACGCTGGCGATTGGTGTGGAAATAAAAGACGGGCGCTTTACCGGCGCCACGCAGGGGACGATGACCTATCGTGAAGGCAAAGTTTCGCGGTTGCTTGAACTCATCAATCAGGACGATTCCCTGCTGCAACAAGCCAGTTTCTATTCGGATTCCCATAATGATCTGCCATTACTGACCCGTGTGGGTCAGCCGGTGGCGGTGAATCCGGACGCCATCCTGCTCCAGCACGCCCGGCAGGCAGGATGGCCGGTCTATGCCTGGCGTTAATGGAGCTGTTCTTTCGTGTTAACCCTTTTGCATCTGTTATCTGCTATTTCTTTACTCGTATGGGGTACGCACATTGTGCGTACCGGCATCATGCGCGTTTTTGGCGCCAATCTGCGGCGTGTTCTGAGTAACAGTGTCGAGAAAAAACCGCTGGCGTTTGTCGCCGGTATTGGCGTGACCGCACTGGTACAAAGCAGTAATGCGACGGCGCTGCTGGTCACTTCATTTGTGTCGCAGGGGCTTGTTGCTCTGGCACCGGCGCTGGTGATTATTCTCGGCGCAGATGTCGGGACCGCCGTGATGGCGCGTATCCTGACGTTCGATCTCTCCTGGCTTTCCCCGCTGCTGATTTTCGTCGGCGTGGCCTTCTTCCTCAGCCGTAAACAAACCCGCGCCGGACAAATGGGGCGTGTCTGTATCGGGCTGGGTCTGATTTTACTGGCGCTGGAACTGATTGTGGGCGCGGCAACGCCGATCATGCAGGCGTCCGGCGTGAAAGTGCTGTTTTCATCCCTGACCGGTGATGTGCTGCTCGATGCGCTGACCGGCGCAGTGTTTGCGATCATCAGTTATTCCAGTCTGGCGGCGGTGTTGCTGACGGCAACGCTCGCAGCGACCGGCGTTATCTCGCTCAAAGTATCGTTGTGTCTGGTGATTGGTGCCAACCTTGGCAGCGGGCTGCTGGCGATGATCAATGCCAGCAAAATGAACGCCGCAGGCCGACGTGTCGCGCTGGGCAGTACGCTGTTTAAACTGATTGGTTTAGTGATTGTGCTGCCGTTTGTCGGGCCGCTTTCGACGCAACTGGCGCGTCTTGGCATTCCGGACGAAGAACTGGTGATTTATTTTCACATGTTCTACAACCTGATCCGCTGTCTGGCGATGGTGCCACTGACCGCGCCGATGGCAAAGATTTGCCAGATGATGATTGCCGATGTGCCGGAAGATGATCCACGTTTGCGTCCGCGCCATCTGGATGTCAGCGCGATCGATACCCCGACGCTGGCGCTGGCTAATGCCGCGCGTGAAACGTTGCGTATGGGTGACGTGGTCGAGCATATGCTGATCCTCAACCGCGAAGTGATGCACGGTAAACTGGCGCAGGACCGCGAAGTACGCCGTCTCGACGATGATGTGGATGTGCTTTACACCGCCATCAAGCTGTATCTGGCACAAATCAATAAAGAAGGTCTTGGCGAAGATGATTCCCGCCGCTGGGCTGAAATCATTGAAATGGCGCTGAACCTCGAACAGGCCGGTGACATTATCGAGCGCATGACCGGCGATATCACTGCCAAATCTCACGCCACGCGCCGGGCATTTTCGCCGGAAGGGCTGGTGGAGCTGGATGCTCTACATGAAAAATTGCAGGATAACCTGCGTCTGAGTCTGGGTGTTTTTCTGTCGAATGACCTGACCAGTGCGCGCCGTCTGCGCCGTTCTAAACACCGTTTCCGTATTCTCGACCGGCGTTATGCGCACGCCCACGTTGACCGTTTGCATCAGCATAACGTGCAAAGCATCGAAACCAGTTCGCTGCATCTCGGTCTGCTGGGTGACATGAAACGTCTGAATTCGCTGTTCTGTGCGGTGGCGTATAACGTGCTGGATCAGGACGAGCAGGAAGATGAGCAGCGCGAACCGAATGACGACATGAAACGGGTTTAACATCATTGTTCGTCAAGAAAACAACGGGTGCTGTAAAAAGCGCCCGTTGTTTTATGGATGGTCAGTTAGTCTTTTTTAACCGGTTTACCGGACCAGTAACCGGCCAGCAACGAGCCTGAGAGATTGTGCCAGACCGAGAACAGCGCGCCCGGCAATGCAGCCAGCGGAGTGAAGTAGATTTTCCCCAGCGTGGCAGCTAAGCCTGAGTTCTGCATCCCGACTTCCATCGCCAGTGTGCGGCAGGTGGTTTCGTCAAAGCCAAACAGCTTCCCGCCCCAGTATCCGCTCAGCAGGCCAATACCGTTGTGCAGAATGACCGCTACTATCACGATAAGTCCGACGGAACCGATAAAGCCCTGACTGCCCGCTACCACGGCGCTGATAATGGCCACGATGCAAATCATGGAGAAAAGCGGCAGCAGCGGTTCAATACGTTTCACGGTTTTCGTGAACAGATGATGAATAATCAGACCGGCTAAAATCGGGATAACCACGATCTGCAAAATGCTCAGCAGCATGCCTTCCACATCCACTTTGATGTGCGTATCGACATACAAACGTGTCAGCAGTGGTGTAGCGAAAACGCCCACCAGCGTGGAAACCGCAGAAATGGTCACGGAAAGCGCAACGTCACCTTTGGCAAGATAAATCATCACGTTAGAAGCCGTTCCGCTGGCAACGCTGCCGACCAGGATCATGCCCGCCGATAAATCTGCAGGCATATGGAACAGCTTTGCCAGCACCCATGCCGCCAGCGGCATCACCAGATAATGCAGGAACGTCGCCGCGGCAACCGGGCCGGGACGGGAAAGCACGCGTTTGAAATCACCGAATTCGAGGGTAACGCCCATCGCGAACATAATCAGCATCAGCAGTGTGGAAACGTGCGGGCCGATTGGGGTGAATGTGCCGGGCGAATAATAGGCCGCGACGGATAACAGCAAGGCCCACAGCGGAAACAGGCGGGTTATTTTGGCTAACATTGAGGATGATCCTTGTCTTTGTTGTTTTGCAAAAGTACAGACAAAAAAAGACCGGGCACATGGCCCGGTCTTCTCAGATACCGCGCCCGTCGTTATTCGAACAGGTTACGGTGTAGAGTTTTAACGACCTGATCGGCATCATTGCCCGGCACCAGGAAGCACAGGTTGTAACTGCTTGCGCCGTAGCAAATCATGCGGATATTGAACGGATCCAGCACGCCGAATACTTCTTTGCCAACGCCACAGGCCTGCGACAGCTTGTTGCCGATGATGGCGACCAGCGCCAGATTTTCTTCCACTTCCACGCGGCACAGTGAGGATAATTCTGTCAGCAGCGAGGTGGTCAGCAGGCTGGCATCAGAAGAGGTCGAACCGGTGGTATCCAGCGTCAGCGCTACGCTGACTTCGGATGTGGTAATGAGATCCACGGAAATGCTGTGACGCGCCAGAATGCCAAACACTTCGGCGAGGAAACCGCGTGAATGCAACATGCTCAGGCTGTGCAGCGTGACCAGCGTTTGTCTGCGACGCAGGGCAATCGCGCGGAATAGCGGCGGGTTGTCAGTGGTATCACACACTAACGTGCCACCGCCCGACGGATCTTTGCTCGACCCGACAAACACCGGGATCCCGCGACGTACTGCCGGCAGTAATGTGGCAGGATGCAGAACTTTCGCGCCAAATGTCGCCATTTCAGCGGCTTCTTCAAAGGCGATATGATCAATGCGTTTTGCCGCGGGCACCAGACGTGGATCGGTGGTGTAAATCCCCGGTACGTCCGTCCAGATATCGACACGGACGGCGCTCAGCGCTTCGCCCAGCAACGCCGCTGTATAGTCACTGCCGCCACGGCCAAGTGTCGTGGTGCGGCCTTTGCCTTCAGAACCGATAAAGCCTTGTGTGATGACCAGCGCGTCCTGCAGGCGCGGTTGCAGTTGCTGCACGGTGAGCTCGCTCAGTGCCTGCGTGTCCGGCTCTGCACGACCGAAACGATCGTTGGTGCGCATGATTTTACGCACGTCGAACCATTCCACCGGCACGTTGCGCTGGCGGATGATTTCAACAAACAGCAGGGTAGACATCAGCTCGCCGTGGCTGACCAGTTCGTCAGTCAGCGCCGTTGATGTCGCGAGGCTGGCGGCTTCGGATAACATCGCGATGTTTTCCAGCATGCGGCCCAGCTCTTCGCGGATCACCGTCGGATTGTCAAGCCGGTCGATAATGGCATTCTGGATACGGCGAATTTCATCAAGCAGGAACGCCCGGCGCTCAGCTTCTTTGCCTTCGGCCAGCTCGACTAATAAATTGGTGACGCCCGCAGAGGCGGAGAGAACAACCAGACGCACTTCAGGGCGCGACAGAACGATATCTGCACTGCGATTCATGGCGTCGAAATCCGCTACGCTGGTACCGCCGAATTTGGCGACGATAACGTTGCCCAGAGGCTGCGGGTTGGCGTTGCGGGTTGCTGCGTAATTCATGTAAAACCTCGTGTCAGGGTCGTCATACCAGACGGCCATCTATTCCATAAACTTTAAGAATTGGCACAAGGGGAGAGCGGGAAGGGGGCAGACGTAGAAATGCTACGATACACCCAGAAGCGCCCCACCTTGTCGACATCCTCTCGGATGCCCGGTGACAACCCAGGGGATTCAGCCCCTGTAGTCGATCATATGCCTGCCGCGGGCTTCAGACCTCGGCGTCGCTCCCCCTGATGTACCTTCGTAGGATTCGGCTCCTCCGATACACTTCCTGGGCGACGCGCCTCTTCTGGCTCACGCGACACGCGCGTGAGTTAGGTGCTTAGGAATAACGGGTTATGGCGCGTCTGTCAACGGTCTCGCGGCCCCTGCGCCACATTTTGAGCGATTCTCATCTAATATTGTTCTCTGTCATTGTGATTTAGCAGATCTGACCTATCGCAAGAAAAGGCATCTCTTCCCGGGAAGTTCAGGATACAATCGGGACAGTTACCTCATATTTATTCTCAGCCTAAGAGCATTGCTATGAAAAATATCAATCCAACTCAGACCGCTGCCTGGCAAGCCCTGCAGCAGCATTTCGACAAGATGAAAGATGTGCAGATTAGCCATCTGTTTGCTGAAGATGGTGATCGTTTCTCCAAATTCTCTGCCACGTTTGAAGACCAGATGCTGGTCGATTTCTCCAAAAACCGTATCACTACAGAGACGCTGGACAAACTGCAGGCGCTGGCGAAAGAGACCGACCTTCAGGGTGCCATCAAATCGATGTTCTCTGGCGAGAAGATCAACCGCACAGAAGACCGCGCCGTGTTGCACGTTGCCCTGCGTAACCGCAGCAACACGCCAATCGTCGTGGACGGCAAAGATGTGATGCCGGAAGTGAATGCGGTTCTGGCGAAAATCAAAAGCTTCACCGAACGCGTTATCGGTGGCGAGTGGAAAGGTTATACCGGCAAAGCCATCACTGACGTGGTGAACATCGGTATCGGCGGTTCAGACCTCGGCCCGTTCATGGTGACCGAAGCGCTGCGTCCGTACAAAAACCACCTGAACATGCATTTCGTCTCCAACGTGGATGGCACACACATCGCCGAAACGCTGAAAGATTTATCACCGGAAACCACACTGTTCCTGGTCGCATCAAAAACCTTCACCACCCAGGAAACCATGACCAACGCCCACAGCGCGCGTGACTGGTTCCTGAAAACTGCTGGCGACAACAAACACGTGGCGAAACACTTCGCGGCGCTGTCTACCAACGGTAAAGCGGTGAGTGAGTTTGGTATCGACACCGACAACATGTTCGAATTCTGGGACTGGGTCGGCGGCCGTTATTCACTGTGGTCCGCAATCGGTTTGTCCATCGCCCTGTCTGTTGGTTTCGATAACTTCGAACAACTGCTGAGCGGTGCCCATGCGATGGATAAACACTTCGCCAATACCCCGGCGGAGAAAAACCTGCCGGTTCTGCTGGCGCTGATCGGTATCTGGTACAATGATTTCTACGGCACCGAAACCGAAGCAATTCTGCCATACGACCAGTACATGCACCGTTTTGCTGCTTACTTCCAGCAAGGCAACATGGAATCCAACGGTAAGTTCGTTGACCGTAACGGCAACCCGGTGGATTACCAGACGGGCCCGATCATCTGGGGTGAACCAGGCACCAACGGTCAGCACGCGTTCTATCAGCTGATCCACCAGGGAACCAAAATCATCCCTTGTGACTTCATCGCGCCGGCTATCAGCCATAACCCGCTGAGCGATCACCACGCTAAACTGCTGTCTAACTTCTTCGCACAGACTGAAGCGCTGGCATTCGGTAAATCTCTGGACGTCGTCGAGAAAGAATTCGCCGAGCAGGGTAAAAAACCGGAAGACGTTAAACACGTCGCACCGTTCAAAGTGTTTGAAGGTAACCGTCCGACCAACTCCATCCTGCTGCGTGAAATCACGCCTTACAGCCTGGGTGCGTTGATCGCGATGTATGAGCACAAAATCTTTACTCAGGGCGCTATCCTGAACATCTACACCTTCGACCAATGGGGTGTGGAACTGGGTAAACAGCTGGCGAACCGTATCCTGCCAGAACTGGAAGGCGACAAAGATGTTACCGGCCACGACAGCTCGACTAACGGCCTGATTAATCGCTTCAAAAACTGGCGCTAATCCCTCGTCATCCTTCGCGCTGCCTCGGCGTTGGCTGCCTTCATGAATCCCGGTCACATACTTGTGTATGCTCCCGGGAGTTCACTCAGTTGCCGCCTGGATGCAGCACGAATGATTTAGAGGAACGTGCCGAATTATTTCTAAATAAAAGGGTTAGCTTTCACCGGCTGGCCCTTTTTTAATGCTCGTTTTCTGGTGCGGACTCTGTGGTATTCTGCGGGTATTCATAACAAAAGTGGGATGTAGATCACATGGCAGGATCAAAACGCGCAATGATGATATCCGTCATTATGCAGCGAATCTTGAACATTTTCTTATTGGGACTGGCCGCGATCCTGATGATTTTTATCGGGCGCGAAACCTATCATCTGGCGATGGTGTTGTTCGTTAATAACGACCAGTCTTCGTCGTATTTGCTGATAGAGGGAATTGTCATTTACTTCCTCTATTTCGAGTTTATTGCGCTGATTATTAAATACTTTTCTTCGGGCTATCACTTCCCGTTACGTTATTTTATTTACATCGGTATCACCGCGATTATCCGTTTGATTATCGTCGACCACAAAAGTCCTTATGACACACTGGTTTACGCCTGCGCGATCCTCGTGCTGGTCGTGACGCTGTTCCTGGCTAACGGCGAACGTTTGCGCCGCGAATAAAACAGGCCATTACTGCCCCGCATTCATGCGCTAGAATGCGGGGCAGATAATTCATTGGAGGTATGAATACCTTCATTACGGAGCCGTTGATGTCTGATTCCCATTCCCCCGAACAATCCCCGATCCACTGGTTTGACGATCCCTCGCAGGTGCCTGCGGATGTCGCCGACTGGCTGATGGAAATGGGATCCATGACCCGCCGGTTTGAAAAGCAGGGTGTTACCGTCACCGTGAAGCCGCAAAACGAATGTTTTGTCAGCCGCGAGGAACTGGGTGAAAGTGAAGCACAGCAGTTGCCGGAAAGTGCCCGTTACTGGATCCGCGAAATCGTGCTGTTTGGTGATGCCGAACCCTGGCTGTTGGGCCGCACGGTCATTCCTGAAGAAACGCTGACCGGGCCTGATCTGGCGCTGGTTGATCTGGGCACTGTGCCCCTCGGGCGCTATCTGTTTAGCGGCAACAACCTGACCCGCGATTACATTCACCTGGGGCAATTGCAGAGTGAACAGGGCGATTTATGGGCGCGTCGTTCCCGTCTGCGTCTTTCAGACAAGCCGCTGCTGCTGACTGAAATTTTCCTGCCGGACTCGCCGGTGCATCGCCCCGAGGGTAAAGTGAGCAAGGCATGAGCCAGACTAATCAACAAGGAGAACAGAGAGTGTCAGGAAGTATGACTCAGGGCACATGGCGTGATTACTGCCGCCTGATGCGTATTGATAAACCTATCGGCTCGCTGTTGCTGCTGTGGCCAACATTATGGGCATTGTGGGTCGCCGGTGGCGGAATGCCGTCGGCTAAGATTTTGCTGGTTTTCGTGCTGGGCGTTTTCTTTATGCGTGCAGCTGGTTGCGTGGTCAACGACTACGCAGACCGTAAATTTGACGGTCATGTAAAACGTACCGCGAACCGTCCGTTGCCGAGCGGTGCGATTAGCGGCAAGCAGGCGAAAATGCTTTTCGTCGGGCTGGTGCTGGTGTCCTTCCTGCTGGTTCTCCTGCTTAACCGCATGACGATTTTGCTTTCTCTGGCCGGACTGGCGCTGGCATGGATTTATCCGTTTATGAAGCGGGTCAGCCATCTGCCACAGGTCGTTTTAGGCGCTGCATTTGGCTGGGCAATTCCGATGGCGTACGCGGCGGTAAGCGAAAGCGTACCGCTCAGCTGCTGGCTGATGTTTGCTGCCAATATCTGCTGGACAGTGGCTTACGATACGCAATATGCCATGGTGGATCGTGATGATGATTTGAAAATCGGCGTGAAATCGACAGCGATTCTGTTCGGACGTTTTGACACGCTGATTATCGGGCTGCTGCAACTGGCGACGTTAGTGCTGATGGGCATTGTCGGCCATCTTTCCCAGCTTGGTGCGCCGTTCTACTGGTCGCTGCTGCTGGCTGCTGCGCTGTTTATGCATCAGCAGAAGCTGATTGCTAAACGCGAACGCGATGCCTGTTTCCTGGCTTTCCGTCAGAACAACTATGTCGGGCTGGTGCTGTTCCTCGGCATTCTGATGAGCTTGTCATCGTTCAGTTTCTGAGATTTCCAGACCTTAGACGGTATCCATAAAAAACGCCCGGACTCTGTAAAAAGTCCGGGCGTTTTGTTTTTGCCGCCTGCTGGTGGCTGGCGCTAATACCGGTTAATGATCGGTATCGCGCACATCCATCTTCGGCTCAGCCGGTGGCTCCGTCGGTTGCGGCAGCTCAGAAGGCATTCCCGCACTCTCGATCGTCAGCTTGATATCCG
Source organism: Rahnella bonaserana (assembly GCF_019049675.1). Classification (GTDB taxonomy): domain Bacteria; phylum Pseudomonadota; class Gammaproteobacteria; order Enterobacterales; family Enterobacteriaceae; genus Rahnella; species Rahnella bonaserana. The sequence goes on along the minus strand of NZ_JAFMOW010000067.1, from coordinate 477,419 downwards.
GCGTCATCAGGTCACTGAGCATGATGTAAATCTCACGTGTTTGTTCCTGAATAGCATCTCCGGTATCACTGATATAACCTTCTGCGCGCAGTGTGCCGACCAGTGTAGAGAACACCGCTTTGTCGAAGAACTCCGGTGCATTTATACCGTGCAATACCGACAAACGCTGCGCCATAATCCGGCTCTCTTTCTCCAGCGCACCGCGGTTGATGCTTGGATTATTGGTGAGCAGGGAGAAGGTAATCGCATAACGTTGCAGCGTTTCACGCACACCTGCGGCCAGCAGTTGCAGGGTACGGATACGTGCAGGATTCAGCGTCAGTTCATCGTCTTCCAGATGAATGATTTGCTGACGCGCCAGTTCCAGCGTCAGAACATCCAGCACCTGCGGCAGTTCAGCCGTATCGTAGTGCATAAACAGTTCGGCTTTCAGCATCGGATAAATCAGTTCTACCTGATGCAGTAATTCTGCGCGGGTGACCTGACGGTGATGCATCACGATGCTTGAAATCAGGGACGGCAACACCAGCATATGATGGATGTTGTTGCGGTAATACGTCATCAGCACGGCCTGCTCGCGCGGCAGAACGATGATGTCACCGATGTTGTCTTTCTCGACCTGGAACTTGTTCATGTTCAGCGCGTGATCGAGCAACTGATCTGCGGTCAGATCTGGCACGGTAGAATCCGCGTTGTAAGGCACGTTGCGCAGCAGTTGCAGATAGCAGTCGATTTGTTCGGTCAGCTGTTCACGGGTCAGTGAACGCTGGCGCGATGCCAGCAGTGCGGTACAACACAGGTTCATGGCGTTAGCCGCGGCTGAGTTGTTGATACGCACCATAATCTGCTCTGCCAGATCCTGCACCGTCGGCGTCAGCCAGCTCGGACGTTGCGCTTCGATCGGGTCGATCGCTTCACGCCAGGTGGGTACGTTCTGGTTCAGATAAGTGGTCAGATGCAGCGGCTCACCGAAGTTCACATAACCCTGACCGAGGTTGCGCAGTTTACGCAGCCCGTTCAGCATCTGCGTCAGGCTTTCTTTCTCTTTGGTCGCCCCGCGTAACTCTTTGGCGTAGGTACCCACTTCCATCACGTGCTCATAACCGATGTAAATCGGGACTAACGTAATCGGACGTGAACCGCCACGCAGCATGGCCTGAATGGTCATCGCCAGCGTACCGGTTTTCGGTTCCAGCAGACGTCCGGTTCGCGAACGGCCACCTTCCACAAAGTATTCGACCGAATAACCGCGGCTGAATAACTCGCCCAGATATTCGCGGAAAACAGTGGAATAAAGCTTGTTGCCTTTAAAGGTACGGCGGATAAAGAACGCACCCAGACGACGGAAAATCGGGCCAGCCGGCCAGAAGTTCAGGTTGATACCGGCAGCGATATGCGGCGGCACCAGCCCCTGGTGATAGAGTACGTAAGACAGTAGCAGGTAGTCCATGTGGCTGCGGTGGCAGGGCACATACACAATTTCCTGACCATCAAGCGCCAGCTGACGGACACGCTCAGCATTGTTGACGTTGATACCTTTATACAAACGGTTCCACGTCCAGCTCAGCACGCGATCTGACAGACGCACGGCCTCATATGAGAAGTTCGCCGCGATTTCTTCCATCAGTGCGATAGCATTCTGCTGGGCTTTTTCGTGGGAAATTTTCTTGCTGCGGGCTTCGTCTTCAATCGCTTTTTCGATGGCTTTGGAAGCCAGCAGTTTATTGAATAAATCCTGACGAGCCGGAAGACGCGGGCCGACTGCCGCCAGACGCTGGCGGGAGAAATGCATACGCGCCACGCGAGCCAGTTTCTGGGCGATGGTTTTGTCTGTGCCGTGCTCTGTCGCCATATAGCGCAGGGAAACGGTATTGGAGAAACGGACAAAACTGTCACGTCCGAGCCACAGCACAGCGAAGAATTTCTGGATACCATTCAGTACGCGCAGATGCGGCGTATCATCCTGACCTTCACGGCCGGGTGCCCGACCAAACATCACGGAAACCGGCAACATCTGAATGTCTAATTCCGGGTTGTTGCGGTGCAAATCCAGATAGTCGTGGAACAGCTTTACGGATTCCTGCTTCGGCGTGTAATACGAGAACACACGCGGGCCTTCAGCAATGAAAACATGACTTGGCAGCAAATTTCCGTCGATTTCCAGCGGAATAAGGGGATCGGGCAGATTCTCTGCCAGACATTGCGCACGCAACGTCAGCAAGTCCGCTTTGGAGTTGTAAGGCAATACGTACAAAATCGGGCGCGTCGGGTCTAAATGCAACTCGGTAACCGGATCTGAAGGTATGACCTTGCTCTTTACCAGCAATGAGAGTGGTAAATTCAATAATGTGTAATAAAGTCTACGCCAACCTGACATAAAAACGTGAAGCCTCTTGTTAGCCATTTCGCCGCAAGGATACCAGAAAGATCCGTGGAGATCTGTGGTCATATAAAAGCTAAAATACGGCACACTTTTAAGGACAACCCTTCAAGGATCAGTACCCGAAATGGCGAACCAAGTCACTGGATTTACCCGAATTTATAAAGCAGCCGGTTATTCCTGGAAAGGATTGAAAGCCGCATGGCAAAACGAAGCGGCTTTTCGCCAGGAAGCCAGCGTCGCTATCCCGTTAATTTTGCTATCTTTCTGGCTCGATGTGAGCACGGTTGAACGCATTTTGCTGGTAGGCTCCGTGGTGCTGGTCTGCGTCACCGAGTTGCTCAACAGTGCAGTGGAGTGCGCGATTGACCGTATCGGCTCTGAATTTCACGTGCTCTCAGGTCGTGCAAAAGATATCGGCTCAGCTGCCGTACTTCTGACCATCATATTGGCGATTTTTATCTGGGTCAGCATCTTTTGGCCGCGATGGTTCTGATCTGGAAGCTGTATTCCAGGAATCACCGTTATGCCCTGTTTTTATTCAATCTTAGGTTTTCATTGACCGTTTAGCTGTATATACTCACAGCAAGACTGTATAAACAACCAGGGGGCGGAATGAAAGCTTTAACGACCAGACAACAAGAGGTCTATGACCTTATTCGCGATCATATCTCCACCACCGGTATGCCACCGACTCGCGCAGAGATTGCATCGCGTCTGGGTTTCCGTTCTCCCAATGCGGCGGAAGAGCACCTGAAAGCGCTGGCACGTAAAGGCGTTATCGAGATCGTTTCCGGTGCATCTCGTGGTATCCGTCTGCTGATGGAAGAAGAAGAAGGTTTACCGCTGATCGGCCGCGTTGCCGCCGGTGAACCGTTGCTGGCACAGCAACATATCGAAGGGCATTATCAGGTTGATCCCGCGATGTTCAAGCCGAGCGCTGATTTCCTGCTGCGCGTCAGTGGGATGTCGATGCGTGATATCGGTATCCTGGACGGCGATTTGCTGGCTGTGCATAAAACGCAAGATGTGCGTAATGGACAGGTTGTCGTGGCGCGTATCGACGATGAAGTCACCGTTAAGCGTCTGAAAAAACAGGGTAGCGTGGTGCAGTTATTGCCTGAGAACAGCGAATTCCAGCCGATCGTGGTGGATTTGCGTGAACAGAATTTCAGCATTGAAGGGCTGGCCGTAGGCGTCATCCGTAACGGCGACTGGATCTGACCTTCGTACTTCGGGCTATCTCTGCGTTGGCTGCCTTCGCGAACCCCGGTCACATACTTGTGTATGCTCCCGGCGTTCGCTTAGTTGCCGCCTTGATATAACTCGAATTACTCGGTCAGATATGACTGAGTCAGAAATTGCTGTGTCAGATAGAGAAGACTAAAACACATTGAATATGGATGGCGGCCGCCTCTGGCATCCATGTGAATTCAAAGAGAAATGCGTTTCTCTCATCATCGCCCCGAAAGGGGCGATGTCATTTACAGGCATAACCTGAACCTCCGGCATGAAATTCTCTATGCAACATCATTCCCTGCGGCAATCATTCAAAAACACCTTTTTAAGCCCCGCCGATAAAGCGCTCTGGACGCTGGCGTTGCCAATGATATTTTCAAATATCACGGTGCCTCTTCTTGGTCTGGTGGATACCGCAGTGATCGGTCATCTCGACAGCGCGGATTATCTCGGTGGCGTGGCGGTTGGTTCGATGGTGACGACTTTCCTCTTCATGATGCTGCTGTTTCTGCGCATGAGCACCACCGGTATGACCGCGCAAGCGCTGGGCGCACAAGATAACCAGTTGCTGGCGCGCGCTTTCGTGCAGCCTTTTCTGCTGGCGATACTGGCGGGCGTCTTCATCCTGTTGTTCCGCCATCCACTGATTGCACTGGCATTTCATATCGTCGGGGGCAGCCAGCCGGTACTGGAACAGGCGAAGCTGTTTATCGACATTCGCTGGTACAGTGCGCCAGCATCTCTGGCGAATCTGGTGATCCTCGGCTGGTTGCTGGGGATTCAGTATATTCGCGGGCCGGTGATTTTGCTGATTGCGGGAAATCTGCTGAATATTATCCTGGATATCTGGCTGGTAATGGGGCTGGGGCTGAATGTTCGTGGCGCGGCGATGGCAACCGCCAGTGCGGAGTATTTCACGCTGTTCATCGGGCTGTATTTTGTCTGGCGGGTGATGAAACGACGCGGTATTACCCGTGCAGAAATCACTTCCGCATGGCGCGGTAATTTGCGCCGTCTTCTCGGACTTAACCGCGACATCATGCTGCGATCATTGCTGTTGCAACTTTGCTTTGCCTCACTGACCGTACTGGGCGCGCGGCTGGGCAGTCACATTGTGGCGGTCAACGCCGTTCTGATGAATCTGCTGACCTTTACCGCATTTGCACTCGATGGTTTTGCTTATGCCATCGAGGCGCATTCCGGTGAGGCGTTCGGAGCGCGCAATCGCGAAAAGCTGCTGAACGTATGGCATGCCGCATGCCGTCAGGCAGGGCTGGTGGCGCTGGCCTTTGCGCTGATGTATGCCTTAGCAGGCGAGACAATCATTAATGCACTGACGTCTTTACCGCAATTACGTGAGCTGGCGGATCATTATCTTGGCTGGCAGATTGTATTACCGCTGGTGGCAGTGTGGTGTTATCTGCTCGACGGGATGTTTATCGGCGCCACGCGCGGGCGGGATATGCGGAACAGCATGCTGGTAGCAGCGCTCGGATACGGACTGACGCTCCTGACCTTACCGGTGCTGGGAAACCATGCGCTGTGGCTGGCGCTAACCGTTTTCCTCGGCTTGAGGGGGCTTTCACTGGGATGGATATGGCGTCGTTACTGGCAGCGCGATACCTGGTTTTCTTCTCCCGGACACTGAATTCGAAGTGTTTTATCAAAGAGATAAATCTCTTGTTGCCGTTATTTCCTGCTTTGGAATAATCCTAATAATGGTTTTTAGCCCTGTTCGGGGAGGATTAATCCAGATTCTCTACTAACCTTAGAAGTGTTAAGGACGAGCTGCCGGAACAAAACGCAGCTCCATAAACCCAAGGTAACAGGAGATATTTTATGAATAAGGACCAAGCCGACGGTAACTGGAAACAGTTCAAAGGGAAAGTGAAAGAAAAATGGGGCAAACTGACCGATGACGACCTGACAGTGGTTGAAGGTAAACGTGATCAGTTGGTTGGTAAGATCCAGGAGCGTTACGGCTATCAGAAAGATCAGGCCGAGAAAGAGCTCAAGGAATGGGAAACCAGCAACAAATATCACTGGTAATACGCGACTCCCCCTCGCGTGTCAGTGACGTATCCTGAGATTTAGCTGCTCCTACCCGGAACGCTTCAGGATACGGGTACAAGGATGTACCCAACTTTACGTCTTTACTTCGTTATGCCTTACCTTTACCAATTCCCCCTGCTCAAGCACCTAAATCCCTTAGCGTTTTTTAACCACAATACTGTGGTCATGATCGCAGTGCTCATGGCTTTCACAGGTTTCCACGACCTTACATTCCGCGCATAAACCGTGGGCTTCCACGACAGAATGGCGAAGCTCAAAGCCGGATTCCGACGCCAGTTTCGCCAGACGTTCTTCAATACCGTCAGTGGTTTTTTCCGTCACCAGCCCGCAGCGGTCGCAGATAAACAACGCTGACGTGTGGCTCGGCTCTTCGAAATGGTGGCAAAGCACGTAGCTGTTAGCCGATTCAACCCGATGGATAAAGCCTTGTTCAAGCAGAAAATCCAGCGCGCGGTAAACCGTCGGTGGTTTTGCCTGTGGCTCACTGACACGCAGCAGATCCAGCAAATCATAGGCGCTGATGGCACCGGGTTGTTGCGTCATCAGGCGCAGTACTTCCAGCCGCTGCGGCGTAAGACGAACATTGCGCTGCTGGCAAAGTTCTTCAGCTTGCGAAAGTAATTTTTCCGGATTATTCAGGGTCATAGCAACGTTCTCTGAGCGCAGATTGGGTTCGATAGGCCACATCATGCGACCATTGTTGATTTTATCATGCTTAGGCTAAAACGACGAATTATGCGCCATTCAACCCGCCATTGCGTCCAGCGCCTGTCTCCCGGCGACTCTCTTACCCAGCAAATGTCGCTGAACAGCACGACGATTAACATTGCGGAATGGGAGTGCTATGTCTGCAAGCCAATAAACCACGCAAGATGCCGAATCTTTGTTCTGTGGTATAATCACCGATTAACTTCCCTCTGGCGTTGCGCCGGAGGGAGCGCCACGAACCCCTTCAGCGAATGTCAGGCCGATGTCAGAAACTCAACACGCAATGCCCCAAACCACTCCGTTCTCCGCCCAGCGTTTTTCCGTTGCGCCGATGCTCGACTGGACCGATCGCCATTGTCGCCATTTTCACCGGCTGATGACCGGCCAGACGTTGCTGTATACCGAAATGGTCACCACCGGTGCCATTATTCACGGCAAAGGGGATTATCTCGGGTTTGGCGATGCTGAACATCCGGTGTCATTGCAGCTGGGTGGCAGCAATCCAGCTGATCTGGCGCATTGCGCAAAACTGGCAGAAGAACGGGGTTATGACGAAATTAACCTCAACGTCGGTTGCCCGTCAGATCGCGTGCAGAACGGCATGTTTGGTGCCTGTCTGATGGGGCAGGCGTCACTGGTAGCGGATTGCATCAAAGCCATGCGCGATGTGGTTTCAATTCCGGTGACAGTCAAGACCCGTATCGGTATTGACGATCAGGACAGCTATGAATTCCTGTGTGATTTCATCCGTCAGGTGTCTGAAAACGGCGGCTGCGATACCTTTATTATCCATGCGCGTAAAGCCTGGCTTTCCGGCCTCAGCCCGAAAGAAAACCGTGAAATCCCACCGCTCGATTACCCGCGTGTCTATCAGCTCAAGCGTGATTTCCCGCATCTGACGATGGCGATTAACGGCGGTATTAAAACCCTCGAAGAGGCCAAAACGCATCTGCAATTTATGGATGGCGTGATGGTCGGTCGCGAGGCTTACCAGAACCCGGGCATGTTGCTGAATGTCGATCGTGAGTTGTTCGGCTGCGACGCGCCGCTGAAAACGGGTCCGGATATTATCCGCGCGCTCTATCCGTATATCGAAGCTGAACTGAGCAAAGGCACCTATCTGGGCCACATTACCCGCCATATTCTTGGCCTGTTCCAGGGCGTGCCGGGGGCGCGTCAGTTCCGTCGTCATCTGAGTGAGAACGCTCATAAAGCCGGCGCGGGCATTGATGTCGTTGAACAGGCATTGCAGATGGTCGCTCACCCACAGGCAATGACGGCGCAGGCCTGAAAAATCAGGTGAGTAAAATCACTATCTGTTAGTCAATTTTACTATTTTTTCGCAGGTCGTTCGTGCCTGCGAATTATTTTCTCTCTGTAATTCAATCTGTTATTTATCTCATCACACTGGCACGTTTCTTGTAATAACTAGCTTGTGTTCTGACATCACGTCTTATTGCACATGGCTTATTAAGGAGCACCCGATGCTGGAAATTCTCTTCGTGCTTGGTTTTTTCTTTATGCTGATGCTGACCGGCATTTCGCTGCTGGGCATGGTCGCTGCGCTGATCGTCGCATTTGCGTTCATGATGCTGGGTGGGTTTCTGGCGATTGTTATAAAAATGTTGCCTTGGCTGGTTTTGGCCGTGGTTGCCGTGTGGATTTACCGGACATTTATTAAACCTGATCAGCCAAAATATCGCCGCCGCCGTTTACCGTAATTTTTAATGTCGATAAGTGGTTTCTGTAACTGCATGAAATACTGGCGATTAACGCGGCTCTTTTGAGCACAAAAAAATGTAATCGTTGCAGCAATAACTTTTGCTTATGTGCTAGCGATCACAAGCTGGGTCAGAATGTGCGGTCGAAATGCATAAATCATATTTTTTAACATGGGTGACTGTTAGGATGGAATTCATTGGCAGCCAGCAGGCTGTAAACCGAATTCATCAAGTCCGCTGAGGCACACAATAGTCACTTAAGTGACATCGCCCTGTGGATTTACCTGGCAGTACCCCTACAGCAGTACCCGTCTGAAATCAGAGGTCGTCTGAGTCAGACAGTAAGAAAGGCTTCCATATTCTGGAAGCCTTTTTTGCATTGGTTTAGGGAACTGTTATGGGATCAGTAAACTTGAGCCTTGCGTTACGCGGCTTTCCAGCGTTTCATGCGCGCGTCTGGCTTCAGAGAGCGGGAATTTTTGTGCGTCGCTGACGTCCACTTTTATCGCGCCGCTGGCAATAAGTGAAAACAGCTCGCTGCTCGCATGTGCCAGTTCTTCGCGATTGGTCACGTAGCCATTCAGGGAAGGGCGCGTGACGAACAGCGAACCTTTCTGATTGAGGATCGCCAGATCCACGCCTTTCACCGGCCCTGAAGCGTTACCGAAACTGACCAGCAAACCACGGCGTTTCAGGCTGTTCAGCGATTTCTCGAAGGTGTCTTTACCGACGGAATCGTACACCACACCGACTTTTTCACCGCCGGTCAACTCCGCCACGCGGGTGGCAATATCTTCTTTCTGATAGTTAATGGTTTCCCATGCACCGGCCTGTTTAGCACGTTCGGCTTTTTCGTCCGATCCTACGGTGCCGATCAGTTTTACACCCAGCGCTTTTGCCCACTGGCAGGCAATCAGGCCTACACCACCGGCAGCTGCATGGAAAAGAATGGTTTCACCCGCCTTTACCTCGTGGGTCTGGCGCAGTAAATAGTAAACCGTCAGCCCTTTAAGGAAGGACGCCGCCGCCTGTTCAAAACTGATGGCATCCGGCAGCAGGGCAATTTTTTCCTGCGGCACGTTATGGAATTCACTGTAAGCCCCGAGCGCCGATTGCGCGTAGACCACGCGGTCGCCCGGCTTAATACCGGTCACGTCGCTGCCGACTTTACTGACAATCCCTGCCGCTTCAGTCCCTAAACCGGCCGGAAAACTGGCGGGCGCATACAGACCGCTGCGCACGTAAGTATCGATATAGTTAATACCGATGGCCTTATTCTCAACCTGAACTTCGCCAGCCTGCGGATCTTGTGGCTGATAATCAACGTATTGCAGAACCTCGGGGGTACCTGTTTCAGAAAACTGGATGCGCTTTGCCATGTTTTTCCCTCGTGATGGAGTCTGATTTCAACCCTAGGCTAAATGTCCGGGACAATCCAGATTTTCGGCACGAAGGGTTAATACCCTTTTGAAATGGTTTATACTGTCGCGCGAGTCTGGCTCCGATTTTTGGAAACCGGACGCTCATAAAACAGGCGCTTAGAGCAGGAACTAATCCACAGATGGCAGCAAAAAAACCGACCAATCAACAGAACGAAAACCGCGATCGCCAGATGGAAGGATTGAAACTTCCGCCGCATTCGCTGGAAGCTGAGCAATCCGTTCTGGGCGGGCTGATGCTGGACAACGAACGCTGGGATAACGTCGCCGAGCGTGTGGTCAGCAATGACTTCTTCAGCCGCCCGCATCGCCTGATTTTCACCGAAATGCAGCGTTTGCTGGAAATGAGCAAACCGATCGACCTGATTACGCTTTCTGAATCTCTGGAACAGAAAGGGGAACTGGACTCCGTCGGCGGTTTCGCCTATCTGGCAGAACTCTCGAAAAATACACCCAGTGCGGCGAACATCGGTGCTTACGCCGACATCGTGCGTGAACGCGCCGTGGTGCGCGAAATGATTTCCGTCGCCAATGAAATTGCCGATGCGGGTTATGATCCGCAGGGCCGCAGCAGCGAAGACCTGCTGGACTTAGCCGAATCCCGCGTATTCCAGATTGCCGAATCCCGCGCCAGTAAAGACGAAGGTCCGAAAAGCATTGACCGCATTCTGGAAAGCACCGTTTCGCGTATCGAAGAATTGTTCCAGCGCCCGCACGACGGCGTGACCGGAGTTTCAACCGGCTATGCCGATCTTGATAAGAAGACCGCCGGTCTGCAAAAATCGGATCTGATTATCGTGGCGGCGCGTCCGTCGATGGGTAAAACCACATTTGCGATGAACCTCGCCGAAAACGCGGCGATGATGCAGGACAAACCGGTTTTAATCTTCAGTCTCGAAATGCCCGGCGACCAGATCATGATGCGTATGCTGGCGTCGCTTTCCCGCGTTGACCAGACCAAAATCCGTACCGGTCAGCTTGATGACGAAGACTGGGCGCGAATTTCCAGCACTATGGGCATTCTGCTCGAAAAACGTAACATGTATATCGATGATTCCTCTGGCCTGACGCCAACGGAAGTCCGTTCGCGCGCGCGACGTATTTTCCGTGAACACGGCGGTCTGAGCCTGATCATGATCGACTACCTTCAGCTGATGCGCGTTCCGTCGCTGTCTGATAACCGTACGCTGGAAATTGCCGAAATCTCCCGCTCGCTCAAAGCGCTGGCGAAAGAATTACAGGTGCCGGTGGTAGCGCTGTCGCAGCTGAACCGAAGCCTGGAGCAACGTGCCGATAAACGCCCGGTCAACTCCGACTTACGTGAATCCGGCTCCATTGAGCAGGATGCCGACTTAATCATGTTCATCTATCGTGACGAGGTTTATCACGATAACAGTGAAGAAAAAGGCATCGCGCAAATCATCCTCGGTAAACAGCGTAACGGCCCGATCGGTACCGTCCGCCTGACCTTTAATGGTCAGTGGTCGCGATTTGATAACTATGGTGGCCCGCAATACGACGAAGACTAGTGCGGAGCTAGCTTACTTGCCATTTTGAACCCGGGCAGTGCTCACTTTTTTTGGAAAGATTGGCTCACGTACTTTGTGTACGCTCCGGTTTTTCCGCGCTGGCCGAACGCAAACTGGCTGCGCCAATAACGCGCCTTTAGGCTGCTAAAACCTCAATAATTTCATGCAAAGGACTCAAAATGAAAGCGGCTACGGCTGTCATTGATCGCCGCGCTCTGCGACACAATCTGCAACGGGTGCGTCATCTGGCACCACAAAGTCGTCTGGTTGCGGTAGTGAAAGCAAACGCTTATGGGCACGGTCTGCTGGAGACGGTGCATAGCTTGCAGGATGCCGATTATTACGGCGTTTCCCGTCTCAGCGAAGCGCTGATGCTGCGCAAAGCCGGTGTTGTAAAACCTGTTCTTCTGCTCGAAGGCTTTTTTTCCGCCAGTGAATTACCGCTGCTGGTTGAACATCAGCTCGATACCGCGATCCATAGCATCGAACAACTGGAGGCGCTGGAAAATGCCGACCTCGCGCGTCCGCTGAATGTCTGGCTAAAACTCGACACCGGAATGCACCGTTTGGGCGTCCATCCGGCGCAGGCAGAAGCCTTCCATCAACGCCTGAGTGCCTGCAAAAATGTCGTTCAGCCGGTCAATATGATGAGTCACTTCTGCCGTGCCGATGAGCCGGAAAGCGATGCCACAACGAAACAGCTGAACAGCTTTAACGCGTTTACCGAAGGCAAGCCGGGGCAGAAATCGATCGCGGCTTCCGGCGGGATTTTGCTGTGGCCGGAATCGCATATGAATCTGGTTCGCCCCGGCATTATTTTGTACGGCGTCTCACCGATGGAAACCGGCGCGGCCAGCGATTTCGGGCTGCAACCCGCAATGACGCTGACCTCCAGCCTGATCGCCGTGCGTGACCATGCTGCCGGTGAACCGGTCGGTTATGGCAGCACCTGGGTCAGCGACCGTGATACCCGCCTTGGCGTGGTCGCGATGGGGTATGGCGACGGTTTTCCGCGCAGTGCGCCGAATGGCACGCCGGTTTTAGTCAATGGCCGCGAAGTGTCGATTGCAGGACGCGTATCGATGGACATGATCACCGTCGATTTAGGGCCGGAAGCAACAGATAAAGTCGGTGATGAAGTGATTTTCTGGGGCGAGAAATTACCGGTTGAGCGCATTGCGCAGGCAACCGGTATCAGTGCTTATGAGCTGATTACCCAGCTTAGCGAGCGCGTTGCCCGCATTTACATTGGCGATTAAACCTTAGTTCTTAACGCCCAGCCACTGGCTGACAATCTTCTGATAGTCGCCGGTGGCTTTACTCAGGTGCAGCCACTGGTCGACATACATCTTCCAGCTCACGTCATCACGCGGCAACATGTAAGCTTTCTCGCCATATTGCAGCGGCTTTTTCGGGTTTACCGCACAGAGTTTCGGGTAATGTTTCTGCTGGTATAGCGCTTCTGACGCATCCGTAATCATCACATCGGCTTTCTTATCCAGCAGCTTCTGGAAGATGGTGACGTTATCGCTCAGCGTCAGCGTGCCTTTTGGCAGATGGCTGTGGACAAAGGCTTCGTTGGTACCGCCCTCCGGTTCAATCAGGCGCACGGATGGCCGGTTCAGCTGTTCAATCGTCTGGTACTGACGCACATTTTCGCAGCGCACCAGTGGGATTTTCCCGTCCTGATCTAACACGTTAGCGAACCAGGCTTTTTGCTGGCGTTTCAGCGTGACGGAAATTCCGCCCATCGCGATATCACAATGACCTGCGTTCATTTCGTCCGGCAATGATTTCCAGGTCACTGGCACCCAGTTCACTTTTACGTCCAGACTCGCGGCCAGTGATTGCGCCATGGCGATATCAATGCCTTCATACTCGCCGTTTTCTTTTAAAAAAGTATAAGGTTTATAGTCGCCGGTGGTGCAGACATTCAGCGAGCCTTTCTGTAATACGCGCTCAAGATGGGAAGACGTGGTATCCGCTTTTGCGAAAACGGGCAAAGCAGACAGTAAGGCGAGAGAGCAGAGTACTTTTTTCATTATTTTTTCCTTGCGTTTAAATCTTGCGCAAGTATAAGAAAAAACAGCCGATAAGTATTTATAACTCGTTATTGTGGGAATGCTTTTTGCAATAAGAATGCGACATATAAAAATTAAAACGACAGGAAAGGTGCCATGTACAGCGTTGATGATTATGACCTGAAAATTCTGACCTTATTACAAGCTAACGGAAGACTGACCAACCAGGAATTAAGCGAACTGGTCGGGCTGTCTGCCTCGCAATGTTCACGTCGCCGGATTGGTCTGGAACAGGCTCAGTTAATCCTCGGTTATCACGCGCGTCTGGCACCGGAAGCTCTCGGTTTAGGGATGATTGGTCTGATTGAAGTCAGACTTATCAACCATTTGCCAGCGCAGGTTGATGCTTTCCACAGCATGCTGGGGGAAGTGACTGCGATTATTGATGCCTATAAAACAACCGGTGATGCGGATTATTTGCTGAAGGTCGCGGTGAAGGATTTAGCCGGTTTAAGCACGTTGATCAGCCAAATTCTGTCAGTGCATAAAAGTGTGGCTCATGTAAAAACATCGGTAGTCCTTAACCGTTTAAAAGAAAACGGGTTATTAACGCTGAGCTGAGAATATTACCCCTCTGTTTTGTGCGCACTGTTATGGTGATTTGTTTTGGTGCAGCCTCACTATAATGGTGCGTTATATTGAATTAATATGCGTCATTTGTGCATGTAAAGAATAATTAACGCGTTATAAAATCTTATTTTCGATTTTTAATGCAAATTTTGTGCGCGAATATTGCCTTAATTCCTTATCTCATTAATTATCTCAAAATCTGTCTTTGGTATTATTATTTTGGGGTACGGGGAATTATGGCAAATGTTGAGGACATCAAACAGCCGGTGGAGCAGCCGCGCATCGGGCATACGCTAATTGAAGATGCCCTGGCGATCATTATCGGTACGCTGATGGTTTCTTTTGGCGTCGTGATGTTGCGTCAGGTCGGCGCGCTGACGGGCGGCACAGCGGGAATGGCATTTCTGGCGCATTACGTGACACAGATTTCGTTTGGTACCGCCTTCTTTATTATCAACTTACCTTTCTATTATCTTTCTTTCCGCCGCATGGGGTTGCCGTTCACGCTGAAAACCTTTGCTGCCGTTGCGCTGGTTTCCGTGTTCTCCGATCTGCATCCGCTGTTTGTGCATTTCGATCATCTTCAGCCGTTCTACGCCACGTTATTTGCCAACGTAATCATGGGGATCGGCTTCATTGTGCTGTTTCGCCATAAAGCCAGCCTCGGCGGCGTAAACATTCTGGCGTTGTTCCTGCAGGACAAATACGGCATTCGCGCCGGTAAACTGCAAATGGGCGTGGACTGCTGCATCGTGCTGGCGTCACTGTTTGTCGTCAGTTATGAGATGCTGATTGCTTCGGTGCTGGGCGCGGTGATCGTCAATCTGATCATCGCGATGAATCATCGTCCCGGGCGCTACAGCGTCTGAAGAAATCACTGCACAAAAAATGCCCGATAGATGACAACATAGTTGTCATCTTTTTTAACGAACTTTGATAGTCTGTGAAACAGTTGCGATGCGCCGGGCTGCCGGACGTGGATCGCCGCGCCACTCAACCAAACCAAGGAGATGTATACCGTGTTCCAACATGTCGATGCCTATGCCGGTGACCCGATTTTGTCGCTGATGGAAAGCTTCAAGACCGATCCGAGACAAGATAAGGTAAACCTGAGCATCGGTCTTTATTACGACGAGCAGGGTATTATTCCGCAACTGGCTGCGGTGGAAAATGCAGAGAACCAGCTGAACGCCGGTCCACAGGCTGCGTCAGTGTATCTGCCGATGGAAGGTCTGCCGGCATACCGCGCAGGCATTCAGGAACTGCTGTTTGGTGCCGATCATCCGGCGCTCAAACAACAGCGTATCGCGACCATTCAGACCGTTGGCGGTTCCGGCGCGCTGAAAGTCGGTGCAGATTTCCTTAAGTTTTATTTCCCGAATTCAGAAGTTTACGTCAGTGACCCGACCTGGGAAAACCACGTGGCTATCTTTGGTGGCGCAGGCTTCAAAGTGCATACTTATCCGTACTTTGATGCAGAAACGCTGGGTGTGAATTTCACCGCGATGATTGAACGCCTGAAAACCTTGCCGGCGCAAAGCATCGTGCTGCTGCATCCGTGCTGTCATAACCCGACGGGTTCTGACCTGACACCAGCGCAGTGGGATCAGGTGATTGAAGTCACTAAACAGCGCAAGCTGATCCCGTTCCTCGATATCGCTTATCAGGGTTTTGGCGCGGGTATTGATGACGACGCTTACGCCATTCGTGCGATGGCGACGGCAGGCGTGAACTGCTTCGTCAGCAACTCCTTCTCGAAAATTTTCTCCCTGTACGGTGAACGCGTCGGCGGATTGTCCGTGGTGTGTGAAGACAGCGAAGCCGCAGGCCGCGTGCTGGGCCAGCTGAAAGCGACCGTGCGTCGTAACTACTCCAGCCCGCCGAACTTCGGTGCGAAAGTGGTGGCGAAAGTCCTGAGTGACAGCGCCCTGAACGCGCAATGGAAAGCCGAAGTTGAGAAAATGCGCACCCGTATTCTCGAAATGCGCCACACGCTGGTCGACAGCCTGAAAACTGCATTGCCAGGCCGCAATTTTGACTACCTGCTGCAACAGCGCGGGATGTTCAGCTACACCGGTTTCAGCGAAGCGCAGGTCGTTCGTCTGCGCGAAGAATTCGGCGTGTACCTGATCCTCAGCGGGCGTGTCTGCATGGCGGGTCTGAATCACCATAATGTGAAACAGGTGGCTGAAGCTTTCGCCGCCGTTCAGTAAATCCCCGTCATACTTCGGGCTACGGATGCGTTGGTCGCGTTCACTCACCCCGGTCACAGGGTACGTCCCTGCTCCCGGGGCTTCCTGAACTTACCGCCTTTCCGTAACCCAAATTATTTAGGGGATTGGATGTGTATAAGGCTGACAGAAATGTCGGCCTTTTTCGTATTTGCGATCTGCTACCTTTCTTTTTTACGATGTTGCTGCACACTAAATAGACGATTCCGGTTCGCGGGATCGTCATCATCAGACAAGGAGAAAGGCCAAAATGACCAGTGCGGAATTGCTCGACTATTGCATGGGAAAACCCGGAGCAGAACAAAGTACCCAAAATCAGCTCGGTGCAAATCAGATAAAAGTGGGCGGCGTCATGTTCGCCATGTTTTGCGATTGTCAGGGACATGAAGCGGTTTCGCTGAAAACCAGCACCGGCATGGCCGGCAAGTTACGTGCTGAACACACCTGCATTCTTCCGGGTAAGAATCTCAACAAAGCGCACTGGAATACCGTGGTTCTCGATGGCACTTTGCCGGATTCTCAATTTTATTCCCTGATCGACAGTTCTTACCAGATGGTCGTCGCCGGCTTAGAAGAGCATCTTCGTCAGGAAATTGGCAGCTGATCGCCTGACCAGTTGCCGGTTTTCAGCGTCGCGGGTGAGAAATCCGCTGATGCCGCACGCCAGGGTAATGCGGCGCGAAAGCGCCACGCGCGGGTGATGTCCAGACTCCAGTAGCGTTCCGCGCCTTCCGGGCCCGGAAACTCTTCCGGCTGCCAGTGGATCTGCGTATGTCCCTGAAGATGCAAAATATCGCCGTTGTCGAAATCGATAAACAGCAACGCTGCGCGCGGTTCTGCCAGCAAATTACCCAGCGTATTCATGTACCTGTTACCGCGAAAATCCGGCACCCACAAACGGTTCCCGACCAGATGTGCGAATCCCGGCCGACCGCCGCGATGTGACACATCCGCGCCGCCGTGCGCGTGACTGGCGATGAAAAAGGTGTCAGAGCGGGCAATCAGCGCACGTGCGTCGGCATCCGGCTCCGTCATATCCTCCCGTGCGGGTAGGGGGAAACTGACCGGTACATCGGTCAATTCGCGGATCTGAATATACTGCGGACAATTGCCAAAACTCTGATCGACGACGATCTCGATCCGATTCTTATCGATACGCCCGATCCTGCCGTTCACGCGATTACGCCGCCGGTTGGAAAAGTCGATCCCCAGTCCGCCGATCTGTTTCCCTGGCTCTAAGGCGGCCAGCGCAGGATCGTCTGCCCGCCTTGGCGCATTAATGCGTAAATGCGACTCGTCAGGCGTGCGGATAAATCCGGCTGGCCCGGTCAGCAGGGTCGCTACCGGCCAGCCGTTTTCGTCCAGCGTTGAGATAAACAGATAGGGCAGCGCGGCGAAAAACAGCCGGTGCTGTTCCGGCATGGCTTCACGGATGCCGTGTGCTTCGACGTCAAACCCTGCCATGTCCTGAGCCAGGATTTCGTCTGCATGGAAAGGGTTCTTCATCGTGTTTTACCCCACAATTTCAGGCAGCGGCAACGCCGGAAGTGGCGTAAACCCCGGCAGACTTTCAATCCGTGCCAGCCAGCGCTGAATAGCCGGATAACCCGTCAGTGAAACGCCGCCTTCCGGTGCGGTCGCCACATAGCTGTAACAGGCCAGATCGGCAATGGTGGCGCGTTCGGTGGCCAGAAACTCACGGCTTTCCAGATGCTTTTCCAGCTGCGGCAGGAATTTCGCCGAAATCTGCAATGCGCTTTCGTAAATTTCCGGTGCAGAAAATTGTTTCACCATGCGGGCAGACGCCGGACCGAAACGCACTTCACCGGCGGCGCGGGACAGCCATTTCTGCACCTCAGCGGCCTGCAACGGATCTTCCGGCAACCAATGGCTGTCCGGCGCATAGCGTTTTACCAGATACACCAGGATCGCATTGCTGTCGGTGAGCACGTGCCCGCCGTCGATCAGAACGGGGATCTGGCGCAGCGGATTCAGCCGGGCAAATTCTTCTGTCTTGCGCACATCGGCTCCGGCTTCAGTGGCCTCAAATGGCAGACTGAGCATGTTCAGCAACAGGGTCACGCGGTGGCAGTGGCCGGAAAGCGGCGTGCTGTAAAGTGTAATAGCGGGCATGGGCGGTCTCCTTTGTGGGTCTGAAATAAAGATTACTCTTGCGCCAGATGATTGTGATCCACGAAGATTGAAATTGAGTGTTTCACTTTGTGGAAGAATCTATGGATCGTTTAGACGAAATGGCGATTTTTGTCGCCGTACTTCAGTATGGCAGCCTGGCGGAAGCCGCCCGTAAACTTCACCGGTCGCCGCCCGCGATTACCCGCGCCATTGCCTCGCTGGAACACCGTTTCGGCGCAAGACTGGTCGAGCGCACCACGCGCAGCCTGGCATCGACTGAGGCGGGCGCACGGCTGGCGGAAAAGGCACGGGTCCTGCTCAGCCAGTATCAGGACGCGGTGGAAGACACTGCCGAAACTCAGCTCAGCGGCCTGTTGCGTATCACCGCGCCGGTGCAGTTCGGGCGTAAACATGTCGCGCCGCTGGTGATGGAATTTCTGGCGCAACATCCTGATATGCAAATCGAAATGATGCTTAATGACCGCAATCTGGATCTGATCGACGAAGGGTTGGATTTGGCAGTGCGTATCGGACATCAGGAAGATTCAGGCAAAGTGGCGCGTAAGGTCGCGGAAGTCACCCGCGTTCTGGTCGCCAGTCCCGCATATCTGGCGCAGCATGGCGAACCGCAGCATCCGTCAGAACTGGCCGCGCATCAGACGGTGATGGGTACGCTGCGTACGCAAATCCGCGAATGGCGTTTCGGGCCACATGAGGATGATCTGCGCGTCCGGCTTTCGCCGCGCTTGCTCACCAATGACGTCGAATCACAGCTGCTGGCGGTGCGCAGCGGGCAGGGGATTGCCCGATTACTGTCTTATCAGGTGAGCGACGATGTGCAGGCGGGCCGCATGATCCGGCTGCTGCCAGATTTTGAACCGCTGCCGTTGCCGGTTCAGCTGGTCGCGCAACAGGTGCAGCAAATGCCGCGCAAGGTACGGACATTCTGGGATTATGCTTATCAGCGGCTGAGTGCGCTTCCCCAATTGCATGCGTTAAACGCATCCTCAGAACAGTGACGCTGATCACGCTTATATGCGGTAAAAATAACCTACTCTGAGAGTTGTGCAAAAACAGTGAGTTACTTCAGGACAGGTTGTCCGTTTGCTCACGCCAACCCAGAAGGAAAGGATGATGACCCGTAACCGGCTGAATCTTGCCACGCTTTTAATCCTGGCGCTCAGTGCGCCGGTCTCCCTGACTGTCTCCGCGCAAAGCCTGCCGCAAGATCCTGATGCATCGGTGGCCGCGAAAAACTACATCACCGTAGTAAATCCCGATTCAACCATCACTTACCGGCTGTATGCGCCGACCGCCGAACACGTTGACGTGGTGACCGGCGCGACGCCGGTGACGTACATTCCGCATCAGATGACCAAAGATGATAAAGGCGTCTGGAGCTGGACGTCGGATGCGCAGAAACCAAATCTCTATGAATATTTCTTCAACGTTGATGGCTTGCGTATTGCCGATCCGGGCAGTGCGATGCCCAAACCACAGCGTCAGGTAAACACCAGCCTGATCCTGGTGCCGGGCAGCATTCTGGATGTGAAAAACGTGTCGCACGGTGAAGTCCGCACGCTGACCTATCATTCCGCTGCGCTCAATTCCGAGCGTCAGGTCGCGGTGTGGACGCCGCCGGGTTACAGCGATGCATCACAGCCATTGCCGGTGCTGTATTTCTACCATGGTTTTGGTGACACCGGTCGCTCGGCGCTGGATCAGGGACGCATTCCGCAAATCATGGATAACCTGCTGGCGGAGAAAAAAATCGCGCCGATGCTGGTCGTCATTCCTGATACCGAAACCGACGCCAAAGGTGTGGTGCCGGAAGATTACGTCACCAAAGATCGCCGCAAGGAATTCTACCCCCGTAATGCGGCGGCGGCCGATAAAGAGCTGACCGGCGACATTATCCCGCTGATTTCCAAAACCTTCCGTGTGCGCGATGACGCCGCCGGACGCGCACTGGCCGGGCTTTCACAGGGTGGTTATCAGGCGCTGGTCAGCGGCATGACCCACCCCGACCAGTTCGGCTGGCTGGCGACCTTTAGCGGTGTCAGCACCACCACCGTACCCAATGCGGATGTGGCGAAACGCTTCTCTGAACCGGAAAAAATCAACGCGCAGCTGAAAAACTTCACCGTCGTGGTGGGGGAAAAAGATGTGGTGACGGGCAAAGACATTGCCGGACTGAAATCTGAGCTGGAAGAGAAAAAGATTAAATTTGATTACCACGAATACCCGAATCTGGGTCACGAAATGGACGTCTGGCGTCCGGCCTATGCGGAGTTTGTGCAGAAGATATTTAAGTAAGGTTTCAGGAGTCGCTCCTTCCCCTGCGAAGAGGGAAGGAGCTGATTGGCGCTATCACCTCTGCGCCGGGGAGGCGCTAAACCGTTAAGCGCTTTTCTTCGCCTGCTGGCTGTGACGTTCCAGTAACGGTTTCAGGAAACGTGCAGTATGCGATTCTTTGCATTCTGCGACGGTTTCCGGCGTACCGGCGACCAGAATTTGACCGCCACCTGCACCGCCTTCCGGGCCGAGATCGACAATCCAGTCCGCGGTTTTAATCACGTCCAGATTGTGTTCAATCACCACGATGGTGTTGCCCTGATCGCGCAGCTGATGCAGCACTTCCAGCAGTTGCTGAATATCGGCAAAGTGCAGGCCGGTGGTCGGTTCGTCGAGAATATACAACGTCTGACCGGTGCCGCGTTTGGACAGCTCACGCGCCAGTTTCACGCGCTGTGCTTCACCGCCGGACAGCGTGGTTGCTGACTGGCCGAGGCTGATGTACGTCAGACCGACGTCGATCAGCGTCTGCAATTTACGCGCAAGCGCAGGGACGGCATCGAAGAACTCACGCGCTTCTTCAATCGTCATCTCCAGCACTTCGTGGATGCTCTTGCCTTTGTATTTAATTTCCAGCGTTTCACGGTTATAGCGTTTGCCTTTGCACTGATCGCACGGCACATAAATGTCCGGCAGGAAGTGCATTTCGACTTTGATCACGCCGTCACCCTGACAGGCTTCGCAGCGTCCGCCTTTGACGTTAAAACTGAAACGCCCCGGCGTATAACCGCGTGAACGGGATTCCGGCACACCGGCAAACAGTTCGCGAACCGGCGTGAAAATACCGGTGTATGTCGCCGGGTTAGAACGTGGTGTACGACCAATCGGGCTCTGATCGATGTCGATGACTTTATCGAAATGTCCCAGACCTTCAATTTCACGATACGGCGCCGCTTCGGCAATCGTCGCACCGTTCAGCTCGCGCTGAGCCAGCGGGAACAATGTGTCGTTAATCAGCGTCGATTTACCCGAGCCGGACACGCCGGTGATACAGGTAAACAGGCCTACCGGCAGCGTCAGCGTCACATCTTTCAGGTTGTTACCCTTAGCGCCAGACAGCTTCAGCACTTTGGTAGCATCCGCAGGTACGCGCTGTGCCGGTACAGAGATTTCACGTTTGCCGCTCAGGAACTGGCCGGTCAGTGAATTTTCCGTCGCCATAATGTCTTCAGCGGTGCCTTCTGCCACCACTTCGCCACCGTGAACGCCGGCACCCGGACCGATATCAATAATATGATCGGCAGCGCGGATCGCATCTTCGTCGTGCTCGACCACAATCACCGTGTTACCGAGGTCGCGCAGGTGGATCAGGGTTTCCAGCAGCCGTTCGTTGTCGCGCTGATGCAGACCGATAGACGGCTCATCCAGCACGTACATTACGCCCACCAGACCGGCACCAATCTGGCTTGCCAGACGGATACGCTGGGCTTCGCCGCCGGACAGCGTTTCCGCAGAACGGGACAGCGAGAGGTAATTCAGGCCGACGTTCACCAGGAATTTCAGGCGATCGCCAATCTCTTTCAGCACTTTCTCAGCAATTTTGGCGCGCTGACCGCTGAGTTTCATATTGCGGAAGAAATCCATCGCATGGCCGATGCTGAAATCAGAGATTTCCGGCAGCGTAGTTTCCTCGACAAACACGTTACGCGCTTCTTCACGCAGGCGTGTGCCGCGGCAGGACGTACACGGACGGTTGCTGATGTATTTCGACAGTTCTTCACGTACCGCGCTGGATTCCGTTTCTTTATAACGGCGTTCCATATTGTGCAGCACGCCTTCAAACGGATGGCGACGGATAGACGTATCACCACGATCGTTAATGTATTTGAATTCAATAGTGGTTTTGCCGGAACCGTGCAGGATCGCGTGTTTTACGTCGCTACTCAGTTCGTTAAATGGCGCTTCCACGTCGAAATCATAATGCTCGCCAAGAGAGCGCAGCATCTGGAAATAATAGAAGTTACGGCGATCCCAGCCGCGGATTGCGCCACCGGCCAGTGACAGTTCCGGGTTTTGCACCACGCGTTCAGGGTCGAAGAACTGCTGCACGCCCAGCCCGTCGCAGGTCGGACAGGCACCGGCCGGGTTGTTGAACGAGAACATGCGTGGTTCAAGCTCGCGCATACTGTAGCCGCAGACCGGACAGGCAAAGTTAGCGGAGAACAGCATTTCATCGGCTTTCGGGTCATCCATATCGGCGACCACGGCGGTACCGCCGGAAAGCTCGAGCGCGGTTTCAAACGATTCCGCCAGACGCTGTGCCAGATCATCACGCACTTTAAAACGGTCAACGACCACTTCAATGGTGTGCTTTTTCTGCAATTCTAATTTCGGCGGATCGGACAGGTCACACACTTCACCGTCGATACGCGCACGGATATAGCCCTGCGATGCCAGGTTTTCCAGGGTCTTGGTGTGCTCGCCTTTGCGGTCTTTAACAATGGTCGCCAGCAGCATCAGGCGCTGGCCTTCCGGCTGCGCGAGCACGTTATCCACCATCTGACTGACGGTCTGGGCTGACAGCGGAATATTATGATCCGGACAGCGCGGCTCGCCCACACGGGCAAACAGCAGACGCAGGTAGTCGTGGATTTCGGTGATCGTCCCGACGGTCGAACGCGGGTTGTGCGACGTTGATTTTTGCTCAATCGAAATCGCCGGAGACAGACCTTCAATATGGTCGACGTCCGGTTTTTCCATTAAGGATAAAAATTGGCGTGCATAGGCAGACAGCGACTCGACGTAGCGGCGCTGGCCTTCGGCGTACAGCGTATCGAACGCCAGAGAGGACTTGCCTGAACCGGATAAGCCGGTGACAACAATCAGTTTGTCGCGCGGGATAATCAGGTTGATATTCTTGAGATTATGGGTGCGTGCGCCCCGAACTTCGATCTTATCCATTCATCATTCCCGGATTAACTTGATAGCTCACCGTGCCGGTGACCGCCGTGAAAACCTGTTTCGCGCCAGCCATCGAATCGGGCACAGAGAAGAACGTAACGCGCAATTATGACACAAATCACAGCCTGTGCCACCCCAAAACCTGAATGTATATCCAGTACTGGATGTAACGATGGAATGTTTGCTGAACAATCTGGAAAGAAAATCGCATCCTCAGACATCCATGGTACGAAGGTATCGTTTTATGGTTATAATGCTGCAAAGTGTGACCTTCCACACCTCGGATTGTGGTTTCAGCCACGACATACATCATCAGGAGAATCCACATGGCCAGCAGAGGCGTAAACAAAGTTATTCTCGTCGGTAATCTGGGACAAGACCCGGAAGTCCGCTACATGCCTAACGGCGGCGCGGTTGCCAACATCACTCTGGCAACGTCTGAAAGCTGGCGTGATAAAGCCACCGGCGAGCAGAAAGAAAAAACTGAATGGCACCGTGTGGTGTTGTTCGGCAAATTAGCGGAAGTCGCAGGCGAATACCTGAAGAAAGGTTCTCAGGTTTATATCGAAGGTGCACTGCAAACCCGTAAATGGACCGATCAGGCTGGCGTTGAAAAATACACCACCGAAGTCGTCGTTAACGTGGGCGGCACCATGCAGATGCTCGGCGGTCGTGCCAGCGGCGGCGCACCAGCAGGTGGCGGTCAGCCATCCGCAGGCGGCCAGCAGGGCGGTTGGGGTCAACCTCAGCAGCCACAAGGCGGCAACCAGTTCAGCGGCGGCCAGCAGGCTCGTCCGGCTGCGCAAAACAACGCGCCAGCACAGAACAATGAACCACCAATGGATTTCGACGACGATATCCCGTTCTGATTGGTTGCCTTCGGGCATCAATGTCGGACATCGTGTCAGAAAAGCAAAAAGCCCCGAAAGGGGCTTTTTGTTGTCCGGCGTTTACTGCTGTCTACTCCTTCACACTTTCCCCACCGCACCGAACACTAATCTGCCCTGATGGAACGTCGCCTTAACCTCTGACACCCGCGCGACCGCTTCGGCGGAGCAGCTGGCGTCGACCAGGATCATTTCGGCGTTGTCGTTCACCGCAGGCCACTGGCGTTTGCCACTGTCGTCGAGCGGCAGGACGTTGCCGGTGGCGATGGCGAGAGAGCGGGTCAGGCCGAATTCGTCGGAGTTGCCGTAGAGCTGAGCGTAGAGGCTGGCTTTTTCCAGCATGCTGCCGGTGCCGAACGGTGACCAGTGGTCGATCACGCTGTCGGTGCCGGTCATGACGAATACGCCGTTCTGGCTGAGCTGCAGCAAAGGCATGTTCAGTTTGCCGAGTGGAATAGTCGAGGCGACAGTGAACTGCTGTTCGGCAAGTCCGGCGATCACGTCGTCGAGTTCCGCGCCCTGCATCATCGCCAGCGCGAAACCGTGGCTGAGCGTCACCTTGCCTTTCAGTTGCGGGTTTTTCTCCACGGTCTGAATCATGTATTTCACCGCCGCAATCCCCGCTGGCGTGGTTTCATGCAGATGAATATCCACGCCTTTGTTGGTATCCAGCGCAATCTGGAACATCGCGTCGAGGGATTTTTCCATCGCGCCGTCCACGTTGGTCGGATCCAGCCCGCCGACGTACTGCACGCCCATTTGCATCGCTTCGCGCATCAGGCCATCGACTTTCGAATGCAGTAAACCGTGCTGCGGGAACGCCACGATTTCACAGCTGAAATCCTGCTGATGTTTTTCCAGCGCAATCTTCAGATGCTCAAGACTTTTCAGGCCGCTGACCGGGTCGATATTGCAATGGCTGCGCGCCACAGTGGTGCCTTTGGAATGCAGCAGACCGATGATTGCTTCCGCGTGTTCCACCGATGTTGGTAACAGTTGGGGGATCAGCACCTGTTCGCGGGCAATCATGTCCATGATGGTTTTGCCTTTACGCGGGCGCGGCGCTTCCCATTTGCCGCCGTAGAAGGTCTTGTCGAGGTGAATATGCATATCGCGCGTGGCGGGCAGCAGAAGTAATCCTCTGGCATCAAAAGCAGTCAAGGTGCTGGCAGGTGCATCTTTGGCTGGCTGGATCGCCAGGATTTTTCCGTTGTTGATTTCCAGATTGTACAAACCGGTTTTGGTGGCAACAACGATATCGCCTTCGCGCTCAAAACCCTCTTCCAGCCGCACATTGCGCAGCTGGTAATGCCGTGCAGAGATCGCGTTGATCTGGCTGGCATCATCACACTTTTCGTCCATGGCGCCTGTTTTAAACGGCGCGGCCGATGCGATGCCGGAGGCCATCCCTGCGGTGAGCAATGCGCCGGTGGCGGTGATTTTGGCGCTATGAGAGAGAAAGTTTCTGCGGCTTTGTTGCTGAGGATTTTGCACGTCGAATTCCTTAATCATGATGCGGGAGGATGCTGTTTCCCTTTCACCCTAAAAGATATCGCCGGTTCCGGCTGCGATTTTTCCCACTGTCTGTCAGTGGGAAACCTAATGGCTAACAAAGCTTGCAAAAATCCTTTAATTTTCCGGCCAGTGCGATTTGTGCCGGCGTCGCGTCGGGGCGATAAAACAACGCCAGTTCGACGTTATCCACCGGCGGCAAGCCGCTTTCGGCACCTAAAATCCGGTGCTCCGGCAGGCGGCAGCTGGCCGGCAATAAGGTGACGCCCAGTCCGGCGCCACTGGCGGCGACCAGCGCCGCGAGGCTGGCGCTGCTGTAACTGATGCGCCAGCTGCGTCCGAGGGCATCCAGCGCCTGACACAGTTCTTCGCGATATAACCCGTTGAGTGGAAATAGCACCAGCGGGATCGGATCTCTTTCAAACGCCGGAAATGCGGCGCTGTCGAGCCAAAGCATCGGCTCGGGGCGCGAGGCATTGGCTTTCTCGCCGGTCAGTTGTTTCACCAGAATGATATCCAGCATCTCCTGTTGCCAGGCGCGGCGCAGTTCGTGGCTCAGGCCGCTGGTGACATCGAGGCGGATATGCGGATGGGCGCGGCTGAACTGGGCCAGCAACGATGTGGTTGCGGCGGCAAAATCTTCCGGCACGCCAAGACGCACCACGCCGTCCGGCCACTGGTCACTCAGCGCGTCGTGCGCTTCACCGTTGAGGGCAATAATCCGTCGCGCATAACCGAGCAGCCGTTCGCCTTCTTCGGTCAGTTGCACCTGATGTGAGGTACGTTCCAGCAGCGGTTTTCCCAGCGATTCTTCCAGGCGGCGGATTTGCTGGCTGACGGTGGATTGCGACAGATACACACGGTCGGCGGCTCGCGTAAAACTGCCGGTCTCACAGACGGCGACAAAACTGAGTAACTGCTGCGGGCTGAACATCGGATAGCGATTCATTTAATAAATACTTATGGTTTACGTATTCAAAATATCAATATTTATCAGAGTACCAATCTTCGGCTTTGTACACCAGACAGACTATGAGGCTAAGAAGGTATATCAGAAGAGAGTTATTAATTATAAAGATTAAAACTAATTTCCCTGAGACCTGCTGATGGAAATTGATATTAGAATGGAAAGTGAAATTAACCTCTGGTAGCTATTAATATAGTAAGTCAACTTAATTGTATTGTTAGTAGAAAGAATAACTTTAGATTATTACATTGCGGTACAATCTCTTACTCATTGAAATGTTTTTTTCTAAAAAGTGAACAATATGTTTATATCTGGGAATAAAAATAAATATAATAAGTTAGCAGCTGTTATTGCAGTATGCTTGCCTCTTTATGCAGCAGCGGGTACGGACATTTCCCCTGGCAGTGCCGCCGGAGCGTATGTAACAAGCGGCTCTATATCGCCTAATCCCGCGCCGCGTCCTGATAAAAACGCTGATCCCCATCGGGATAAGTTGCCAATACCTGATGACACGAACGACTATGGCCGGATGAGAATTTCTACCGACATATCCCGTTATAGTTCCTCGGGCACACTTAAAAATGTGGATAATCTGCAATCAGGCGGCGTATCCGGTAGTAATGATAAATATATCCTGGATACCAAGACAACGGACCATAGTGATAATAATATCACCCCTATTATTGCAAAAGGGGAGATGAATTACATCGATAAAACGGGTAAAGAACATATCCGTCCTTACGAAGTCTCGACAGACAGTGTTGCAGAAACATTTGAAGCACTGAGTAATATGAAAGAAAAACTGAGGCAAGATGTTTTCGATGAGGCGCTGGAAACAGCCTCGACTTACGGTTCAATTGCTGCCCCTAAATCCTGGGGAGCTGACACTACCGTGGGTGAAATACATGCCCGTGATGTCAATGGTAAAAAAGAATTCTTTGAAGCGAAATTTAATGGTAATGCAAAATCGAAAAGCTGGTATTACCCTGAAAATAAAAAAGATAATGCCTGGTGGCGGGTTATTCATCCTGTTGAATATTATGCTATTACCTCTGACTGGCATTTTGGAGCGACAGAAGCCACCCCTCCTTATGATATGGTGCCAAGCAAAGCTAACTTCAAAAAAATAGATGCTATTAATAAACTGAAAGGTAAATATGGCGATGCTTTTCGCGGTACAATTATTAACGGCGATATCACCCACTGGGGACATGGTGGTGAATGGTCGGATGCTAAAGATGCCTTTGGTAAACTTAACGCACCTTACTGGTACGGTCTGGGAAATCATGATTACGACGGAAATATAAATGATTGTGGATTATGGGAAAACCGCTGTGCAATTCGCAGCATCCGTAATTTAGTGGATCATATTAACAGCAGAAAAGATGTCGTTTCTGTCGATTATGACGTCATGAATGGTTATAAATTCCCGACTCTGAGTACAAACTATATTGGTAGTTTTAGCTACAGCTTTGATATTGCAGGTATCCGTTTCATACAACTTAACAATGCGCTGGGTTATACCAAAGATATTTCCGGATTTAACTCTGACACTGCCCGTTATTATGATATCAAAGTCAGGAGTGGCGAGGGGTGGTTCCGCGATCAACTACGCGATGCCAGACTAAAAGGTAAAGCGGCAATAGTTCTTGAGCATGGCGGGGACAGTTATAATAATGACGCACCGTCAGCATGGGAACTGGAAGAAGAATATGATGCCACTATGGATTTTGATGGTCATTCACATATGCTCACATCAACCAACAGTGGCGCAGCTTTTTTTGGCGACATGTTAATTCTTGAACTTGATTATAATAATCAAACCGCAAAAACGTATCTGGTGCGTAATGATAAAATTGATGAAATGTCATTAGGTGATCAGGTGCCTTTGAAATTCAACGTCAGGGAGATCCAGCCTGTCGCTAAAAGCTTTGTTTTAAGTTTGCGGAATAAAGGCGGTTATACGGGGTATTATCGTGTTACTTATACCAACAGCAGTACGAAAAGCAATTTCAATCAAGAATATAAATTATATCTTGGGAATACCAAACAGATCATTATCCCTGCTGAAGCAACCAATGTGAAAGTCAAAGGCGTGACCGGAACCGGCAGAGCCTTATATACCCAGTCTCTCACTAAACAGGAAAATACCTGTATAGAAACATGGGGAACCTTGCCTCGTAATCTGCACTGGGGCTGGTGTAATTAATTTACTTTCGATTTTGTGAGTTCATATAACCACTCCCTCTGTCGGGGGAGTGGTTCGAGTATGTTTGTCTTCTACTACCCGCGCTTCAACATCTGGCCGCTTCTTGTGCCTTTTAACTTCATGCACCAGACTGGCCCGACTTCATACACTTGCTCCAAAACGGCGCCTCGTTTTAGCGCATTTCGCTTTCGCTTCGCCAGTTCCTGATTTCACTTAATATTGTATACAAGGCTTTGGCGGCAAATCGTCTTTCTGGTACAGAAATTGCTTTTCCCTAAGGAGACTCAGGGGAGAAAAATATGAAAGCGATCGTGATTGGTGGCGGTATTGGCGGTGCGTGTGCGGCGATTGCGCTGAAGCGTTTTGGCATCGAAACGGCGGTATACGAGGCGGTGAAAGAGATTAAACCTGTCGGCGCGGCGATCTCCATCTGGCCTAACGGCGTGAAGTGCCTTAATTATCTCGGCATGAAAGACGCGCTGCGTGAACTCGGCGGCAACATGCGTTTTATGGCCTACAAAGAATACCAGCAGGGTCAGACCATGACGCGTTTCAGTATGGATCCGCTGATCAAAAGTGTCGGCGAACAGCCATATCCGGTAGCACGCGCGGAACTTCAGTCGATGCTGCTTGATACTTATGGCCGTGATCAGGTGCAGTTTGGCAAACGCGTCACGCACGTTGAGGAATCTGCCGGCAGCGTCACCGCCTGGTTTGACGACGGCACATCCGCGACCGGCGATTTACTGATTGCCGCTGACGGCACCCATTCCGTTATCCGCCAGCATGTTCTGGGCTATGCGACAGAGCGCCGCTACGCCGGTTACGTCAACTGGAACGGTCTGGTGGAAATTGACGAAAGCATCGCGCCTGCCGATCAGTGGACGACGTTTGTCGGCGAAGGCAAACGCGTTTCGCTGATGCCGGTGAGCGGCAACCGTTTCTACTTCTTCTTTGATGTGCCGCTGCCGAAAGGTTTACTGCAGGATCGCACTACCGTGCGCGAGGATTTGCAGGGTTACTTTGCGGGCTGGGCGGAACCCGTGCAAAAGCTGATCAGCCAGATCAATCCTGAAACCACTAACCGCGTTGAAATCCACGACATCGACCCTTTCATGCAGCTGGTCAAGGGCCGTATTGCGCTGCTCGGCGATTCCGGCCACAGCACCACGCCGGATATCGGACAGGGCGGCTGTGCGGCGATGGAAGACGCGGTGGTGCTGGCAAATATGCTACAAACCAATTCGTTAGGCATTGAAGATGCACTGTTGCGTTATCAGGAAAAACGCGCGTATCGCGTCAAAGATCTGGTACTGAAAGCGCGTAAACGCTGTGATGTTACCCACGGTAAAGAGATGGCTGTGACCGAACAATGGTATGAGGATCTGAAAACCGAAACCGGTGAACGCATTCTTTCCGGAATGTGCGAAACCATTCTGGGCGGCCCGCTGGAATAGCGCAGTGACAAGCAGGAAATAACTTTTTACACCTCCTTAAAGTTTCCTGTGTTTTTGCCGAAAATAGCATCAGAAGGATCAAGGTATCCACTGGCGCTATGACGCAAAAACATAGGGACTCATCAGGATGACAGTTATCTCTGCGACAGGTAATCAGACGCTTAATACGCTGGTTACGTCAACAAAATCACTGACGGCCGTCAGTACTGCAGCCAGTCAGCAGCAGGCTTCGACGGCGCAATCCAGCGCAGTGATGATCGGCCAGACGGACACCACGTCGCCTGTCTACAACATCACTAAACCAGTACTGGTCTGGGAACGATCTTCCAGTGACCTGATGTCTTCAAAGCTCGCATCCAACTTCAGTAACGCCGGCAATGCGGCGCGATTTACCGGACTCGGTGCGGCTTTGCTTGAACGTTTTACTACCGACAGCAGCAGTTATTCCCAGTCAGTGATGAAGCAGACTTCCGCTCAGTCAGCCAGTTCGGCGGCTAACGTCGCCGCCCAAACTCAACTTCATACCAAAGCTGATAATCAGATAAGCCTGAGCATTAAAACCGCCAGCGGCGCGCTGGTGGATATCACTCTGGGCAGCGATGATGACGGTCTCGGCGTGCAAGTGAATGTCAGCAAAGGCACGCTCAG
This sequence comes from Rahnella bonaserana, assembly GCF_019049675.1. Taxonomy (GTDB): domain Bacteria; phylum Pseudomonadota; class Gammaproteobacteria; order Enterobacterales; family Enterobacteriaceae; genus Rahnella; species Rahnella bonaserana. The sequence continues at coordinate 446,379 of NZ_JAFMOW010000067.1, read as the reverse complement.
CGATGCCGATCGCAAAGCGCTGGCCGGTCTGGCAGAAGGTTTTCAGAAAGCGATTGATGGCCTGACGGCGCAGCCGCCGAAGCTGGATCTGAGCGGCCTGACAAAATTTGATACCTCGGTGCTGTCATCGGTGGATCTACACGCCACGCTGGGCACTACCCACACCCAGACGCTGGATTTCCATGCTGATGCCACTACCCGCTCAGTGAAATCTGCCGGTAACGCCGGAACGGTGGATATCAGCGTAGACATGAGTAAGCGCGCACTGCTGGGCACCGACAGCCAGCAGAAGCAGGCGCTCAACAGTTATCTGAAGCAAATCAACAGCGCAGGCAATCGCGGCAATGCCGATGAATCGCTGATGGCCATGTTCAAAGATGCCTTTACCGCCCTGAACAGCAATTACGGCGATACGGCGACGACGTACAAAAGCCGGGGTTCTGAGCCGGTCTATTTCTCGCTGACCAAAACCGATAAAAACATGATGACCGGGCTGGCGGATTTCACGGCGTCCATCTCGCAGACGCCGGTCGATACCACTAATCCGATGCGCCCGGACGAAACCGATACGTTCTCGTATCAGGTTTCACAGGCCAGCACGATCACCGGTACGGGTACGCAGGATCGCAACATCACCCAGAAGCAACAGTCACATCTGGTCGCCCGTTACCATCAGTCGCTGACGCCGGGTTTACAGCTGAATCTGACCAGCGACCGCAACTCGCAGAATTACCTTTACTATCAGATTGATGATAAGTCAGAAAGCACGACGTCTGTGCAATATCACAAGGGAGCGCTGGTGAGCGCGTCGGTCGATCAGTCGGCCAGCCACTTAACGCATATTCAGAAATATGTGAAAGGCGCGCTGGAGTCCGATATCACCACGCCGGAGTCCACCTCGAAAACCACTGACCTGCTCGGCAAGCTGCAATCCGCCTGGGAAAATAATGCCCCGCGCATGTCGTTCCGGGATTATCTGAATCATCAGGCCCTGCCTGATCTCAGCAGTCTGGTATTGATGGAGTCTGATCCTGCGGCATTAAAAAATAAGTAATATCTTGCAGTGACGTTATTAGATAATCGGAAAATATAAGCCTCTCTGAATATTTAAGTGAGGCTTTTTATTTCTGGAAGTGTGATATTTGTTCAGTTAAAAATCTTTTTTCCCAATATCCTATAAATGAAGTTATCTGATGGATCATGTGAATGTATTTATTATGAATGATATATTTCAATAATAGCTGAGGTCTAAAATGATAGAATGTGGTGGAGGTTCCGTAACTTTCGGCCAGCAGAGTATCAATACCATTGAAGAAATACGTCGAAAGAGAAAATTGGGAACATTACTTCAGGCACTGAATGCAACTAGTGTTTTTTATTCTATTTTCGTTAAAAATAATTCATTAACCAGTAGTTTTTACGTTACACAACAAGATTTCTTTATGTTTTCTAAGGCAGCGAAAGGAACCGGTGACCTTGTCAGGAACTTGATATATAGAGATATCGAAATGCTAATATTAACAACTGGATTGCAAGGTGAGGAACGTGCTTTTTGGATGTGTATGAAGGACAGTCTTCGTTAAACATTTAAGGAATGAATGTGAAGCTCTCACCATTAACCGCACTCTTACTCTTTTTTCCTCTGAGCGTATTTGCCACTCAGGGACTCTCGCCGGAACAATTAAGACTAAAGCAGGCAATGCTATCTGCGATGGACAGCCTGGGCAGACAAACCACGCTGTGTGACAAAAAAGAGCAACAAAAGCCGAAAATCACCGCAGAAGATTTGAAGCCTTTTGAACGGGAAACAATATCTACTGCGCTTATTTACTTTAAAAATGAATCATTGAAATCCTGTATTCAACAACAGGAATATGAATATATGCTGAGTATGATTGCCTATGCGGGCAGTTTTACTGAAAGCGCACATAGCGGGCAAGATTTTCAAACAGTGATCGAATCTTTGATTGTCCTTTCGCCGGGCGCAAATCCCTCAGTGGTAAAAACAGAAAGTCGGTTTTTAGCTTTACCGGCATCTTTACAGGAAAAACTTAAACAGACGTTCCAGTCGAAAACTTTCGATCTTGAATTTGTTCTCAATTATTACGACACCCACGGGCAGGGAAAAAGTAAATCCTGAACCAGTGCTGACGTATTAACAGCCCCATCGGGGCTGTTCTTTTCTCTTTAATGCTTATCTGGGTATCTCAAACTTCTTGCCTTTCACCACGATTTCATCAAATTGCAGATGATGCATAAATTCTCGCAAAATCAGCAAGGTGGCGGCGAAATCATTGCCGTCAGGGATCCCTTCGAAATGCGCAGGGCGGCCATTAATCACCAGCGCCAGCCGGTCGAAAGTGCGTTCCACGGCGTCGAGCGACAGCGTCATTATTTCGTTTTCCGCCTCACCGGCAATGCGGGCCAGCGCACGGATATCGTTGTCTGTGCTGAACAGTCTGGCGCCCGGTGGAATGTCATGCCGGATGCGGATCACTTCGTCTTCGACCACCATAATGGCGGTTTCCATTTCATCCGGCGTCGGCGGAGAATGGCGGAAATACCCGACGGATGTCAGCTGTGAGCCCAGTGTCAGCAGCAAATTCTTATCTTGGTTATCATCATTGCGGACGATAACCCGCGTTTCTTCGCTGCCGATATGCAGCAATACAGCAGGTGTGGTCATCGGCGTCTCCAGTCGTTAACGTTGTGACGTCATGCTTTCAGAGCAGAAAAACTATCATGTCAGATGCGGATCGCGTCGCGCAAATTCTTTCACCATCCAGTCGATAAACACCCGCACGCGCGGTGAAAGCTGGCGGTTACGCGGGTAAAGCAGGGAAACCGGTAACGAACCGGCCGGGAAATTTGCCAGGATTTGTACCAGATTTCCCTGTGCCAAATCCTCCAGCAGCCCGTAATGTGGCACCTGAATAATCCCCATTCCTCGCCGCGCCGCTTCCTTCATACTCTCCGCACCGTTGACCGAAAAACTGGTCGGCAGCTGGATTTCACGTCTTTTCCCCTGCACCTGAAACACCAGGGGCAACAGGCCGCCGGTGGCACTGGAACGAAAACCAATCATCCGGTGACCGGCGAGATCGTCCGGTGTTTCCGGTATGCCAGAACGTTGCAGATAGTCCGGGCTGGCGCAGGTAATTTCCGGCAGCGTACCGAGCGGTCGCGCCACCATATCGCTGTCTTTCAGTTCACCGGCGCGGATTACGCAATCTATCCCTTCACGAACCAGATCCACCAGCCGGTCGCCTTCGCTCATGTAAAACTCAATGTCGGGATATTGCGCCAGAAAATCCGGCAGGCCGGGCAGCAAAAAATGGCGCGCCATCGAACCGTGGACATCCACCCGCAATAACCCTTTCGGCTGCGCACCGGCAAAGGCCATTTCGGCATCTTCCACATCCGCCAGAATACGCAGACAGCGCTGATAATAAGCTTCGCCATCCAGCGTCGGGCTGACGTGACGGGTAGTGCGTTGTAAAAGCCGGATGTTGAGCCGCGTTTCCAGCTGCTTAATCGCGTCGGTCACCGTCGAGCGTTTCAGATTCAGCGCCTGCGCGGCCTGCGTAAAACTGCGCAATTCCACCACGCGGGTGAACAGCTGCATGCTGTCGAGTTTATCCATGATGATTGTTCGCTTTTTCCGGATAGTGATAACGAATATCAGGGAATTATCCGGCAGCGTCAATCGGCTACTCTTTCTTCAGCGACACCGAATCCGAATCACTGAACAAGGAAACTCCTCATGAATTCATCTGAACAGAAAGTCGCGCTGGTCACCGGCGCATCCCGTGGTATTGGCGCGGCGATCGCAGAACGTCTGGCGCGGGACGGGTTTACCGTGATCGTGAACTATTCACGCGGTGCGGCAGAAGCTGACGCGGTAGTCAGTAAAATCGAACAGGCGGGGGGAAAGGCCATCAGCGCGCAGGCAGATGTCAGCGATGCTGCGGCGGTCAGCCGGATGTTTGCCAGCGCGAAACAGGCATTGGGTGGTGTGGATGTACTGGTGAATAACGCGGGGATCATGACACTTTCCGCCATTGCCGACACCGGGGATGCCGCGTTCGATCGCCTTATCGACATCAACCTGAAAGGCACTTTTAACACGCTGCGCGAAGCGGCGAAACATCTGCATGACGGCGGGCGAATCATCAACTTCTCATCGACCGTGGTCGGTTTATATCAACCGACGTACGGCGTGTATGCCGCGACAAAAGCGGCTGTCGAAGCACTGAGCCGCGTGATGACCAAAGAAATGCGCGGCCGTCAGATAACCGTCAATACCGTTGCGCCCGGCCCGACAGCCACCGATTTATTCCTCAACGGCAAGTCGGATCAGCTGGTGGAAACCATCGCCAAAACGTCGCCGCTTGAGCGCCTCGGTCAGCCGGAAGACATCGCCTCCGTCGTCGCGTTCCTTGCCGGCCCTGACGGAGCCTGGATCAATGGTCAGACGCTGAAGGCGAATGGCGGGATTATTTAACTCACCCGATTAACGCAGAAAGATAAAAAGTCGGAATACAGCTCGCAAAAGCCCGTATCAGTCATACTGCGACGGGCTTTTGGTTGTATACTCTTTGTAGATACAACGGTGGAGAAATGAACATGCGCACTCGGGCCACATTACAGAAATGGGGTAACAGCATCGCCTTAAGGCTGTCAGGAAATTTGAAGTCAATTCCACAATTTGAGGAAGGCGATGTTGTTGATATCGAGATTTCGGAAGAAGGGCTGCAGATTCGGAAAGCCGATAAGCAAAAGGTCACGGAGGCCAGCCTGTTATCGGGGCTGAGCGCGTATAATGCTCATGCTGATGAATTGGCAGAACCGACTGACAAGGAGCTTGATTACTAATGTATTTACCGAAGCGCGGGGATATTTGCTGGCTGGATTTTGAGCCAACTAAAGGAAAGGAAATAGGCAAATATCGACCGGCGCTGATCCTGTCTCATGAAACCTATAATCAGGTTACCGGTCTGGTGATGTGTATGCCGGTGAGCAGCAGCATCCGCGGCGCACCGACCGAGGTGCCGGTCAACAATCTGAGCGCACCTTGCGTAGTTGCCACCACGTTGATCCATACGATGGACTGGCGTCACCGGCAGGCTAAGTTTATCGCTGTTGCTGAGGATGGCGTATTTAACGATGTGCTTGCCCGGATTATTCCGCTCATTGGCGGTGAGAGCTTACTGGCCTGAAGTTAATCTTCAGGCCAGGGATCACGCGTATTGCGCTTCACCGTTGCCGAAGGACCAGTTTTCTTTCGGCACTTCGACCAGGCTGATGAACACGTCTTCGAGGCGCAGTCCGGCTTTTTCGTGCAGTCCGTACGCCACGGCGTGATAGAACGCCTTTTTCATCTCGGTCGTGCGGCCGGAGTTGAGGGTTATCTGGATGACGATACAGTTCGGGCTGCGCTGGATATCCAGATAGTCCGGTGAAATCATCATTTCTGCCGGAGAGTGTTCGGATATAACAATAAACTTGTCGTTTTCCGGCACATTCAGCGTGGTGCGCATGGCGTCGTAGACCACATCGCCAACGGTTTTGCGGTAGGTTTCGGGTTTTCCTTCGACCATATCAATACGTACAAAAGGCATTTTATTCTCCTCATTATTTTCTGTAGGGCGCGCATCTTTGGGGATGCGGCCTTTCAGGTATGCAACACGAAGAGCCGGTGTGTCGAGCGATTTTTTGTACGCACCGGTAACCTGCCTTACGCTACAACGGTCTTCCTCCTGAACATCTCCAGCCAGGCCGGACGGCAGAACATCACCAGATTGCCCATCAGGATCAGCACCAGCCCGATAACCGCATTAGCGTGCCACTGATAACCTTCATAAAACGTGGAAACTGTCAGCGCGACCAGCGGGAACAGCAGGGTGCTGTAGGCTGCCTGACTGGCACCGATGCGCCCGACCAGCGTGAAGTAAATGCCGAAGGCCAGCACCGAGCCAAACACCGAAAGATAGACCAGCGAGCCGAGATATTGCGGCGTCAGGACGATGGCGAAAGAAGCACCCTGTATCAGACTCAGTGCGCCCATCACCGCGGTGCCGTAAAACATCGCGTAAGTATTGGTGGAAAGGACATCCAGGCCGTGGCGCTGATGGCGTGAGCTGATCATATTGCCGAGTGAGAATCCGTAGGTGCCGAGCAGGCTGAGGCCGATGCCTTTGAGCAGTTCCGGCGCGATATGTGCAGCGCTGAGATCATGCCAGAACAGCGTGATAATTCCCGCCAGCCCGAGAATTGACGCCGGAATAACTGCCGGTGCCAGTTTCTGGCGGAAAAACAGCATGCCGTTGAAAGCGTTAAACAGAACGGCCATCGAGAAAATCACCGATTCCAGCCCGCTGGTGATGTAAGCGGCCGCATGATAGAAGCAGTAAAAATTGAAGCAAAAAACGCAGCAACCCTGAACCATGCAAAACAGGTGATCTTTCAGCCCCAGGCGGCGCAACCGGCGTGTAGCCAGCAATGCCGCCAGCATGATCACCGCAGCCAGCAGGAAACGGTAGAAAATCGATACCGTTACAGGCACGTCTCCCTGTTGCAGGTAGATGGCAAACCAGGTGGTGCCCCAGATAATAATCACCAGAATATAAAGCAAAGCGTTCATGGGTTTCTCTCACTCAAAAAAGTAATGGCTGAGAGAAGTCTGCCGGAACCGCCGATTACAGGCTTTTAACGACTTGCGCTAAGTTGCATATTCTTGCGCATTTTTTTCGGCGGCGGGCAGCAAAATGTGGCTCTGCGGCGGTGAAAAACCGTAAACTGAACCTCTTCTTTCCTCCGCACGGACATGCCATGACTAAGGTTTATCAGGCTTTCGAAACGCTGCGTCAGCACAAAGCGGTTCTGCATGACTGTGTGGAGCTCGGTTCCGGCATTCAGCTGGCAGCGTGGTCGAACAAAAATGACATCGTGAATCAGGAAAGCGCCGATCATCACACGCTGAGCCTGTATGTTGCCGACGGCTATGAGTGTTATCACAAAACCCGTGCAGGGTGGCGCAACGGCGGCGGACCGGATCGCTTTTGTCTGATGCCGAAAGGCAGCATGTCGAGCTGGGACGTGCGCGACGATTTGTCATTTGTCCATCTGTATTGCACCGACGAACATCTGCGGCATCTGGTGGAACAAACCTGGGATCGCAGCCCGGCGGTAATCAATCTCGAAGAACGCACGTTCGAAGAAGATCCACAGATTACACTGTTGTATCGCCACTTTTTGCTCAGCAGTCAGTGGCAGGAAAACAGTAATCAGCTGATGCTGAGCAGCGCCGCCAATCTTCTGCTGGCGCATCTGGTCAAAAATTATACCCATCTGCAATGGGCAATGCCGACGGTGCGCGGCGGGCTGGCACCGCATATTCTCAATCGCGTGAAAGAGTATATTCACACCCATCTGGCGGAGCCTCTGTTGCTGCCTGAACTGGCCGCGCTGGCTGAACTCAGCGAATTCCATTTTGCCCGCATGTTTAAGCAAAGCATGGGCATGGCACCACATCAGTACGTGATGAACGCCCGGCTGATCCGCGCGGAAAATTTGCTGAAAACCAGTCAGATGGACATCACGGCTATCGCGCTCGAGTGCGGATTCAGTTCCACCAGTCATTTCAGTAACCGCTTTAAATCTGTCCGTGGCATGACGCCTTCAGCGCTGCGCGGCCGCATTATCGTCTGATTTTCATATCCCGTTAAAACCCCTCTTCCGGTCTGTCTGATTCCAGTGCTAATTTAATGGAAACTCATTTTATTCAGGGAAAACCATGCTGACCCAGGCACCCGTTATCGAAACCGAACGTCTGATTTTACGCGCCCATCATGTTGATGATTTTGAACATATTGCTGCGCAATGGGCCGACCCGGCGGTGGTGAAATATATCGGCGGCACACCGTCGGGTCGCGAAGCCAGCTGGAGCCGCCTGCTGCGTTATCCCGGCCACTGGCAGATGCTCGGTTTTGGTTACTGGATTGTGTTCGAAAAAACGGAGGGCGCCGAGGGCGCGTTTGTCGGCGAAATCGGTCTGGCAGATTATCAGCGCGACATCACGCCCTCGCTCAACGGTATGGCGGAAATGGGCTGGGTGGTTTCTCCGGCATTTCACGGCAAAGGTTATGCCTCGGAAGCTGCGCAGGTGGTGATCCGCTGGGCAGAAACAAATCTGGATCGTCAGCTATGCTGCATTATTGCGCCGGAGCATCAGGCTTCGATCCGTCTGGCGGAAAAATGTGGTTTTGTGACGAAAACCGATACCACTTATCACGGCTCAGCCACACGGATTTTTGTTCGTCCGTCGTGACCGGCCATTTGCATTCCACTTAACAGGGCAAATCATGCTGAAGATTCTGGGTAAATCACCGTCAATCAATGTGCGTAAAGTGTTGTGGACCTGCCACGAGCTGGGGCTGGATTACGAGCAGGAGCAGTTTGGTTCAGGTTTTCAGTCCACGCAGACAGCGGAATTTAAAGCGCTGAACCCGAATGCGATGGTGCCGGTGGTGCTCGACGGCGAGTTCGTGCTGTGGGAATCCAACGTGATTTGCCGGTATCTGGCGGCGCGGGAAGGGCGTGAGGATTTGCTGTCATCTGACCCGAAGCGTCGTGCGCTGACGGAACAGTGGATGGACTGGCAGGCCGGCGAGCTGAATAACGCCTGGCGATATGCATTTCCGGCGCTGGCGCGTAACAGTCCGCAACATCAGGATCCGGCGCTGATTGATGCCGGTGTCAGCGAGTGGAACCGTCATATGCAGATGCTGGAAGAACAACTGCAGCGCAGCGGCGATTACGTGCTGGGGGATAATTTTACGCTGGCAGATATTCCGCTCGGGCTGGCGGTGAACCGCTGGTCGATGACACCGATGCCACGCCCGGCGTTACCGGCAGTGACGGCGTATTACGACAGACTGAATCAGCGCGAAGGTTTTCGTCTGTATGGCCGAAACGGCCTCGTATAATCCCCGTCATCCTTCACACTGCTTCTGCGTTGGCTGCGTTGGCTGCGTTACTCGGCTCATCCGTGGACCTCGCTCCTGAAGGAGCCGCTGCAAGCAGCGTTCCAATCTGCTCCCTGCAGTTTGGTCATTCACCCCGGTCACTTACTCATGTAAGTGACCGGGGATTCATTCAGTTGCCGCCTTGATGCAACGAGAATGATTTAGGGGAGGTTAATATTTAACAGACACCGGTTTTATTTAAAATCCACCCGCATCAGTTCGCTGATAGATTGTCCGCGGGTAGAGGAAACACATTTATCAATATAACTTTTAAAAGCGGCAGGTTTAGGAATACCCATATTCAATAAGCGTGAGTTATCAAATTTAACGTTTAACTGGGCAAAGCCGCCGTAAAGTTTAATGGCGCGTAAAATGATTTTGTCATTACACGGGCCGAGCACATCTTTAAATTGCTTGCGGATGCCGGTAAAGTCCTGATAACTGATTTGCTCATATTCACTGATAATACGCGGCGCATTATTCGCTTTCGCCACAGACGTATCAATTTCATGGAAGGGGGTACACATCTCTTCGCCGGAAGAAATATGATAAAAGTTATGGCTGAGTTCAGTCGCCAGACATAATTTTGCCAGCACCATCGCGCAGTAATCTACCGGGATCACATCCACCTGATCGTCGAGCGTACAGGTAAATTTCTTCAGTTTTATCGCCATCATAAAGACCCAGAAAATGCTGCTCGAAGGCTGGCAACCGAACTGGGTATGACCGACGATAATCGACGGACGAGCGACGACAAACGGCAGTGACGGACATTCTTCCCGCACCAGATTTTCGATGGCGCGCTTGGACGCGGTATATTGCACCAGGTCTTCGTTCTGCTCGTTATCCGGCATACCTTCATAAAATACGCTGTCTTTATCAGGCATTGAGGCCATCGCCGTACCGACATGCACAAATCTTTGCAGCCCTTTAACCTGCGCCATGCGTTTGGCAAAGACCAGCGAGCCTTCAACATTCACACGCCACATGGCCGGGTTATTACCGAATGAAGCTATGGCGGCACAGTTAATGACATGCGTGACATTATCTAACCGCGAGTCCTGAATAAAACTTTCAGGGTCAGCTAAGTCACCGGTTAATATTGACTCTTCGCTCAGCGCAGAAAGTTGTTCATCACTGAGTTCAAATTTCTTTAAGTTATCGATAATTCTGGTGAGTCCCGTCGCATTATCGTCAGCCCTGACTAAAAGTAATAATTTATTTTGGGTGGTTAATTGCTGACGCAGAAAATATTCAACAACGGCTCCGCCAACAAAACCAGTGGCACCGGTAATTAATAGAGTGTTCATAATAGACAACCTGCAACGGGAAATTACCGGCACAGTACCACCTCCATTCTAAACGGAGCGTATACCGTTTCTTGCCCTTAATAAACGAAGACTAAACAGCACGAAAAGCTCAAGTCAGGGAAAAAGTTCCGGCGATATGAAAATATAATAACTGGCAGAGCTTATTTACAGAATGAAATGATTATCAGTCGTGAAATCATCATTTAAATCAAATACCCATCTGATGATGATCAGCGGGAAAACACCAGCAATGTCACACTTCTTTTTTGCGCAGAATGACAAGAACCTGTGCGCAGAAAGTATCCACTCCATCGCCACTACGTTAAACTGTACTCCTGAAGGCAGTAAGCGATAAGGATCAAGAAAGGATGACGCGAACGCGGTGTCTGGTGTGTAATGAAGGGAATATTGCGCAGGTCATTCCCTCATGCGCTGAAATAAGGTACAAGGCTGCATGAAAATCCCAAATAGAATCCAACCTCTGGTGGATGACGGCCTGATTGACGATGTGGTCCGTCGACTGAAAAGTGGCAAAGAGGCCGACGTGTACACCGTTTTATGCGGTGAAGAGATCCGTTGCGCCAAGGTTTATAAAGAAGCGACGCAGCGCAGCTTCAAACAGGCCGTACAGTATCAGGAAGGCCGTAAAGTCCGTAACAGCCGCAACGCGCGTGCGATGCAAAAGGGCACTAAGTTCGGACGTAAACAGCAGGAAGAATCCTGGCAGACGGCGGAAGTCGATGCGCTGTTCCGTCTGGCGAATGCCGGTGTGCGTGTTCCGCAGCCTTACATTTGTCTCGATGGTGTATTGCTGATGGAGCTTATCACCGACGCTGACGGTGTGGTCGCGCCACGCCTCAGTGATGTCATCCTGAGTGAAGAAGAAGCGGTGGCTGATTTTGAAACCATGATCCGTAATATCGTGCGCATGTTGTGTGCCGGTATCGTGCATGGCGATTTATCAGAGTTTAACGTGCTGATGGATGCTGACGGGCCGGTGATTATCGACCTGCCACAGGCCGTGGATGCCGCAGCCAATAACCATGCCGAATCGATGTTTGAGCGCGATGTGAATAACATGACCGAGTATTACGGTCAGTTCGCGCCGAAGTTGCTGGAAACGCGCTATGCCAAAGAGATCTGGGCATTGTACGAAGACGGCAAACTGACGCCGGAATCGCCGCTGACCGGCCTGTTTGCCGAAGATACGCATAAAGCGGATGTGGATTCCCTGCTGGATGAAATCATAGCCGCCGAAGATGAATACTATGATCGTCAGCGGGCAATGAAGGAAAGGGACCTCGATCACTGAGGTCTATTTTTTTCTTTTTTCTACTCCGGCATCACAGAATGCTTTCCGCAAAAACCGGCGTTCTGCAAAATATGCTGGCCGGTTTCTGAAAGAATAAATTCCGCCAGCGGTTTACCTTTTTCGGTGCAGGTGGCCAGCGCGTAGATAGCGCGGACATTATAATCGGCCGGAACGTTGAACACTTCCAGCTCGTCATTTTCCCGCAACAGCGTGGCATAACTGGTATAGCCGATAAACACATCGGCTTGCCCGCTGCAAATCAGCCATTCCGCTGCCAGTTTGCTTTCCGGCACTTTTGCTGAATTTTCACCGCCCACCAGCCGTAAGGCCTTATTGCGCAATGTTTCACCGGCGCCCGGATGGCGACGCTCAATATTTTCAAACATTTGCCAGGTATAGTCGCCGGAAGGATCACTTTTTGGCGTGGATGTCGCCAGCCGGAAACGCGAGTCGAGCAACACTTTCAGCCAGTTGAGCGTCTCCAGTTCCGGCACTTTACGCGCCGTCACACACAGGCTGTTGCCGCAAAAGTTGTCCACTGACAGCGCTTTACCATGCTGCTGTAGTGCCAGCGGGTGAGAAGTGTTGGCAGAAGCAAACAGATCGACTTTCTCACCCTGTTCGATGCGCTCACGTAAAAGCCCGGCAGGGCCGAATTCCGCATTGACTTTGGTGCCTGTTTTTTCCGTAAATGCTTCACACAACGGCTGCCATGCCCGGCGCAGGCTACCTGCGGCCAGCACTTTGATTGAATTTGTCATCAGGTCTCCTTGTCACATTGCCTCAACAATAAACGCCGGGGACGAGGTTATTTCCCCGCGCGCGCCGCGTCTGCCGCGGGTTTAAAATCCGTCCGGTAGAAGCGCTGGTAATAAGCGTCTGCCTGTTTTTGCATATCAATGTCTGCGAATTTTTGCGGATACAGTTTTTTCGCCATCCACAGTTCACCAAGCGCCAGTGCTTCGGGCATCGGGTAGCCCCAGGCTTTGGCATATTCAGGCATCAGATAAACCCGATGATTTTTAACGGCATCAATACTTTGCCATTGCGGATCACTGTTGATCTGCCCGACCACTTCCGGATATCTGTCCTGCACGAAGATCACCTGCGGATCCCAGGCTAACACCTGTTCCATCGCCACCTGTTTAAAGCCTTTCACGGTCGCGGCAGCCACGTTCATCGCGCCGGCATGTGACATCATCAGGCCGGTATATTTACCGGAACCGTAAGTGGTCAGGTCTGGATTTGCCATGTACGTGCGGATCCGTTTTTCAGGCGGAATACTTTTCAGACGATCGGCGGTCAGCTTGCGCTGTGAAAAAGTATAGTCGATCAATGCCTGAGCCTGTTTCTGGTGATTAACCACCTCGCCAATCAGCGCGATGCCTTTCTTCAGCCCTTCGGTGTACGCCTTATCTTCATCAGGCAGCACCGGATTCATTTTATGTTCTTCGCCTTTCGGATCGTCACGCAGTGAAATTGCCACCACCGCGATGCCGGTCTGGCTGATCTGGTCGATCATTTCCTGCGGCGCATAGTTGGTGATGAAAACCACCTGCGGATGCAGCGCGACCACGCTTTCCAGATTCACGCTGGTCAGGTCGCCCACTTCCGGCGTTTTTAATAATGCTGGCGCGAGGCGTGCATAACCGCTGCCCAGCTGTTTCTGCCAGTTATTCAGCACGCCCACAATGTCTTTGGTGGCATCGAGCTGAACCAGCAGATTCAGGGTCTGATGTTGCAGGACGACCACGCGATCCACGTTATCCGGGATCGTGACCTGACGGCCTAACTGGTCAGTTATCTGGCGTGAGGCCAGAGCGGAAGGGGAAGCAAAGCTCAGAGCCAGCCCGAGCAAAGCGAGCGAAGGTAAAAAGCGGGATGATAATGCGCGCACGAATAAATCCTCTGGTTTCGTTGTACAGAGGATTATATAGCGTTAAGGGGAAACTGAATATGACCGGTGACAACTGACCGGTGACAACTGACCGTTTATTTACGACCGTCGAGCAGCATACGCACCGCCAGCCCGCCCAGTACCGCACCCATAAACCAGCGCTGAAGCACCATCCACAACGGGCGTCCTGCGAGGAAAACGGCGATATAACCCGCAGAAAGGGCGATCAGCGCGTTTACCGTCGCACTGATCAGAATCTGCGAGCTGCCAAGAATCAGCGACTGCATCAGCACATGGCCCTGTTCCGGCACAATGAATTGCGGCAACAGTGTCAGATATAACACGGCGGCTTTCGGGTTCAGAAGGTTGGTCACCAGACCCATAGTGAACAGCTTTTTATTGCTGTCGCGCGGTAAATCTTTGACCTGAAACGGCGAGCGGCCACCGGGTTTCACCGCCTGCCACGCCATATACAGCAGATATGCTGCGCCACCGATGCGCAATGCGTCATAAGCGAACGGCACCGCCATCACCAGCGCGGTAATACCGAGCGCGGCAAAAAGCATATAAAACAGAAAGCCCAGCACCACGCCACCGAGCGAGATAAGACCGGCTCTTGGCCCCTGACACAATGAACGCGAAATCAGGTAGATCATGTTTGGACCGGGCGTTAACACCAGGCCAAGGCAAATCAGCAAAAACGGGATCCAGTGGGCGGCATCAGGCATGGCAATCTCCGGCGGAAAGCAGAAAAGTGAAGCACACAGATATAGAGTGTTTTGCGCTGTTTAAGCAAGCGTCAGGTTGTCATTTTTTATTCATCGATTCCGGTGCATTCTATGGAAATGACTTTTCTCCTTCAGACTGAATATTCAGGATTTATGATGACCAACACGACGATGTCCCCCCGTCTGGCGATGGCCAGTCAGATCGCGGCGCAGGCGGCTGAACTGGCGCTGGGCTTTTTTAACCGCCGGGACACCATTGAAGTCAGCAGCAAACGCACGCAGGATTTCGTCTCTGAGGCGGATGTGGCGGTCGAGCAGTTTATCCGTCGCCAGCTTGCAGAGCATTTTCCGTACGATGCCATCATCGGTGAGGAACTGGGCGGCGTGCTGACAGACGCGCCTTGCTGGGTGATCGACCCGATTGACGGTACCTCGAATTTCCTGCGCGGTTCGCCGCTATGGGGCGTGTCGCTCGGCCTGGTGGAGAACAAAAAGCCAGTGGCGGGCATTGTGGCGTTGCCGGTATTAAACGACCTGTTTGCCGCAGAATCCGGAAAGGGGATTTTCCTGAACGGAAAGCCATTCCGTCGCGATGATCGTTTTGGCGACGTGCAGATTGTATCGCTGGGTGACAGCTCGGACGACAAACTGGACGAAGCTTCGGCATTCTATCGGGGGCTTCGCGCCGCAGACTGGTCGGTGCATTGTTATCGCTGTACCACCATCGGCATGGTGTTTGCCGCCAAAGGCATTATCGACGGGCATCTGCAACGCCGCACGACGCTGTGGGACATTGCAGGCGGCGCAGTGCTTTGTCAGGAGGCCGGACTGCACACCCTGGTGAAATTCGCGAAAACGCCGGACGACACTGACAACTACCGGCATATGTCAGTAGCAGCCGGAACGCCGAATCTGATGTCTGACATCGCGCCGTTATGGCCGGATTATGACCCCCGGTAAACCTGAGTCGCCCGAAATATTGCATCGATTTTGCCCTCCCGCCCTGAGAGGGCAAAAAACGCAATGTGTGTTGCTGATCATCTTTTTAGCCCCGCGCATAACATGAAAAATTTGTCCAGTAACCATGGGGTTACATTTCGAAAGCCAGTGTTTAACAAAATGAAATATAGTTTCATTTTGCCATAAAGTTCCCTTTTTTCCGGCCGTTATGAGAGTTTCCTTTCACTGACTTTCTGATGTGTGCAGATGAAAAAATTCACCAATCTCTCCGTTCTTACCCGTTTACTCGGCGCTTTTGCGCTCGTGATGGCACTGATGCTTACCCTTGCCGCGATGTCTGCCTGGCTGCTCAACGGCAGTAATCAGCAGATCGAAAACTACCGGGCCTATCGTCTTCCCGGTGTGCAATATCCGCTGATTATGCGCGGCACACTGGCGGAATTACGCCTGCAGCAGGTGCAATACATTGCTTCGCCGCAAGGAGCGCCGCGCGACGGGCACCGGGTGGAAATTCAGCAAGCCATTAATACCTTCAAGACCGCCGAAAATGCGTATCAGAAGCTGAACAGCGGAGGCAGTAAATCCGACCTCTTTAAGCAAATCGTCAGGAATTTCGAACAGTTTTCGCTGGCAAATGATGAAGTTATTGCAGCAGTGGAACGCAACGATATTGCGCAGGCCACACAAATCAGCGGTGACAATTCACGTAAATACCGCACCCAACTGATGGCCGATCTGGCGAAGCTGGTCAGTGACGAACTTGCCAACAGCGAGAAGGCGGCCGCACAGACGCACAGCAGTTATCGAAATGCGAGCGTGATGTTTTTAGTGCTGGTCGCCGTGGCCTTTATTATTTCCCTGCTCATGGCGCTTTTGCTGGCACGAAATCTGATTGCACAGCTGGGCGGAGAACCGGCTTACGCGGCTTCGATTATGCATGAGATTTCGGCGGGTAATCTGGCAGCGAAAATTGCCCTTAAACCGGGAGATGAGAGCAGTTTGCTGGCTTCGCTGAATGGCATGAATGTGCAACTGAACAAAACCATTCATCAGATCATGCAGGGCAGCGAGTCGATAAATCACGCCGCCAGTGAAATTGAGCAGGGCAACGTGGATCTGTCGCAGCGCACGGAAGAGCAGGCGGCATCGCTGGTACAAACCAGTTCGAATATGCAGAACCTGACGGCGACCGTCAGCCAGAATGCTGAGAATGCGCGGCAGGCCAGCCAGCTGGCACACGAAACCTCGAAAACGGCCTCACAGGGCGGGGCGATTGTCAGCGGTATGCAGGCACATATGCGCGATGTTTCCGGCAGTTCCAGCGAAATCATTAATATTATCAGCGTCATCGAAGGCATCGCTTTTCAGACCAATTTACTGGCGCTCAATGCCGCCGTGGAAGCGGCACGCGCGGGGACGCAGGGTAAAGGTTTTGCGGTGGTGGCGAGTGAAGTCCGGGTGCTGGCTCAGAAAAGCGGGCAGGCGGCAAAAGAGATTAAAGATCTTATTCAGGACACGGTGAGTAAAATTTCCGAAGGTTCAGAGCAGGCCGATCGTGCCAGTAAAGCGATGAGCGAAATCGTGATTTCGGTGAATAAGGTGGCTGAGATTGTGAGTGAAATTTCGACCGCCAGTTCGGAGCAACACAGCGGGATCCATGAAGTGGGCATTGCGGTTGATCAGATGGATCAGGTGACGCAGCAAAATGCGGCGCTGGTTGAACAGGCTGCTGCTGCCGCGCAATCGCTGACGGAACAAAGCGTCGAATTGCGCAACGCTGTGCGGTTTTTCCGCACAGCGACCGCGTGAAGTCCGACGCCCTGGGTTAGTCAGGTTTATGATTGATGGAGAGCTGAGGTTCCCAGTCGGTATCGGGATGCTGGGCAATCTGTTGCGGCGTCATCGGACGACCCAGCAGATAGCCCTGCAACGTGTCGCAACCCAGCTGCGTCAGGAAATCCTGCTGCTGGGTGGTTTCCACGCCTTCGGCCACCACTTTCAGATTAAGGGTCTGGCCCAGAGCGATAATCGCCGAAACAATGCTGGCGTCTTCGCTGCCGGCAATCAGGTCATTAATAAAGGCCCCGTCGATTTTCAGCTCGCTGGCCGGCAGGCGCTTCAGATACAGCAGACTGGAATAACCGGTACCGAAATCGTCAATCGAGGCTTTCACACCGTATCGGGTCAGACGTTCGAGAATTTCTACACTGACGTCCGGATTACGCATTGCGGTGGTTTCTGTGACTTCAAGCGTCAGCATTTCCGGCGGGATCTGATGGCGTTCGATCGTCTCAATGACCATTTCGACCAGATTCGACTGCTCAAATTGCAGCGTGGACAGATTGACCGCCACCGTCCAGGTGGTGTGCCCTTCCAGATGCCATTCGCGCAGCTGGCGGCAGGCTTCATTCAGCACCCATTCGCCAATCGGGATGATCAGGCCGGTTTTCTCTGCCAGTGGCAGGAACACATCAGGACTGAGCGTTTTGCCGTCACGCTCCCAGCGCAGCAGCGCCTCGAAACCGCTGACCGGCCCGTAAGGGGCGATAAATTTTGGCTGATAGTGCAAACGTAGTTCATGGTGCTCGATAGCCAGACGCAAATCATTGAGCATCTGCAGCTGGTTTTGCGCGTTGGCATTCATTGAAGGCTGGAAGAAACTGTGCCCGTTGCGGCCTGAATTTTTGGTGTGATACATCGCTGCATCAGCATTGAGCATCAGCTCGCGCTCGTTTTCGCCATCGCCCGGATACACAGCGATGCCGACGCTGGCGGAAACCAGCAGTTCGTAGCGGGAGACGTAAAACGGACGGGCAATCAGATGCACCAGTTTATCGGCCAGCTGGGAAGCATCCGTTGGATCGGTGATTTCCACCAGCAGGACAAATTCATCACCGCCCAGACGTGCCAGCGTATCTGTCGCGCGCAGCTGGGATTTCAGCCGCTCAGTGACGGAAATTAACAGCTGATCGCCGATGTGATGACCAAACGCATCGTTAACGGCTTTGAATCCGTCGAGATCCAAAAACAGCACTGCAAACTGAGATTCTCCCCGCGAGGCTTTCTGAAACGCCTGACTGAGGCGATCTTCCAGTAAGAGACGGTTTGGCAAACGGGTGAGATTGTCATGCAGCGCCAGCTGAGTCAGTTCGCGATTAGCCTGCGCCAGCGACGAGGCCAGAATCGACGTGCGCGCCTGCATCCGGCCATCAAGAATAGAAATAATCAGGGTAATCGCCAGAATGGCCAGCGTCACCACAATCACCAGCAGCGCCAGCCAGTTGTTATCCACGCCGCTGAACGCCGCCATGCTGTGGCTGTCCATCGGGAATTGCGCCGCCGCCATGCCGATATAGTGCATACCGACAATTGCCGTGCCCATCACCACGGCGGCACTGATGCGCAACAGGCGCACATTCGGCGACTGCTGGCGCAGATGGAACGCCATCCACAGCGCCGCCCCGGAGGCGACAATAGCCACCACGACGGATAATGTGACCCAGCGGAAGTCATAAACAATCGGCGGCATCATCAGCATCGCTGACATTCCGGTGTAATGCATGGCCGCAATGCCGCCACCCATGAGTAATGCGCCCGCGAGTAAACGCAGGACAGGCAACTCTTGCAGGCACACCAGCCAGAGCGCAAACGCCGAGGAAATAATCGCAATCAGCATGGAAAGCAAGGTAATGACCGGGTCGTAACCCATTGGCATAGAGGAATTCAAGGCCAACATACCGATGAAATGCATGGACCAGATACCGATGCCCATTGCAATGGCGCCACCAATTAACCAAAGTCGGGAAGCCCTTCCCTCCGTGGTGGCAACCCGGCCAGCCATATCAAGCGCGGTATAAGAGGCAAGCATTGCAACAATGAACGAAAACATGACAAGCACATTGTTGTAATTACTGGAAAACATGTAAGGCTCCACAAACATAGAGTCGAAAGCGACGGGCTGATTTTTATCCGGCGATAATGGCATTAAGAATTATTAAAGGCGAATGAAGTTACGATAATTTTTTTCGTGTAATTAAGATTAATCCGTAAGTGATTTTAATCAAATAAAAAGATTTTCGCGTTATTAATCCTGATAAAAGAAAGGGTTTTTAAGCGAATGTGATACGGGCAGCGAAACCGTTGTCTATAGTTAACAAATAATTAAATACGACAGGGCAGAAAACATTCATGTTAACAGTTCATCATTTGGATAATTCCCGATCACAGCGAATCTTATGGATGCTCGAAGAACTGGGCGTACCTTACGAAATCAAACGTTATCAACGCGATAAAAAATCCATGCTGGCACCGGAGACGCTGAAAAAAGTGCATCCGCTGGGCAAGTCGCCGGTGCTGGAAGATAACGGCATGATCCTCGCGGAATCCGGCGCCATCATTGAGTATTTGCAGGAAGTGTACGATGAGGCCGGTGTGATGAAACCGACGGCGTTTGCCGAGCGGCAGCAGTACCGTTACTGGATGCATTACGCCGAAGGTTCGCTGATGCCGTTGCTGGTGATGAAACTGATTTTCAGCCGTCTGGGAAAACCGCCGATGCCGTGGCTGATCCGACCGGTGGCCGGGGCGATCGGGCAGGGCGTGCAGAAAAACTATCTGGATAAACAGATTTATACCCACATGGATTATCTGGAACAGCATCTGACCACGCATCCTTATTTCGCCGGTTATCAGTTCAGCGCTGCGGACATTCAGATGAGTTTCCCGGCAGAGGCCATAAATGCCCGTACAGGTCTGGATAAATACCCACATTTAAATGCATGGCTTTCAAATGTGACTGCCCGACCGGCTTATCAGCGTGCTCTGGAAACCGGTGGCCCTTTGAATATCCTGCGTTAATGGTTTTTAAGTCATCAGAAATTTATAGGGGAAGCGTTTTGGTTTTTTTCATCGCCGGAACGTATTCCCTTTTTATATTTCAGAGTGTTGAAAAGAGGGCGCATAACTGGCCGGAAATTTGCGCAATGAATGGCATCAGAAAATAAACCTTAATAAACGTCCTGTTATTTTTATTTCCTGTCTTTTTCTTCCCGGCATACCGTCTTCGTTCAGATTTATCTTCTCTGATTCCCTTCACGTGATGTCCGTGCGCAACCGTTACCGCACAGCAAACCGCCAGGCGGATACATTTCCACCACAATCGCGTTTTTATTGACCAGACAACGGTAAATTGTCGTCATTCGCAGTTGATGTGTGGTAATTAAAAACGAGATAATCGTTTGCGTTAATTTTTGTCCCGCCATACGCGATGCGAGTTAAACGTTTGCCTTGCCGTTCTGACGCCGTTTTCGGCGATTTCAGGCGACATATAAGGAAGTGAACGTGCTGAAACGGTTTCATAATGACCACGCCGGCTAATCAGTAGAGACATTCAGAGGATTTTCCATGTCGAGTCAACACACTCAGACGGGCAGCGCTGTTGCGCCAAAGGGCCCGTTTGATGCTTTTTTCAAAATCAGTGCGCGTGGCAGTAACGTCCGCCAGGAAGTGATCGCCGGCTTAACGACGTTTCTGGCGATGGTGTATTCGGTCATCGTTGTACCGTCAATGCTTGGCAAAGCGGGTTTCTCGCCAAGCGCCGTGTTTGTCGCGACCTGCCTGGTTGCCGGTTTCGGCTCCCTGCTGATGGGCCTGTGGGCTAATCTGCCGCTGGCCATTGGTTGCGCCATCTCTCTGACTGCCTTTACCGCCTTTAGTCTGGTGCTCGGCCAGCACATCAGCGTACCGGTTGCCCTTGGCGCGGTATTCCTGATGGGCGTATTGTTCACCATTATTTCGATGACCGGCATCCGGTCGTGGATTTTGCGCAACCTGCCGACCGGCGTTGCGCACGGAACCGGCATCGGTATCGGTCTGTTCCTGTTGCTGATCGCGGCCAACGGCGTGGGTCTGGTGGTGAAAAACCCGCTGGACGGTTTACCTGTCGCGCTCGGCGCCTTTACTTCTTTCCCGGTGATCATGACATTGCTCGGACTGGCGGTGATTTTCGGCCTTGAGAAACTGCGTGTGCCTGGCGGTATTTTGCTGGTGATTATCGCGATTTCCATTATTGGTCTGATTTTCGATCCTGCCGTGAAATATCAGGGTTTGTTCGCGATGCCTTCTCTGGCAGGGGCTGACGGCAAATCGGTGATTTTCGATCTCGACATCATGGGCGCCCTGAAAGCCGCGGTATTGCCAAGCGTGCTGGCGCTGGTGATGACGGCGGTATTTGATGCCACCGGCACCATCCGCGCAGTCGCCGGTCAGGCAAACTTGCTGGATGAAAACGGTCAGATCATCAGCGGCGGCAAAGCGCTGACCGCAGACTCCGTAAGCAGCATTTTCGCCTCACTGGTTGGCGCATCACCGGCAGCGGTTTACATCGAATCGGCAGCCGGTACGGCAGCGGGCGGCAAAACCGGCCTGACCGCGACGGTCGTCGGCGTGCTGTTCTTACTGATGTTGTTCCTGTCTCCGCTGTCTTATCTGGTACCGGCTTACGCCACCGCACCGGCGCTGATGTACGTGGGTCTGCTGATGCTCAGCAACGTGACCAAACTGGATTTCAGCGATTTCGTCGATGCGATGTCCGGATTGCTGTGCGCGGTGTTCATCGTGCTGACCTGTAACATCGTGACCGGCATCATGCTCGGTTTCAGCTCGCTGGTGATTGGCCGTATTTTCTCCGGCGAATGGCGGAAACTAAACGTCGGCACGGTGGTGATCGCCGTGGCGCTGGTGGTATTTTATGCGGGTGGATGGGCGATTTGATGCCGGCTGCATTTCTCCCTCCCCTGCGAAGGGGAGGAGCAAGAAAAACCCTTCATTCCGGCTCCGGAGAAAGGTGAGAAGCAAGCACCTCTCTGATGTAACCGCACGCACTGATTTAAATCACATCCCCTTTTGATCTACTATTCCTTAGTTCGCTCCGGACTCACTCACCTGCGTCTGGCTGAAATTCATAAAAACAAGAGTCTAAGGAAAGCATGGAAATATTCTTTACCATTCTGATTTTGATTCTGGTGGTGTCGCTCTCCGGTGTCGTCACCAGAATGTTGCCGTTTCAGGTTCCTCTTCCATTAATGCAGATTGCCGTCGGTGCTTTGCTGGCGTGGCCCAATTTTGGCCTGCACGTGGACTTCGATCCGGAACTGTTTCTCGTTCTGTTCATCCCGCCATTGCTGTTTGCCGATGGCTGGAAAACGCCGACCCGTGAATTCCTCCACCACGGGCGCGAAATTCTCGGGCTGGCGCTGGTGCTGGTATTACTCACCGTCGTCGGTATCGGTTATCTGATTTATATGATGGTGCCGGATATTCCGCTGGTGGCTGCGTTCGCGCTGGCTGCGGTGCTTTCACCGACCGATGCCGTGGCATTAGGCGGGATTGTCGGCAAAGGCCGTATTCCGAAGTCGATCATGAGCGTGCTTGAAGGTGAAGCGCTGATGAATGACGCGTCCGGTCTGGTGTCACTAAAATTCGCTATCGCTGTGGCGATGGGCACGATGATCTTTACCGTCGGGGGTGCCAGCGTTGAGTTCCTGAAAGTGGCGATTGGCGGCCTGATGGCGGGTGTGGCGGTGACGTGGTTGTACAGTAAATCGCTGCGCATCATGAGCCGCTGGAGCGGTGATGATCCGGCGACGCAAATCGTCTTCCTGTTGCTGCTGCCGTTTGCCTCTTATCTGATTGCTGAACACATTGGCGTGTCGGGCATTCTGGCCGCCGTCGCTGCCGGTATGACCATCAGCCAGTCCGGCATTATCCGTAACGCACCGCTGGCGATGCGCCTGCGTGCGAACAGCGTCTGGGCGATGCTTGAGTTTGTGTTCAACGGCATGGTGTTCATCATGCTGGGCCTGCAATTGCCGGGCATCCTTGAGAACTCAATCGATCAGGCAACGCACGACCCATCTATCGTGACGTGGCATCTGTTTGCTGACGTCGGGATTATCTACTTTGCGCTGCTGATCCTGCGTTTTGTCTGGCTGTGGGTGATGAAAAATTTCAGCAACCGTTTCCTGAAAAAGAAACCCCTGCTGTTTGGCAGCTACAGTACGCGTGAGTTGTGGGTAGCGTCTTTTGCCGGTGTGCGCGGGGCGATTACGCTGGCCGGTGTGCTGTCGATTCCGTTATTCCTCGCAGATGGCTCGGCCTTCCCGTCACGCTATCAGCTGGTGTTCCTGGCGACCGGTGTCATTCTGTTCTCGCTGATTGCAGGTGTAATTGCCTTGCCGTTCCTGCTCAAAGGCGTGGTGGTAGCCGATGGTACCGCTTATCGTGAAGAAGAACGGATGGCGAAATCTATCGCGGCAGAAGTGGCGATAGAAAGCCTGCATAAGATGGAAGAGCGTCTGGCGGCAGATACCGAAGAAAACATCGATGAGCAGACGCTGAAGGAAATCAGCTCACGGGTTATCGGGACTCTGCGACGACGCACGGCCAACCGCGATGATATGGAAACCGCGCTGAAGCTGGAAAACCTCGAGCGCCGCTTCCGTCTGACCGCACTGCGCGCTGAACGTGGCGAGCTGTATCACCTGCGCGCCACGCAGAAAATCAGTAATGAGACGCTGCAAAAACTGCTGCATGATCTCGATTTACTTGAAGCGCTTCTTGTAGAAAAAGAGGTGTAGCTTCTGCCTGAAATAAAAAACCGCGTGCGCTGCAACGTTCACGCGGTTTTTTTATCAACCGTCACTTCCCGCCACTTCCCGCTATTTCCAGTAATCCCTGCAAAGCGCGATCCACGCCTGGGCGCTGTGTGAAAGATAACTGCCCTGATGCCAGATAAGGCCCAGTTGCCACGGCATCAGCGGATCCAGCGGCAGCCACATCAGCGCATTTTTATCCAGCCGCTGACAGATAGGCTCCGGCAAAATCGCTACGCCCATGCCGGTTTGTACCATCGCGGCTAAGAAATCCCACTGACCGCTGCGTGCGGCAATTTTTGGCGTGAAACCGTGGGTGGAAAACGCATCCATCAGCTGGCGATACAACGCAAAATCTTCGTTATAAATCAGAATACTTTCATCAGCCAGATCACTGAACCCGATGCGCGTGCGGTTCAGCCAGTGCGGCGTACGGGGCACCACAACGCACATCGGATGACTGAACAGCAGCAGCGAGGCGATGGAAGGCACGGCGTCGGCAGGCAGGGCGGTGATCGCCAGATCCAGTTCGCCGGAGATCACCGCCTGTTGCACAGTCAGCCCGCCAAATTCGGAAATAATCAGTTCGATGCCCGGATATTGCTGGCGGAAACTGCTAATGAGCGGCGCGATTTGTGTGCCAACCATCGGCGGAATACCCAGCCGCAGGTGGCCGGATTTAAGCGAGTTGATATCTTCGAGTTCGGCTTCCAGCTGGCGGAATTCTTCAAGGATATTCAGCCCGCGCTGATACAGCGCCTGACCGCTGTCAGTCAGCCGCAAACGGCGCCCTTCACGGACGATCAGCGTGCATTCCAGTTCTTCTTCCAGATGACGCAGCATTTTGCTGATCGTCGGTTGCGTGACGAACAGCTTTTCCGCCGCGCGGGTAAAACTCTGCTGGCGAACCACTTCGACAAAATAGCGTAAGGTACGGACGTCCATGGGCTGATATTTCCCCGGTCAGATCGGCGAGTAACAAAGTATTCCAAACTGGAATCATTTTTATGATTTTAATTCATTTCTTTACCGGTTTCCTGCCAGCGTATACTTCATTTTCACTCTTTTCCCTCTTTCGAGGTCGTCCCCATGTTGCTGGCGTTGCGCACTAAAGCGCCGTCCCTGCTGACCCGCTGTCAGATCCCCGTTCAGGTGGTACTGTACGCGGTGTTATTCGTTATCGCCGATCGTCTGGTCACCGCATTACATCTGCCGTTACCTGCCAACATTGTCGGTATGCTGATGCTTTTGCTGCTGATCATGTTCCGTATTCTGCCGGTGAAATGGGTGAAAGCCGGATCCCGCTGGCTGCTGGCGGAGATGCTGCTGTTCTTCGTGCCTGCCGTGGTAGCGGTGGTCAATTACGCTCAGTTACTGATGATTGAGGGCTGGAAAATCTTTCTGGTGATTGGTGTCAGTACCGTGCTGACGCTCGGTGCGACGGCGGTGGTGGTCGATAAAGTTTACCGTCTGGAACAACGTCTGGCGGTAAGGAAGGCGAACCGTGACTGATTTACTCATCAGTATTTTGTGTTTTGTCATCACGCTCGGGCTGTATTACGCCAACAAGAAACTTTACCGTCAGAAACGCACGCTGCTGCTGATGCCGCTGGTGTTCACACCGATTGTACTGGTTGTCTTACTGGTGGTGACGCACACCTCGTATCAGGATTACATCGGCGAAACGCACTGGCTGTTATGGCTGCTCGGCCCGTCAACCATCGCGTTTGCGGTGCCCGTTTACGAGAATATGGCGGTGATCCGCCGTCACTGGATGTCGCTGAGTGCGGGCGTACTGACGGCGATTGTAGTTGCTGTCTGCAGCTCAGTCTGGCTGGCGCGGATGCTGACGTTGCCCGAAGAAATCCAGCGCAGTCTGGCAGTGCGCTCCATCACCACGCCGTTCGCGCTGGCAGCCGCGAAGCAAATGGGTGGTCAGCCGGATCTGGTGGCGCTGTTTGTGGTGATCACCGGCGTATTCGGCATGGCGGTCGGCGATATGCTGTTTCTGCGTCTGGCAGTGAAAAGCGGCCTGGCGAAAGGCGCCGGGTTTGGTGCGGCGTCACACGGTGCAGGGACTGCGAGAGCTTATGAACTGGGCGCGGAAGAAGGCGTGGTATCGAGTCTGGTAATGATGCTGGCGGGAGTGGTCACCGTGGTGATTGCGCCGGTGATCGGAGGGCTGATGTGGTGATGATCTTTTGAAAAAGATCTGAAACTTTAAGTTCAAATTCAAGGTCGTGGGCGTCGGCCCACACCGACCAGAGACCCGGTAACGCGCGGGCCTCTGGACTCCGCGCTTTTTTTACTGCGTGCTCCGCTCGCTGGCTATGTTTCAGGTGCCGCAGCGATAGCCGCAAAATTCCGCCGCTGCGCGGTGCCCTCCGTTCGGGTTACAACCCGCGCAAAAAGACGCGCGGTTTTCCACCTCTTCTCCGGCGGTATTTTGGAACCGGCCTCAACGTTAACTTCACAACCTCACTGATTTTTATATGAAGAACCGATTGGTTTTGAATTTAAGATCGTGCGGGCGATTCAGAAAGCTTGCTGCGCGAGAGGTTCGAGACGCAGGGCTCGAAACCCGAGCAAAGATACCGCGCAGCGGCAAGCTTTCCAGCCTGTCACTGTGGTGGCTGAAACATAGCCAGCGAGCGATAGCGCGCAGTAAAAAGACGTGGGAGATCCAAGAGGGGCTCGTCATGGCCCCTTTTGGGCGGTTTCGGCGCAGCGCGATAAGTGATCATCGCTATTGAGAAACCGAAATTTTCACACTTCTGTTCTTAAACGGCGCGCTTAAACACCGCCCGGTGTTTAATGAATCACCTGGGACAGGAACTCCCGCGTTCTTGCTGACTTCGGATTCGCAAAGAATTCCAGCGGCGGGGCTTCTTCCACGATCTCCCCGCGATCCATAAAGATCACCCGGTCGGCGACGGTTCTCGCAAAGCCCATTTCATGCGTCACGCACAACATGGTCATGCCTTCTTCTGCCAGCGTGATCATGGTATCCAGTACCTCTTTCACCATTTCCGGATCAAGTGCAGAAGTCGGTTCATCAAACAGCATGATTTTTGGTTTCATGCACAGCGAGCGGGCGATCGCCACGCGCTGCTGCTGACCGCCGGAAAGCTGGCCGGGGAATTTATTGGCATGTTCGGCAATACGCACGCGTTTCAGGTAATGCATCGCCAGCTCTTCGGCTTCTTTCTTCGGCATCTTGCGTACCCAGCATGGTGCCAGAGTGCAGTTTTGCAATACGGTCAGATGCGGGAACAGATTGAAGTGCTGGAACACCATGCCGACTTCGGTACGTACCCGTTCAATATTGCGCAGATCATCGTTCAGTTCAGTGCCGTCAACCACGATGCGGCCTTGCTGGTGCTCTTCCAGATGGTTAATGCAACGAATGGTCGTTGATTTCCCTGAACCGGAAGGGCCGCAAAGGACGATACGTTCGCGCGGTTTGACGCTCAGATTAATGTCTTTCAATACGTGGAATTGTCCGTACCACTTATTCACGTTTTCCAGCGTGATCATCATATTTTGGTTTTCAGTGACGTGATGGTCGCTCATGGTTTACCTCAGTGTGCGGAACGTCCGGTGTGAAAGCGTCTTTCCAGATGCTGGCTATAACGCGACATGCTAAAACAGAAAATCCAGTAGACGGCGGCGGCGAAGACGTAGCCTTCAGTCGACATGCCGAGCCATTCCGGATCGACGGTGGCTTGCTGTACGCTGCTGAACAGGTCAAACAGGCCGATGATGATCACCAGACTGGTATCTTTGAACAGCGCGATGATGGTGTTCACCAGACCCGGTATCACCATTTTCAGCGCCTGAGGCAGAATGACCAATCCCTGCGTTTTCCAGTAACCCAGCGCCAGTGATTCGGCGGCTTCGGTCTGGCCTTTCGGCAGCGCCTGTAACCCGCCGCGCACAACTTCTGCGACATACGCCGACTGGAACAGCACCACACCCACCAGTGCGCGCACCAGTTTGTCGATACTCGTCCCTTCAGTCATAAACAGCGGCAGCATCACCGAGGACATAAACAGCACGGTGATAAGCGGCACACCGCGCCAGAACTCAATGAACACGACCGACAGAATACGCACAATCGGCATACGTGAACGGCGTGCCAGCGCGAGCATAATTCCCAACGGTAATGCTCCGGCGATACCGACTGCGGCGATAATCAGCGTCAGCGTCAGGCCGCCCCACTGGCGGGTTTCAACGCGGCTCAGGCCAAAGAATCCGCCATACAGCATGAACCAGGTGAAAATCGGGAACAGTACCATCCAGCAGGCGATATAACGTCCGCGGCGCGGCGTGGCTTTGAAGAAAATGGGTGCCAGCGTCAGCAATCCGACAATCAGCGTCACATTGATGCGCCAGCGCTGATCAAACGGGTATAAGCCATACATAAACTGGCCGAAACGCGCGTGGATAAACACCCAGCAGGCACCGGCTTTGGTACAGTCAGTTCGCGCTGTGCCGACCCAGTTAGCCTGGAAAATCACCCAGTTCAGCAGCGGAGGGATCACCAGCCACATCAGCCATAAACAAAACAGCGTCAGCAAACTGTTGAACCAGCCGGAGAACAGGTTTTTACGCGCCCAGAGCACGGCGGTACCGAGTGGTGTACCGGGCTTCACGGCTCTGACTCCGGGAGGAAGTGTTGTCATCGTCATGGGTTTCCCTTAACGCTCGACCAGCGCGATACGCCGGTTGTAAATATTCATCAGGAACGAAATCACCAGACTGATGATCAGGTAAACCGACATAGTGATGGCAATGGTTTCAATCGCCTGACCGGTCTGGTTGAGTACCGTACCGGCGAACAGCGACACCATGTCCGGATAACCGATAGCGGCGGCCAGAGAGGAGTTTTTGACGATGTTCAGATACTGGCTGGTCAGCGGCGGGATGATCACCCGCATCGCCTGCGGCAAAATCACCTGTCGCAGCGTGACCGGATTCGGCAGACCGAGCGAACGGGCGGCTTCATGCTGACCGTGCGATACCGACTGAATACCGGAGCGAATAACTTCCGCAATAAATGTCGAGGTATAGACCGATAACGCCAGCGTTAACGCCGCCAGTTCCGGGATAAGCACCATGCCGCCGCGGAAGTTAAAACCGCGCAGCGCAGGAATATCCCAGTGCAGGGCAGGCCCGAAAATCAGGTGCGCCAGCGCCGGAAAGATCACCAGCATGGCAATCGCCCACGGCCAGATATGCCAGACGCGTCCTGTGTGGATCTGGCGGAAATGGTTGTAGCGTTGCAGCGCGACGATGCCAAAAATCGCCAGCAGCAGGGCGATAAAGCCTGCCAGACTGCCCGGCGCCAGTTCCGGCGAGGGCAGATACAGGCCGCGGTTACTGACGAAAGCCAGGTCAAACGCATTCAGGCTCTGACGCGGGCCCGGCAGATTACGCAGTACGGCGAAGTACCAGAAGAAGATTTGCAGCAGCGGCGGAATGTTACGGAACGTCTCGATGTACACCGTCGAGACTTTACGGATCAGCCAGTTATCGGAAAGGCGTCCTAAGCCGATAATGAACCCGAGGATGGAAGCAAAAACGATACATAGCGCGGAAACCAGCAGCGTATTCAGCAGACCGATAACAAATACGCGGGCGTACGTGTCGCCTTCCTGGTAGTCAATAAGATGCTGAACGATGCCAAAACCGGCACCCTTTTCAAGAAACGCAAATCCCGAGGTGATCCCTCGTGTTGTCAGATTGGTAATGGTGTTGTGGAGCAGGTAACCCAGACAGGCTACCAGCAACACCACCGCGAAAATTTGGTAAATCCAGGCCCGTACCGCTGGGTTGGTCAGCGAGAACGAGACTTTTCCGGTTGGGCGTTGCGACATTTTAACCTCGACCTGCAGGTAAAACAGTGGAAGTGATGCACCGGGGAACGACCGGTGAATCAGCTTCCTTTATCAGACTGAACTTTTGTTTATCCGAAGTAACTGGCGTTGCAGCAAGGCGGCAAGGGAGCCAATCCCGATGAGCTGACACTGGTCAGTGATTCGGGTGACCGAATGCCGCCAACGCCGCTACAACGTCAGGTACGAAGGGTAAAATCAACGGACAGGTGGTGCGTACTGGATCCCGCCTTTATTCCAGAGGGCGTTCTGACCACGTTTGATTTTCAGCTCGCTGCCCTGACCGACGTTGCGCTCGAAGCTTTCGCCGTAGTTGCCGACCTGTTTAACGATTTTAACCACCCAGTCATTAGGCACTTTCAGATCAGCGCCGTAAGTGCCGGTTTTGCCCAGCAGGTTGCTCATGTCAGGCGTGGTCGGGTTTGCCGCCAGTTGATCGACGTTGGCAGAGGTGACGCCCATTTCTTCGGCGTTCAGCATCGCGAACAGTGACCAGCGCACGATCGCCAGCCAGTCTTCGTCGCCACGGCGAACTACCGGCCCCAGCGGTTCTTTAGAAATCACTTCTGGCAGAACGATGAAGTCATCCGGTTTACCCAGTTTGATACGCAGTGCGTACAACTGAGACTGGTCAGATGCCAGGGTGTCACAACGGCCTGAGTCCAGCGCTTTGGCGCTTTCGTCTGAACGGTCGAAGGTCACCGGGGTGTAAGTCATTTTGTTGGCTTTGAAATAGTCAGCCACGTTCAGCTCGGTATCCGTACCGGCCTGCAGGCAGACGGTCGCGCCATCAAGTTCTTTGGCGCTTTTCAGGCCGGCTTTCTGGTGAGTCAGGAAGCCGATACCGTCGTAATAGTTTACGCCGGCGAAAATCATGCCCATGCCCGCATCGCGGGAAGAGGTCCAGGTGGTATTACGTGACAGGATGTCCACTTCGCCAGACTGCAGTGCAGTGAAACGCTCTTTCGCGGTCAGCGGGGTGTATTTCACTTTTTCAGCATCACCAAACACGGCGGCAGCCACCGCGCGACAGAGGTCAACGTCGATACCGGTGAATTTGCCTTTGGAGTCAGCGTAAGAGAAGCCCGGCAGGCCGTCGCTGATGCCGCACTGAACAAATCCTTTCTTTTTAACTGCATCCAGAGTGGTACCTGCATGAGCCTGACCAGCGAGTGTCACGAAGCTTGCTGCGGCAATCAGCGTTGAGAGCAATATTTTTTTCATAAGCGTCCTGTGAGACAAAACTGAAAATTATTATTGTATGAGTGCCGGAGCACCCTGTCTGTTTATGGGGCAACGCCCTCTGCACCTGTCATTGCAAAGGTAGTGCCAACATGAAAAACGCCCCATCAATCAAGTTACGCAGGGGAATTGCTCAGTAACATTGACGAGACGTATAAAATTTATTGCCCTGTTTAAGTGCGCGGTCAATGTGAGTGCTTTAAAAGGGGGCGGATTATTTCAATATTGGAGTGCAGATCGCGGTCTTTGAAGGGAAGGGAAATGCGGTGTCATATTTGGAAAAAAAATGAGATAAAACGATGAGTAATTCTCTCAGACCGGATGGTCTGAGAGACATTCAGAAACAGACAGGATCAGAGCAGGAGCTTTATCAGTGCAACGGAGAGAAAGGCGGGCGTGTTATTTAGCCTCTTCGGCGTTGCCTTTGATGAGTTTACGCGCGGCGGCAATTTGCTCGCTGTCCGGCGCTTTAGGTTTGGCTTTGTTCAGTGCGGTACTGAGGCCGGAGCGTCCCCAGAGGTCAAAACTGTCTTCATCTTTGAGATGGTCAAAGATAGAAGGTGTCGCGTCAGGTTTTTTAGCCATGAAAATTACAAATCTCTTATGGATGCTGTTCAAAGAAAAAGCCCGACGCAGTGGCATCGGGCTTCTGTTTTATCACGTCTGGCGCTAATCAATAAAGAGAAGGCGTTCCTGCCGGACGGGTTTTAAAGCGGCGGTGCAGCCAGAGATACTGATCAGGCGCACGCATAATTTCTTTCTCGATGACACGATTCATGTAAGCCGCAGCAGCCATTTCGTTGTCAATCGGGTAATCCTGCAACTGAGGCTGGATCACCAGCTCATAGCCTTTACCTAAGGCTTTGCGTACCAGTACCACAGTGACCAGCGCCGGTTTTGCCAGACGCGCCAGCATGAAGGTGCCGCTGGTCGTTGCCGCCTGATCAACGGCAAACAAAGGTGCAAAGACGCTGCCGCGCGGGCCGTAGTCCTGATCCGGTGCGAACCAGACCGCTTCGCCTTTTTTCAGCGCGTGAACCATACCGCGTAAATCTTTGCGATCGAGCATGGCCTTGTTGGAGCGCATACGTCCCCAGGTCTGGACGAATTCCATCGCTTTATTGTTGTGCGGACGGTACATGGCCATCATCGGCTGACATAAGCCCATCGCACGACCACCCAGTTCCAGCGACATGAAATGCACGCCAATCACCAGTACGCCTTGTTTGTTTTCCTGCGCCTTTTTCAGGTTGTGCAGACCGCTGACGTCAAACCAGCGTTTAACACGGGCATCTGACCAGAACCAGGCCATGCCGGTTTCCAGTAAACCCATGCCGAGGGATTCAAAATTGCTGACAATACGGGCTTCAACCTGATCAGAAGGCAGATCCGGGAAGCATAATTGCAGGTTACGGCGCGTTATCGATACCCGGCGTTTCAAAAAACGCATCGACGTACGGCCAAGCCAGATACCCAGGCGGTTTAACACCGGATAAGGCAGCTGAACCAACAGGAACAGGACGCCAAGGCCAAACCAGGTCAGCCAGTAGCGTGGATGTAAAAATGAAGCACGAAAGCGAGGAGAAGTCATAAAAGCCTAATCATCTGCATAAAAAACTGGGGTAACGCGTAAGGAGTTGGCTCATTCGCGATACGGATTGTCTGACATAGAGTGGGACAGCGCGTGTCGGCAAACGTTTTTGAAAAGACACAAGTTGACGCAATTTTTACTCTGTGAAGACACTTTTACAAGGCGGGATCGCGAAGCTGAAGGGCTGTCCGTAGGCGTTGAGCGAGCGAATACGACTCTTACGCAGAGTATAACATGCTGCCTGATCTAACCGGAGGGGGAAATTGTCCGATAAACGGGCTCTTTACCATTTATTTACGTCCATTTTTGGACGGTCAAATGAAAACGCTACGTTAAGAAGGGATTAGCTTTTGGAAAACAAAATGGTCTGTATGCGGTTTCAGCATGCCTGAGGAATCAGACATGCTGAAAAGGAATATCAGCGGTAGAGCGGGTTGCTCATAATGGAATAACGCCCGCTACCGTACAGTGCGATCACGATGGCTGCCATGAAGTAATAGACGATGTCTTCAATGGCCCAGGCACCCACCGGTGACAATGCAAATGTATGGTGTATACCCACCATCAGCCAGGCGACGACCATCGTCGCTGCAGCAGACAGGGCGGCGAGACGGGTGAAGATCCCCAATATCATCATGATCGGGGCGATGACCTCACCGATAATGACGCCGTAGGCGACAAACGCCGGAATCCCATAACCCGCCAGCATCCCCTGGATGCCGCCCAGCCCGTCATGCAGCTTATGCCAGCCATGAAAAATCAGCAGACCGTAAGTGATACGCAGAAGTAAAATAGCCAGATCAGGTTTGTTCATTGCCGCGGTAAAACGTAGATAAAGTTGCTTCATCAGTGTGACTCCCGGAGACGTTTTTATTGTCCGTATAAGGTAGTGCTTTATCGCAGAACGCAGGGGAGAATTATTCTCATTTGGGTTGATCTGGGTTAGGTTTTGAGCAAATTTTGGGCTAACGGTTTGCTGCTAAAGAATCGGTAAATATAAAAAACAGAAAACAAAAAGGCGCTCCCCTTGCGGAAAAGCGCCTTTTTAAGACACAGACTGATTAGTATCAGTTCATGCCGTATTTTTTCAATTTCTTACGCAGCGTACCGCGGTTGATACCCATCATCAGGGCCGCACGAGTCTGGTTGCCACGGGTATACTGCATCACCATGTCTAACAGTGGCTGTTCAACTTCAGCCAATACCAACTCATACAGGTCATTCACGTCCTGACCATTCAATTGAGCAAAATAGCCCTTAAGTGCTTGTTTTACCGAGTCACGCAGGGGTTTTTGGGTTACCTGATCCTGAGAATTAACGGTAGAAACGGTCAGTACGTCAGAATTCACGCGTTGTTCGAACATAGTTCTGTCAGCTCTTTTTTGTTACGCAAGATTTTCGAAATATGCTTCCAACGCCTCCAGCTGTTCGCTGGCATCCTCTATGGCGTTGAAGGAGCGCCGAAACTGGTCATTTGGGGCATGCTCCTGGAGATACCAGGAAACATGCTTACGAGCGATACGAAATCCCTTGCCTTGACCGTAAAAGTCGTGCAATTCCCGTACGTGCCCTAGTAACAAGCGCTGAACCTCACCCATAGGAGGTGGAGGTAACAGCTCCCCTGTGTCCAGATAATGCTGGATTTCCCGGAAGATCCAGGGTCTCCCCTGAGCGGCACGTCCTATCATCAGAGCATCAGCTCCGGTGTAGTCGAGCACCGCTCTGGCTTTATGCGGGTCAGTTATGTCGCCATTCGCGATAATCGGAATGGAAACACTCTGCTTAACTGTCCGAATACTGTCGTACTCTGCTTCTCCATTGAAGAGACAGGCACGGGTTCGGCCATGAATAGTCAGGGCCTGAATTCCACAGTCTTCAGCCAATTGGGCAATTTGTACACAGTTACGGTGTTCCGGTGCCCAACCAGTAC
The DNA here is from genome assembly GCF_019049675.1 of Rahnella bonaserana. GTDB lineage: Bacteria > Pseudomonadota > Gammaproteobacteria > Enterobacterales > Enterobacteriaceae > Rahnella > Rahnella bonaserana. The sequence continues at coordinate 411,835 of NZ_JAFMOW010000067.1, read as the reverse complement.
GAATTTTCAACGTGACTGGCACATCTACCGCATTCACAACGGTAGTGAGGATTTGTTTGACCAAATCCGGATACTGCAATAATGCAGAACCCGCCAGTTTGCGGTTCACTTTCTTGGCCGGGCAGCCCATATTGATATCAATGATTTGCGCACCGCTTTCCACGTTAATTCGTGCAGCAGCCGCCATATCTTCGGGGTCACAACCGGCAATTTGCACGGCGCGGATCCCCGGTTCATCGTTATGTACCATGCGCAAACGTGACTTATCCGTCCGCCACACCTCCGGATTGGAGGAGAGCATTTCAGATACTGCCATTCCAGCCCCCATCGCATGACATAAGGCACGAAATGGTCGGTCAGTGATACCGGCCATCGGGGCCGCAATCAGGCAATTTGTAAGCTGGTGGTGTCCGATGCGCATGAACTAGGAATGACCATACTGATGTCCGCAAGGGCGCGTATATTACGCATTTTCGTTGCGATATGAAAGGCCAAACTTTGAGCAATTGGCTAAGAAAATGCCTCGCCAATGGCGAAATTCAGCGCAATTTGTTTTTTTATCTTGGTTTTACATTGAGTTATGTGACGTCGGTCAAATTGTGCGCTTGTGCAAATTCCTAATTTCTCTCTGAAACATCCTGTTATATCAGTTGAATCTAAGGGCAGATTTGACGTTTTAAGCATCAACTACCACAAAATTCCGTGATGCAGATCGTCTTTTGGTCAAAAAGTGACTCATTTTCAGAAACAAAGAAAGGCAACAGAAAGAGACGCAAAAGCGATTTCTGCGTCTCCTGGCTCTGACAAGATTATTCGTCGACCACCACACGGCCATGCAAACCCTGGACAGGGCGGTTATTTGCATGGTGCATGGCATGCCGGAATTTCTCCAGTTGCGCTTCTGACAGCGTCTGAGGTTGTTTCACGACCAGCCAGCGAACGCCTTCAGTGCACGGCGGCGTGGTCAGCGATCCGCTGAAGCGGTAATGGGTGAGATTTTTGGGCAGCAGACCTTCAAGACTGACTTTCTCTTTCAGCGTGACAGAATCGCCGGCTTTTTCCGGCATTTGTTGCCAGATCTTTTCCAGTTGCGGATTGGCCTTACCAGTTTCAAACATCACGGCAATCACCGCAACTTCCCCATCTGCATCCATATGCACAAAGTGCGCTTCCATCGGGAAGGATTTACCGTTGAGGGTATTTTCGCTCGGAGAGTGGAAGTGGAATTGCTGAAGGACAAACTTATCCCCGTCCAGCGTGGCAAAATCCCCCTGCTGAACGTTGACCTGCACGCTGTGGCCATTATTAATGACACTCACCGGCGGTAACTTATAGCTGAGTTTAAGCGGGCGGGGGTGCACCTGTAACGCCTCTTTAATATCGATAGGCGACTGCGCTTTGCCTTGCTCGCAAAGATGGAAGTCCGGGCTGAGTTTTGACCAGTTTTGCGGAGCAGCGTCGCCATCATAGGACCAGTGTGGGGCATTGGTCTCAGTTGCAGATACCGAAAATGCAGCGAGTGCAATAAACAGCAATTTTCCTTTCAAGAGATATCCCTTTCATTCGTTGAGTAATAAAAACCATGCGAAGTGTAAGGGTTAGGTGCGGCAGGGGAAATATAAGAAAAGGTCAGAAAAGGTTTTTGGGGCAAAACCCGCTCTTTATGCACAAAGATAAAGAGCGGGTGACAGCTATCAGGCTTTTTTAACGCCGGTGATACGGCACCATTCTTCTTTCTCGGCCACCGCATCCAGTTCGAACTTATCTTTGTACGCATCCGCCACGCTTTGCGCCTGGCTGGCGAGTACGCCGGAAAGTCCCAGATGGCCGCCTGCAACGGGCAGCACGCCAATCAGCGGTGCCAGTTCGCGCAGAGGACCTGCAAGAATGTTAGCGACGACCACGTCGGCTGACAGGTTCTCAGGCTGGTCTTTCGGCAGGTACAGGGACAGGCGCTCTGAAACACCGTTACGCTCGGCGTTATCACGGCTGGCCTGAATCGCCTGAGGATCGATATCGATCCCGACGACGTGTTTTGCGCCGAGTTTCAGCGCAGCGATTGCCAGAATGCCCGAACCGCAACCGAAGTCGATCACCGTTTTATCGGTCAGATCCAGACTGTCGAGCCATTGCAGACACATGGCGGTGGTCGGATGGGTGCCGGTACCAAATGCCAGACCCGGATCGAGCATCACGTTGACAGCATTCGGATCCGGCACATCGCGCCAGCTTGGACAAATCCACAGGCGCTCGCCAAAACGCATTGGGTGGAAGTTATCCATCCATTCACGTTCCCAGTCTTTGTCTTCCAGCTGTTCGATTTTATGCACAAAACCTTTGCCCAGCAGCGGTTCGTTTTCCAGCATGGCGACCACTTCTTCCATGTCGGTTTCCGCATCATACAGGCCGATGGCATCGGTATCGCCCCACAGCAGGGTTTCGCCCGGCAACGGTTCGAACACAGGATTATCGTGCGTATCCTGGAAAGTCACGGACACGGCGCCACTTTCGATAAGCGCGTCGCTCAGCGTTTCCGCGTCGTTACCGGTGGTATTAATTTTTAGTTGGATCCAAGGCATAGCCATTCTCTTCTTAACTATCTGTAAAATCAGTGCCGCCCGTTCAGGACGGCTTGAGTACGGTTTCGCGTGGCTGTTTGCCGAATTTATTGCCGACATAAAACGCCAGCAGGCTCAGCGACAGCGACGGCACAATCGGATGCAGACCGGCGATGTGCAGGTCGATACTGGCAAGCAGGGTATAACAAACTGCGCCAACAATCATTGAGCTCAGCGCCCCCGTGGCGTTGGCGCGCTCCCAGTACAAACCGAGCACCAGTGGCCACAGGAATACAGCTTCCAGTCCGCCAAATGCCAGCAAATTCAGCCAGATAATCATTTCCGGTGGACGCCAGGCGGCCAGCAGAACCAGTAATCCCAGCACAAACGTAGCCCAGCTCGAGAAGCGTTTAAGCTTACGCTCGTTGGCTAACTGTTCCGGCTTAATGCCGAGGTATAAGTCTTTAACGATAGTCGCTGATGACTGTAAAAGCTGTGCGTTGATGGTCGACATAATCGCCGCCATCGGCGCGGCAAGGAAAATACCGGCGGCAAAAGGCGGCAGCACGGTAATCATCAGCGTCGGGATCACCTGATCGGGAATTTTCAGATCAGGTAAGACCGCGCGCCCGAGCGCACCAGCCAGATGCATACCGAACATCAGAATGGCGACCACGATCGTGCCCAGCACAATGCCACGATGCACCGCTTTACTGTCTTTATAAGAGATACAACGCACGGCAGTATGCGGCAGTCCTATCACACCAAAGCACACTAAAATCCAGAAGGAGGCCATAAATGGCAGCGAAAGAACGTCATCTCCGCCGTGAACGGAAACCAGTTTAGGGTCGATTTGCTGGAGTTTATCGACCGCGCTGTGCAGACCACCGGCGGCATGAACGACGCCCACCAGCAGCAAAATGGTGCCCAGAAGCATCACCAGCCCCTGCATGGCATCGTTAAGTACACTGGCGCGAAAACCACCAAACGCGGTATACAGCGCGATACTGATGCCGAAAATCAGCAGACCGGTGTCGTAAGGAATACCGGCGGCGGTTTCCAGCAGGCGTGCGCCGCCGATGAACTGGACGGTCATCGCACCCAGAAACGCCACCAGCAGGCTCAGACTCGCCAGCCAGACCAGCAGACGGCTCTGATAGCGCGCAAACAGCATATCGTTCAGAGTGACGGCATTATAGCGCCGCGCCAGAATGGCGAATTTCTTGCCCAGAACGCCGAGCGACAGCCAGACCGCAGGCAATTGAATCATTGCCAGCAACACCCAGCCGAGGCCAAATTTATAAGCCGCACCGGGACCGCCGATAAATGAACTGGCGCTGATGTAGGTGGCAGTCAGGGTCATGGCCAGCACGAAGCCGCCCATTGAGCGATTACCGAGAAAATATTCGGTGAGGAAGTTGCCCTGCTCGCGGCGGGTATAGGCATAAACTGACAGCCCGAACACCAGCAGCAGATAGGCGATAAGTGGCAGCAGAACTTCAGTCTTCATCACTGTCCTCCAGCGGAATATCGCGGTAAATCACGCGAACCATCAGCCAGCTTAAAAGCACGAAAATCAGCGGAACCAGCAGGCAGGACATTTCAAACCAGTGTGGCAAGCCGGTGATACCCTGTTTGTTGTCAGGAATATAAGCGGCAAAACTCCATGCCAGCAGATATGCAATCGTCAGCCCAAACGCCCAGCGGGCTTCGCGGTTGGCTTGTAAGAAACGTTGATCCATAGGTTCACCGTAAAATGAAAATAAGGGAGGATTTTACGGATTATGACATTTTTAGCAGTAACTATTTGCCAGGCGATGAACTCGCCTGGCAAGGGGGGTTATTTAAGGATATTAATATTGAGTTTTAATTCAGATGCCCAATCAGCCTTGTACATGTCACGCCCCAGGATATGCGCTGTGCCATGATAAGTTCCAGCCGGAAGAGAAGCGTTATCCTCTGTTTTGTAATCAATTCGGATGAATTTAGTGGAACCCGATCCACAGTGTGCCGCACTGTTTAAGGTATAATTTCCACAGTTCCCCACGGATTTCTTACCGTGAAGTTTTACTCTAAACGAACGCTGCTTGCTGTCGGTTACATCAGCATAAAATACACTATCACCGTCTTCGAACCACACTAATGATGTCGGGCCCTCGTTAGGCGCAGGCAAAATAAAACCAATGTTATTAGCAACAGGATCAACCATGGTTGTTGTGGCATAAGAAGAGGAATAATCGCTGTTAAGTGTCATCTCATGTGTTTGCGCAGGTTGATAAGGTTTTGGCAGCTTCATTGCATTCACCGTATCGCTGGCTTGCGAAGAATAGGTGAGTCCCCAGTGATCATAAAACTCACGCAGATCGTTTTTAGAATACTTACTGGTATTCACAACGAACCAGTCTCTCAGTTCCTGCGGAGAATCCAGTTTAGAGCGGTTTTTAGCGTAGTCATAATCCGCACGGAAGGCTTTGCCTAATTGTGGATAAAGTTCAGGGTAGCTGAAGAGTAACTGGGCGAAGAGCGTCGCCCTTTTAAATTCGGTGCCAGACCCTGGATTATCAAAGTTGTAATGTTCCCCGGAAGCAATAAAGTTCCCCACCGCGTAAGCACTCCAGTCTAAGGCCTTGATATCTTTATTCCCATGACATGGCGTTGCAGGTTTTTCTCCACGGAAAAGAGTGCAATTTGCGACAGAGTAGAGATTCACTGTCACTTCGGTTAATGCTGACCATGACCAACTCTGTTGGTTATGATGACCAAATTCATGCCAGTCTCCCCAGTCGGTATTATCGGCCAGCTTGCTATTGAACCCTATCGCGGTAAAGCCCTGGCCGCCGACGGCATAGCAGCAATCATTATAGGTGGCGACGATTAAACCGCGAGATGGCTGGTTTAATGGGCCCGAACCGTCAAAACCATTAAGCGAGTCATCTTTAACTGTCATTGACAGGTACTGACTCATCGAATGGACCATGTTTGTAGCCGTTGATTTTTTCGCCGTTGCCGTTTTTACATTCATTCTGGAGCGACCGGTGAACATGAATATCTGACCAGACTTTGAATTGCTCTGGCTTAATCTCTCCCAGTCAGCCTGTGTACTTTGTCCCAGAATAAAGAAGAGCTGTTTGACCCCCCCTTCGAGAATTTCAATATTAACTGCCTTATCAACGTTAGGCATTTTAATATTACCGTCTGAGCAACCAATCAGTATTGTGCCGTTTTGTTTTACCTGATAAGTAGTGACTGTGCTCTTTGGCAAACTTTGAGAATCAAGCATATGATCCCCCTGATCGAAGCCGACGCCTGTTGCCACTGTGCACCATACGCCAGAAGGCATATCACCCACCATAAGTTTGACACTTTGTCCTTTGGTGACATATTCACGAGTCAGGAAATAGTTATTCCGGCCATGTGCACCGGTTCTGTCTCTGCCCTGGCTGTGAGTCTCCGTTATGGGAATATTATAAACATTTTCATTTTCGACCGGATAGACCTCGAAATTTCTTTTCAGCCAAAACAAGGGATCATTGACATTATTCGATCTGGCAGTGGTATTTTGCGAGTTTTTATTTAATTCATCTATGCTGGTTCCCAACTCAACTAATGCTTCCCTGAAACCATCGTTGTTAGCATGTTCATTCCACCAGGTTATATTTGGGGAGATAGTGTCATACGTTATCTCGGAGGATATACTTTCATATGTTGTGGCAAATGAATGAGTGGAAAGACTTAGACCAATAGATAAAAACAACGTGGTTCTGTTCGATAATATTCTCATATAAATTAATCTTCCTTGTTAATGTAAAAACCGCAAGGATAATAGCAGATGTTTTTAATGAATATAATTATAGATTCAGGTAATAGAATTGGGGTGAGTTATTAATAAAAGGAATTATTTACGATGGAACAAAAATAATCTCAGCCTGTTAGGCTGAGATTATGAGGATAATTATTTTTTCTGCAAACCGAGTTTTTCTCCAGATAGCGGATGTTAGTTCCACCGTGCTGGAATTTATTCATCCATTCGCATTCCAGAATTTTCTGTCGCATTTTTAATAAATGCGGCAGAGATTATGCGAGTTACTTGGTGATATCGAGGTTGATATTGACGTTTGCTGACCAGTCTTTCTTATACCAGTCACGGGCAATCAGCGCTACTTTGCCTTTATAGTGACCTGGCGGAAGACTCAGATTATTTTGGTCTCTATACGAAATATGCAGGTTCGATGATGTTCCTGACGGGCAAGTTTTCGCTGAGTTATAAGATAGTTGAGGGCAATCGCCATGGGAGTTTGTGGCAAGTAACTTCACGATAAAGCTACGATGCGCACTGTCCACAACGATTGCCTTTACATAACTATCTTCATCATTTTCCCAAACCAGTGACATTGTATTTTCATTGCCGTGATTAGTAACAAAGGCGGTATTAGTGCGATCGCTGTCGCCGTCTATGCTCAACGTTACTTTTGCCGACTCATTACCGCCTGTTTTAGTCAACGTGGCCGCATAACTTGTCGCTGGCTGAAGTGGTGCAGGCAATTGCATTGCAGCGATGGCACTGTCGGCTAAAGTACTAAAGTTTAATCCCCAGCGAGAGAAAAATTCGCGCAGGTCGTAACCGGAAAGACGACTGGTATTAGTCACGAACCAGTCCACTTTTTTCTGTGTACTGTTCAGTGTTGAGCCGTTTGCACCAGCCTGATCGGCTTCACGATAGGCCTGGCCAAGTTCTCCAAACAGGTTAGGCCAGGAGGTCATCAACTGACCAAACATCGTTGCTCTGCGGAAGACGTTGCTTTCACTTGAATAGTGCTGACTTTGGCCGGACTTCAGGAAATTACCCACCGCCTGTTGATCCCAGGTAAAACCTTTCAGGCCACTGTTGCTATGACATTTACTGATATCAACATCACCGAAACTCAGATAACAGTTTTGCAGGGCGTAAAGATCTTCGGTAACTTCTTCCTGGCCACTCCAGCTCCACTCCATTTGGTATTGGTGACCATATTCATGCCACTCCCCCCATAAGCTGTGAGACGGTATCGTATACTTATGATCGCCAATACCGACCTGACCCTGACCATCAGATGACCAAAAACCAGAGTTATAGTTAACGTACTCTAACCCACGGCTTGGCTCATGCAAATACCCCTTGCCACTTTGCAGTCCGTTTAATATGTCATAACGAACCGTCATCGTCAGATTCTCACGCAGAGTCTGGAGGATATTAGTATTGGCGGATTTTTTGAAGTTTTGATTGTTAACAATATAACGTGTTCTGCCATCGAAGAAGGCGGTAAAGCCTGAATTCGCGGCAGCATTAGCAGCTTCTTTCCACTCACTGTTGGTATTTAAGCCAAAGGTAAAGAGATCTCTTTCATAACCGCCGCTTTTTATCGTGATAGATGCCTGCTCATCTTTATGCTCGAGTGCCTTAGTTTGATCGACACAAGCGAACAATACCAACCCACTGGTGGTGGCTTTATAAGTGCTCAAGCCATTGGCTGTCAGGTGTTGTGTTTTTTCCGGGCCGGTTATATCTTCCAGTTTGCTATCTACAGCAATATCGCAGTAAACATGACTTGGGAACGCACCTGACTCAATAGTTAAGGTGTCGCCTGAGTTAACCCATGTATGGGTCGGGAAGAAGCCATTTCGGCCCGCAGAAGTGGTGCGATTGCGGCCATTAGCATGAACTTCCGTCATAGGGATGTTATAGCGTTTGTTCGCTGAGTTGTAATCCTGATAAATACTCAGCGTCCTTTTTAACCAGAACAGCGGATCATTAGAATCTGTAGCGCGCATTCGTATATCTTCAGCATTATTTTGCAGATATTCATATGTCAAACCTAATTCTTTAAGCGCATCATTGAAACCCTGATTGGTGTCATAGGGAGTCCACCAATTTTCTGCAGATGAGAGATTATTTACCGTTGAGAGGGATGATGAATTAAATATATAGGTTGAGTTATCTGACGCAGCGTATGTACTGGCTGATAATACGCTAACGATTAATACAGAGAGCGGGTTTTTCCATTTACTTATCACGAGATATTCCTTTAAATAATAGAGATAAAGCAATTCATCCTATCACCTTTTTAAAAGGGAATATCATTAAATTAATGGCTTAATTATATATTTAAAATTCTTTATTGATAACTATTCGTTTGATCAATTAAATAATGGGAAATGAATTATTGAATGAATTATTGTATGAGTGTTGAAGTGTTATATTAATAATAACAGAGAGGCATTATGTGGGGGATAAGATATCCCCGCTAATATAGTTAAGCGGGGATATTATTAAAAAATATCAGTAAAATTTATTTTTCCTGCAAACCGAGTTTTTTCTCCAGATAGTGGATATTCGTTCCACCGTGCTGGAAGTTCTCGTCGTCCATAATGCGCATTTGCAGATCAATGTTGGTTTTGATGCCGTCGATGATCAGTTCTGCCAGTGCATTTTTCATGCGGGCAATCGCCACTTCACGGGTTTCGCCGTAAGTGATCAGTTTACCAATCATGGAATCGTAGTACGGAGGCACAGTGTAGCCTGCGTAAATGTGCGATTCCCAGCGAACACCGAAGCCGCCAGGTGCGTGGAAGCGAGTGATTTTGCCCGGGCTTGGCAGGAAGGTGTTAGGGTCTTCCGCGTTAATACGGCATTCCACCGCATGGCCTTTGACTTTCACTTCGCTTTGTTTGATCGACAGCGGCTGGCCGGAAGCAATGCGCAACTGCTCTTTGATCAAATCCACACCAGTGATCATCTCGGTAACCGGATGTTCAACCTGGATACGGGTGTTCATTTCGATGAAGAAGAACTCGCCGTTTTCATACAGGAACTCGAAAGTACCTGCGCCACGGTAGCCGATATCCACACAGGCTTTTGAACAACGTTCGCCGATGAAACGACGCAGTTCTTCAGTGATGCCCGGTGCTGGCGCTTCTTCCACGACTTTCTGGTGACGACGCTGCATAGAGCAGTCACGTTCAGCCAGATAAACCGCATTGCCCTGACCATCTGCCAGTACCTGAATTTCCACGTGACGCGGGTTTTCCAGGTATTTTTCCATGTAAACCATGTCGTTGTTGAAAGCCGCTTTGGCTTCCGCACGGGTCATGTTGATGGACTGCTCGAGGTCTTTGTCGCTGCGAACAACACGCATACCGCGACCACCGCCGCCGCCAGAGGCTTTGATGATGACCGGATAGCCGATGCGTTTAGCGAAGGCACGGTTTTGGTCCATGTCGTCGCCCAGCGGGCCGTCAGAGCCAGGTACGCAAGGTACGCCAGCCGCTTTCATCGCGTGGATCGCAGAAACTTTGTCACCCATCAGGCGGATAGTTTCAGCTTTCGGGCCGATGAAGATAAAACCAGAACGCTCAACCTGCTCTGCAAAATCAGCATTCTCGGACAGGAAACCATAGCCTGGGTGAATAGCCACCGCGCCAGTGATTTCTGCCGCAGCGATAATGGCAGGGATGTTCAGATAGCTTTTTACTGAAGGTGCAGGACCGATACAGACGGTTTCGTCCGCCAGCAGCACGTGTTTCAGGTCACGGTCAGCGGTGGAGTGCACAGCAACGGTTTTGATGCCCATTTCTTTACAGGCACGCAAAATACGCAGGGCAATCTCGCCGCGGTTCGCGATAACAATTTTATCTACCATGGTACGCCTCGTTATTCGATGACGACCAGCGGCTCGTCGAACTCAACCGGTTGGCCGCTTTCTACCAGAATTGCTTTAACAACACCGGATTTGTCTGCTTCGATTTGGTTCATCATTTTCATCGCTTCAACGATACACAGGGTATCGCCGGCGTTCACTTTCTGACCCACTTCGATGAAGGCTTTAGCGTCCGGGCTTGGCGTACGGTAGAAGGTACCTACCATCGGTGAGCGAACGATATGACCGCTGATGGCAGCCGGAGCTGCTTCTGCAGGCGCAGCAGCTGGCGCGACCGCAGCAGCCAGACCTGGCTGTTGTTGTACAGGCATAGCGTATGCCTGTTGCATCATAGGATAAGCCTGCGCAGGTGCAGCACGGCTGATACGTACTGATTCTTCGCCTTCAGAAATTTCCAGTTCAGAAATGCCTGATTCTTCAACCAGTTCGATCAGTTTTTTGATTTTACGAATATCCATGGGTGTGATTCCGTACTCTTTTTGCGTAGAAATTAGTGGGTTTTTGACAAGCGATTAACCGCTGCCTGTAATGCAAAGTGGTAGCCATCTGCGCCAAGTCCGCAAATAACGCCCACTGCGATGTCGGAAAGATAGGAATGATGCCGGAACGCTTCACGGGCATGTACATTCGACAGATGGATCTCGATAAACGGAATCGACACCCCCAGTAATGCATCGCGCAGCGCCACGCTGGTATGGGTAAAGGCCGCGGGATTGATCAGAATAAAATCGACGTTTCCGCGTGCCTGATGAATGCGTTCAATCAGGACATGTTCTGCGTTGGATTGCAGATGGCTGAGTGCTACATCAGCAGCAGCAGCCTGAACTTCCAAACCTTTAACAATATCGTTGAGCGTGGTGTGTCCGTACGTTTCAGGCTCACGGGTGCCTAACAAATTCAGGTTAGGACCGTTCAGTAGCAAAATGTCAAACTTATGCGCCATTGTGAGCCTATCTCCGGCAATTAGACAAAGATTGTAGAAAATACCCTGATGTCACCGATTTGTCACCTATTTCGCGGCAAATCAGCCCGTCTCTTCAGCATGAGGTCGGGCATTATAATGATATCGTGGCAATTCGCAGCTAAATACTGGTCTTATCAGCGAAGATAATCAACCCTCGGCCGGTTAAGAGGCGCGCGATTGTCGATATTATGAGGGACAACACACATAAAAGTTCCACGGCTTATCGTAGCCACTGGCGGAATTTTTTATAACGAAATGCCAACAAGATGACGGCAAGTGTTGCATAGATGACCGGTTGCGGTGACAACACTTTTACCGACCAAAGGTAGTGGATCGGCGCAAGTATCGCGATGAGATAAATGAAATTGTGCAACTTCTGCCATGTTGACCCCAGTTTGCGCTGTGCCCACATTGGTGAAGTACAGGCCAGTGCCAGCAGGAGGATCCAGCAGATGATACCCAGCGTCAGATACGGGCGTGATACCAGTTCGCTGCCCAGCAGCCGGAGATTACTGATGCCCAGCTCGAGGAAGGAATAGCTGAGAAGATGCAGCGTTCCCCACGCGAAACACCATAAACCCAGTAAACGGCGGGTGCGGATCAGAAGTGGTTGTTTTCCGTAACGTGCGACAGGCGTGACCAGCAACGTGACCAGTAAAAATTTCAGAGTCATCCTACCGGTAAAATGCTGAATATCTTTGGCGGGATCGGCGCTGAACCAGCCCTGATTAATCGAAAGCACAATCCAGAAAAAAGGCAAAATGGCGCAAAGATAGATGATCACCTTCAGCCAGGTAATATTTGCAGGGCTTAAACGACGCATAGGTGAAACTTCCCCTTCCTTAATAGAACTTACGTAAGTCCATACCGTGATACATCGACGCCACCTGTTCTGCATAGCCGTTGAACAGCAAGGTTGGCTGACGCTGCACGTCGAGCAATCCGCCCGAACCGATAAATCGCTCCGTCGCCTGCGACCAGCGCGGGTGATCAACATCCGGGTTCACATTGGCGTAAAATCCGTATTCATTTGAGGCAATCTGGTTCCAGGTTGTCGGCGGCTCATCCTGGGTAAATTTGATGTTTACGATGGATTTAATCCCCTTAAAGCCGTATTTCCACGGAATGGTCAGGCGGATGGGCGCGCCGTTTTGCGGCGGAAGGGCTTTGCCATAAACGCCGACTGTCATCATTGCCAGCGGGTTCATCGCTTCATCTATACGCAATCCTTCAACGTACGGATAATTGAGCCCGCCGCCGATAAACCGGTCTTTCTGCCCCGGCATATGTTCAGGGTCATATAAGGTAGTAAACGCGACATAACGCGCATTGCTGGTCGGCTCGGCGAGTTTAAGAATTTCACTGAGCTGGAATCCAACCCACGGCACCACCATTGACCAGGCTTCCACGCAGCGCATGCGGTAGATCCGCTGCTCAAGCGGGAAGCGCTTCATAATGTCGTCCATATCCAGCGTCATCGGTTTAGCGACTTCACCTTCTATTTTTAACTTCCACGGCGATGTAACTAGTTGCCCGGCATTGGCTGCCGGATCTGCTTTATCCAGTCCGAACTCATAGAAATTGTTATAGCCGGAAACTTTATCTTCCGGTGTCAGCGGCAGATCATTCTGGTAGGCAGCAGGTTTGGTGAAATCCAGCGGCTTGCCCGCAGGCGCGGGCGGGCGGTCATGGCCTTTAAACCAGGAAAGCAGGTCCGCCCGGGCATTTTGCGGGATGGCCAGCGCCGCCGCACTGATACCCAGCGCCTGGAGTACTTTGCGCCTGTCATGGAAGATGTCTTCGGGGGTGACATCGGCTTCGGTTAGTTTGCGGGGCTTGAACATAGCATTCTCCGGCATTCTCTTTTATATGGTTCATTTTTATGGTTATAGACAGAGCATGGCGTGAAACCGGGGGTTTTGCGAGATGAACTCTCTAAATACCCGACTTAAAAAAAACGCCTTTGGCTGATTTTTAGCCATTTGCATAAGAATTCTGAATTGATTGTATTTTGCATTGCTATGATATCAATGTAAGCAAAGGGCACATTTCGGCCTGATAATGGATTGAAAGCGTGCCCGATGCGGCAGAAATAACGAAATATTCGATTAATCCTTTTTCGTAAATTTCTCCAGTCCCTCCCTTTTTCTGTTTTATAGTAGCGGCGTTTTTACGCAGCAGGCTCAGACAACGGGTTTGTGTTCACCTAACCGTAGCGAGTAAGGCACAGGGATGCGATTTACTACCAGACTATCGGCACTGATTTCGATGTTAGTCGCGCTGGCAATGCTGTTGATGTTGCTGGGCGTCACTTTCAGTTTTCTCTATCTCAATAAACAAAGTACAGAGCAACATCTTCAGGCGCTGGCGACGACCTATGATCAGGCGCTTCTGACGCATACCCCTGCGGAAGCCGAACGCTGGATGCCCCAGGCGATGCGCATGCTTGATGTCACTGATGTTGAACTCAAACTCAATGACACTACCGTTTATCAGTATCATGAAAATCCCAATTTGCACCGCTCATGGGACAGCGTAATCCCTGAATTCGAGACGGCAATTTTCCCGCTTATGCAGAACCATGCGATGTCTCTGCAGATGTCCTATATCGATCCTATCAGCACTTATATCCGCTCCCTGCGTTCTACGTTTGCGATTGGTCTCGCCATTCTGGTGATGCTGGGCATGCTGATGCTCAGTTTCCGCTGGTTGCGTCAGGAAACCGATGGCGTGGAAAAACTGGAAGACCGCGCCGTGCGGATATTACGCGGAGAACGCGAGGGACTGACCGGTGATGTTGGCGAATGGCCCCATTCTGCCAGCAGTGCTATCGATGTTTTGCTGACCGACCTCAACGAGGCCCGTGAACAGCGTAGTCGCGTGGACACGCTGATACGCGCGTATGCCCAGCAGGACGCACAAACCGGGCTGAGTAACCGCCTGTTCTTTGATAACCAGCTCGCCACGCAGCTGGAAGAAAAGGGCGCGCATGGCGTGGTGATGCTGCTGCGTTTACCTGATTTCGATATGATGCGCGAGACCCACGGTCAGGCGGTGGTGGAAGAATTACGCTCGGCGATGGTGAATTTATTATCGACGTTTGTCATGCGCCACGTGGATGCTTTACTGGCACGCTATTTCCACAGTGACTTTGCCGTGTTGCTGCCGCATCGCACCCTGAAAGAAGCGGAAGTGATGGCGGCTCAGCTGGTTAATGCGCTGGGCGTGTTGCCAACATCTTCGCTGATCGACCGCGACGCTCTGATGTACATCGGCATCAGCGCGTATCGTTTCGGTCAGACGCCGGATCAGGTCATGGATATGGTCGAGCAGGCCACCCGGCACGCGGCCTTCCAGGGAAGTAACAGCTGGTTTATCTACGATAAAAATGTGCCGGAAAAAGGCCGGGGAAGTGTGCGCTGGCGGACTTTGCTGGAAAACACTCTGGCGCGCGGCGGCCCGCGTTTATACCAGAAACCGTCATTCTCAAAAGGCGGTAAGCTTGACCACCGGGAAGTGCAGCGTCGCGTCTTTGACGGCGAACAGGAACTGCTTGCGGCAGAATTTATGCCTCTGGTGGTACAGTTTGGCCTGTCTCAGAGCTTTGACCGGGTCATGTTAAGTCAGATTATTCCGTTACTTAACCGCTGGCCGGATGAAACGTTGGCATTTCACCTGACGGTTGATTCATTATTGCAGCGCTCGTTTGTTCGCTGGTTGCGCGATACGTTGCTTCAGTGCGAAAGAACCCAACGAAATCGAATTTTGATTGAACTTGCAGAGGCAGATCTCTGTCAACATACCGACCGGCTGCGTCCGGCTATCAGGCTCTTGCAAGGTTTAGGCTGTCGTCTGGCCGTTACGCAGGCAGGTTTGTCGGTAGTCAGCACCTCTTATCTGAAAACTTTCCCGGTGGAGAGAGTCAAGCTTCACCCGGGGTTAGTGCGCGATATTGATAAAAGGGTGGAAAATCAGCTTTTTGTGCAAAGTTTGATCAGTGCGTGTGAAGGAACTCAGGCCCTGGTTTTTGCCTCCGGAGTGAGGACAAAAGAGGAGTGGGCCGTCCTGCTGAAAAGCGGGATCCACGGCGGTCAGGGCGATTTATTTGCTGTGCCGGAGCCTGTTGAACCGGTCGGTAAAAAATATTCACATAACCGCGATGTTTAAGTGACCGTTATGGGATTATTTAACGTAGAATGAGCCAGCTTTTGACCGACTCCCTTGCCTGGCCTCCGGTGCTAATTATCAGGCCGCAGATAAGCGGAAAATTTCGGTAAAAGTGTAAGAATTTATGTGCGGTGTTGCTACTTCGCCTAGGTGCCTGCCCGAGGTAAACCGAGCCTGCGATTCAGAATTATTTCGCAGTGCCATCAGCCTCAAAAAGTAACAACAAGTGAATGGCGACATCGCTGACAATTTTCACGGAAGCAGGACGTTTTTGCGCCTTGTCGCTGCTTCGCGTGGTTGGTAAAGTAGGCGGATTTTATTTTCCGCCCCCAGCTTGCAGGATTATCCTTTCGTTATGTTTAAGAAATTTCGTGGCATGTTTTCCAACGACTTGTCCATCGACCTGGGTACCGCCAATACCCTTATCTATGTAAAAGGACAAGGCATCGTGCTGAATGAGCCATCTGTAGTGGCTATTCGTCAGGATCGTGCTGGTTCACCTAAAAGCGTTGCTGCTGTTGGTCACGACGCTAAACAGATGCTGGGCCGTACTCCCGGTAATATCGCAGCCATTCGTCCTATGAAAGACGGCGTTATCGCTGACTTCTTCGTGACTGAGAAAATGCTGCAACACTTCATTAAGCAAGTTCACAGCAACAGCTTCATGCGCCCGAGTCCGCGCGTGCTGGTCTGTGTGCCAGTCGGTGCAACGCAAGTTGAACGCCGTGCTATCCGTGAATCTGCACAAGGTGCAGGCGCGCGTGAAGTGTTCCTGATTGAAGAACCGATGGCTGCGGCAATCGGTGCAGGCCTGCCAGTATCTGAAGCGACCGGTTCAATGGTGGTGGATATCGGTGGTGGTACGACTGAAGTTGCGGTGATCTCCCTTAACGGCGTGGTGTATTCCTCTTCTGTCCGTATTGGTGGTGACCGTTTCGACGAAGCTATCATTAACTACGTTCGTCGTAACTACGGTTCACTGATTGGTGAAGCAACGGCCGAGCGTATCAAGCACAGCATCGGTTCTGCTTATCCGGGCGATGAAGTGCACGAAATCGAAGTGCGCGGCCGTAACCTGGCTGAAGGTGTTCCGCGTGGCTTCACGCTGAATTCCAACGAAATCCTGGAAGCCCTGCAGGAACCGCTGACCGGTATCGTCAGCGCGGTGATGGTTGCACTGGAACAGTGTCCGCCAGAACTGGCTTCTGATATTTCTGAGCGCGGCATGGTGCTGACCGGCGGTGGCGCATTACTGCGTAACTTAGATCGTCTGCTGATGGAAGAAACCGGTATTCCGGTTGTCGTCGCAGAAGATCCGCTGACTTGTGTAGCCCGCGGCGGTGGTAAAGCATTAGAAATGATCGACATGCACGGCGGCGACTTATTCAGCGAAGAGTAATCTGAGCGAAGACTTGTGGTTTTGGGCAGGGTTTGTTGTAAACAAGCCTTGTCGTAGTGAACAAAATCAGTCTGCCCGGGAAGGTGGTTGTCCGTCAGGTAAAACCTGCAACGTGAAGTGTGCAGTGTTCAATGTGGATCCGCGCAAACACTGGCTGAGCGATAAACGCTTTGCCGGTGTTTTGTCTATCCCATGAGATTGCCGCCTTTTCTGTCAGGGGAAGTCTTTACTTCGACTGGCTGAAACCTTCTGTTGCCGAGGAACTCGCATATTTTATGAAGCCAATTTTTAGCAGGGGACCTTCCCTGCAACTGCGACTTTTTTTGGCTATTCTCACGGCCATTGTCCTGATTGTTGCCGACAGTAAAATAGGTACGTTTGTTAAAATTCGCACCTATATGGATACTGCCGTCAGTCCCTTCTATTTTTTGTCCAATGCCCCGCGTGAATTCTTAGATCAGGTCTCTTCTACATTTGCCACTCGTGGTCAGATGGAGCTCGAAAACCGCGCTTTGCGTCAGGAACTGTTGCTGAAAAACAGCGATCTGATGCTGCTTGGCCAATACAAACAAGAAAACGCCCGTCTGCGCGAACTGCTGGGATCTCCGTTGCGTCAGGACGAGCACAAGATGGTGACGCAGGTTCTTTCTACCAGCAACGATCCTTACAGTGATCAGGTGGTGATCGACAAAGGCAGCAACAATGGCGTGTATATCGGGCAACCGGTTATCAGCGATAAAGGTGTTGTCGGTCAGGTTGTGGCCGTTGCCGCACTGACCAGCCGCGTATTGCTGATTTGCGATGCGTCACACGCATTACCGATTCAGGTGCTGCGTAACGACATCCGCGTGATTGCTGCCGGTAGCGGATGTGCTGATGACTTACAACTTGAGCATCTGCCAAGCAATACCGACATTCGTGTCGGCGATGTGCTGGTCACGTCAGGTCTTGGCGGCCGTTTCCCTGAAGGTTATCCGGTGGGTGTGGTGTCTTCGGTCAAAGTGGACAACCAGCGTGCTTATACCGTGATTCAGGCGCGTCCGACCGCCGGTCTGCAACGTCTGCGTTATTTGCTGCTGTTGTGGGGTTCCGACCGGAATGGTGAGCACCCGTTGCCACCGGACGAAGTCCATCGCGTTGCCAACGAACGTCTGATGCAGATGATGCCGCAAGTCCTGCCACCTCCGGGTGATATGGGGCCTCCGGCACCGGTTCCGCCACCGGCCACCGGCACGGTTACCGCACCTGTCAGCACGCCTGCTGTTCAGGGAGTGACACGATGAACAGTTACCGGAGCCACGGGCGTTGGATTATTTGGCTATCCTTCTTAATAGCCATGTTGTTGCAGGTAATGCCGTGGCCGGAACAACTTTACATGTTCAGGCCGTCATGGCTGATGCTGATCCTGATTTACTGGGTGATGGCGTTACCGCATCGCGTCAACGTGGGTACCGGTTTTGTTGTCGGTTTCATCATGGATCTGATCCTGGGATCGACGCTGGGTATCCGGGCGCTGGCATTTGCCATCACCGCCTATCTGGTCGCGTTCAAATTCCAGTTATTCCGTAATCTGGCGCTCTGGCAACAGGCGCTGATTGTCATGGTGCTTTCACTGGCCGTGGACGTGATGGTGTTCTGGGGTGAATTCCTGGTCGTTAACGTTTCGTTCCGGCCTGAAGTTTTCTGGAGCAGTGTGGTTGACGGGATTCTGTGGCCATGGCTGTTCCTGCTGATGCGTAAAATTCGTCGTCAGTTTGCCGTGCAATGAGGATGTTATGACCGCACTTTATCTGGCCTCCGGGTCACCGCGTCGCCGTGAATTACTGACGTTGCTGGAGTTGCCTTTCGAGCGCCTGTCTACGGACGTGGCAGAAGAACGTCAGCCCGGCGAAGCACCGCAAGATTATGTTCTGCGGCTGGCGAGAGACAAGGCGCAGGCCGGTGTGGCGGTAGCAGCAGAAGATTTGCCGGTGCTGGGTGCAGATACGATTGTGGTACTTGACGGTAAAGTGTTGGAAAAGCCACGTGACGAAGCGCAAGCCGCTGTTATGCTTAATGCATTGTCTGGCAGGCAGCATCAGGTGATGACCGCGATTGCGTTTGCCGACCGGCGGGATTGTCTCAATACGTTGGTTGTGACAGATGTCACTTTCCGTTCACTATCCTCCGACGACATTGCACACTATATTCTGAGCGGTGAGCCCATGGATAAAGCGGGCGCTTATGGTATTCAGGGAAAGGGCGGTTGTTTCGTCCGTGAAATTCGCGGCAGTTACTATGCAGTTGTGGGTCTTCCTTTAGTGGAAACTCAGGAACTGCTAAATGAATTTTCTGCCTTACGCGAGCTTAGGAGAAAACATGACAGCTGAATTACTGGTCAATGTCACCCCGTCTGAAACCCGCGTGGCCTACATTGACGGTGGCATTCTGCAGGAAATCCATATTGAGCGTGAGACCAAACGCGGGATTGCCGGCAACATTTATAAAGGACGTATCAGCCGGGTTCTGCCGGGTATGCAGGCAGCATTCGTGGATATCGGCCTTGAAAAAGCAGCGTTCTTACATGCTTCGGACATCATGCCTCACACCGAATGTGTGGCGCGTGACGAGCAGAAAAATTTCCATGTGCGTGATATCGCAGAGCTGGTGCATCAGGGCCAGGATCTGATGGTTCAGGTGGTGAAAGACCCGCTGGGTACCAAAGGCGCGCGCCTGACGACTGACATTACCTTGCCTTCCCGCTATCTGGTGTTCATGCCCGGCGCTTCTCACGTTGGGGTTTCCCAGCGTATTGAAAGCGAAGCGGAACGCGACCGTCTGAAACGTATCGTCTCCGAATATTGCGACGAGCACGGTGGCTACATTATTCGTACCGCCGCCGAAGGCGTGGGCGAAGAAGAGCTCAAGCAGGATGCCGCCTACTTAAAACGCTTGTGGACCAAGGTGATGGAGCGCAAACGTCGCAACAAAACCAAGTGCAAGTTGTATGGCGAACTGGCGCTGGCGCATCGCGTTTTACGTGATTTTGCCGGTGAAGCGCTGGACCGTATCCGCGTTGACTCCCGTCTGACGTACGAATTGCTGGTGGAATTCACCAGTGAATACATGCCTGAAATGACCAGCAAGCTGGAGCATTACAGCGGCAAGCAGCCTATTTTCGATTTGTTCGATGTTGAGAATGAAATCCAGCGTGCGCTGGAGCGCAAGGTGGAACTCAAATCCGGCGGCTACCTGATTATCGATCAGACCGAAGCCATGACCACCGTGGATATCAATACCGGTGCGTTTGTCGGCCATCGCAATCTCGAAGACACTATCTTTAACACCAACACCGAAGCGACACAGGCTATTGCCCGTCAGCTGCGTCTGCGTAATCTCGGCGGCATTATCATCATCGACTTCATTGATATGTCGAATGAAGATCATCGCCGTCGCGTGTTGCACAGTCTGGAACAGGCATTGTCGAAAGACCGCGTGAAGACCGGCATTCACGGTTTCTCTGCGCTCGGTCTGGTGGAAATGACCCGTAAACGCACGCGTGAAAGCGTCGAACATGTGCTGTGCAGCGATTGTCCGACGTGTCACGCACGCGGTACGGTAAAAACCGTTGAAACCGTCTGCTATGAAATTCTGCGTGAAATCGTGCGTGTGCATCATGCCTACGATTCCGACCGGTTCCTGGTCTACGCATCTGCTGCGGTGGGAGAAGCCCTCAAGGGAGAAGAATCCCATGCGCTGGCCGAAGTGGAAATTTTCGTCGGCAAGCAGGTTAAGGTGCAGATTGAGCCGCTCTACAGTCAGGAACAGTTCGACGTCGTCATGATGTGATGTGCTGATGACTGGCTTGAAGCATCTGGTTGTTCAAGGTTTCCATTGCCGTCTGTGCGGGTGAAAACCAGCATGGAATGGAAAACAAGGAGAGAGGTTTGAGGCGACTGCCCGGTATTTTATTAACCACCAGCGCAACCCTTGTCGTGATAGTGGCTTTGGTGATCAGCGGCTTGCGTCTGGCATTGCCGCAGCTTAGCCGTTTTCAGGATCAACTGGTCGGGAAAGTAGAGGCGGTCACCGGCGTACCGATTGAACTGTCGCAAGTCAGCGCCAGCTGGAAAACCTTTGGCCCGATCATGGAAGTCCGTGGTCTTCAGGTCACATTACCGGAGGCCAAATGGCGGGTTCAGCGCATCACTATGGCGCTGGACGTCTGGCAATCACTCCTGCATTTTCGCTGGCAGTTCCGTGACCTCACCTTCTATAACCTGCAACTGGATTTAAACACTCCGCTCGGTGGCGAGGCCAATAAAGGCAACGGCATCAAGCCCGGCCGTGTCAGCGATATTTTTCTGCGTCAGGTTGACCATTTTGACCTGCGCAACAGCCGTATTACGTTCCCTACGCCTTCCGGTTCGCGTGCCGAATTCGATATTCCCCAGCTCACCTGGCTGAACAGCCGTAACCGCCACCGCGCCGAAGGGCAGCTCAGCCTTTCGAGCTTTAACGGTCAGCACGGCGTTGTACAGCTGCGTATGGATCTTAACGACTCAAACGGTTTGCTCAATAACGGCAAGATTTATATGCAAGCCGATGATATTGATATGAAACCGTGGTTCAGCCGGTGGCTGCGCAATAACACCGGTCTGGAAAGCGCAAACTTTAGCCTGGCGGCATGGCTGACAGTCCACAATGGCGATATTTATGCCGGTGATGCGCTGCTGAAAACGGGGTCCGCCACCTGGAAAACCGGTGACGATGAGCACCGCCTCGATGTTGATAATCTCACCTTACACGGCAGCCGTCAGGGAAATGGCTGGCAGGTTGGAACACAGCAACTGAACCTGAAAACGGATGGCGTCGCGTGGCCAAAAGGTCGCCTTGAAGCGCTTTATCTTCCCGAAAATAATGATTTCCTCGGCCCCTCGCAGGGCGAAGAATTACGTATCCGCGGCGCAAATCTGCAACTCGAACGCTTAGGACCGGTGATCCCAACCTTCTCATTCCTGACTCCCGCCATACTGGAGCGTTGGCAGGATTTAAAACCTGCCGGTAACGTCGACAGGCTCGCGCTGGATATCCCGATCAAGCAGCCGGATCACACCCGTTTTGATGCCAGCTGGCACGATGTCAGCTGGCAGCGCTGGGAACTGCTGCCGGGCATCAATCATTTCAGCGGCAGCCTCAAAGGCAGCGTGGCAGGCGGTCAGCTGGCGGTTAATCTCAAAGACAGTGTCTTAGCTTATGGCGAAATGTTCCGTGCGCCGCTGGAGATAGGCGCAGCAACCGGAACCTTTAACTGGACTAACACGAAAGACGGCTGGGCGCTGTCGGGCAAAGATGTGGACGTCCAGGCTAACGCGTTGTGGGCGAAAGGTGATTTCCGTTACGACCAGCCTGTTAAAGGCGAGCCGTGGCTGAATATTCTGGCGGGTATCCGCTTATATGATGCCGGACAAGCGTGGCGTTATTTCCCTGAGCCGCTGATGGGTAAACATCTGGTGGATTATCTGAGCGGCGCCATTCAGGCCGGACAAGTCGATAACGCAACGCTGACGTTCAACGGCAATCCTCATGATTTCCCGTTCAAAAAGAACGAAGGGCAGTTTGAAGTCTGGGTACCACTGCGCCACTCAACCTTTGAATTCCAGCCCGGCTGGCCAGCGCTGACCAATCTGGATATTGACCTCGACTTCCTCAACGACGGTCTGTTCATGAAAGCCGCGAATACCAAACTAGGCAATGTTGATGGCAATAATGTGGTCGCCAATATTCCTGATTACCTGAAAGAAAAGCTGTTTATCGATGCCGACCTGCGCGGTCAGGGTAAAGATATTGGCGACTATTTTATGGATACACCGCTGCATGATTCGCTGGGCTCGGCGCTACAGGAATTGCAGATTGGCGGCGAAGTGAATGGTCGCTTACATCTTGATATTCCGCTGGATGGCGAGATGGTTCGCGCTTCAGGCGGGGTGACACTAAAAGACAACAGTCTGTTGATTAAACCGCTGGACAGCACAATCAGCCATCTCAGCGGTCAGTTCAGCTATGACAACGGCAACCTGCAAAGTAACCGTCTTACCGGTGAATGGTTTGGCCAGCCGGTAAACGTGATGTTCAGCACGCAGGAGCTGGCGGATGACTTTAAGGTGCAAGTCGGTCTGGATGCTAACTGGCAGCTGGCAAAAATTCCTGGTTTGCCGGCAGCCGTAGCCAGCAAAATTTCTGGTGGTACCCCGTGGAAATGCGATGTGAATATCACGCTGCCGCACAAAGGTACGCCAACCTATACCGTCGATGTGAACGCCGACCTGAAAGATGTGAGCAGTCACTTACCTGATCCGCTGAGCAAAAAGGCCGGGCATGCGATGCCGCTGGTGGTCAATGTGAAAGGGGATTTGCACAGCTTTAATCTGGAAGGCGTACTGGCCGGAAAAGACCGATTCAACAGCCGCTGGTTGCTGGGCAAACAACTGAAACTGGATCGCGCATCCTGGCAGGCTAACGCGAAGAAAACGCCGCCATTGCCAGCAGACAGCAGCCTGACGCTGAATCTGCCGCCGCTGGATGGTGAAAACTGGCTGGGCCTGCTCTCGCCGGATAAAGCGACGCAGAGCACCAGGGGCGCCAAGGGTGCCAGCAGCAAACTTAGCGGGTTCAGCTTCCCGCATCTGATAACCCTGACTACGCCTGCACTGACACTGGGCGGACAGGTATGGAATGACCTGGCCCTGACTTCGGTGCAGGGGCGTCAGGGAATGGAAATCATCGCCAAAGGCAAAGAAATTGACGGTCAGCTGAATATGAATGACAACGGCCCCTGGCTGGCGAACCTGAAATATGTCTATTTCAATCCGCAATGGACCGTGGACGATGTCACCAGCAGCGGTCAGCCGGGCGGAAATCCGTTTGCGACCAGTAAGATTTCCTTTGCTAACTGGCCTGCGTTACAACTGCGTTGCGAGGCCTGCTGGTTCCTCGGACAGAACTTCCGCAGAGTGAATGCCGATCTCACCCCGCAGGGCGATCAACTGATGCTGCGCAACGGCCTGATCGACACCGGCGTAGCGCGGCTGAACGTTCAGGGCGACTGGAAGCAGAACGCACAGGGCGAAAATACCGGTCTGAAAGGCAAACTGACGGGTAAAAATATTGAACAGGCGATGTCATTCTTTGGTGTGACCACGCCACTGAAAGGCGCGCCGTTCGACATTAACTTCGACCTGCACTGGAAATCGGTGCCGTGGAAACCGGATATCAGCACGCTTAACGGCACGCTGAAAAACACGCTGGGCAAAGGCGAAATCGCTGATGTCGGCACCGGCCGGGCCGGGCAATTACTGCGTCTGGTCAGTTTCGACGCCTTGCTGCGTAAACTGCGTCTCGATTTCAGTGATACCTTCGGTCAGGGATTCTATTTTGATTCCATCAAATCCACGGCCTGGATTAAAGACGGCGTATTGCATACCGATGATCTGCTGGTTGACGGTCTTGAAGCGGATATTGCCATTACCGGTCAGGTGAATTTTGTTAATCAGCGCCTCGATCTGGAAGCGGTTATTGCGCCGGAAATCTCAGCGACCGTCGGCGTGGCTACCGCTTTCGTCATCAACCCGGTGGTGGGCGTGGCGGTATTTGCTGCCAGTAAAGTGCTGGCGCCGCTGTGGAATAAAATTTCGCTGATTCGCTATCAGATTAGCGGCACTATCGCAGATCCACACATCAACGAAATTCTGCGCAAACCGGTTGAACATCCAAAAGCCGCTGCCGCTCAGTAACGTCACCGGCGAAGGTGGCAGGAAACCTCGTTCGGGCTGTGTTAGGCTGTTAATAACCTTGTAACAATGGATTGTCCGGCGGGTTGACGTTTATATAACGCTCAGCCCGCCGGATTTTCGTCTAAAAAGAGAGTGAACATCTATGAGTCTGGCCTTAGTCAGTGAGCAGTTACTAACTGCTAATAATCTGAGTCATCAGGATCTGTTTTCCGTTTTGGGCCAGTTGTCAGAACGTCGTCTCGATTATGCCGATCTCTTTTTCCAGTCCAGTTTCCATGAAGCCTGGGTTATCGAAGACAGCATCATCAAAGATGGTTCTTACAATATCGATCAGGGCGTCGGCGTCCGTGCGGTAAGCGGTGAAAAAACCGGTTTCGCCTATGCTGACCAGATTACCCTGAATGCCCTGAATCTCAGCGCCACCGCGGCCCGCAGCATTGTTCGCGAGCAGGGCAATGGCAAAGCCCATACGCTGGGCGAAATTGCGTACAAATCTCTTTATTCTCCGCTGGATCCGCTGCAAAGCCTGCCGCGTGAAGCGAAAATCGACCTGCTGCACCGCGTAGACAAAATTGCCCGTGCGGCAGATAAGCGCGTGCAGGAAGTCAGTGCCAGCATTACCGGCGTGTACGAAACCGTGCTGGTTGCGGCGACGGATGGCACGCTGGCGGCGGATATCCGTCCGCTGGTGCGTTTGTCTGTCAGCGTTCTGGTCGAACAGGACGGACGCCGTGAGCGCGGCTCAAGCGGCGGCGGCGGCCGTGTCGGTTATGACTACTTCCTGGAAACGGTGAACGGCGAAGTCCGTGCCGAAGCTTTTGCCCGTGACGCCGTGCGTATGGCGCTGCTGAACCTGACCGCAGTGGCCGCTCCGGCTGGCGGCATGCCGGTAGTGCTCGGCGCAGGCTGGCCTGGCGTGCTGTTGCACGAAGCGGTAGGTCACGGTCTGGAAGGCGATTTCAACCGTCGCGGCACCTCAGTATTTAGCGGTCAGATGGGCAAACTGGTGGCGTCTGAACTCTGTACCGTTGTCGATGACGGCACCATGCCGGATCTGCGCGGTTCACTGGCGATTGACGATGAAGGTGTGCCGGGGCAGTACAACGTACTGATCGAAAACGGTGTGCTTAAAGGTTACATGCAGGACAAACTCAATGCGCGCCTGATGGGTGTTGCACCGACCGGTAACGGCCGCCGTGAGTCTTATGCGCATTTGCCGATGCCACGTATGACCAACACCTACATGCTGGCCGGGAAATCGACACCGGAAGATATCATCAGCAGCGTGGAATTTGGTCTTTATGCGCCAAACTTCGGCGGCGGTCAGGTGGATATCACGTCGGGTAAATTTGTGTTCTCGACTTCAGAAGCCTATCTGATCGAAAAAGGCCGCATCACCAAACCGGTGAAAGGCGCGACGCTGATTGGCTCCGGGATTGAAGCCATGCAGCAGATTTCTATGGTCGGTAACGATCTGGCGCTCGATAAAGGCGTTGGTGTATGCGGTAAAGAAGGTCAGAGTTTGCCGGTCGGGGTCGGTCAGCCAACCCTGAAACTGGATAATCTGACGGTGGGTGGTACTGCTTAAATTTTTTCCTGCCCTTGTAAAAGGGGAGGTCAGGTGGAGTTTTGTTTAGAGACGAACTCAACTCCACTGGGCCCCCTTTTTCCCCTGCCGGTAGCCCTGATAAACCTTGCTGACCCGTTTGAAATAATCCGACAGATAATCAATGCAGACCTGCACCTTTAGCGGCAGTTTGTCCTTTTCGGTATACAGCGCGTAGACCGGTCGCGGATCGGACTGATAGCTTCTGAACAAAATCTCCACTTCGCCTGCGTTAATTTCCTCAATCACCCACATCAGCGGCACATAGGCGATACCTACACCGGCTTTCAGCCAGCGGATCATGGTTTGTGAATCGTTGGTGACGAAGCGGCCTTGCGGTGTAATGCGGGTCGAAATGCCCTCAGGGGCGATCAGCTCAAATTCACTGTCGGGACGCACGCTGTATTCCAGCCACGAGAAATTCACCATATCGGCGGGCTTTTCCGGCGTGCCGTGCTGCGCCAGATAACTGCGCGCCGCACATACCACCATTGGCATTGAGCCTAAGCGGGTGCAGAACAGGCTGGAATCCTGTAACGCGCCGACGCGGATCACTACGTCCAGCCCGTCGGCGATTAAATCGGGCGCGGGTATGCCGGTCACAAGATTCACCGTCAGGCCGGGGTATTCGCTGAGCATTTCGGCGGTCATCGCAGCAAGAACATTTTGTGCCATTGTTGATGAACTGCCGATGCGCAATGTCCCTGTCGGGGTGTTGTTGAAGGCGTATAATTGTTCATGCACTTCACGCACATCGTGCAGCATTTTCCGGCAACCCTGATAGTAAAGCTTGCCCGCTTCCGTCAGACCAATACTGCGGGTGCTGCGATTTAATAATTTGATTTGTAACTCATTTTCCAGCTTTGAAATCGTCTGACTGATGGCGGAAACGCTCATGTCGAGGCGTCTTGCAGCGGCAGTAAAAGAACCGCTTTCCACCACCTGAGCGAAAATCGACATGCGTTTTAATCGGTCCATTGTTAACTCTGGCTTAAAAGTGATTTAGATCACGGAACGTTGATTACTTGATAATAAGCACGCTAATATACCCTTCCGGGCGATAATGCTCAGGTTTCAGTATTCCTGACATAATGCTTACTTTCGCACACTTCCCTGGCAACTCCACGGCTTCATTGATCTGCTCCCGTTGAATTATTTTCCTCCGGGGTCGCGTGCCGTTGCCTAAAATAATGAATAATGCGTGCGCGGGACGATACGTGTTTGTCCGTCGTAATAATGTAAGGATTTTTTGATGAGTTTGCTTCCGGTAATGGTGATTTTCGGATTGTCGTTTCCTCCGGTGTTTTTTGAAATACTGCTGGCGCTGGTCGTATTTTTCCTGCTGCGACGCGTGTTACAGCCCACCGGTATTTATGACTTTGTCTGGCATCCGGCGTTGTTCAACACAGCTTTATACTGCTGTCTTTTCTACCTGATCTCCTGCTTGTTCGTCTGAGGGCGTTGTGAAAAATTTCTCTATAAAAATAATACGTTATGCAATAACGTTGATTCTGGTCGTGCTGGCTGTCATCGCAATTTTCAAAGCCTGGGCGTTCTATACCGAATCTCCGTGGACCCGTGATGCCAAATTTACCGCTGATATCGTGTCTATCGCGCCCGACGTCACCGGTCTGATTACGGATGTGCCCGTGGTCGATAACCAGCTGGTGAAGAAAGGCCAGGTGCTGTTCAAAATCGACCAGCCGCGCTATCAGCAGGCGCTGGACGAAGCCAGCGCTGACGTCGCGTATTATCAGGCGCTGGCGGCAGAGAAAAAACGCGAAGCCGGACGTCGTGTAAAACTGGGCGTGCAGGCCATGTCGCAGGAAGAAATCGATCAGGCCAATAACGTGCTGCAAACCGCTGAACATCAGCTGGCAAAAGCGCAGGCGGCACGTGATCTGGCAGTGCTGGATCTCGAACGTACTGTCGTGGTTGCGCCAGCCGACGGCTGGGTCACTAACCTGACCGTACATCCGGGTAACTACATCAACCGTGGTTCGACAGCCGTGGCGCTGGTGAAGAAAAATTCGTTCTACATTCTCGCCTATCTGGAAGAAACCAAACTGCCGGGCCTGAAAAAAGGCGACCGTGCGGAAATCACCCCGCTGGGCAGTAACCGCATCATGCATGGTACCGTCGACAGCGTGGCCGCTGCGGTCACCAACAGCTCTTCCTCAGCCGCAACCAATGGTCTGGCGACCATCGACAGCAACCTCGAATGGGTGCGTCTGGCGCAGCGCGTGCCGGTGAAGATCCTGCTCGATGATGAAGACCAGCAGCATCCATATCCGGCAGGGACGACCGCGACCGTGGTTATCACGGGTCAGCATGACCGTAAGCAAGATGAAGGTTCTCCGTTCCTTCGTCTCCTGCATCGCCTGAGAGAGTTTGGTTAAGGCCGGAAAGATGAATAGCGTACTTATCCCGCGCATACGTTTTGCCTGCAAGCTGACGTTCGCGATCCTCGGCGCTCTGGTTCTCGGGTTCTATCTGCAACTTGAGACACCGCGCTGGTCGGCCATGACCGCCGCCATTGTGACCTCCGGCCCTGCGCTGGTGGCCGGCGGTGAACCCTTTGCCGGTGCTATTCGTCACCGTGGTTTCCTGCGTGTTATCGGGACTTTCATCGGCTGTATCGCGGCGCTGGTGATTGTTATCGCCACCGCCCGTGCGCCGGTCGTGATGCTGCTTTTATGCTGTATCTGGGCAGGCGTCTGCACCTGGTGGTCTTCGCTGGTGCGTATCGAGAACTCGTATGCGCTGGGGCTGGCCGGTTATACCGCGCTGATTATCGTGGTGACATCCGCCAGCGCACCGTTACAGACACCGCAGTTTGCCGTCGAGCGTTGCAGTGAAATTGTTATCGGGATTTGTTGCGCCATCGTGGCTGACCTGCTGTTTTCTCCCCGTTCAATCAAAAAAGATATCGACCGCGCCGTCAGTCAGCTGATGTTGGATCAGTTTGCGCTGATGCGGATTTGCGTAAATATCGGGACGAAAGAAGACATCGATAAGTCCTGGAATAACCTGGTGAAAAGCACCACGGCGCTTAACGGTATGCGCGGCAGTCTGATGATGGAATCCTCGCGCTGGCAGCGCTGCAACCAGCGTCTGAAAGCGCTGCACAGCACTTCGCTGAGTATGATCACCCAGGCCTGTGAAACCTACCTGATTATGCAAGACACGCCGGAAAGGTTGTCTCCTGAACTTAAAGCGCTGTTTGCAGAACCGGCAGACACCGTTGCCGATGTTCACCGCCGCCTGAAACAGCTGCGCCAGATGATTACCGGAATGCACAGCGATAACGTGCTGGTGACGCTCAGTGCCTGGACCGGCGCCGGAACGCGTGCGCTGTTGCTGATGAAAGGCGTTCAGACCAACAGCAGCATCAGCAGTATTGAAAGTGGCGTGCTGGAAGGTGAAGTGGTGATTCGTCCGGTGTCGGCAGAACGTCACCATGCGCTGATCAACGGCCTGCGTACGTTTACCGCGACGGCGATTGGTTGCCTGATGTGGTTATGGACCGGCTGGACCTCAGCCAGCGGCTGCGTGATTATTATTGCCGTGGTGACCTCGCTGGCGATGCGTACCCCGAACCCGAAAGGCATGGCGATGGACTTTATCGTCGGCATGTTGCTGGCGATCCCGGTCGGCTCGATGATGTTTATGTTGATCATGCCTTCGACGCAGCAAAGTCTGTTCCTGCTGTGTCTGATGCTGGGGATTTTCACCTTCTTTATCGGTATAGAAGTCACCAAGCGTCGTCTCGGTATGCTCGGTTTGCTGGCGGGCACCATCAATATTCTGGTGCTCAGTAATCCGATGAAATTTAACGTGACGTCTTTTCTCGACAATGCGCTGGGGCAGGCGATTGGTACGGTGATTGCGATGGCGGTGTTGCTGATTATTCGCGATAAATCCCGCGATAAAACCGGGCGTACATTGCTGAACCGTTTTATGAGCAGTGCGGTTTCGGCGCTGACCACCAAGGCGTATCGTCGTCGTGAAAACCACCTTCCGGCGCTTTACCATCAGCTCAATCAACTGCTGGTGATGTTCCCGAATGACATCGGTAAATACCGTCTGGCGCTGATGCTGATTATCGCTCACCAGCGCATGAAACTGGCCGAAGTACCGGTGAATGATGAGCTGTCGGCGTTCCACAAGAAAATCCGTAACACCGCTGATCATGTGGTTTCGGCGTCAGGCGAAGGTAAGCGGACTTACTATTATCAGCGTCTGCTGAAAGAGCTGGGTGAGTATCAGCAAAAGCTGGTCGATTACGACGCGCCTCTGAAAGTCACCGAGCCGGTGCGACGTCTGACAGAAATGCTCCATCGTTATCAGCATGCGTTTGTGGCGTAATTGCCCGTTAAAATAAAGGCCGGTGTTTAAAAGCTCCGGCCTTTTTTATCGCCTATATCAGGGCATTATTTCGTGAATGTTTCACGGTCAGCGGCGGTAATCGGGCGTATTACCCGGCACGGTACGCCAGCCGCGACCACACCGGCGGGAATGGACTTTGTCACCACGCTGCCCGCACCAATCACGCTGTTGCGCCCGATTGTCACGCCCGGATTTACCATCACTCCGGTGCCCAGCCAGACGTTATCTTCAATGACAATCGGCAGGGAGAATTGCTGTCCGGTGGCGCGGATTTCCGGGTCGATTGGGTGACCGGCTGTCGCCAGGGTGACGTTCGGCGCAATCATCACGTTATCACCGATTGTAACGGTAGCATCGTCCACCACCGTGAGATTGAAATTGGCGTAGAAGTTATTGCCGATATGAATATGGGTGCCATACGCGACACGCAGCGGCGGCTCAATCCAGCCGTTATCGCCCAGACTGCCCATGATGTCTTTCAGCATCCGCTGGCGTTTTTCTTCTTCTGAGGGACGGGTCAGGTTGTAATCGTACACCCGCTCTTTTCCCGCACGCCGTTCCTCCGGCAACCCTTCGCCCATGTCTGTGTAGAGTTCACCGATATTCATTTTTTCGCGCGTCGACATGCCTTCTTCCTTTGTAAAAATGGGGTGGAGTTCACTGCAGTTTACTGAGGGGTGTGAAAATTGTGAACGTATGACAATTCACTTTGCGATCTGTGTCTCTCAGTGCTGTCTGACTGACGCTTCTGCTCAAGCCGCTATACTTACTGAATAGATCGCTTAAAACGGCATAAATTAGGAGGATCCTCATGTCAGCCCAATCTCATAAACTCTCTGCGCATCCCTTATTTAAGACCGGCTATTTTGTCGGCGGAAAATGGCTTGAGGCCAAAAACACCTTCGATGTGCTGGATCCGGCGACGGGCGATGTGGTCGCCAAAGTATCAAAAGCCGGAAAGACGGAAACGGAAGCCGCCGTCAAAGCCGCCAGTGATGCTTTCCCAGCCTGGCGCAAAACCACCGCCAAAGAACGCTCCGAAATTTTGCACCGCTGGTATGAACTGATGCTGGAAAACAAACAGTTTCTCGGCGAGCTGATGGTGGCTGAACAGGGCAAGCCGCTGAAAGAGGCGCTGGGCGAAGTCGATTACGCCGCAAGCTATCTGCAATGGTTCAGTGAAGAGGCCAAGCGCGCCAACGGGGAAATCATTCCTCCGGCTAAACCGGGCTCGCGCATTCTGGCGACACGCGAACCGGTCGGCGTGGTGGCGGCGATTACGCCGTGGAATTTCCCGCTGGCGATGCTGACCCGCAAACTCGGTCCGGCACTGGCCGCGGGCTGTACCGGCCTCATCAAACCCGCCAGTAATACGCCGCTCTCGGCGTTTGCTCTGCTGCAGCTGGCAAAGGATGCGGGTGTTCCCGATGGCGTGATCAACGGCGTGGCGGGCGATACAAGCGCCATCAGCGAAGTGATTATGGCCAGTGACGCGGTGCGCAAAGTGTCCTTCACCGGTTCTACAGAAATCGGCAAAACGCTGGTGCGTAACAGCGCTGACACCATGAAAAAGGTGTCGATGGAATTGGGTGGTAACGCGCCGTATATCGTGTTTGATGATGCGGATATTGAAGCCGCGGTAAAGGGCGCCATTACCTGTAAATTCCGTAACACCGGACAGGTTTGCGTGTGTATCAACCGCATCTACGTGCAGGACGGCGTCTATGACGCCTTCACCTCACGTCTGACGGAGGAAGTGCGCAAACTGAAAGTCGGTAATGGCATGGACGAAGGTGTGACCGTAGGGCCGCTGATTAACATTCAGGGGCTGGAGAAAGTCGAAGAACACGTCAAGGACGCGCTGGAGAAGGGGGCGAAACTGATGGAAGGTGGTGAGCGACATAAACTTGGCGGCAACTTCTTCCAGCCGACGGTGATTATTGACGCCACCGACGACATGAAAGTGGCGCACGAAGAAACCTTCGGACCGCTGGCGGCCTGTTTCCGTTTCAAAACGGAAGACGAAGTGATTAAACGCGCCAACGACACACCTTTCGGGCTGGCGGCCTATTTCTATAGTCAGAATCTGCAACGTATTTTCCGCGTGGCTGATGCAATTGAAAGCGGCATGATCGGGATAAACGAGTGTGCGATTTCCAACGAGGCCGCGCCGTTTGGCGGGGTGAAAGAATCCGGTCTGGGGCGTGAAGGCTCGGTGCTGGGGCTGGAAGAATATCTGCAGGTGAAAACGCTGCATCTGGGAAATCTTTAAGTCAGCTTTCCAGAAATCGCTTTTTGAGAAACAATAAACAGGAACAGATTCATTCTGGCTACCGTTATTTGGCTACAAAAACTGGCTACAAAAAACTGGCTACAAAAAAGGACGTCAATGAAGGCATTTAACTGGCTGCGTGCGCGCAGTCTGATGATGGCTGCGGCTGTGATTGTCGGGCTGTGCGGGGGCGCGGGGCAGGTTGTCGCGAAATCGACATACAACCAGGGCACAATCGTTGCGGGCACCGATGAACAATCCGTGGTGAGTTATTTGCGCCAGAATCACAGATTGCCTGATAATTACATCACCAAGAAAAAGGCGCGTGAAGCGGGCTGGGATGCGCGTTCCGGCAACCTCTGTGATGTGTTGCCGGGCAAAGCCATCGGTGGCGACCGTTTCTCAAACCGGGAAGGTCGTCTGCCATCGGCCAATAAACGGGTATGGCGTGAGGCGGATATCAACTATCGCTGCGGGCGTCGCGGAGCAGACCGCGTGCTGTTTGCCAGCGACGGGCTGATTTACGTCAGTAAAGACCATTATCAGAACTTCGTTCGGGTGGAGTAATGTCGATGAATAAAGTGAGCTTCGATTTTAATCACATCCCGGATTTACCCGCATTCTACGCCGAGTTTGTCCGTCAGTTTGGTCTGACCGACAGCTTCGGTGCGAATCTGGATGCACTCTGGGATGAGGTGACAGGCGGGATTGCGCTGCCGGTTGAGATAGATTTCATTAATCTGAATGCCAGCCGCAAGCGGCGTTTCGGCGCGCTGATTCTTTTATTTGAAGAAGCTGAAGAAGAGCTGGAAGGGGATCTGCGGCTGAATCTGCTGGAGAAACCGGCAGTAAAGGCCAAAGGCTGAAAAGAAAAAACCCGCCATTTTCTGTTATGTAAAAAGGCGGGTTTTGGTTTTTTTTAGTCCTGACCTTCAGCCAGTTCGCGCAGATACTGGAAGATCTGGCGGTAAGATTTCGGCGGCTTATTCGCAGCTTTCTCTTTCTGTGCGTTGCGGATTAGCGCACGCAGCTGCTGGCGGTCAGCCTCCGGATACAGTTCCAGCACCGGCGGGATCGCATCATCACCTTCTTCAACCAGACGGTCACGTAGCATTTCCAGTTTATGGAACAGCGAAACCTGCTGGTTGTGGCGGTTTTTCAGTTTATCCAGTGCAGTCTGGATTGGCTCGACATCGCGGGAACGCAGCATTTTACCGATCAGCTGAAGCTGACGGCGGCGGCCTTCTTTCTTGATCTTCTGCGCTAAGTCGATCGCAGCGCGCAGATCGTCATCCAGCGGCAGTTTGTCCAGCGAGTTTTTACCCAGCTCAACCATTTCTGCACCGAGATCTTTCAGCGCCTCGGCGTCACGTTTGATTTCACTTTTACTGACCCAGATGATTTCTTCTTCATCTTCGTTCTCGTTGGTTTCGGGAACGTCATCGTGCCAGTCGTCAATTTTCTTTGTCATGGGCGCTTCCTCTTAACGAGGTAATCCTGTCAGTTTGATTGTGCTTTATTGCTTCGGCGGCATTATGCAGGGTTATGCCCCATACATCCATGTTCTGTTGCAACTTTGGGCATAACAACGCCGGAGGTAATGCGAAATTGTGGCGAGTCTCTGTTAGACTCAAAGGTATAAGTTTCTCAATACCAGTGTAGAACAATCCCTTTTATCTCATAAGCGATGACATGCCGATGAACGTAGTGAATCAAGTAGCGCAGCAGCGTAAAACTCTGGAACAGGCCGTATCTCAGGCTCTGGAACTGGCGAAAGCGGGTTCAGATGCCGCAGAAGTGGCGGTCAGCAAAACCACCGGTATCGGCGTCAGCACCCGTTTTGGTGAAGTCGAGAACGTGGAATTCAACAGCGACGGCGCACTGGGCATCACCGTTTATTATCAGAACCGTAAAGGCAGCGCGTCTTCCACCGATTTAAGCCCGGACGCTATTTCGCGTACTGTACAGGCGGCGCTGGATATCGCCCGTTACACGTCACCAGATCCCTTCGCGGGCGTGGCCGATAAAGAGATGCTGGCGTTTGGCGCGCCGGATCTGGATTTATTCCACCCGGAAGAGCTGGATCCCGATCGCAGCATTGAGCTGGCTGCCCGTGCTGAACAGGCGGCGTTGCAGGCTGACAAGCGTATCACTAATACCGAAGGCGGCAGTTTTAACAGCCATTACGGCATCCGCGTTTTCGGTAACAGCCACGGCATGTTGCAGAGTTATTGCTCGACGCGTCATTCGATTTCCGCCTCCGTGATTGCGGAACATGAAGGCGACATGGAACGCGATTACGCTTATTCCATCGCCCGTAAGATGAGCGACCTGAAAGACCCTGAATGGGTTGGCGCAGAGTGCGCACGCCGCACCTTATCGCGTCTGGCTCCGCGTAAATTACCGACCATGCAGGCTCCGGTGCTGTTCGCCTCGGAAGTGGCGACCGGCCTGTTCGGACATCTGGTCGGCGCAATCAGCGGCGGCAGCATTTACCGCAAATCGTCCTTTCTGCTCGACAGCCTCGGCAAGCAAATTCTGCCGGAGTGGCTGACTATCGAAGAACATCCGCATCTGTTGCAGGGCCTGGCTTCGACGCCGTTCGACAGCGAAGGTGTGCGCACCGAACGTCGCGATATTGTCAAAGACGGCATCCTGCAAAGCTGGCTGATGACCTGCTATTCCGCGCGTAAACTCGGTCTGCAAACCACCGGCCACGCAGGCGGCATCCACAACTGGCGCATCGCCGGTCAGGGGGATGATTTCGCGGGTATGCTGCGCAAGCTCGATAAAGGTCTGGTCGTGACCGAGCTGATGGGGCAGGGCGTCAGTGGCGTCACCGGTGACTACTCACGCGGCGCGGCCGGTTTCTGGGTCGAGAACGGTGAAATTCAGTATCCGGTAAGCGAAATTACCATTGCCGGTAACCTGAAAGACATGTGGCGCAATATGGTTGCCATCGGCAGCGATATTGAAACCCGCAGCAACATCCAGTGTGGCTCCGTACTGTTACCGGCAATGAAAATCGCTGGCGAATAATCCCCTTTAAAGCAGCGATCGCCCGATCGCTGCTTCTCCTCCCGCTACCATTCTTTACAAAAAATTCATCCCGTTTTCCTCTCTCTCAGCCTATTTTTATAAAGCCTTACAAGCAATGTCGTTTTATCTAACAAATAAATAACAATAGAGAGAAAGCTCATGCGTAAACAACTGATGGCGTTAGCGGTAGTCGCAATGCTGGGAAGCAGCACGGTGGCACTGGCAGCAGATTTAGAAACGGACATGGACACGATTTCTGATAACTACAGCAAAGTGCTGAAGACCAGCGATCAGGCCGAACTGACGACCAGTCTGGCTAATATGAAAGCCGCTGCGGAAGATGCGAAAAAAGCCACGCCCCCGAAACTGAAAGGCAAAGCGCCGGACAGCCCGGAAATGCAGGATTATCATAAAGGGCTGGATACGCTGATTGGCCAGATTGATAAAGCTTCAGAGCTGGCTAAAGCGGGCAAGGTAGATGAAGCGAAGAAAGAGGCAGAAGGGTTTAAGGCGACAAGGAATGAGAACCACAAGAAGTTTAAGTAAGCAGATGGCCGGTGTCTGAGCGGCATTCTCAATGCTGCGGGCGATGAAAATTTCGGTTTTTCAAACGCGGTGATCACCCGGCCTCTCGCGCCGAAACCGACCAAAGAGGGCTAAGACGAGCCCTCTTTGGAATCTCCACGTCTTAAACTGCGCGCTCCGCTCGCTGACTATGTTTCAGATACCACCGCGACAGGCTGGAAATCTTGCCGCTGCGCGGTGCCTTCCTTTCGGGATTGCAGCCTAAGGTCTGCAACCTCTCACTCAGCAAGATTTCTGAATCGCCCGTAGGATCTTAAATTCAACGGCAGATTGTTTGCATCTTTTAGATAAGTTTATTGGCGTGCTCAAAAATGGCACCGAATGAATGGTTCGAGACCAATGGCTCGAAGCCTGA
The DNA here is from genome assembly GCF_019049675.1 of Rahnella bonaserana. Taxonomy (GTDB): domain Bacteria; phylum Pseudomonadota; class Gammaproteobacteria; order Enterobacterales; family Enterobacteriaceae; genus Rahnella; species Rahnella bonaserana. The sequence continues at coordinate 375,035 of NZ_JAFMOW010000067.1, read as the reverse complement.
AATGAGGGAATCGCGCAGCGATGACATTTTGCGCCACTCACCTATGCAGCAGAACATGTCCGTTGTACCAGCGATAGCGCGCAGTAAAAAGCGGAGGGAGATCCAAGAGGGAGAAAGCACTTCTCCCTCTTGGGCGGTTTCGGCGCTGCGCGTTAAGCGATCACCGCAGGTGAGAAACCGAAATGTTCTCGGTCTTTAGTAAAGCAGTGCAGCGGCTTCTGCAAAAGAAAACCCTTAACGTCTCAATTCCCCAGCCGCCTCTGGCTGAAACAACAATTCCAGCACTTCAATCCGGCTGTTCTCGCCATTCGGCATTTCCCACGTGATGCTTCCACCCACGCGCAACCCCAGCAGGGCGGCACCTAACGGGGCCATCACGGACAACTGCTCGTTGCTGTCTTTCAGCGCCGCCGGATACACCAGTGTGCGGATATGTTCTTCGCCGTCTTTACCTTCAGTAAAGCGAACCTTGCTGTTCATCGTAACCACGTCGGCCGGTATTTGCTCGGGTGGCAAAATCTCTGCGCGATCCAACTCTTCATTCAGTGCGTCAGCGACCGGGCTGCTGGCAAAAGCAGGTTGCGCCAGTAGTGTGTCCAGGCGTTCTGCGTCAAGTTCATTGATGATCAGTGTCGGTTTACTCATAACATTCTCCGTGGTTCCTTTCGCATCACCCGCTTCATGCGAGTGGGGTGCCGGTCGGCAAAAAATAACACCCCCGCGGGTTAACGCAGGGGTGTCAGTGATTTGCATGTGTTCTTTGATACTAGGCACTCTTAAGCGGAAATGAAAGCGTTGTGAGGGAATTAATCCGCATTGCGAAAATTCCGATTACCAGTGAAATACGCTGCTACAAGCGGCAATATTCAGTGATATGACGACTTAACTTTTCATTATGCGAATTGGATCTGCTCAGCGCATTGTATTTCCACTTCGAACTGGAAAAAGACCCACTACACAGGAAATCTTCCCGGAGTTAGGGTAAAGACAGACGAAATAAACGGCTGAAATAGTGAGTCAGGTAAGGAGAGAGGTAATCGCGAGTGAATAACGCAAGCGCATCTGTGAAAGGAACCGGGCGGATTGAATTGAAAGATGCCGCGGCGATAACAGAGCAAGTATTAAAAGATATTCAGACTATGCAAAGCGCTAAGAATATCTATACCACAGATGTTCAGTTGCAAATGTTAACGTCTCACGTAAAAGCCATGGTATTACGCGCCATTACCGGCGAGCCGTTACCTGAAGTCGAGAAAGATTTATTTGATGAAATTTCTGCCGAGTCAATGCAAATGGCAGAAGAAGTGGTCAGCTGGTTCGGAAATTTACCGATTGAGGAAGCCTATTTACTCTCGGTGCATTTTGAAGTCGCAAGAGACAACGAACCGAAATAACTTTTTTAGAATACAGCGAATTAATTAATCTGGAGATGTGAATTATGGGACAAGTAATAGTTGTGATCGGCGACCGTTTAGGTAAAGGCCAGAAAGTGGCGGCAGGCGTGGAAGCGGCTGGCGGAAAAGCCATTGTTGTCCCAGGTATGGCAGCAGATATGAAACTCGGTGACGTGATGAAAGCGGAAGGTGCCAGCTTAGGTATTTCCTTCTGCGGCAGTGGCGGCGCAGGTGCGATTACCGCACAAAACAAATACGGATATAAAGCCAAATACGGGATGCGTTCAGTGGATGAAGGCGTCACGGCAATTAACGAAGGCTGTCTGGTATTAGGGTTCGGATTTATGGATAAAGAAGAACTGGGTCAGCGCCTGGTTGAAGCTTATAACAAGAAGTATGGTCAGGCGTAATGAAGCAACAATTAACCACGACAGTTCGGGTTGAGGGAAAAGGCGAAAATAAGGCTGCCGCCTTTTCTTCCGCACTGAGTCAGGTTCAGAGAACTGTTCTCAAATCTTCTGCCAATAATGTCTTGCTGCGTATTGAACCGCAGGACGTCAAGGTAATAAAGGCAGAAGAGTCAGTTAAAAGAGAAAAGTTTCTGTTCTTTTTTCTGGCCAGGGAAAGAAAGAGTTATTACGTGGCGTTAGACATTACCGTCAACCTGACTGTTATTAATACGGAACAGGTAGTTTTTGTCACGAAATAAAAACGTTAGCTATAAATGACAAGGATATACTGATGTTTTTAATTATTTTATTTAAGTCGCTTATTATCGGCGGACTGGTTGGCGTGGGCGTAGGTGCGGGTGCCGCACGTATGTTCCATGCGCCTACCGTGCAAGGGATGGGGGCTTTTCGTACACTTGGGGAATTAAACTCCTGTGAAGGCGATCCGGCTTCGCATTTCTCATTTGGTCTGGGCTTCTTCTTTAACGCCTGGGCATCTTCCGTTGCAGCAGGTTCTTTCACGCAGGACGTTGACCATCGCATTATCCCTCACTGGGCTACCGCGGCGCTGATGTTCAAAAACCGCAATGTCGCCGAAACCATGCACGATCCGCGCAAGATGGCGATTGCCGGCGGCATCATTGGCATGATTGTGGTGGCCTTCCTCAACACCACGGCGTCAGCCGTTCCTCCGGCGTTACAGGTTACCGCGATTAAAGTGCTGGTGCCTGCGGCTAACCTGCTGGTGAACACCGTCATGCCGGTGATTTTCTGGCTGGCAGCGATTGATGCAGGACGTCGTTCCGGTTTCTGGGCCACCATTTTTGGCGGTCTGGCGCAGATGATTATGGGTAACGCCGTACCGGGTCTGGTACTGGGTATCCTGATCGGTAAAGGCGTCGAAGAAAGCGGCTGGAACCACGTGACCAAAGTGATGATGGCGGCGATTATCGCGCTGTTCGTCCTCAGCGGCTTCTTCCGTGGTTTCGACGTCAAACTGTTGCAGTCATTCATGCTGGATGTCCCGACATGGCTGAACGGCATTCACAATTCACTCAGCGGCAAGTAAGAGGAACATGACAATGGAAGAACAAGCCAAACGTGGTTTCTGGTACGCCGAGTGGTCGTTCCCGATTTTTGTCGGACTGCTGTCTTCCGGCGTTTTCGCCGGGACACACATGTATTACCTGTATGGCATCGGCGCGTTTAACGAAGTGGCGTTTGTGTCGATGTTGCGATCAGGCATGGACACCGGCGTGTACGGCGCAGTGGCGGCCTTCGGTGCCAGCTTCCTGTTTGCCCGCATCATTGAAGGTTCACTGGTCGGTATTCTCGATATCGGCGGCGCAATCCAGACGGGTATCGGTCTGGGTGTACCGGCGATGCTGCTGGGTGCAGGGTTTATCTTCCCGGTGGCTAACTTCGCAGCTTCACTGGTAACCGGTCTGATCCTCGGATTAGCCGTTGGTTACATCATCATTCTGGCACGTAAATTCACCATCAATCAGAGCAATTCAACCTACGGCGCTGACGTGATGATGGGCGCGGGTAATGCCTCCGGTCGCTTCCTCGGGCCGCTGATTATCCTGTCGGCCATGGCTGCCTCGACTCCTATCGGTCTGGGCTCCTTGCTCGGCGCGCTGGGGTTCTATCTGTGGCAGAAGCCAATTACCGGTGGTGCGATCCTCGGTGCCATGATCCTGGGCGCTATTTTCCCGGTTTCATTGTAAGAACAGCAACATAGCAGCAACTCAGCAGTAAAGCGGGCGGCGGGAACACTCCTGACGCCCGAGATTATGGAGAACGTCGTATGTATGACTTAATCATCCGCCAGGCATTACGCACAGACGGCAGCCTGACCGATATTGCTATTCAGGACGGCAAATTCGCCGCCATTGGCACGCTGGCAGCCGATGCCACTGCCCGCCAGACTCTCAATCTTCAGGGCAAGGTTTACGCCAGCGCGGGCTGGATCGACTCCCACGTTCACTGTTACCCAAAATCGCCGATTTATCACGACGACGCCGATCTGATTGGTGTCGCTTGCGGCGTCACTACCGTGGCGGATGCCGGCAGTACCGGCGCGAATGATGTCGACGATTTCTATCAGATCACCCGTGTGGCGAAAACCAACGTGTACGCGTTTCTGAATATCGCCCGCACCGGCATTGTCACGCAGAACGAACTGGCGGATATGACGCAGATCGACAAGGTCGGCGTGCGTGACGCCATCGCGCGAAATCCCGGTTTTATTATCGGCATCAAAGCGCGCATGAGCAGCAGCGTGGTCGGCCAGAACGGCATTAAGCCGCTGGTGCGTGCCAAAGAAATCCAGCAGGAAAATGACGACCTGCCGCTGATGGTGCATATCGGCAATAACCCGCCGAATCTCGATGAAATCGCGGATTTACTGACCTCCGGCGACATTATCACCCACTGCTATAACGGCAAGCCGAACCGCATTCTCTCGCCTGAAGGCGTACTGCGCGATTCGATTAAACGTGCGCTGAGCCGCGGTGTGCGGCTGGATGTCGGTCACGGTAGCGCGAGTTTCAGTTTCGAAGTGGCTGAACTGGCCATTAAACAAGGTATTTTGCCGCACACCATCAGCTCCGATATTTACTGCCGCAATCGCATGAACGGGCCAGTGCATAGCCTGGCGACCGTTATGTCGAAGTTCTTTAGTGTCGGTATGACCCTGACGCAGGTGATTGATTGCGTCACCTCGCACGCCGCTGATGCGCTGCGCCTGCCTGCTAAAGGCCGCCTGGAAGTCGGTGCTGATGCCGACCTGACCTTGTTTGAACAGCGTTTTGCGCCACAGGTATTTGTCGATTCCGAAGGACAGTCCGTGAAGGGCGAAAGTTTGCTGGTGCCTCTGGCCGCTGTGGTCGCGGGCGTCACCCTGTTAACCGAAGAAGGGAAATCTGCTCATGTCTTCTGAACAATCTTTATATGAAAAATATGATTTAAAACAGGTTATTAACGCCTCTGGTCGTATGACGGCGCTGGGGGTCTCTACGCCGCGTGAAGAAGTTGCAGCGGTAGTGAATACCGGTCTGAATCATTACTTCGAGATGAAAGATCTGGTGAATAAAACCGGCGCTTACATCGCGAAACTGCTGAACGTGGAAAACGCCGTGGTGGTGTCCTGTGCTTCCGCCGGGATCGCGCAGTCCGTAGCGGCTGTGATCGTCAAAGACGATGCCTGGCTGCTGGAAAACCTGCACACCGCACCGCTGGAAATCCCGCACGATATCGTGCTGCCAAAAGGCCATAACGTGAATTATGGCGCGCCGGTGGGCACGATGGTCACCATGGGCGGCGGCAAAGTGGTGGAAGCCGGTTACGCCAATGAATGTTCTGCCGCGCAGCTTGCTGCCTGCATCACACCGCGTACCGCCGCCATTCTGTACATCAAATCACATCACAGTGTGCAGAAAAGCATTCTGTCGGTGGCGGAAGCCGCTGCCGTTGCCCGTGAGCATAACCTGCCGCTGATCGTTGATGCTGCCGCAGAAGAAGACCTGACCTGTTATTACGAAATGGGCGCAGATCTGGTGATTTACAGTGGCGCGAAGGCCATCGAAGGGCCGACCAGCGGTCTGGTGCTCGGCAAAAAACAATACGTCGAATGGGTAAAACTGCAATCGGGCGGGATTGGCCGCGCAATGAAAGTTGGCAAAGAAGGCATTCTTGGCCTGACGCAGGCAATCGAAAGTTATATCACGCTGCCGAAAACGACCGGGCAGGAAATGGTCGACAAGATGACGCCATTTATCGCCAGCCTGAATGAAATCAACGGTGTCACCGGTCGCGTAGTCTGGGACAGCGCCGGGCGTGATATCGCCCGCACGGAAATTACTTTCGATGAAGCGGTGCTGGGCTGGAAAACCAAAGCCATTGTGGACGCCATGAAAAACGGCGACATCGCGATTTATTTCCGTGGTTACCGCGCCAACGAAGGCAAGATCGAAGTCGATGTGCGCAGCGTAACGCCACCGCAACTCGCCATCGTCGCACAGCGTTTTAAACAACTTTTCAGTGGAGAGAAAGCATGAAGCTGACCCCAAATTTCTACCGTGACCGCGTGTGCCTGAATGTGCTGGCGGGCTCGAAAGACAATGCCCGTGACATCTACGAAGCGGCTGAAGGTCATGTGCTGGTCGGTGTGCTTTCCAAAAATTATCCGGACGTCGCGAGCGCGGTGGCAGACATGAAAGAGTATGCCGCACTGATTGAAAACGCCTTGTCCGTCGGTTTAGGCGCAGGCGATCCGCGTCAGTCGCTGATGGTCAGCCAGATTTCTGCTCAGGTTCAGCCGCAGCATGTCAATCAGGTCTTTACCGGCGTGGGTACCAGCCGCGGGATGCTGGGGCAAAACGACAGCGTGGTCAACGGTCTGATTTCGCCGACCGGTAAACCCAGCTTTGTGAAGATCAACACCGGACCACTGAGTTCTGCTTCTGCTGACGCCATTGTGCCGGTGGAAACCGCCATTGCACTGCTGAAAGATATGGGTGGCAGCTCGGTAAAATATTTCCCGATGGGCGGACTGAAAACCCGTGACGAATTCGCTGCCGTGGCACGTGCCTGTGCAGAACAGGATTTCTGGCTGGAGCCGACCGGCGGTATCGATTTAGAAAACTTTGAGCCGATTATGGAAATCGCGCTGGCGGCGGGCGTGACTAAAATCATCCCACATATCTACAGCTCAATCATCGACAGCGCGTCGGGCAATACCCGTCCTGAAGATGTGAAAACCCTGCTGGCCAGCGTTAAAAAGCTGGTGGGCTGACGGCTCTGACCTTTCCTGCGCGGTAAGCCGTCTGCGCGGTTAAACACCCTGCATTCCTCAGCGACTGAGCGGGTGCAGGGTTCCCTCGTTTGTCTGATATCCCAAATTCTGAGGAAATGTATGAGAAACTGGTTTCTGATTTCAGGTTTAACCACCGCGATGCTGGCAGTGTCTGCCGTGCCGCTTTATGCAGCAGAAAAAACAATGACTTCGATGACTCCGCATTTTGCTTACGTCGGCACCTATAACCCGAACGGGGAAGGTGTCTACCGTTTTAAATTCGATCCGAAAACCGGCGCGCTGAGTGATAAAACCCTCGCCAGCCAGCTGCCGAATCAGGCGCAGATGGTGCTCAGCCACGACGGTAAAACGCTGTTTATCGGCAGTGAAATTGATAATTACAACGGCGGCAAACATGGCGCTGTGGCGGCCTATCGCATTGCGCCGGAAGACGGCAGCCTGACGCTGATTAACCAGGCGGATTCGCAGGGTGCAGGGCCGGTGTATTTATCGCTGACGCCAAAAGGTGATCATTTGCTGGTGGCGAACTACATCAGCGGCGTGGTGGCAGTGTTCCCGGTGGATGCCAGTGGAAAACTGAGTGAAGCCAGCAACAGCCAGCAGGATTCCGGACCGGCGGGAGCAGGGAAACCGGCGGCAGCGGCGGAGGGCAGTTTTGCTGTCAGCGATCATAACGGGCCGCACGCGCACATGATCGCCACCGATCCTTCCGGCAAGTTCGTGTTTTCAACCGATCTCGGCCTTGACCGGATCTATCAGTGGAAGCTCAACAGCGAAACCGGCGTGCTGGAAGCCAACGATCCGCCGTTTATCAAAGCCTCTTCAGAAGGTGCAGGACCGCGCCATTTTGTGTTTCATCCGAACGGCAAAGTGGTTTTCCTGATCAACGAGGAAGCCTCGACCCTGACCAGTTATCGCTTTGATACTACCCAAGGCACCCTGACGGAGTTGCACAGCCTGTCATCGTTACCGGCCGGTTTCAAAGGCACCAACTTTGCGGCCGGTATTGTGCTGAGCAAAGATGGCAAGCATCTGTATGTGGCGAACCGCCTGCATAACAGCATCGCGCAGATCAACGTGACCGGCGAAGGCGCGATGACGTGGAGTGACGAAACCTGGACGCGTGGCGATTATCCGCGAACGCTGACGTTGTCACCCGATGGCAAATATATTTACGCAATGAATCAACGAAGCGATAACATCACCAGATTCAAGATTTCTGGTGAAAACGGCAAACTGTCATTCGTAGATGATTATGTGGCTGTGGGCAGTCCCTCACAGTTGGTGATTGCGCCCTGACATCGTAATGCGTTAGAACCAAACCCTCTGTGTGGCAACCTTCCGGGTTTCTGCGCAGAGGGCGTATCCGCAATAATATGGAAGAACAATGGTGAGATTTCCCAATCAACGTCTGGCGCAATTGTTTGATGCGCTGCAAACCGAAACCCTTCCTCAGGATGAACTGGCAAAACGTTTGTCCGTTTCGACGCGCACGGTGCGTGCCGATATTACTGCGCTGAATGAAATCATCGCCGATTTTGGCGCGACGTTTGTACACAGCCGAGGCAGTGGGTATCAGCTGCGTATTGACGATCAGACGCTTTTCTCAACGCTACAGCAATCGACGCAACGAAAACCGAATCCGACGCCGCGCACTGCCGCTGAACGGGTGAAAACGTTGCTGATCCGCTTTTTGACCTCAGCTTTTTCATTGAAGCTGGAAGATCTGGCCGATGAATGGTTTGTCAGCCGGGGAACCCTGCAAAATGATATGGCTGAGGTGAGGGAGCATCTGGCTCGCTATCATCTGAATATCGAAACCAAACCGCGCTACGGTATGAAGCTGTTCGGCGCAGAACTGGCGATCCGCGCCTGTCTGACCGACCTGCTGTTTCAGCTTGATGCCGAAGAACAGGCGAATCCGCTGCTGAAGGCGGAAAGTCTGGAACCCGAGGCTCTGATACCGCTGACACGCTTTATGCATCAGGTGCTGACGCAGTCTTCTGTTCAGCTGACTGATGAGGGCGAGCAGTATCTGATCCTCTATTGTGCGGTGGCGATCAAGCGCATTACCGGCGGTTATCCGCTGACCGATTTTGATGCTGAAGACGGCGACCCGGCGGTGAAACAGGTCTCCATGCGGCTGGCTGCTGAGCTGAGAAATCTGGTCGGCAAGGAAATTCCGGCCTCTGAGGAAGCTTATCTGCGGGTGAATATCGCCGCACGTCGCGTACAGCAAATTCTGCCGACCGACATTAACGCTGATGATGACGAATCGCTGGTCGATTACATTCTGTCGTATATCAACTCGCACTATAACTATGATCTGCAGGGCGACAGGCAACTGCGCGCTGACTTGCTGACGCATATCAAGACCATGATTACGCGGGTGAAATATCAGATTAATATTCCCAATCCGCTGCTGAATAACATCAAACAGCATTATCCGATGGCCTATGACGTCACGCTGGCGGCAGTTTCCAGCTGGGGAAAATACACGCCTTATACGCTCAGTGAAAACGAGATTGGTTTTCTGGTGCTGCATATCGGCGTCGGACTGGAGCGACATTACAATATCGGCTACCAGCGGCATCCGCAGGTGATGTTTGTGTGTGACACCGGCAATTCAACCATCCGTATGATCCAGGCGCAGATTAACCGTAAGTATCCGCAACTGGTGATGAAACAGGTGGTTTCGCTGCGTGATTACGAGCAACTGGAGCATATCGACGAAGATTTTATTATTTCCAACGCCCGCATCACCGAGAAGAATAAGCCAGTGGTGGTGCTGTCACCGTTCCCGACTGAATACCAGATGGAGCAGCTCGGCAAGCTGGTGCTGGTCGACCGCACACGTCCTTATATGCTGGAAAAATTCTTCGACGAAAAACACTTCATGATCGTCAACGAGCCGATGACGCAGGCGGAGTTATTCCGCCATGTGTGTTCGCAGCTGGAAGAAGAAGGGTATGTCGATCAGGCGTTTTACCCGTCGGTGGTCGAGCGTGAGGAGATTGTCTCGACCATGCTGGGCGAAGGGATTGCACTGCCGCACTCGCTGGGACTGCTGGCGAAGAAAACCGTGGTGATCACGCTGCTCTCGCCGCAGGGCATTGCCTGGGGAGAAGGGGAAACCGCGCACGTGATTTTCCTGCTGGCGATCAGCAAAGCAGATTATGAAGAAGCGATGGCGATTTACGATTTGTTCGTGACGTTTGTGCGGGAACGCTCAATGAGCCGTCTGCTGAGCAGTGAAAATTTTGAAAGCTTCAAGGCCATTGCAATAGATTGCCTTTCCCGCATTTAGCCTGCGTCCTTGACGCCGCAGCGGCGTGAGCGGCGTTCGTTCACCCGAATCACTGACTGATGTCAGCTCATCGGGATTAATGAGCCTCGTCCCTGAGGCTCACCCTGCGGGCCAGCGCGAGCGCTGTTCAAATCGGTTCCTGACCGATTTGTCTCTCGCTTGCTGCCTTGCTGCAACGTCAATGACTATGGCTAAGAGTGAGGATTATTAGTCTTCGTCAAAACCTGAATTAATCAGATTTACGACGGCGCTGAGAGCCTGCTCTTCATCTGGCCCGGTGGCTTCGATTTCGATTTTCTGACCTTTCGGGGAATCAAGCATCAGCAGCGCGATCACGCTGCTGGCTTCTGCTTCAATGCCAGTGCCGTTGCGCAGCATCACTTCTGATTCAAAGCTCTGCACCAGTTCAAACAACTTCATCGCCGGACGGGCATGCATCCCTAACCGGTTTTTGATTTCTACCGTTTGTTTTACCGTCATGATTTGCGTTTTTCCAGCGTGCGATGGCGGGATTGCACATTTTTCCCGCGGGAACGGAAATAGTCGGCCAGTTGCTCGGCGATGTAGACCGAACGGTGCTTACCGCCGGTACAGCCAATGGCGACGGTCAGATAGCTGCGGTTGTTGGTTTCCAGCATCGGCAGCCACTGTTCGAGATAACTGCGGGTCTGGTAGATAAAGTTATGGACTTCGGTATGACGGTCGAGGAAGGCCGCCACCGGTTTGTCGAGGCCGGTCATCGGGCGCAGTTTCGGATCCCAGTGCGGGTTCGGCAGAAAACGTACGTCAAACACATAATCCGCATCAATCGGAATACCGTGTTTAAAACCGAAAGACTCGAACACCATCGTCAGTTCACGTTCGCGTTTACCCAGCAGGCGGGTACGCAGCATTTCTGCCAGTTCGTGCACGGACATTTCGGACGTGTCGATGATGAGATCGGCAGACGAACGCAGAGGCTCGAGCAGATCGGCTTCTTCATCAATGGCACTTTCGAGGGAGAGGTTTTTGCTGGAAAGCGGGTGCAAACGACGGGTGTCGCTGTAGCGGCGGATCAGCGTATTGCGGTCGGCGTCAAGGAACAGCAACTGCGGTGAGAAACTCTCCGGCAGTTGTGACATCGCATACTCATAAACTTCCGGGGTTTCCGGCATGTTACGCACGTCGATGCTGACGGCCGCTGACGTATTACGTTCAACGAGGGTCTGGGCAAGCTGCGGCAATAACACCACCGGCAGGTTATCCACACAGTAAAAACCCATGTCTTCCAATGCCCGTAGGGCAACCGATTTCCCGGAACCGGAACGGCCGCTGACAATCATCAGCACCATGGTGTCACTCCCCTGGCATTCAGTGTTCAGAATTCATTTTCCCGGCACCGTACCGGGAATCAGCAATTTATTCGTTTTCAGTCATTATCTGGAACAGTTCTTCGTCGCTTTGCGCACCACGCAGGCGGCGACACACTGTTTTATCAGCTAACTTCTTCGCGACCAAAGATAATGTATGTAAATGGGTTTTACATTGATCTGCCGGTACCAGCAAGGCAAAAAGTAAGTCTACCGGCTGATTATCGATGGCATCAAAAGCGATCGGTTGTTCCAGCTGAATGAACACCCCGACGGCACGTAAAGTATCTTCTTCCAGCTTACCGTGCGGGATGGCGATCCCGGCACCGATCCCGGTGCTGCCCATGCGTTCACGGGTCAAAATGGCGTCGAAAATCACCTGTGGCGACAAATTAAGTTGTCTGGCGGCCAGTTCGCTGATGATTTCCAGTGCGCGTTTTTTGCTGGCGCAATGAACGCCGCTTTTGGTGCATTCGGCATTAAGCACCGACGTTAATTGCATTGCTATATCGTTGATCATGTCATCTTTCACTTTTGCGCTGTTTCACCCTTAAAGCTATATCGGCTCGTTTCCCGAAGGTCACAAGCCGATGCCCGAAGGTTTGTAGCACAGGGTTGGCTACATGAATGTCAGTGCTGTTTCAGTTTGTCTTTATGTTTATTCAGCTGGCGGGCCAGTTTATCAACCAGTCCGTCAATCGCTGCGTACATATCCTGATGTTCCGAGGTGGCATGTAACTCGCCTCCATTCACATGCAAAGTCGCTTCGGCAACTTTTTGCACCTTTTCCACGCTCAACACCACATACACCTGATTAATCCTGTCGAAATACTGCTCAAGCTTGGCCAGCTTCGACGTGATGAATTCTCTCAGGGGATCCGTGATCTCAATGTGATGTCCGGTAATGTTGAGCTGCATAATGTCTTCCTTCTCTGTTGAGGTCAAACTAACTGTTTACGTTGGTTTGAGGGCGGGATGGACAAAGACTCTCGGTATTTGGCGACAGTTCGGCGTGCAACCATAATTCCCTGATCGGAAAGCAGGGTCGCTAACTTACTGTCACTGAGCGGTTTTACAGGATTCTCCGCTGCGATTAATTTCTTCACCAGCGCCCGGATCGCGGTTGACGATGCCTCGCCGCCGCTGTCTGTACTGACATGGCTGGAAAAGAAATACTTCAGTTCGAAAATGCCACGCGGGCTGTGCAGAAACTTCTGCGTCGTGACGCGTGAAATCGTCGATTCGTGCATTTCTACGGCGCTGGCGATATCGGCCAGCACCATAGGTTTCATAAATTCTTCACCCAGTTCAAAGAACGCCTGCTGCTGCTCAACGATACAGCGCGTGACTTTCAACAGCGTGTCGTTACGGCTTTCCAGGCTTTTGATTAACCACTTGGCTTCCTGCAGATTGCTGCGGATAAATTGCCCGTCGCTGTCGCTGCGTGCGGAATTACCCATCGCGGCGTACTGCTGGTTAATCTTCAGACGCGGAATGCTGTCGGAATTAAGTTCAACCGTCCAGACCCCTGACACTTTGCGCACCAGCACATCCGGGATCACGTATTCGGATTCGCCGGTATTGATCGACTGGCCCGGACGCGGATCAAGAGACTGGATCAGGAGCATCGCTCCTTTCAGTGTATCTTCTTTTAACCGGGTTGATCGCATAAGTGCGCGGAAATCATGGTTCGCCAGCAAATCCAGATGTTCGCTGATGATAAGACGGGCTTCGGTGATGAAAGGCGTGTCGGTCGCATACTGGGAAAGCTGGATCAGCAGGCAGTCGCGCAGATCGCGCGCGGCCACGCCGACCGGGTCAAAGCGCTGTACGCGTTTGAGCACGGCTTCCACTTCATCCATCGTGACGTTTTCATCCCCGACGCTTTCCAGAATGTCGTCAAGAGAAACGGTGAGATAACCGGTGTCATCGACCGCATCGACAATGGAGGTGGCAATGGCCGCATCAGTGTCAGAAAACGGTGTCAGCTCGACCTGCCACATCAGGTAATCCTGAAGGGTCTGGGTGGTTTCACCCTGATAAATCGGCAGCTCGTCGTCGCTGTAATCATTACCGGTGCCGGAAGGCGTGCCCGCGGTATAGATTTCATCCCAGGTCGCATCCAGCGGCAGCTCTTCGGGCATGTCTTTTTGCTCGAGTGCTTCGCGGGTATCTAACCCTTCGCTGTCGGTGGCTTCTACCGAGTCGATTTCTTCATGGAGGTCGGTTTGTTCAAGCAGAGGGTTGCTCTCCAGCGCGAGTTGGATCTCCTGTTGGAGCTCAAGCGTGGACAATTGCAACAGGCGGATGGCCTGTTGTAACTGTGGAGTCATTGCCAGTTGTTGGCTGAATCTGAGTTGCAAACCTTGCTTCATATCTTGGCTTTATTTCCGTTGATGAGTGAAAACGGCAACACTTCTGTCAGAGACGGCCCGTTTCATTTTAAGGCGAAACAGGCACGGTTCCGGCGGCACAGATCACAGACGGAATTCTTCACCAAGATAAACACGTTTAACTTGTTCATCAGCAAGAATATCGGCGGGTGTGCCGTGGGCGATTAATTTGCCCTGACTGACGATGTAAGCGCGTTCACACACGTCGAGCGTTTCGCGAACGTTATGGTCGGTGATCAGTACGCCGAGGCCGCTGTCACGCAAATGCTCAATGATTTTTTTGATGTCGATAACTGAAATCGGGTCAACACCGGCGAAGGGTTCATCCAGCAGGATGAATTTAGGGTTCGCTGCCAGCGCACGGGCGATTTCAACACGACGGCGTTCACCACCGGACAGTGACTGACCGAGGTTATCGCGCAAATGAGAAATATGGAACTCTTCCATCAGTTCATTGGCGCGATCGTTACGCTGTTCTTTATTCAGATCATCGCGGATCTGCAACACAGCCATCAGGTTATCAAAGACACTGAGGCGGCGGAAAATGGAGGCTTCCTGAGGGAGATAGCCAATCCCGCGACGGGCGCGGGTATGCAATGGCAACAGGCTGATGTCTTCATCATCGACGACAATACGGCCCGCATCACGCTGCACAATGCCGACGACCATGTAAAACGTGGTGGTTTTACCGGCCCCGTTTGGGCCCAATAACCCGACGATTTCGCCGGAGTTGACCATCAGGCTGACATCTTCAACGACCTTGCGGCCCTTGTAAGCTTTTGCCAGATTCTCTGCGATTAATTTAGCCATAACAATCAGTTACTCTTTTTGGTCGGCTGGCCCGCCGCTGCAGGTGTTTTCTGTTGCAGCTGCGAAGGAACCAGAACGGTCGTCACACGGTTACCTTTATCACTGAAGGCTTGCATTTGCTGTTTCTGCACCAGATAAGTAATACGGTCGCCTTTGACGTTGCTGTCGAGCTGTTCAAGATAAGCGTTGCCGGTCAGGGTCACCAGATCGTTTTCCACTTCATAGCGGACTTTCTGCGCATGACCTTTCACCGGCTTGCCGTTGTCCTGCATCTGATAGAACGTCACCGGGTTACCGTAACCTTCAACCACTTCTTTGCCGGAAACGCCTTGCGGACGAATGACCACAACTTTGTCCGCTTTAACCTGGATCGTGCCCTGATTTACCACCACATTACCGGTAAAGGTCGCGGTATTGGTATTCACGTCCAGCGCCTGATTAGCCGAATCAATGGTAATCGGTTTGGTCGTGTCATCTTTCAAGGCGAATGCCGGCACGCTGACGGCTAACAATGAGCTGACGATCAGGAGATTACGGATTTTATTTTTTGCTTTGAATTTCATAAGAGGTCGTTACCTTTTCGATCAGCTCTGCTGTTTTATCACGCAGATTACCACGCATTTTCATGCCGTTAGATGTAAAACCTGTACCATAAAGCGTTACTTCATCGTCTGAGGCAACGTCCTGTGTCGTCAGGTTAACCCGTGCATTGTCCGTTTTGATTCTTTGCAACTGCGAAGTCTCAGGTGTCAGGCTGTCTGCCTGCACATGCCCGTAAAGATAGAGCATTTTATCCTGAGTCAGCTTGGCCTTGTCAGAATGCAGCACCCACGTCGGGACTTTATTTTTGTCGTACATGGTCGCTACCGGATTGGTAAACCATGTCACCTGATCAGTGGTGTAATATTTCACCTGATCTGAAACCAGTTTATATGTCAGGCTACCAAGAGGATCGTACACCATCGTGACGGTGTGGGAGCTCTGGTATGTCGGATCCTGATCGTTGACTGCCGGCTGGATGTCATCGCTGTTGTCAGACATTGACCAGCCGATCAGAACCAGAACGATGGCGGTCAGCGCCAGAATAATCCAAAGTCTTGTTTTACTCATATCGAGAGCCCTTTGGCGTCCTCCAGCTTACCCTGTGCCAGTAAAATTAAATCGCACAATTCGCGTACTGCACCACGTCCGCCGGCAATGCGGGTGACATAATGCGCTTTCGGCAACAGGATAGGATGCGCGTCCTGAACGGCAACCGAAAGACCGACTTGTGCCATAACCGGCCAGTCGATCAGGTCATCACCGATGTAGGCCACTTCTTCGGCCCGCAAAGACAGTGTATCTAACAGTTCGCGGAAGGCCAAAAGCTTATCCGATTGTCCCTGATACAAGTGGCGTATACCGAGGGTTTTAGCGCGATCTTCCAGTAATTTCGCATTGCGGCCTGTAATAATCGCAACCTCAATGTCAGAAGTGAGCAGACAGCGGATACCGTAACCGTCGCGAACGTTAAAACTTTTCAGCTCTTCTCCCTGATTTCCCATGTAGATCAGGCCATCAGACATCACGCCATCTACATCGCAAATCAGCAGGCGGATAGCTTTCGCCCGTTCCAGCACTTGCGTGCTGACCGGACCGTAGCAAGTTTCCACCAGGGCTGCGCTATTACTCATTCAGGGGATTCCTCAATTAAACTACGCCAGCGCGCAGCATGTCGTGCATATGTAACACACCCAGCAACTGGTCACCATCAGCAACCATCACGCAGGTTATGTTTTTTTCCTGCATTAAATTCAGCGCATCCACCGCCAGAAGAGAAGGGCGGACGCGGATACCGCCTGTCGTCATCACATCGGCAATCGAGGCTTCATTGATGTTAACGCCCATATCGAAGATGCGGCGTAAATCACCATCGGTAAAGATACCTTCGATGCGCATCAGGTCGTTGCAGATAACCGTCATGCCCAGATTCTTGCGCGTGATTTCCAGCAAGGCGTCACGCAAAGAGGCGTCGCGGCTGACATGCGGAATTTCGTCACCGGTGTGCATAATATCGCTCACGCGCAGTAAGAGCTTGCGACCCAGTGCTCCGCCCGGATGGGAAAGGGCGAAATCTTCAGGTGTGAAACCGCGGGCTTCCAGCAGGGCCACTGCCAGCGCATCGCCCATGACCAATACCGCCGTGGTGCTGCTGGTCGGTGCCAGTCCCAGCGGGCAGGCTTCTTTGGGTACTTTCACGCAAAGATGTACATCGGCTGCTTTGCCCATGGTGCTTTCCGGATTAGACGTCATGCAGATAAGCGTGATGTCCAGACGTTTGAGTACCGGGATCAGCCCGAGAATTTCATGAGCTTCACCGGAATTGGAAATCAGGATCACAACGTCCTGTTTCGACACCATGCCCAGATCACCGTGGCTGGCTTCGCCCGGATGGACAAAGAAAGCCGGTGTGCCGGTGCTGGCAAAGGTCGCCGCCATCTTGCGCCCGATGTGGCCGGATTTACCCATTCCCATGACGACGACTTTGCCGTTGCAGGCGAAGATTTTTTCGCATGCACGGGTAAAATCGCCGTTAATGTATTGATCTAACTGCTCAAGTCCTTCACGTTCTGTTTTCAGCACATCACGCCCGACTGCCTGGAAATCAAAGTCGGAGGCGAAGGTAAAGTTAGCCATAATCAGTTCCTGACAAAGTTCAGAAGGCAATGCTGTCCGGTAACAGGAACAGAACCGCCATATAGGCGATAAATCCACACAGTAACAGTGCGCCGGCGAGATGTCCGATACGGTGTTTACGCATCAGGCACAGCCCTGAAAGCACGATACTGACCGCCAGCATGACCCAGTAATCGCGATGAAACGCGTCCGGGTTGAACGAGCCTGGCGCAACCAGCGCGGGTAAACCCAGCACCAGACAGGTATTAAAAATATTCGCACCAATGATATTGCCCAGTGCGATATCATCTTCGCCTTTAATGGCACCGGCGATAAACGTCGCGAGTTCCGGCAGGCTGGTGCCGATGGCGATAACCGTCAGGCCAATCACCAGTTCGCTGACGCCAAAGTAACGGGCAATGACTGTACTGTTATCGACAATCATGCCTGACGCCAGTGGCATGATGATAAAGCCCAGAGCCAGCCACAGAAATGCCACGGTGTTGCTGCTGTCCTGGGGAAGTTCGGACATCTGCTCGTACGTCAGCGTATCCAGCCCTTCTTTTTCGGCCGCGCGGGCGATTTTTATCACCAGCATCATAAACACGGCGGCACTGGCCAGCAGCAGAACGCCGTCAAACCGGCTGAGTTCCCCGTCACTTAGCACAAAACCACAGAGTGCTGTGACCAGTAACAATAATGGGAGTTCGCGGCGTAATATATCAGAACGAACGGAAAGTGGATGAATCAGGGCTGCACCGCCCAAAATCAGAAGAATATTAATGATATTCGAACCAATTGCGTTTCCGACGGCCAAATCCATCTGATCATTGATGGCGGCTGTGGTAGAAACCACCAGTTCCGGGAGAGATATTCCGACGCCGACGACGGTCATGCCAATCACCAGCGGAGGTATGCCTATTGAGCGTGCCAACACTGCGGCTCCGTACACCAGACGATCGGCGGCGTAAACTAACAGTAACAAGCCGACAATCATCAGTACGATAGCGAGAAGCATGAAACATCCTTTATTGGGTATAATGCGAGGTTCGTTGCCTTTGCAGGCAGGCGATTCCTTCGTCAACATGAGCTAAGGCAACATTTTCTCTGAAAACAAGGCCAGCAGGTTCCTGTATGTTAGACGATGAAGGCTTTTATTTTAAAATGATAATTCATCGATTTTGACCGTCTGTGGCGGAAAAGTAAAACGATGGCAACTTTGGTAACGAAACCGGGGTAAGTTTTTGTAAAAATACCAAAGTTATACGACACCCCATCAGGGTCAGACGTATTCTTAGCGAAAGCATTCCGAAGGGATAAACTGAATGAGTCAAAGCGAATCGAATCTGGTTGAGATCAAGGGCATGAGTTTCGTGCGCGGCGATCGTCCCATTTTCGAAGAGATCAATATGACCGTGCCACGAGGCAAAGTCACCGCGATCATGGGGCCTTCGGGGATCGGTAAAACCACCTTGCTGCGTCTGATCGGCGGGCAACTGACGCCTGACAGCGGAGAAATCTGGTTCGACGGAGACAACATTCCGACGTTGTCACGCCGTAAGCTGTACGAATCCCGCAAGAAAATGAGCATGTTGTTTCAGTCCGGTGCATTGTTTACTGACCTGACTGTGTTCGAGAATGTGGCCTTCCCGTTGCGTGAGCACAGTAAATTGCCGGAAGAACTGTTGCGCAGCACCGTGACCATGAAACTCGAAGCGGTAGGTTTACGCGGTGCCGGTGACCTGATGCCTGCTGAGTTATCTGGCGGGATGGCGCGTCGCGTGGCGCTGGCGCGTGCGATTGCGCTTGATCCGGAACTCATCATGTTCGATGAGCCTTTTGTGGGTCAGGACCCGATCACGATGGGCGTGCTGGTGAAGCTTATCGATGAGCTTAATCATGCGCTGGGCGTGACCTGTATCGTCGTCTCTCATGACGTACCTGAAGTACTCAGTATTGCGGATTATGCGTATATTGTGGCGGCACAGCATGTCATTGCTGAAGGTACACCAGAGGAATTGCAAAATAACCCTGATCCGCGAGTTCGCCAGTTCCTCGACGGTATTGCCGACGGACCGGTGCCTTTCCGTTTTCCTGCCGGTGATTACAAAACCGAGCTGCTCGGATGATGGAGTTCCTAATAAATGTTCATTAAGGCCTTAGCCTCTGTCGGGCGCCGCGGAATAAACACCTGTGCGTCTTTTGGCCGTGCCGGTCTGATGCTCTTTCGGGCGTTGGTCGGTAAGCCGCAATTTGCCAAACAATGGCCGCTGCTGATCAAGCAGCTCTACAGCGTTGGCGTGCTTTCCCTGCTGATCATCCTGGTTTCCGGCCTGTTTATCGGCATGGTACTGGGCTTGCAGGGATACCTGATTTTAACCACCTACAGCGCTGAGGCCAGCCTCGGTATGATGGTGGCGCTTTCCCTGCTGCGTGAGCTGGGTCCTGTGGTAACGGCGCTGCTGTTTGCTGGTCGTGCGGGTTCTGCCCTGACCGCTGAGCTGGGGCTGATGAAGGCCACCGAGCAAATTTCCAGTCTGGAAATGATGGCTATCGATCCGCTGCGCCGCGTTGTGGCACCGCGTTTCTGGGCCGGTCTGATTTCCATGCCTCTGCTGACGGCGATTTTTGTCGCGGTGGGGATCTGGGGCGGCTCGCTGGTCGGCGTGGACTGGAAAGGGATCGACAGCGGATTCTTCTGGTCAGCGATGCAAACTTCCGTAGACTGGCGGACTGACCTGCTCAACTGCCTGATTAAAAGCCTTGTTTTCGCTATCACCGTGACCTGGATTGCGTTGTTCAATGGCTATGATGCGATACCGACGTCCGAAGGGATCAGCCGGGCAACGACACGTACTGTGGTGCATTCGTCACTGGCGGTGCTGGGATTGGATTTTGTGCTGACAGCACTGATGTTTGGAAATTAAACCATGCAAACGAAAAAGAGTGAAATCTGGGTAGGCGCATTTTTGATCATCGCATTGATTGCGGTGTTATTCCTGTGTCTGAAAGTGGCCGACATCCGTTCAATCGGCTCAGACCCGACTTACCGTATTTCTGCGGACTTCGACAATATCGGCGGCCTGAAAAGCGGTTCTCCGGTCAAAGTCGGCGGCGTGGTGATTGGTCGCGTCAGCAGCATATCGCTTGATAAAAACTATTCTCCACGCGTAGAAATGGATATTGACCAGAAGTACAACCAGATCCCGAGCACCAGTACGCTGGCTATCCGCACCTCGGGTTTACTGGGTGAGCAATTCCTGGCGCTGAACATTGGTTTTGAAGACCCTGACATGGGAACGACTATCCTTAAAAACGGTGGCGTCATTCAGGACACCAAATCGGCGCTGGTTCTCGAAGACCTGATTGGCCAGTTCCTTTATAAGAGCGGCGACGGGAAAGCGGATCCGGATGCAGGGTCTGCGCCCGCAGCACCTGCGGGCGATTCTGCCCCTGCGCCTGACGCTAATACGGCTCCACAACCGGCTGCTCATTAAGAACTTGCTACTACGGATTCTCCATCAAAGAGGAAATGATTATGTTTAAACGTTTAGTGATCGCCGCACTGCTGGTGGTTATGGCTCCGCTGGCCAATGCTGCGGTTGATAAAACCAACCCTTACAGCGTGATGAATGAAGCGGCGAACAAAACCTTTACCCGTCTCAAAACCGAACAGCCAAAAATCAAGCAGGATCCTAACTACCTGCGCCAGATCGTGCGTGAAGAACTGCTGCCGTACGTGCAGATCAAATACGCCGGTGCGCTGGTGTTAGGTCGTTACTATCAACAGGCGACCCCCGCACAACGTGATGCGTATTTCGCGGCGTTCTCTGACTACCTGCAACAGGCTTATGGTCAGGCGCTGGCAATGTACAACGGGCAGAGCTACACCGTGCAGCCGGAACAGTCTTACGCAGATAAAGACATCATTGCTATCCGCGTGACCATTACCGATCCAAACGGTCGTCCGCCAGTGCGCCTGGATTTCCAGTGGCGTAAAAACAGCCGTACCGGTGAATGGCAGGCATACGACATGATCGCCGAAGGCGTCAGCATGATTTCGACCAAGCAAAACGAATGGGCGGATATCCTGCGTCAGAAAGGGATTGACGGTCTGACTGCGCGTCTGAAACAAGCTGCCGCAGAACCGATTACTCTGGATAAAAAATGAGTGAAGCATTGCGCTGGGAATCGCAGCCGCCGCGACTGACGTTGCACGGTGAACTGGATCGCGAAACGCTGGTCCCCTTCTGGGATGCGCGCAAAAAGCTGATGTCCGGGATTACCTGTCTGGATGTATCCGGGCTGGAGCGTGTGGACTCATCCGGTCTGGCGCTGTTAGTGCATTTGCGTGAAGAGGCCAGCCAGCAGGGCGTTTCTCTGACGGTTGCCGGTATCACCGACAGACTGAATACTCTGATTGCGCTCTACAATCTTCAGGACATTATTCCGGCTGCCTGAGCAAATAAGCCAGCAGTTCCGGTAGGTTAGGCGGCGGAATACCTGCCGTCGCCTGACGCTCTCCAAAGCCCCTGTGCGAAACTCTTGCTCAGGGGCTTTTTCGTGGTTTAAGAATTGCGCCGATCCCTATAAGATATCGGGCTGTTATGATTCTTTAGAAGAATAGATCCCCTATGGAAACGAGTGAAATTAAAGACGTGCTGATGAACGCATTGGCACTGGACGAAGCCCACATTACTGGCGATGGCAGTCATTTTCAGGCCATTGTCGTTGGTGCGATGTTTGATGGCATGAGCCGCGTGAAAAAACAGCAAACCGTTTACGCCCCGCTGATGGAATACATCGCCGACAACCGAATCCACGCACTGTCTATCAAGGCTTATACCCCTGAAGAATGGGCGCGTGACCGTAAACTGAGCGGTTTATAAGACTGCCGGAGTTCCGGCAGCTTCCTCATATCTGACCTGTCGTTTAAATGAATAGAGAGCAGTCATAATGGATAAATTTCGTGTACAGGGTGGGACTCGTCTAAGCGGCGAAGTCACTATCTCTGGTGCAAAAAATGCAGCACTTCCTATTTTGTTTGCCGCACTGCTTGCTGAAGAACCTGTTGAACTCCAGAACGTTCCTCACCTGAAAGATATCGATACCACCATCAAACTGCTGAGCCAGCTGGGCACCAAAATCGAACGTAACGGTTCGGTATTTGTGGATGCCAGTGCGGTAAACGAGTTTTGTGCACCATACGATCTGGTGAAAACCATGCGTGCTTCCATCTGGGCGCTGGGTCCGCTGGTGGCGCGTTTTGGCCGCGGTGAAGTTTCCCTGCCGGGCGGTTGTGCTATCGGCGCACGTCCTGTTGACCTGCACATCACTGGTCTGGAACAGCTGGGCGCGACGATCGTGCTTGAAGAAGGCTACGTGAAGGCGTCGGTAGACGGTCGTCTGAAAGGCGCGCACATCGTGATGGATAAAGTCAGCGTTGGCGCGACAGTCACTATCATGAGTGCCGCAACCCTGGCTGAAGGCACCACGATTATTGAGAACGCCGCGCGTGAGCCGGAAATTGTCGATACCGCCAATTTCCTGAATACGCTGGGCGCGAAAATTACCGGCGCGGGCACCGACCGAATCACCATCGAAGGCGTCGCACGTCTGGGTGGTGGTGTGTATCGCGTGGTTCCGGACCGTATCGAAACCGGGACTTTCCTGGTGGCGGCGGCGATTTCCGGTGGCAAAATTGTCTGCCGCGAAGCTCGTCCTGATACGCTGGATGCCGTTCTCGCTAAGCTGCGCGAAGCCGGTGCGGAAATTGAAGTGGGCGAAGACTGGATCAGTCTCGACATGCATGGCAAACGTGCTAAAGCGGTGACGTTCCGTACTGCGCCGCATCCGGGCTTCCCGACTGATATGCAGGCCCAGTTCAGCCTGCTGAATCTGGTCGCTGAAGGCACCGGTGTTATCACCGAAACCATCTTCGAAAACCGTTTCATGCATATTCCTGAGCTGATCCGTATGGGCGCTCACGCTGAAATTGAAGGCAGCACTCTGATTTGTCATGGCGTTGAAAAACTGTCTGGCGCTCAGGTGATGGCGACTGATTTGCGTGCTTCAGCCAGTCTGGTTCTGGCCGGTTGTATCGCAGAAGGCGTGACCGTGGTTGACCGTATTTATCACATCGATCGTGGTTATGAGCGTATCGAAGATAAACTGCGTCAGCTGGGTGCACAAATCGAGCGTTTTAAAGGCGAGTAATTTCTGAGCCTGACGCAATAAAAAAGCCGGAAGGGGAGACCTTTCCGGCTTTTTTCTGTATTCAACCTTTGTCAGTGATCAGGATATTCCTGCACAGTGACCTGCAGGGTCATCTCCTGGCCATCGCGGATGATTTCAACCGGGATCACCGTGCCAGGGCGGACTTCCGCCACTTGATCCATCGTCTCGATAGCGGACACAGCCGGTTTATTATTCACGTTAACAATCACATCCCGAACCTGCATTCCTGCATTTGCCGCCGGACCGTTCGGGGTGACTTCATTAACCACAATCCCCTGAATGCGATCCAGCCCGCTGTTCGGCCCGTGCAGAGGAGAAACCTCGCGACCGCTGATGCCGATATAACCGCGAATAACGCGACCATCACGAATAAGCTTGCCCATCACTTTGGTAGCCAGCGCTGTCGGGATTGCAAAGCCAATGCCTTCCGGCGTCGCGCCGTCATTACTCTGGTCAAATGACAGCGTGTTAATCCCCATCAGCTCACCCAGTGAGTTCACCAGCGCACCGCCGGAGTTCCCCTGGTTGATTGAAGCATCTGTTTGCAGGAAGTTCTGGCGACCGGACGGGCTCAGGCCAATGCGACCGGTGGCACTGATAATGCCTTGTGTGACGGTTTGCCCGAGGTTATACGGGTTACCAATCGCCATCACGACATCACCGACATGCGGAGTCCGGTGTGAATTAATCGGGATCACCGGCAGATTACCGGCGTTAATTTTCAGCACGGCCAGGTCAGTCAGGCTGTCAGAACCCACCAGTAAGGCTTCAAATACGCGGCCATCCTGCAACGCCACGATGATCTGGTCGGCATTATTAATGACATGTTTGTTGGTCAGGATATAGCCATTGTCATTCATGATAACGCCGGAACCCAGCGTACGAATGGCCAGTTCATTTTGCGAACTGTTGCCCATGTTGCGGTTATAGACGTTCACGACGGCAGGCGCGGCATGACGAACGCCCGAGTTATAGCTGACAGGTTCTTCGCTGGTTTGGGCGAAATTGCGTTCGAACAGCGGGTCTGTGATGTTTTTACGCAACATAGGTACCGCTGCCAGCAGAATGCCAGCAACAATCAGGCCGATAACAGCGGATCTCAATAGCTTAACAAACATGGGTGTATGGGATGCGAGATGAAAAGTGAGGGAAGAATAGCATGAGTTAATCGGACGCAGCAGCACCTGCGTCCGATTTTCAACGCTTTACGGCATGAATAAGTAGATATTTTGCCCTTTACGCACAATGCTCAGCGCAATCAGGTCCGGTTTGCTTTCCAGTATTTTGCGGAAGGCAGCCAGATTTTCGAGTGGTTCACGGTTTACGCCGATAATCACATCGTCTTTTTCCAGACCTATCTGATCCGCCGGTGTGTCTTTCTTCACGTCATCAACATGCACGCCTTTCGCGTTTTTATCCGCCGGATCACTGAGTGTCACACCCTGCAATGCAGGATTGAGTTTCTCAATGCTGACTTCCACGGCCGGGCTTTTATCCAGCGTGACATTGACGGTCATCGGTTTGCCTTCGCGCAACAAACCTATCTGCATGGTGACGCCCGGACCGGCGGTACCGACTTTCGCGCGCAACTCAGCAAAGCTGCTCAGTTTTTTGCCCTGAAGGGTGACCAGCACGTCGCCGGATTTAATCCCGGCTTTTGCCGCCGCCGAATCAGGCAGCACTTCATTGACGAACGCGCCACGCTGGCTGTCTAGTTTAAATGCCTGTGCCAGTTCCGGCGTCATTTCACTGCCGCGGATCCCCAGCAGGCCACGTTTCACTTCGCCGAATTCAATCAGCTGATGGCTGAGGTTTTTCGCCATGTTCACCGGGATGGCAAAGCCGATACCGACGCTGCCACCCTGGGAAGAAATAATGGCGGTATTGATGCCAATCAGTTCACCTTTCAGATCCAGCAGGGCGCCACCGGAGTTGCCTCGGTTAATTGAGGCATCAGTCTGAATAAAGTTTTCCAGCCCTTCCAGATTCAGGCCGCTGCGACCGAGAGCGGAAACAATGCCGGACGTCACGGTCTGACCGAGGCCAAACGGGTTGCCGACGGCGACAGCAAAATCGCCCACGCGCAGATTATCTGAATCGGCCATGGTGATTTGTGTGAGATTTTTCGCATCGATCAGCTGGATGACAGCGATGTCAGACTGATCGTCTTTACCGATAAGCTTGGCTTTATATTCGCGGCCATCATTGAGCTGGACGCTGATCTTGTCAGCGTTATTCACCACGTGATTGTTGGTGAGTACGTAGCCTTTAGCGGCATCAATGATCACGCCCGAGCCCAGGCCTTCAAAAGGCTGCGGCCCCGCATTTGGCTCCGGGTCTTGCTGACCAAAGAAGAATTTGTATTCCGGTGGCACATCCGCACTCGGCGGTTGAGTGCCTGAAACCTGAACGCCCACGACCGCCGGCAGCACTTTCTCCAGCATCGGCGCCAGGCTTGGTAAAGGTTGTCCCTGAACTTGTGTCGGTAAAGCAGCATTCGCCATAGGCGCAGAAGCGAAAGTTAATCCAAGGCTAACAGCTAACACACTGAGCAAAAATGACTTTTTCTTCATCACGATAACTCTCTCGCTTTCTGTAAGGGACGTCAGTTATGGACAATAGAACGGTGATTCACTGCACGGGAAGGGGCTTGAGAACGGCACATGCACGGAACATGTGCCGTAAATACGCCTGCACAACGATTGTCGTGCTGGCAGGCACGTCTGTTATTTACGAACCGGACGCTCGCCACGCAGCAAACCCGATGCGCCATCAGAATAATCACGCGGCATCTGTACCGGCACCTGATCGTTATCGGCTTCGGAACCGGTCAGGCGATAGTTGAACGGATTATCCTGTTCTGGCATATCAGGCAGCAGATTGTTGGAGCTTTTCGCCATATGCTGATAAAGCTGACGATAATCTGTCGCCATGTTATCGAGCAATTCAGCGCTGCGGGCAAAATGGCCCACCAGCTCCTGACGGTATTCGTCGAGTTCGGCTTTGCTTTTCTCCAGCTCGTTTTTCATGACTTGTTGATCACGTAATTTACGATTACCAAAGCGCATCGCTACCGCACCAATCGCGATACCGACCACTAATCCAATGACTGCATACTCCCAGGTCATAATGACTCCTATTTTGACTTCGTTGTCCCGCAGGGCTTTTTCACGTAACTTTTATGACTTAACTTTTTTACACAATGGTTTTAACGTAATTGTCACACGCATTCGTCATGCAATAGCTCCACTATAACCGTTAACCTTGTCAGAGTGGAATCCTGCCGGGAAAATCACTGCCGTCTGATGGTTTTTTAGCACACAGACAGCCGGGAAAAGCGGCGAACCTACGGCAAAAAAGCGGCTAAACGACGTGAAAAACTTAAAATTTTTTTCTCAGGGACGTTAACTAAGATGCAACCCAAATCACCACTTTTCGTTTATCAGAACGCCGTTGATGCTGGCGAGTTCCAGCCGGACGCGGTTCAGAAACAGGCTGTTGCCCAGCTCGACGCTATCTATCAGGCATTATCTTCCCGCCCGGCAGCGGAATCTGCGACCAGCCGCGGTGGTTTGCTGGGGCGATTTTTTGGCAAAAGCGCGCCAAAAACCACACAACGCCCGGTTCAGGGCTTATACATGTGGGGCGGCGTCGGGCGCGGCAAAACCTGGCTGATGGATTTGTTTTTCCACAGTCTGCCGGGAGAGCGCAAACTTCGTCTCCACTTTCACCGCTTTATGTTGCGCGTTCACGAAGAACTGACGCAGCTGCAGGGGCAGGAAGATCCGCTGGAAGTGATCGCCGACCGTTTCAAAGCGGAAACCGACATACTGTGTTTCGATGAGTTTTTTGTCTCGGATATCACCGACGCCATGCTGCTGGCCACGTTGCTGCAGGCACTGTTCGCCCGGGGTATCACCTTAATCGCGACGTCCAACATTCCGCCGGATTCTCTGTACCGGAACGGCCTGCAACGTGCGCGATTCCTGCCGGCTATCGATCTGATTAAAGAATATTGCGATGTTCTGAATGTGGACGCCGGGATTGATTACCGCCTGCGTACCCTGACTCAGGCTAATTTATGGCTGACTCCCGCTGGCGACGACACGACGGCAGCGATGCAAAATATGCTGGGAAAACTGACCGGCAATCACAGTGGTGAGGCCGGTACTGAGGCTGTCACGCTGGAAGTGAATCACCGCCCGATGCGGGCGATTGCTGCCGTCGATGGCGTGCTGGCGATAGAATTCCATACATTATGTGAAGAGGCGCGCAGCCAGCTCGACTACATTGCGCTGTCGAAAATCTATCACAGCGTACTGCTGCACAATGTGCCGGTGATGAAGGCGGACAATGAAAACGCAGCGCGGCGCTTTCTGGCTCTGGTGGATGAGTTTTATGAGCGCCACGTCAAACTGGTGGTTTCTGCCGCGGCGCCGATGTTTGAGATTTATCAGGGCGAGCGGCTGAAATTCGAGTATCAGCGCTGCCTGTCGCGTCTGCAGGAAATGCAAAGTGAGGAATATCTCAAGCGACCGCACCTGCCGTGATTATTGACTGATTATTTTTTGCTCGATTTGTGGTATAAGAACACGCAGTCCATCCTGCATGACGAACCCTTCTGTTGTCCTGAAGGAAATCTTCCTTTTCGTCGAAAAAGGGTTCGATCTTTGCAGGAGACTTCTCTATAATCTTGCGACCCCACGTTACTACAAAGTTTTTTTCCCGAAACTTTATAAGTGCCAGCATTGGCTATTCGAAGGGGTAGGTTTGCTGGACGATGGTCGTGTGAACCTCAAATACTTATTTTATAAACAAGTAAGCGTTCGGGTGTTCGCCAACGTGTAACTTTAATTGGGTAAGCTTTTAATGAAAACTTTTACAGCTAAACCGGAAACCGTACAACGTGACTGGTTCGTAGTTGACGCTACCGGCAAGACCTTAGGTCGCCTGGCCACTGAACTGGCTCGCCGTCTGCGTGGCAAACATAAAGCGGAATACACTCCGCACGTTGATACTGGTGATTACATCATCGTTCTGAACGCAGAAAAAGTTGCTGTAACCGGCAACAAGCGTAACGACAAGATTTATTACCATCACACCGGCCACATTGGTGGTATCAAGCAAGCGACCTTTGAAGAGATGATCGCTCGCCGTCCTGAACGCGTGATCGAGCTCGCGGTTAAAGGCATGTTGCCAAAGGGCCCGTTGGGTCGTGCAATGTACCGTAAAATGAAAGTTTACGCGGGTAACGAGCACACTCATGCGGCGCAACAACCGCAAGTTCTTGACATTTAATTCGGGATTATAGGCAATGGCTGAAAATCAATACTACGGCACTGGTCGCCGCAAAAGCTCCGCCGCTCGTGTTTTCATCAAACCGGGTAGTGGTAACATCGTAATTAACCAGCGTAGCCTGGAACAGTACTTTGGTCGTGAAACTGCCCGCATGGTAGTTCGTCAACCACTGGAACTGGTCGACATGGTTGAGAAATTCGACCTGTACATCACCGTTAAAGGTGGTGGTATCTCCGGTCAAGCTGGTGCTATCCGTCACGGTATTACCCGTGCACTGATGGAATATGACGAAAATCTTCGTGGCGAACTGCGTAAAGCTGGCTTCGTTACTCGTGATGCTCGTCAGGTTGAACGTAAGAAAGTCGGTCTGCGTAAAGCACGTCGTCGTCCTCAGTTCTCCAAACGTTAATTTTCTGCTGCTTTGCAGCTCAGTGCTTCGGCACGAAAATCAGCGTCAAAAACCCGGTGCTTCACCGGGTTTTTTTATGCCCTTTTTTTAGCAATTGCAGGGGAAATGATCTCCTGACACACAATTCCCCACGAAATCGTCTCACCGTCCACCACAGCCCGCGTAAAATCTGGTAAACTATCACACACTTTTGTGCCTATTCGCCGAGCAGTTGACGTTGCCGCGCTTCCTGGCTGGGTTCGCCTTGCCGATGGTTGTCTATGAAACTACGGGACAAAAACTGCAGGCTGGCGATAACTCGCTGTAATATTCTAGATAAACTTGGAGGTTTTCATGGCTGTCGCTGCCAACAAACGTTCGGTAATGACGCTGTTTTCCGGCCCGACCGACATTTTTAGCCATCAAGTACGTATCGTACTGGCGGAAAAAGGTGTCAGTGTCGAGATCGAGCAGGTTGAGATGGATCACCTGCCGCAGGATCTTATTGACCTCAACCCTTACCGCACTGTACCAACGCTGGTTGATCGTGAGCTGACCCTGTTCGAATCGCGCATCATCATGGAATATCTTGATGAGCGTTTCCCGCATCCGCCGCTGATGCCGGTTTATCCGGTTGCCCGTGGTGAGAGCCGTCTGATGATGCACCGCATCGAAAATGACTGGTATTCACTGATGCGTCAAATCGAGCAAGGTTCTGCGATTGAAGCGGACGCTGCGCGTAAGCAACTGCGTGAAGAGTTGCTGGCGATTGCGCCAATCTTCTCGTACATGCCTTACTTCAAAAGCGAAGAGTTCAGCCTGGTCGATTGCTACCTGGCTCCGCTGCTTTGGCGTTTGCCAGAGCTGGGCATTGAGTTGTCTGGTGCCGGTTCTAAAGAGCTGAAAGGCTACATGACCCGCGTCTTCGAACGTGATGCTTTCCTGGCTTCCCTGACCGAAGCAGAGCGCGAAATGCGTTTGCATACCCGGGGTTAAGGTATGGAGATGACCGACATGTCTCCGCGTCGCCCCTATCTGCTGCGGGCTTTTTATGACTGGTTGCTCGATAATCAGTTAACCCCGCATCTGGTGGTTGACGTGACGATGCCTGGCGTGATGGTGCCGATGGAGTTTGCGCGTGACGGACAAATCGTTCTGAACGTTGCGCCGCGTGCTGTTGGCAATCTCGAACTGGGTAACGATGATGTACGCTTTAACGCACGTTTTGGCGGCGTACCGCGTAACGTGTTTGTACCGATCGCTGCTGTTCTGGCGATTTACGCCCGTGAAAACGGTGCCGGTACCATGTTCGAACCTGAACCTGCTTATGAAGCCGAAGGTGCCTTTGACGGCGACCTGAGCGCGGATGAGCCTGCAGAGCCGACCATGTCAGTCATTGATGGCGATTTGCCGGATGTGGCTGAAGAAGACCCGGATGATGAACCGCCGACTCCGCCACGCGGTGGTCGCCCGGCATTGCGCGTTGTGAAATAACAACCCGACTCAGCCCGGTTTTACGCTTAAACCCTGCGATATTCGCGGGGTTTTTTATTGCCCTGAATTCATGGGCCTCTCCTTTCGCCTGTGCAGATTTGCTGTGTTATCATTCAAAAAATCATTCGCACACCTTCCATTAAACAGGGTCTGATCCCAACGCTATGAGCACATTCGACGAACAACCGGCAGATACCAGTGATACCTTCGGGCATGCAATGCGCCGCCGTCCGCTCACGCGCAAGAAGCTGTCGGAGATGGTGGAAGAAGAGCTGGAGCAGATGATCCGCAGGCGCGAATTCGCCGAAGGTGTGCAACTGCCATCCGAACGTGAGCTGATGACTTTTTTCAACGTCGGTCGTCCTTCGGTGCGTGAAGCGCTGGCGGCGCTCAAACGCAAAGGGCTGGTGCAGATCAGTAACGGCGAGCGCGCCCGCGTTTCCCGTCCTTCGGCTGAAACCATTATCAGTGAACTGTCTGGTGTGGCGACAGACTTTCTGGCGCGCCCGGAAGGGATTGCCCATTTCGAACAGTTGCGGATGTTTTTCGAGTCCAGTCTGGTACGCTACGCCGCAGAATTCGCAACCGACGAACAGATCGCACGCCTGGGTAAAGCGCTGGAAATGAACAGCCAGTCACTTGATGACAATGACTTGTTTATCCGATCCGATATCGAATTTCATCGTGAGCTGGCAGAAATCCCTGCCAATCCCATCTTCACGGTCGTACATGTTGCCTTGCTGGACTGGCTGATCGCGGCGCGTCCTTCCGTTCCTCAGGAAGAACTGCATGCGCATAACAACGTCAGTTATCAGCAGCACATCGAAATTTTCAATGCTATCCGTTCGCGGGATCCTGATGCGGCCGATGCTGCGCTGAAAGCTCATCTGAAAAGCGTGTTCGCGGCATATTACGCGGCAAAGCCCGGGCATGGATCGAAGAAGTCATCCGATCTGGACTGAGATCTTCCCCGCAATTTTTTTGATCGCCTCTGATCAGCCATAACTATTTCATATGCACGAGATCACATCTGAGGCTTCAGTTGTATTGTGTTTGTTTTTTGGTCTGGTATAACAGGTATAAAGGTATATCGATTTGCCTGAAAACCCATCAATTAAGAGGCGTATATGAAACAGAATCTGCGGGGCGTAATGCCGGCATTGCTCACCCCTTTTAATCAGCAACAGCAAGTGGATACCGACAGCCTGCGCCGTCTGGTACGTTTCAATATCGAACAGGGGATCGATGGCCTGTATGTTGGCGGCTCCACCGGCGAGGCTTTTCTGCAAAGCCCGCAGGAGCGCGAGCAGGTACTGGAAATCGTGGCGGAAGAAGCGAAAGGGAAGGTGACGTTAATCGCCCATGTTGGCGCCATCAGCACCCATGAAAGTCAG
The DNA here is from genome assembly GCF_019049675.1 of Rahnella bonaserana. Classification (GTDB taxonomy): domain Bacteria; phylum Pseudomonadota; class Gammaproteobacteria; order Enterobacterales; family Enterobacteriaceae; genus Rahnella; species Rahnella bonaserana. The sequence goes on along the minus strand of NZ_JAFMOW010000067.1, from coordinate 343,048 downwards.
ATGCTGGCCGCCGCTGCGCACCGTTACGGATTTGATGCCGTCTCGGCAGTGACGCCTTTCTACTATCCTTTCAGCTTCAATGAACATTGCGATCATTACCGCGCGGTGACGGATTCCGCCGAAGGCCTGCCGATGGTGGTATACAACATTCCGGCACTCAGTGGCGTGAAACTGACGCTGGAGCAGATCGGCACTCTGATCACACTGCCCGGCGTTGGCGCGCTAAAACAAACGTCCGGGGATCTGTATGAAATGGAAAAAATCCGCCGTGCGCATCCTGATTTAGTGCTCTACAACGGCTACGACGAAATCTTTGCCTCCGGTTTGCTGGCAGGAGCAGATGGCGGAATTGGCAGTACGTACAACGTGATGGGCTGGCGCTATATGGCGATCAAAAAAGCCGTACAGGAAGGGGACGTACAGCGCGCTATGCATGTGCAAAGTGAATGCAATAAGGTCATCGACCTGCTGATCACAACGGGTGTGTTCCGCGGACTGAAAACGATTCTGCATTACATGGATATCGTGACTGTACCGCTGTGCCGCAAACCTTTCGCACCGGTAGATGAACAATATCTGCCAGCCCTGAAGGCGCTGGCCGTGCAGCTTCAGGCGGAACGTAGCGCGTTCTGATCCCCGATGCCGGTCTGTCCGGCATCAGCAATCCTTTATCAGTCCTGACCAAAGGGCGGGTTAGTGCTAATCCGCCCGGGGGGTGACTTATGCGTAACAATTCCCGGAAGATCTCATGGTTTCACCATTTGACTAAACCGCAATGGAAAGCATTTTCGGCCGCCTGGATTGGCTACCTTTTGGATGGTTTTGATTTTGTCCTGATCGCATTAGTGCTGACAGAAATTAAAAGCGAGTTCGACCTGACCGGTGTTCAGGCGGCGAGTCTGATTTCTGCGGCGTTTATTTCCCGCTGGTTTGGCGGATTACTGCTTGGCGCAATGGGCGACCGTTACGGCAGAAAGCTGGCGATGATCACCAGTATCGTGCTGTTTTCTGTCGGAACGCTGGCCTGCGGTTTTGCGCCCGGCTTTACGGTAATGTTCCTTGCGCGCCTGATTATCGGTATGGGCATGGCGGGAGAATACGGCTCAAGTGCCACGTATGTCATTGAAAGCTGGCCAAAGCATTTACGGAATAAAGCCAGCGGATTTCTGATTTCCGGTTTCTCAGTGGGGGCAGTGATTGCCGCGCAGGTTTACAGCGTGGTAGTACCGGTCTGGGGCTGGCGTGCGCTGTTTTTCATCGGCATCTTACCGATTATTTTCGCTCTCTGGCTGCGGAAAAATATCCCGGAAGCGGAAGACTGGCAGGCAAAGTTTGCCCATAAGAAACCGGTCAAAACCATGGTGGATATTCTCTATCGCGGTAAGCATCGGGTGATCAACGTTGGTATGACGCTCGTCGCGGCCACCGCGCTCTATTTCTGTTTCGCCGGTGACGTGGGCAGTGCCGCTGTAATTGCTATACTGGGGCTGGTTTGTGCAGCTATTTTCATCAGCTTTATGGTGCAGGGCAGTGGCAAACGCTGGCCAACCGGTGTCACGCTGATGGTCGTCGTCTTCTTTGCCTTTTTATACTCCTGGCCGATTCAGGCACTCTTACCGACTTACTTAAAAACCGAACTGGCCTATTCACCCACGCTGGTGGCTCACGTGCTGTTCTTCAGCGGATTCGGCGCGGCGGTAGGTTGCTGCGTAGGCGGTTTCCTTGGGGACTGGCTGGGAACACGTAAAGCGTACGTGTACAGCCTGCTGGCCTCGCAGCTGCTGATTATTCCGGTATTTGCGATCGGTGGCGGGAATATCTGGGTGCTGGGATTACTGTTATTCCTGCAACAAATGTTGGGGCAGGGCATCTCAGGCATTCTGCCAAAACTGATTGGTGGCTATTTCGATACCGAACAGCGTGCGGCAGGACTTGGCTTTACCTACAACGTCGGGGCGCTGGGTGGCGCACTGGCACCGGTCATTGGTATAACGATCGCCCAGCATTTGGATCTCGGTACCGCGCTGGCCTCTTTGTCCTTCGGACTGACGTTTGTGGTGATCCTGTTGATCGGGCTGGATATGCCCTCGCGTGTTCAGCGCTGGATCCATCCTGACGCCTTGCGTACGCACGATACAATTGATGGCAAACCTTTCAGCGGTGCAATGAATAAAGCGAAGCCAGAAAATCCGAAAAACGGATTGATCAGAAACTGAATTTTGCAGGGATTTTCGTTCTGCCTAAAAACAACGGGGCCGCCATCGCTGGCAGCCCCGTTTTCATGACCGGCCGGATCAGACTTCGAGGAAGTTCATAATCCCTTCGGCCGCTTTACGACCTTCGGCGATGGCCGTTACCACCAGATCAGAACCGCGAACCGCATCGCCACCGGCGAAGATTTTCGGGTTGCTGGTCTGGAAGGCGTTGTCGCTGCCTTCAGGAGCAAGGATGCGTCCCTGGGAGTCCAGCTCGACGTCATGGGCTGCCAGCCATTCCATTTTGTGAGGGCGGAAACCAAACGCCATCACCACGGCATCAGCTTCCATCACATGTTCGGAACCGGCCACGATTTCTGCACGGCGACGACCATGTGCATCCGGTGCGCCCAGTTCGGTACGCGCCATCCGCACGCCACATACACGGCCTGAATCGTTCAGTTCGATGCTCAGCGGTTGCAGGTTGAATTTGAACTCCACACCTTCTTCGCGCGCATTCTTCACTTCACGACGTGAGCCCGGCATGTTCTCTTCATCACGACGGTACGCACAAGTCACATGGGTTGCGCCCTGACGAATTGACGTACGTACGCAGTCCATTGCGGTATCACCACCGCCCAGCACCACGACGCGTTTCTTATCCATCGTCACGTAAGGTTCTTCCTGGCTGTCATCGTAACCCATCAGTTGCTTGGTGTTAGCGATGAGGAACGGCAGGGCATCGTAAACGCCCGGCGCATCTTCGTTCGCCAGACCACCGCGCATGGACTGATAAGTGCCGACGCCGAGGAACACAGAATCGTATTCCGCCAGCAGCGCATCAATGGTGATGTCTTTGCCGACTTCGGTATTGAGCTGGAATTCGATACCCATCTCAGTGAAGATTTCGCGACGCTTGGTCATCACTGATTTTTCCAGCTTGAAGGCCGGAATACCGAAAGTCAGTAAGCCGCCGATTTCCGGATGGCGATCGTAAACCACCGCTTTCACGCCATTACGGGTCAGCACGTCCGCACAAGCCAGACCTGCCGGACCTGCGCCGATAATCGCCACACGTTTGCCGGTTGGCTGCACGTGAGACATATCCGGACGCCAGCCCATTTCGATGGCTTTATCGTTAATGTAGCGTTCGATATTACCGATGGTCACCGCACCAAACTCGTCATTCAGGGTGCAGGAACCTTCGCACAGTCTGTCCTGCGGGCAAACACGTCCGCAGACTTCCGGCAGGCTGTTGGTCTGGTGAGCGAGGTCGGCGGCTTCCATGATGCGACCTTCATTCGCCAGCTTCAGCCAGTTCGGAATGTAGTTGTGAACCGGGCATTTCCATTCGCAGTAAGGGTTACCGCAGGACAGACAGCGGTCTGCCTGCGATGCAGCCTGAGTTGCTGAGAACGGCTCGTAAATTTCCACAAACTCAATTTTACGGATCTTCAGCGCTTTTTTCGGCGGATCAACACGCTGTAAGTCGACAAATTGATAAACGTTTTGACTCATCTTAACCTCTTACTGCGCTTGTACCCGCAGCTCAGCTGCGGAACGACTACGGTGACCCAACAATGCTTTGACATCACTGGACTTCGGTTTTACCAGGGCAAATTTAGGCGCCCATTCCGGCCAGTTCGCCAAAATTTCTTCACCACGGGTCGATGCGGTCAACTGTACGTGTTCGATGATCAAACCGCGCAGATGCTCTTCATGGATAGCCAGATCGGCCACTTCCAGGACTTCAACCAGTTCCGGGTTAACGCGTTTGCGGAATTCGCCGTCTTCATCAAGAACGTAAGCGAAACCGCCTGTCATGCCTGCGCCAAAGTTGACGCCGGTACGACCCAGCACACACACAATGCCGCCGGTCATGTATTCACAGCCGTTATCGCCAATGCCTTCGACTACGGTGATCGCACCGGAGTTACGGACTGCGAAACGTTCACCCGCACGACCCGCTGCAAACAGCTTGCCGCCGGTTGCGCCGTACAGACAAGTGTTACCGATGATACTGGCTTCGTGGCTGCGGAACGCTGAACCGATTGGCGGGCGGATTGCAATACGGCCACCGGCCATGCCTTTGCCCACGTAGTCGTTCGCGTCGCCGGTCAGCATTAAATCGACGCCGCCTGCGTTCCAGACGCCGAAGCTCTGACCCGCGGTGCCGTTGAAATTAATACGCACCGGATCAGCCGCCATGCCCTGATCGCCATGTTTCTCAGCAATCGCACCTGACAACATTGCACCCACAGAGCGGTCCGTGTTGCGGATATCAAAGTAGAACGCTTTGCTCTGCTTAGAATCGATGTGCGGCGCGGCCTGTTCCAGAATGTCTTTGTTCAGCTGACCCTTGTCGAACGCCGGGTTGCTTTCGGTGCAGTACACCGCTTTACCTTCATGCGGCGTGGCGGTTGCCAGCATCGCAGAAAGGTCGAGATTGTTTTGCTTGGCGGTGAAACCATCCAGTTCAGTCAGCAAATCAGTGCGACCAATCAGGTCAACCAGCTGGCTGACGCCTAGTTCTGCCATGATTTCACGGGTTTCCTGCGTGATGAACCTGAAGTAGTTCACCACTCGTTCTGGCAGGCCGTGATAATGGTTACGACGCAGTTTGTCGTCCTGAGTTGCCACGCCGGTTGCGCAGTTGTTCAGGTGACAAATACGCAGGTATTTACAACCCAGCGCCACCATTGGGCCGGTACCGAAACCGAAGCTTTCTGCGCCGAGAATCGCGGCTTTGATGATGTCGAGGCCAGTCTTCAGGCCGCCATCCACCTGCAGACGGATTTTGTGACGCAGGCCGTTGGCGACCAGTGCCTGTTGTGTTTCCACCAGACCCAGTTCCCACGGACAACCGGCATATTTCACGGAAGACAGCGGACTTGCGCCGGTGCCGCCATCGTAGCCGGCAATAGTGATGAGATCCGCGTAAGCTTTCGCCACACCGACCGCGATAGTGCCGACGCCTGGTTCAGAAACCAGTTTCACCGAAATCATCGCTTTCGGGTTGACCTGTTTCAGGTCGAAAATCAGCTGTGCCAGATCCTCGATAGAATAAATATCGTGGTGCGGCGGCGGGGAAATCAGTGTCACACCCGGCACGGAATAACGCAGCTTCGCGATGTACGGCGTCACTTTGTCACCCGGCAGCTGGCCGCCTTCGCCTGGTTTTGCACCCTGCGCGACTTTGATCTGAATAACGTCAGCATTCACCAGATACGCGGGTGTCACACCGAAACGACCGGAAGCCACCTGTTTGATACGAGACACTTTATTGGTGCCGTAACGTGCAGGATCTTCGCCACCTTCACCGGAGTTCGAACGTCCGCCGATGCTGTTCATCGCTTCGGCCAAAGACTCATGCGCTTCCGGGCTTAACGCACCGATAGACATCGCTGCGGTATCGAAACGGGTATACAAACCTTCCGCCGGTTCAACCTGATCCACCGGGATAGGCTGCCCTTTCGGGGTCACTTTCAGCAGGTCACGCAGTGTAGCGACCGGACGTTCGTTAACCAGTTTGGCGTACTTTTTATAATCGTCGTAATCACCGCTGTTCACTGCGGCTTGCAGGGTGGTGACCACGTCCGGGTTATAGGAGTGATATTCGCCACCGTGGACAAATTTCAGCAGGCCGCCCTGATCCAGTGTTTTGCGTTTCAGCCACGCACGTTTGGACAGGTTCAGCAAATCCTGTTCGAAGTCGCTGTAACCGGCACCGCCGATACGGCTGACCACGCCGTTGAAGCAGGTGTTGCACAGATCCTTCGCCAGTCCGACCGCTTCAAACAGTTTTGAACAGCGGTAAGAGGCGACGGTTGAGATGCCCATTTTGGACATGATCTTGTACAGGCCTTTGTTGATGCCATTACGGTAGTTCAGCATCACTTCACGGTATTTCTTCTCGATAACCTGCGTATCGACCAGCTTGGCCAGCGTTTCGTAGGCCAGATACGGGTAAACCGCAGTCGCACCGAAACCAATCAGTACGGCGAAATGGTGCGGGTCGCGGGCGCTGGCGGTTTCAACAATGATGTTGGCATCGCAGCGCAGGCTTTTTTCCACCAGACGCAGTTGCAGCGCGCCGACGGCCATTGGCGCAGGCAACGGCAGACGGTTTGGTGCGATGTTGCGGTCAGACAGCACCAGCAGAACCGCGCCGTTACGTACTTTCTGTTCGCCTTCGTCACAGAGTTTCTGGACGAACTGCTCCATGTTTTGTTCGCTCGGATCGTAAGTCAGATCCAGCGTTTCTGCGCGATAGTGTTTGCTGTCGAGCGTGGTGAGCTGTTTAAAGTCAGACCACAGCAGGATTGGCGATTTGAAGCTCAGACGGTGCGCCTGACCTTCGGCTTCGCAGAACACGTTCATCTCGCGGCCAATGCTGGTCGCCAGAGACATTACGTGAGCTTCGCGCAGCGGATCGATTGGCGGGTTGGTCACCTGCGCAAACTGCTGGCGGAAGTAGTCATAAACGATACGCGGACGACTGGAAAGCACGGCGAATGGCGTATCGTCGCCCATTGAGCCGACGGCTTCCTGACCGTTTTCACCCAGAACGCGGATGATCTGATCAAGTTCTTCGCTGCTGTAGCCGAACTGCTTCTGGAAAGTTTCCAGTAACGTGTCTTCCAGCTCGCGGCTGCCGACCTGATCTTCCGGAAGATCTTCGAAAGGCACCAGACGCTGAACGTTTTTCTCCATCCATTGTTTATAAGGATGGCGGCCTTTCAGGTCGTTATCGGTTTCCGCTGAGTGGTGGATCTTGCCGCTGCGGGTGTCGATTACCATCAGTTCGCCCGGTCCGACACGGCCTTTTTCGACCACTTCGTCTGGCTGGTAATCCCAGATCCCGACTTCGGAGGCGCAGGTGATCAGCTTATCTTTGGTGATGACATAACGCGCAGGGCGCAGACCGTTACGGTCGAGGTTACAGGCGGCGTAACGGCCGTCTGACATCACGATCCCTGCCGGGCCGTCCCATGGCTCCATGTGCATGGAGTTAAAGTCAAAGAACGCGCGCAGATCATCGTCCATATCCGGGTTTTGCTGCCAGGCTGGCGGAACCAGCAAACGCATGGCGCGCAGCAAATCCATCCCGCCGGCCAGGAACAGTTCCAGCATGTTATCCAGCGAGCTGGAGTCAGAACCGGTTTCGTTGACGAAAGGCGAAGCGTCTTGCAGATCGGGGATCAGCGGCGTTTTGAATTTATAGGCACGGGCGCGCGCCCACTGACGGTTACCGGTGATGGTGTTGATTTCGCCGTTGTGTGCCAGATAGCGGAAAGGCTGAGCCAGTTGCCAGCGCGGGACGGTGTTAGTCGAGAAGCGCTGATGGAACAGACAAATTGCGGATTCCAGACGCAGGTCGGCCAGGTCTAAATAGAAGCGTGGCAGATCCGCAGGCATACACAGGCCTTTATAAATCGTGACCACGTTGGAGAAACTGCACACATAGAAGTCTTTATCCTGAATGCGTTTCTCAATGCGGCGGCGCGCCATATACAAGCGGCGCTCCATGTCACGCGGACGCCATCCGGCAGGCGCGTTGACAAAAATTTGTTCGATACGAGGCAGGGAGGAAAGCGCGATTTCACCGAGTACGTCCGGATTGGTCGGAACGTCACGCCAGCCCACCACGGACAGCGTCTCGTTTTGCAATTCTTCTTCTACAATGCGGCGGCTCGCCTCAGCTTCTTTTTCATCTTTGCTGAGGAATAACATGCCCACGGCGTAGTTTTTCGCCAGACGCCAGCCGCGTTCTTCGGCAATCATGCGGAAGAAGCGGTCAGGTTTCTGTAAATGAAGGCCACAGCCGTCGCCGGTCTTGCCGTCAGCAAGGATCGCGCCACGGTGTTGCATACGGGCCAGTGCGTGGATCGCAGTACGCACGACCTTATGGCTAGGTTCGCCTTCTATATGGGCGATCAGGCCGAAACCACAGTTGTCCCTCTCTTGGGATTTATCGTACAACATAACGTGAACCTCCCCAGGCTCTGCGAGACTCTCACACCAATCGCGAGCGGTCTTATTCACAGAGTTTGTCCGCAATTTCGCGCACTCTTGCGGTGCGTTGATTGCCCGGACATCTCCGTCAAAGGCCTCTCGTGATGGTTCTCACAAGTGGTGGTTGACTTGTTTTAATGAGGGAGTCTTCAATTACTGCATAAATATGACGAGTTGCTCACCCGTCGAGATTGCTTCCAGCGGACTCCCAACTTAGCGAGAAAGCACCATCAGGTCAAATGGCGAATTAACTTATATTAAAAGTGATATAAACGAGTTTAATTATTTGATTTATATGAACTAATTGCCATTTTTAATGGCATAATATCGGTGTGGTAAAGCGTGCAAAGTGTGAGCTGACTCACTATAGGAAAAGCCTCGGATCTCCGCACCGTGCTGGCAGGTGCTTATTTACCAGTATTTTATACTGGAAAAGTCTGCGGGCATGCGGTTTGTCACTGTTTTTAACGTGACAGTAATAATGTGTCTGAGCGAGGTTTGTAATAAGAATTATTCATATTGCCGGGAATGACTTTATTTGCAGTAATAATGAATAGTTATGCCTGCGCGAAAAGCGCCGAGAGGGAAGGGATTCGGAGAATAAAAGGAAAAGATGTTAGCCACAGGGCAGTTGGCGACTTTATCAGCCTCATAAAGCCGGCCGATATTAATAATATCCCCCCGTAAAATAGTCAATAACTCTGCCCTTATTTCCTGCATTGCACCATGACCAGCCCTTGTACGGTGCATCTCACAAACTTCACGCTCAATGATGACCCCGCCATCACGCCGGGGAGGTTTTGCGGTATGATTCAGCCGTCTTCGTTTTAAGGGAACCGTTATGAAGCAAATCCGGGTTTTAGCGCAGTATTATGTCGATCTGATGGTCAAGCTGGGGCTGGTGAGATTCTCACTGCTGCTGGCGTCTGCGCTGGTGGTGCTGGCGATGATCGTTCAGATGGCGGTCACCATGCTCCTGCGCGGGCAGGTGGAAAGTATCGACGTCGTTCGTTCTATCTTCTTTGGTTTGCTGATCACGCCCTGGGCGGTTTACTTCCTGTCGGTGGTGGTTGAGCAGCTTGAAGAGTCGCGTCAGCGTTTAGCGCGCCTGGTTGATAAGCTGGAAGAGATGCGCCATCGCGACCTCGAACTGAATCAGCAACTCAAGGACAACATTACCCAGCTGAATCAGGAAATCGCCGATCGTGTGAAAGCGGAAGAAGCGCGTCTGGCGGTGGTGGATAAGCTGAAACTGGAAATGCAGCATCGCGAACAGGCGCAGATCGAACTGAGCCAGCAATCGGCATTATTACGCTCTTTCCTCGATGCCTCACCGGATCTGGTGTATTACCGCAACGAAGACAAAGAATTCTCCGGCTGTAACCGGGCGATGGAATTGCTGACCGGCAAAAGCGAGAAGCAGTTGATTGGCCTGACGCCTGACGATGTTTACACCCCGGACATCGCCGAGAAAGTAGTTGAAACCGACGAGAAAGTATTCCGTCACAACGTTTCCCTGACCTACGAACAATGGCTGGTCTATCCGGACGGGCGCAAAGCCTGCTTTGAACTGCGCAAAGTGCCGTTCTATGACCGTATTGGTAAACGACATGGCCTGATGGGTTTCGGACGCGATATTACCGAGCGTAAGCGTTATCAGGACGCGTTAGAGAATGCCAGCCGTGAGAAGACCACCTTTATCTCAACAATCAGCCATGAGCTGCGTACGCCGCTTAACGGCATTGTCGGGTTGAGCCGCATTCTGCTCGATACCGAACTCGACAAAGAACAGCACAGCTATCTGAAAACCATTCACGTCAGTGCGATCACCCTCGGCAATATTTTCAACGACATTATCGAAATGGACAAAATCGAGCGTCGCAAAGTGCAGCTTGATAATCAGCCGGTGGATTTCACGGAATTCCTGTCGGATCTGGAAAACCTCTCCGGTCTGCTGGCTCAGCCGAAAGGTCTGAAGTTCGTGATGGAACCGGATCTGCCGCTGCCACGCAGCATCACCACGGATGGCACGCGCTTGCGTCAGATCCTGTGGAACCTGATCGGCAACGCCGTCAAGTTCACCCGCGAAGGCGAAATTGTTCTGAGTGTGCATTACGAACCGAACGATATGCTGCGTTTTGTGGTGCGCGATTCCGGTATGGGGATCCCGCAGGACGAGCAGGACAAAATTTTCGCCATGTATTATCAGGTGAAAGATCAAAACGGTGGCAAACCGGCGACCGGCACGGGCATCGGGCTGGCCGTATCAAAACGTCTGGCGCAGACAATGGGCGGCGATATTACCGTCAGCAGTGTGCCGGGGCAGGGTTCCAGCTTCACGCTCACCGTACGAGCACCTAAACTGGATGCACCGTCAGAACAGGTGGACGAAGAAGAAGATATGCCACTGCCTGCGCTGCATGTGCTGCTGGTGGAAGATATCGAGCTGAACGTCATCGTGGCGCGTTCGGTGCTGGAGAAACTGGGTAACAGCGTGGAAGTGGCCATGAACGGGCACGACGCGCTGGAGATGTTTGATCCTGACGAATTTGATCTGGTGTTGCTGGATATTCAGTTGCCGGACATGACCGGTCTGGATATCGCCCGCAAGTTACGCACTGATTACGCCGGTAAGCATCTGCCGCCGCTGATTGCGCTGACGGCGAACGTGCTGAAGGACAAAAAAGAATATCTGGATGCAGGAATGGACGACGTGCTGAGCAAGCCGCTGTCTGTTTCCGCACTGACTGCGATGATCCAGCAATTTTGGGATCATCAGCCTGAAGTTTCCGTTTCTGAAAAGGAGCCTGTAGTGATGAAAGACAGCGAATCGTTGCTTGATACCGCCATGCTTGAGCAGTACATCGATCTGGTTGGCGCGAAACTGATTTACCAGAGTGCAGATATGTTTGAAAAGATGATGCCGGGTTATCTCGCGGTTCTCGATTCGAATATGACGGCGCGCGATCAAAAAGGCATTGCAGAAGAAGGTCACAAAATCAAAGGCGCCGCAGGTTCCGTTGGCCTGAAGCATTTGCAGCAACTGGCGCAACAGATTCAGACCCCGACGCTGCCGGCCTGGTGGGATAATGTTCAGGAATGGATTGATGAGCTGAAGGCCGAATGGCGCAATGACATCAAAGTGTTACGTGACTGGACGGCAAACGCTGAAAAAAAATAACCCCAGCCGAGGCCGGGGTGCGCGAATACTGCGCCAACACCAGGGAAAGAGGTAACCCACGATAGTTTTTAGGGTTCGGTTTTCGCAGGTCTTGGAATTCAGTCTTAAAGTCTAATACATCCTGTAGCTATCAACATAACAAATATAAGCAGAACTGTTACAACATTCATTAAAAACTGTGATGTAGATTAGTCTTTGTCTATACAAAACATCAAGCCTTTATCGCAGGATTTTTGGCAGAATACAAATGAAGCATGTTGATGATGTATTGGTGACATGCAATTTTGCTTATGGAAGTGAACAGCCACAGGCTATTTAGCCGGTGGTTTTGCAACATTTACGGCTATGTAACCGGTTCTATAAAATGCAAAATCACTGGCAACTTACTGTAATTCATCGTTTATGTGTGATTTTTACTGAAATGCCATTTTTGGGCCCGAAAGAGATCTGAAATTTATTTCAAATGAAAAAATTTCACTTAGGGAACTGCATTTTTTTTCGGTTAAAAAGACGTACACAATGCTGATTTGATATGGTTTACAGGTGCCAGATTTGACTTAGGTGATCGCTTGCGATGGAATAATCGATGAGAATTTATTCACTTTCACCGATATTAATCATAAGCATTGCTTACGTTTCTGTTATGGGTTCATTCACAAGTATTTTACTTGTTTGTTTAAAAATACATCAGCGGGGGAAAAGTAACAATTCCCGACCCTTTGCCGGAACTCCTTGATGGTAGTGGGTAAATCGGAATTTTCCGCTCTGAATGTAAGCAAAAGTTTCATTCATATTGCTCAATTGTTAGCAGTGTTGAACTGCATTTCGCTAGCCTGTTATTGCAGGTTATTATCGAGATTGATTAGATGGTCGGATGTGTTGTGGAAAGCGCTAAATGAATAAAATTACTCGAAAGGGCCTCTGGCGCAAGCCACTCTTATGGCTGAAACGTGCGCTGATACTGTTACTCAGCTTATGGGTAGCAGGCATTCTTCTTTTTTCTTTTCTACCGGTCCCTTTCTCCGCAGTTATGGTGGAGCGGCAGGTTTCAGCCTGGCTGACCGGTGATTTTGGCTATGTCGCACATTCTGACTGGGTGCCGATGAGTGAGATTTCCTCACCAATGGCGCTTGCCGTGATGGCTGCTGAAGATCAGAAATTCCCTGAACACTGGGGATTTGATGTGGATGCAATTCAGTCCGTTCTGGATAAAGAGAGCGGAAAAATGCGCGGTGCCTCAACGTTATCCCAGCAAACGGCCAAGAACCTGTTCCTTTGGGACGGGCGCAGCTGGGTGAGAAAAGGGCTGGAAGCGGGCCTGACGGTCGGCATTGAAACGGTGTGGACTAAACGCCGGATACTGACGGTATATCTGAATATCGTGGAGTTTGGTGACGGCGTTTTTGGGGTGGAACAGGCTTCGCAGCATTTCTTCCATAAACCGGCCAGCCGCCTTACGGCTTCACAGGCGGCGTTACTGGCAGCGGTGTTACCAAATCCGCATCTGTTCAAAGTGAATGCGCCTTCCGCTTATGTACTGCGTCGCCAGCAATGGATACTGCGCCAGATGAGCCAGCTGGGTGGCGAGTCTTTCCTGCAAGAGCATAAGCTTCATTAGCGCCGGACGTTTTTGAGGAATAAAAAAGGACAGCCTGAGCTGTCCTTTTTCGTTATCACTTTCACGCCATTATTTAACGTAAGTAAATGCCGTGGTGACGTGTTTGACACCGCTGACGCCAGCCGCAATGCCTGCCGCCGATTTACCTTCTTCCTGAGTGACCAGACCCAGCAGGAAGACTTCACCGTTTTCAGTGGTCACTTTTACGTTAGAGGATTTCACTGAATCGCTGGTCAGCAACTGAGAGCGAACTTTAGTGGTGATCCACGTATCCGTTGAAGCCGTGCCCATAGTGACTGGCTTGCCTGTACGGATCTCGTTATACACTTCTGTCGCACCGTCTACACCCACAGCAATCTGTTTGGCGCGGGCGGCCATGTCAGGTGTCGGAGCCTGACCGGTCAGCAGGACTTTACCCTGATAGGCAGTCGCTACAATACGGGCTTCATCTTTCAGCTGTTTGTCTTTACTGATGGCATTGGAAACACGGGCTTCCAGAGTGCTGTCATCAACCTGAGTACCCACGGTACGCGGGTCAGTGGTCGTTTTGGTGGCCACGCCAGCCACACCAACCACAGCGGCTGCAACACAGCCTTGTAACAGAAGGGCGCTTAACAATACAGCAAAGAGAGGACTCGCCTTCATTGGATCTCCTTAATCGTCCTGGTGTGGGAACAGCGTATTATCTATCAGGTCACAGAGGCAGTTAACTGTGAGCATATGCATTTCCTGAATACGGGCGCTGCGATGGGATGGAATACGGATCTCAACATCGTGAGGGCCAAGTAAACCAGCCAGTTCGCCGCCGTCATAACCCGTCAATGCAACAATCGTCATATCGCGGGTCACCGCTGCTTCAACGGCTTTGACAATATCACGGCTGTTGCCGCGGGTAGAAATAGCCAACAGAACGTCACCCGCCTGACCTAACGCGCGCACCTGTTTGGCATAGATTTCTTCATGCAGACGATCGTTAGCAATTGCGGTCAGCACAATGTTATCTGCACATAGTGAGATTGCAGGAAGGCTCGGACGTTCAGTTTCAAAACGATTAATCAGACTGGCGGAAAAATGCTGAGCATTCGCCGCAGAGGTGCCGTTACCGCAGCACAGAATCTTATTGCCGTTGAGCAGCGATTGCACCAGCGTCATCGCGGCGCGTGAAATCGCGTCAGGCAAGGCTTCTGCCGCTGCAATCTGAGTTTGGATACTTTCTGTAAAGCAGACTTTGATTCTTTCCAGCACGGGTTTTGGTCCAGTCAGTCGTCGTAATATTTATTCCGCATTGAAAGCATCACGCAGCCATTCTACCTGGCTGCCTGTGATGGCTAATACATCAAAACGGCAAGATGATGTGTCAAAGCTTGCATTTTTTCCTGCAAGCCAAAAAGACGCCGCGCGTAACAGGCGCTGCTGTTTTTGAACTGTCACGCTGGCCGCCGCTCCGCCAAAATCAGCGTTACGCCGGTAGCGGACTTCTACAAACACCCAGGTTTGCTGGTCACGCATGATCAGGTCAATTTCGCCTGCACGGCAGGCCACGTTGGCGGCCACGAAGATTAACCCGGCTCTTTCAAGATAACGACGGGCAAAGGCTTCGTATTTATCGCCGCATGCCCGCGTTTTGGATAAAAAAAGTTTCATCAGTACGTCCTTGTACTTGCTAAGGCTGAACGTTCCCGTCTCAGCGGCGCGGTCTGGTTTCCCTTATGAAGAAACCGGCACCAGCGAGCCCTGGCGGTATTGCAGCCACGGCAGTTTGCGATGGATAACGCAATTCTCATTAGCGCTCAGATCGCCAGTGCTACCGGAAACCTGGAAGCCAGGCAAGGTGCGCATCTGGGAGAAATGATTCGCCAGACTCCAGGCATCAATCCCCATCGCGTAGAGGCGAACCAGCGAGTAGTCGTTGCCGAATTTCGCGGCTGCCTGCTGCATCAGCGCCGGGTTACTGCCAGCCAGTAACGGAATATCGCTAAACTGCACGCCTTCCATTTCCAGACGATAGTCCGGACCGGCACCTGCCTGATAGCTGCGGGAGCTGGCGTACACTGAAGGACGAACGCGACCATTCACGGCCAGATCCAGCATCGGTTTAATCAGCGTCAGCTCACCTTGTGTCGCCACCACGTAGACGGAGTCCACAGCGCCACCGGTGCTGCCCTGGGTAATCTGGGCATCTGTCGGTGGCGCCGGGATGGTAATGCCACCAATCGTCACGCCCTGTGCTTGTGCCGGTGCGGCAGCGTCACTGGCGATGACCGGTGTACCGGTCAGGCGGATACCGCTGCCGATAGAAGAACGCAATTCACTGCCTGAACCGAGACCTTGTTTCAGAACGGTGCCACCGCCCAGCTTCTGCCATTCGTTAGCAAAAGCCTGCGCGATGCGGTCGCCAAAGTTGCCACGCGGCACCAGTAACAGCGGCATACGTTTTTGCTCCGCCCACATATGGCGCGCAGCGTCCTGTGCCTCGTCTTCCGGCGAGAGCGCAAAGTAACAGATATTCGGGCTGTTTTTCTCAGTTTCTGGCTGATTAAGCGCTAAAACATTCAGCGGAGTCTGATCTGAAGAGAGTTCATTGACCTGATCTTTGAGCAGCGGGCCGACAACCAGTGTGGCGCCATCCTGCTGAGCTTGTGTCAGAAGCGCCGCCAGAGGCTGACCGTTGGTGTCATACACTTTCACCTGCGCATTGCTGCTGGCGGCAGGCGTGGTAACAGGTGCTGCCGGCGTCGCAGCAGGCTGTGTCTGAGCAGGATCGGTTTGCGGCTGGCTGGCATCCGGTGCGGAAGTACTCACCGCCGCGTTCGGGTCTGCCGGTGGCTGCGTCTGTGCATTCGGATCAGCAGGCGCTGCTTGTGGTGCAGGCTGGCTAAGCTGACCGTTCATAGCCGCATTGAAACCTTGCGAAATCGCATTCCCGTAAACCTGCGCCGGACCGCTCATCGGCAGGAAAAGCGCAATTTTGCCGGTCGAGGCTGGCTGGAAGCTCAGTACGTTATTAAGTTGTGTCGGCAGGGTTTTCGCTGCCGGATTCACCGGATAACGACGCTGCCAGTCTTTGATCCCGGCTTTCAGCAGATCAGGATCCTGCTTGTTGCTCTGCCAGACGCTCAGTAAATCCAGCCATCCCTGCAACGTGTTTTCATCGGCATTAATGACAATGCTGTTGACGTCCTGCGCGGACATTTGCGTCAGCGCTGTCCAGGTCTGGTCGATGTTGTCCTGATGCAGTTTGCCCTGCAACAGCGGTTCCTGAGCGATATACGCGCGGATCAGCCCGAGACTGGTGCGTCCCTGGCTGGTATCAATTTGCGCCTGATAGTAACGCGCTTTCTGATCATTGGTCAGATTGGTCGGGTCTATCTTACTCAGGCTGGTGGCCGCGGCCTGATAGTTTTTCTGCGCGACCTGCACTTCCGCGCTGGTCAGTTGCTGCTCGAGAGTTTGTGCGGCGGTCAGATTTTGCGGCACTTTAGCCAGTTGTTCAGCGGCCTGCGGCACTTTGCCTTCACGTATCAGGGCACGCACTGCAAGCAATTGCCAGTCAGCCTTGTTATCATCACCGCTTTGCTGTGCCTGTTGCAGATAATAGTCAGAGCTGCCGGACGCTGCACCCTGGACACTTTCTGTCGGCGCCTGTGGTGCCTGACCGGAACAGCTGGCGAGAAGCATAGCCACGATAATGGCAGGGAGTAAACGTCCCGAACGGGTACGAAAGGTCATTGAGGAAGGCATTCAGTTTCCAGTGATGTTTTTTCAAGATGCTCAATATTAAATCGGCAATCCGGATGAAACAATGAATCAAGACGATCAAGCAGATATTTCTGCCTCAACGCTGTATATCGTACCGACGCCAATTGGCAATTTAGGGGATATTACCCAACGCGCGCTGGCCGTACTGAACAGTGTAGATTTGATTGCCGCAGAAGACACCCGCCACACCGGATTGCTGCTGCAACATTTCGCGATCACCGCCAAAATGTTCCCGCTGCATGATCATAATGAACAGCAGAAAGCCGAGCATTTGCTGGCAAAATTGCAGGAAGGGCAGACCATCGCGCTGGTTTCCGATGCCGGTACGCCACTCATTAATGACCCCGGTTATCACCTGGTGCGTCGTTGTCGTGAGGCGGGTATCCGTGTGGTGCCGTTACCGGGTGCCTGTGCAGCAATCACCGCGTTATGCGCCGCAGGTTTACCTTCTGACCGTTTCTGTTACGAAGGGTTTCTGCCGGCAAAAACCAAATCACGTAAAGATACGTTGCAGGCTTTAATCGAAGAGCCGCGCACGTTGATTTTCTACGAATCGACTCACCGTCTGATCGACAGTCTACAGGATATGGTGGAAGTGTGGGGGCCGCAGCGTTATGTGGTGCTGGCGCGCGAACTGACTAAAACCTGGGAAAATATTCACGGTGCGCCGGTCGGCGAACTGCTGGCCTGGGTGCAGGAAGTTGAAACGCGCAGACGCGGTGAAATGGTGCTGATCGTTGAAGGCCATAAAGTCGATACTGAAGCGCTACCGGCAGAAGCACTGCGTACTCTGGCGCTCTTGCAAAAAGAACTGCCACTGAAAAAAGCCGCTGCGCTGGCTGCTGAAATCCACGGCGTGAAAAAGAATGCGTTGTATAAATACGCGCTTGACGAGCAAGAGGGTGACAAATAGGGCGTAATACCCTATTATCCGCCGCGGAGTTGACCAGACAGTCGCCGCTTCTTTGCCGTCCCTTTCGGGGGAGACAGAAGGAGGGGAGGAAAGTCCGGGCTCCATAGGGCAGGGTGCCAGGTAACGCCTGGGAAGCGCGAGCTTACGACAAGTGCAACAGAGAGCAAACCGCCGATGGCCCGCGCAAGCGGGATCAGGTAAGGGTGAAAGGGTGCGGTAAGAGCGCACCGCGCGGCTGGCAACAGTTCGTGGCATGGTAAACTCCACCCGGAGCAAGGCCAAATAGGGGTTCACATGGTACGGCCCGTACTGAACCCGGGTAGGCTGCTTGAGCCAGTGAGCGATTGCTGGCCTAGACGAATGACTGTCCACGACAGAACCCGGCTTAACGGTCAACTCCCTCGTCAAAAGAAAGCCCGCATAGTTAACACTGTGCGGGCTTTCGCCTTTTCCCCGTCCTGTCATTGAGCAGATTAATATCCGTCTGTATTTTGAGCCCAACAGCGATATTTATAGGCTTTTCACCATTTAATTCTGACTGAGAATTTTGCAGGATATTGTAATGCTCAGTTAAATAATTCAGTTTCTGGCAAAAGTTTTTCCGCAATACACCGATATTGTTCTTATTGATTCTTTTATTAAGGAAGAAAAGAACATGTTATTAAGTCGCATGAAAGTTGTAACGAGTTTGATGGTTATTGTTTGTTTATTCGGATTTTTGCAATTAACTTCCGCCGGGTTGTTCCTAAAGTCGCTGAAGCATGACAATGAAAATTTCAACGCTTTACAAACTATCCGCCAGCAGCAGTCCTTACTGAACAACACCTGGGTGGCGCTTCTGGATGCCCGCAGCAGTATCAGCATCGCTGCGATCCAATTTCTTGTGGATGGCAAAAAAGGTGATGCTGATATTGATGTAGATGATGTCCTTAATCTGGCCAGTCATTCCCTTAAAGAGGCAGAAACGCACTGGAAAAAATACTTATTACTGACTAAGATAGCCGGGAGTAATTCAGCAGAAATTCAACAAAAGTACGAAACCTTCCACCGTGCTTTGATTGAACTTCTTGGTTATATGAGAGAAGGTAATATTACCGCCGCCAATAATCAGCCTACGGGGAAATATCAGAAAGCATTTAGCGAGGAATATGATAAATATCTCGCACAAATTGACAGTAATTTCGCAAATGCAATGGTTGATAGCCACCAGTCTTACCAAACGGCTAAATGGGTCACGCTCAGTGTTCTGTTGGTGGTTCTCACGATATCCATCATTGTCTGGAAAGGCATCCAAAACGCGCTCATTACTCCCCTGAATAAAGCGATTGATTGCCTCCGTCTGATCGCCTCCGGTCAACTGAACACCCCGATAGATATTCACTCCGCTCATGAAATAAGCCAGCTTGTCAGTACAATTCGTCATATGCAGGACGAGCTGTCGCGAACCGTCGGCAATGTACGTGCAAGCGCTAACGTAATTCTCAGCGGTGCCGTTGATATTTCAACCGGGAACAAAGACCTTTCTTCACGTACAGAACAACAAGCTGTTGCGCTGGAAGAAACGGCGGCCAGCATGATTGAGCTATCAGCAACGGTAAAACAGAATGCCGAAAATGCGTCCCAGGCCAGCAAACTCGCGCTCAGTGCATCAGATATTGCCAGCCACGGTGGTAAATTAGTTGATAACGTTGTTCTGACGATGGGTGAGATCGCCAGCAGTTCGCAGAAAATTGCCGATATCACCAATATCATCGACAGCATTGCGTTTCAGACCAATATTCTCGCGCTGAATGCCGCGGTTGAGGCGGCGCGTGCGGGAGAAGAGGGACGAGGATTTGCCGTGGTGGCGGGTGAGGTTCGCAATCTGGCACAGCGCAGTGCAGAAGCGGCGAAACAAATTAAAACGCTGATCACTGATTCTGTCGATAAAGTCGGTACCGGTTCTGAGCTGGTGGAAAGTGCGGGTGAAACCATGCATGAGATTGTGCGTGCCGTTACGCGGGTGACGGACATTATGTCGGAGATTGCGTCGGCATCTGATGAACAAAGCCGCGGTATTGACCAGATAGGCATTGCTGTAACTGAAATGGATGGAGTGACTCAGCAAAACTCTCTGCTGGTACAAGAATCTGCAACTGCGGCGGTGTCACTTGAGGAGCAGGCAAAGAGCCTGACACAGGCGGTATCCGTATTTGTCATTAATACGCAGTCTGAGAGTTCAGCAGCATTTGACCCGTTCAGTGACAGAGCCGTCGACACGCCGGCCACACTTCCGGCATCTGCTTAAACAGCGTGTGGACTGGCTGTTAATCTCGCCTTGCAGGTTTGACGGCAAGCTTCGCTAACGGCGAAGCTTGCTGAAAATTCACACCGGCATATCAATCAGCAGTGCCCGCAAGGGTGTCATGGCGGAAACCGTCAGGCTGTTTTCCTGATGGATAAACGCGCCATCGCCACAGGCCAGTTTTTGTAGCTCGTGGCTGACCGAACCCTGCGCATCAATTTGACCGTGAATTGATTGCAGATAGGCGCGCGGTCCGCGTACCGGCAGCGTGATTTGCTCACCTGCTGCTAAATCCAGATGGTGGATCCACACATTTTGCCGCAGTTGCAGGCTGCCCTTTTCTCCGTCCGGTGAGGCGAGCAGGAAATGCGTGGTGTCCGGCAGCGTCATCTTCTGCGTGAGTGCATTTTCATGCTCGGGGCAGGCATCAAGCCACAACTGCATCCGCGTCAGCGGCTGACTGGCGCTGATGTTCAGTTCGCTGTAACTGACATTGGGCTGTGTCGATAATAATGCCGCTTCACCGGCTTGCGCCCGGATGCTGTTGCCTGCGCTGTCGCGATATTCCGCTGCGCCTTGCAGGATGATATTCAGAACATCCACTCGCGGATAGGTACGTGGCTGAAAACTGGCACCCGGCGCCAGCACTTCCTGGTTCAGGACGCGCAGTGACGCGTAACCCATCAGTTTCGGATCAAAGTAATGGCCAAAGGAAAATGTATACCGTGCCTGGAGCCAGCCAAAGTCAGCGGTACCGCACTCTTTTGCCGTTCTGCTGGTGATCATGGCGGTCGCCTCTCTTAAAAATTTCGATGTATAAATGGTAAGCGTCTGGACGTGCGATTGTTAGCCAGTTAATCTGGTCGCTATATTCAAATTTCCTGAAAGAGAAAAGAATGGCTAAGGATCGCGCACTCACACTGGAAGCCTTACGGGTCATGGATGCCATTGACCGCCGGGGCAGTTTTGCTGCTGCTGCCGACGAGCTGGGCCGCGTCCCGTCTGCGTTGAGCTATACCATGCAGAAACTGGAAGAGGAGCTGGATGTGGTGCTGTTTGACCGTTCAGGTCATCGGACAAAATTCACCAATGTTGGCCGTATGTTACTCGAACGTGGACGTGTGTTGCTGGAAGCGGCCGATAAGCTGACCGTCGATGCTGAAGCCTTAGCCCGCGGCTGGGAAACCCACATTACCATCGTGTGTGAGGCGTTATCGCCTGCTGCGCAGTTGTTCCCGCTGATTGAAAAGCTGGCGCTGAAAGCTAATACGCAGGTGTCGTTGATCACTGAAGTGCTGGCCGGTGCATGGGAGCGTCTCGAGCAGGGGCGTGCGGATATCGTTATCGCGCCCGATATGCATTTTCGCTCTTCCACCGAAATTAACAGCCGCAAGCTGTACAAACTGGTCAGCGTGTATGTGGCCGCGCCGGACCATCCAATCCATCTGGAAGCCGAGCCTTTATCTGACGTCAGCCGGGTGAAATACCGCGGGATTGCCGTGGCAGATACCGCCCGTGAGCGCCCGGTGTTAACCGTTCAGTTGCTTGATAAACAGCAGCGTCTGACCGTCAGCACGATTGAAGAGAAACGCAAAGCGCTGCTGGCAGGATTAGGCGTGGCGACGATGCCTTATCCGATGGTCGAGAAAGACATCGAGGAAGGGCGTCTGCGGGTGGTCAGCGCGGAATATAACCGTGAGACAGATATCATCATGGCATGGCGCCGTGACAGCATGGGCGAGGCAAAGGCCTGGTTCCTGCGTGAAATTCCAAAGTTACTGGCGACGCGGGAAGCGAAATAAACTGTCCTTCCCCTCGTGAAAGGGGAAGGAGTATAACGAAATCAAAAACGCGTATCGCGGCCGTGTTCAGACTCTAAATCCTGTGCCGGTCCGGTCGAAATAATCCCGTAAGGGTTGATGGTCGCGTGGCTGCGGTAATAGTGATTACGGATGTGTGCAAAATCCACCGTGTCGCGAATGCCCGGCATCTGGTAGATATCGCGCAGGAAACCGTACAGATTCGGGTAATCGCTGATGCGGTAACGGTCGCACTTGAAGTGCGTGACATACACCGGATCAAAACGCACCAGCGTGGTCCATAAACGCAGATCGGCTTCAGTCAGCTGGTTGCCGGTCAGATAACGGTGTTTACTCAGCAGTTCCTCGGCCCGTTCCAGCGCGGCGAAAACACCGTCAACGGCTTCATCGTACGCGCCCTGAGACGTCGCAAAACCCGCCTTATAAACGCCATTGTTGATCTGCGGGTAGACCCACTCATTAATTTCATCAATCGCCGGGCGCAACGCCACGGGATAATAATCCCCGGCTTTTGCACCCACGGCATCAAACGCGCTGTTAAACATGCGGATAATATCGGCGGATTCATTGCTGACGATGGTTTGCTGTTTTTTATCCCACAGGATTGGCACGGTGACACGGCCTGTGTAATCGTTCTGCGCCCGCAGATAGATTTCGTAAGCGTAGTTGAGATGATACAAATCATCGCCGGTTGCTGCCGGGAAATCAGTAGCGAAAGTCCAGCCATGTTCAAGCATCAGCGGGTGAACGACAGAAACGGGAATGATGTCTTCCAGTCCTTTCAGCGTGCGCATTACCAATGTGCGGTGCGCCCACGGACAGGCCAGTGAAACATACAGATGATAGCGGTCGCGCTCTGCGGTAAAGCCACCCACGCCGTGATCGCCAGGTGTGCCATCCGGCGTTATCCAGTTGCGAAACTGTGCTGCTGAACGTTTGAAATGACCCCCGGTCGACTTGGTGTCGTACCAGGTGTCCTGCCAAACGCCATTGACGAGTTGTCCCATATTTCCTCCTTCCCCATTATCCTTCGCGCCGCCGTGATGCAACCCGAAGGATTCAGGCGAGATTTACAGATAAATAATAAAAAAGGGCGAGGTGATTAATCACATCGCCCTGCAGGTCGCTCTTTTGTCTTATTTAATTATAGCTTGGTTGTTGCTCCCTGGTGCCGGGGCAATTACCAGTTTTTCTTGATCAGGCGGTCGATGCTGAATGCGCCCGGGCCGGAAGCGAACAGTACGAAGAAACCACCGGCGATAGACAGGTTTTTCATGAACATCATCTGGTTCACGCCCTGTGCGAAATCAGTGTGGAAAATCAGCGCAGTCAGAATGGTGAAGATTGCTGTGATCAGCGCTGTGGTACGGGTGAAGAAACCAAACAGAATCGCCAGACCGCCGCCGAATTCCAGCAAGATTGTCAGTGGCAGGAAGAAGCTCGGCACGCCCATAGACGTCATGTAACCGGCAGTCGCGGTATAACCGTTGATTTTGCCCCAGCCAGCAACGATGAACAGGATTGGCATCAGAATACGTGCAACCAGCAAAGCAGTGTCTTGTAACTTGTTCATTTTCTACTCCAGATTAATGTGCCCAAGGCGGGCTAAAATGTTACCGGTCCGGTCAGAAAATGTTTCATGCCGTTACCGCATCAGTTGATGACGAGATAATAAGTCGGATGGTTACGCTTTGTTAGCAAGTAAAACTGTTTGAATGCTTCAAATAAATTGAACAGTTGAGGGATTGTTATTCAAAAAGAAAAGGGCTGATTGATTTCCAATCAGCCCTTTTAACAGGAGGAGGTTTGAGGCTATTTATTGCCGATGGTTTTACGGAACAGCCTGATGGTGCCCCAGATGCCAAAAGCACGCCGTGACCAGCGAACAACCGCACTGGGGTGCCGGATACCGTAAACAGCCAGCAGGCTTGAGCCCACGACCAGATATTTACGCATATCCACCAGTTTTACCCAGTAATGATCCACTTTGGCGGTGGCCTCCAGCCAGTCAGAACCGGCCTGAGAAAGCTCGCCACGCTGACGCTCGATTTTGCGTAGCAGTCTGACTTTTTCGATAGCGCGGTCCGGAATACTCATTGCTCGTCATCCTTTTCCAGCAGGGCGCGATCGACATCCAGTTGCTTGCGGGTGAGGCTAAGCAGTGTGGAGCGCCTGGCTTTCGCCAGCGTCATTGCACCCAGGATCACTGCCAGGAGCAGCAATACGCCAGTTGTCGTGGCTATCGCCGTAAGACGATAGGCCGGATCGATGGCCCAGAATAAAACCACCAGCAAACTCATAAGACCAAAAGCGGTAAATATCAGGGTAATACCGGCCATGAGCAGTAATTGGAAAATATTGGCCTTTTCCTCTTCCAGCTCGACAACGGCCAGTCTGACACGGGTCTCAACTATGCTCACCACGACAGTGGCAATGCGTGAAACGATGTCAAACAACCCTTTACCCGGTCCTTGTGGTGCAGGTTTAATTGGCTCAGCCATAATTAGCGGCGGGCTAACAGAACGCCGATGACAACGCCGACTGCGGCACCAATACCGACGCCAGTCCAGGGTTTTTCATGCACGTAATCGTCGGCTTTACCGGCAATTTCTTTGGTCTGGTAGGCAATCTTATCGCCCGTATCGCTCAGACGTTCGCGGGTATCTTTGAGCAGGGATTCTGCTTTGCCACGCAGTTTATCGAGTTCAGCTTTCGGCTTATCGGTAGAGGTCTGAAGAACTTCTTCCAGCGTGTCTGCCAATGACTTGAGTTCAGCGCGCAGTTGTTCTGATGTATTACTAGCCATGTGTAAGTCACTCCATACGTTAACTGATTCGAACTTTTAACATAGCGGATATTCAGGTGATCGCAAATACGAATTATCTGTTACCACCCACAGAAACCCTGAAAAATCCGCTATATCGCGGTAAATCGAACTCCGGAAATCGACTCTGGCAGAAAGGATTACATAGCCTCAGCTTCTTTCAGTTCAGACTTCGCTTCGTCCAGTTTATGCTGTTTTTTGATGACTTTGTCATGATCGCCTTTTGCCTGAGCTTCTTTCAGCTCCTGCTCACGCTCCGCAACTTTCTCACGTTTTTCTTCAATTTTTTTCTGCTTTTCAGCTTGCAGACCGGCTTCGGTGCAATGTTCTTTATTCTCGCGCAGCGCTTTTTCCAGTCCGTCTACACGGTTCTGATTGTTGTGCACACGAGCTTCGTCGATTTGCTTCTGGATTTCGTTTTGCTTAGTGGCACAGGTTTCCGGCTGCGATGCCGCAAAGCTGGCCGTGGTGAACAACAGGGCAGGGGTTAAAACGAGGGCGGTTAACGTCAATTTCATCTTGTAGCTTCCTTTTGATAGTTAAGTGAGTGTGGCACTTAATGTCCTAAATGATTAGTTGAGTGAATAACTCGCTTTGAATGATATCACCGCTGAATGAGCGGTGATATCAGATGAATCCCCCTTTTGTCGCTAAGGGAATTATCCAAATTTCAGACTGTCGCGCTCCAGTTTATGGAGCCACTCTTTCGCGTGCGGCGGTTCGCAATACTGGATCATAAATCCCGGCGGCAAAATGTCCTGCAGGGCTTCTTCTGCCAGCTCGCGCTGAGATGAAGAATCCAGCTGAACCACCAGCCCGTCATTGAGCGGGGTGATACTTTTGATATGGATGCCCCGCTGACTGAGGCTCTGGTATACATAAAAGCCGTCAGGCAGTGACGTTCCGGTTCTGGCAGGACGGATTTGCAACGCGCTGGCAGGCACCGGCAGGTGCGATAATGCCAGTGCAAACATCGCCACAATCGCTATCAGCATCAGCATCCCCGGCCAGATAAATGACCGGCTTTTCAGCCTCTGGCTCATGATGCGCTCTTACCTTTGTTCTGACGGTCTGCATGTTTTTTCCGCCACAACACGACGATTGATCCCACCAGGCCGCCGATTAACAACAGCACCGGTAACAACATCAGGCAGTTCATGACCTGATCCTCATACTTGAGGAACAGCGGCGTTTTACCGAGGAAATATCCCAGCGAGGTCAGGATCAGGATCCACAACAAGCCGCTGACCCAGTTGAAAAACTGAAAACGGCTGTTGCTCAGTCCTGACAGGCCGGCAATCGTTGGCAAGAGTGTGCGGACAAATGCCAGAAAACGGCCAACTAACAGCGCCGAAAGGCCGTGTTTATGGAAAAGAGCATGTGCGCGTTCGTGGTAATGCACGGGGAGATGTGCCAGCCAGCTTTGTACTATTCGCGTATTTCCCAGCCATTTTCCCTGCGCGTAACTGAGCCAGCAGCCGAGACTCGCCGCACTGGTGAGCAGGAAAAGCGTTAACGGGAAATTCATCGCATCTTTGGCAATTAGTACACCGACCAGGATCAGGAGACTGTCACCGGGTAAAAAAGCCGCGGGAAGCAGGCCATTTTCCAAAAAAATGATCATGAATAAAATCAGGTACAGCGCCCAGACCAGTGAGGGGTCAGCGAGGGTTTTATAATCTTGTTGCCAGAGGGCATCGATGAGCGAGCTGATAATTTCCATCTGTCTTGTGAAACTCCATCATTTTCAGTGAGTCAGCAAAAGCATCAGCGGAGAAATTGTCTCGACGCTGTCTGCCGGGCTGATAGGGTAGCCAAGTCCCTGGCGGGTTGATTGTTCTGATGCCGTTAGTTTTGATGGCATTGTATTTACGCGTCATTTTGCTTTCTTAAACGCGGCTCAGACGGGTAAAAAAAGTGGTCTAACTGTAACAAAATACCAATAGCTCAGACAGGTAAATATAGCGCGTTGAGACCGATCATTTAAGTCTGCAGCGCGTTTGGGAAAGGGTTTTACATTGGCTGACACTACTCGACAGTGTCTGACAGGTTCAGCGAGGGAGAGAGCAGAAAGAGTAAAATGGCAGGTTGGGGGAATTAACCTGCCTTAAAGGGAATTATTTGGTATTGAGCACAGGGGGATCGAGATGCACAACCGGGTTTTCTGAGTACAGATAACGGTCTACATTGAATTCGAAATCATCACTGGTCGCGCGGAAAAGCATTTGTTTAGTGTTTTCCAGATGCTGCCACATCGCCAGTTTCGCAGCGTGCGGATCACGGCGTATCAGCGCTTTCAGGATCAGGTCATGATCCTCGCACCAGCTTTCAATGGATTTCTCATCGATATGCTCATGCAGTTTGCGCCAGTAAGGGTTGTGCAAACGCTGGCTCCACATCTTCTCGACAATGGTCGCCAGTGCGCTGTTTTGCGTCGCCTGGGCAACCTGCACGTGGAATTTCAAATCCCACTCAGAATCACGAAAACGATCTTCCTGCCGCGCGTGTTCCTGAATTTCCATCAGACGCATGATGTCTTGTTTCGTCACCTGAGTCGCGGCGAATTCAGCGATGTTACTTTCAATCAACTGCCGTGCCTGTAAAAGCTCAAACGGACCGGAGGTTCCAAACTCACTCCCACAATCCGGCACCACCAGATGGCGCTGCTGGTTTGACATGACATGGATGCCTGACCCTTTACGCACTTCCACGTAACCTTCAACTTCGAGCATGATAATCGCTTCACGCACCACGGTGCGACTGACATCCATTTCATCGGAAATCAGACGTTCGGCCGGTAACTTCTCGCCTACCGGATACAAACCTGTTTCGATGCGTTCCTTGAGCGTAGCAGCCAGTTGTTGATATAGACGTCTGGTGTCTGTGGATTCCATATGAGTGCTCTTTAAAGTAGTGAAACCTGTAAGAAGTAAGTGTCAGACAGACCTGTGAACTTATTATACAAGTGCCAGTATACGATTTACGAAAGGCTGTTGCACCGTGCATTGGGCAGAAAGGTTTTGGAGAAATGTCAGAAAACAGTAAAGCCCGGTAAAAGAGTTACCGGGCTTTAATACGACGGATCAGGCTTTTGCGGTTTTGAGCGGAGCCGGAGCCACTTCTGCTGCTGAACGGTTTTGCAGAACAGTCCAGATGATGATGGCACCGAGCAGGTCGAAGACCGCAAGCGCTGCAAACAGCGGGCTGAAACCAATGGTATCGGCCAGCGCACCCACCACCAAAGCAAACATGGTACTTGCCATCCAGGCCGCCATCCCGGTCAGACCGTTGGCTGTCGCCACTTCGTTACGACCGAACACGTCAGAAGACAAGGTGATCAGCGCGCCGGACAGTGACTGGTGAGCAAAGCCACCGATACACAGTAAAGCGATAGCCGCGTAAGGGCTGGTGAACAGGCCGATCATGCCAGGGCCAATCATCAGAACCGCACCCATGGTGACCACCATTTTACGGGAAACGATCAGGTTAACTTTGAAGTATTTCTGGAATAACGGTGGCAGATAGCCGCCCAGAATACAGCCGAGGTCAGCAAACAGCATCGGCATCCAGGCAAACATCGCGATTTCTTTCAGGTTAAAGCCATACACTTTGAACATGAACAGCGGGATCCAAGCATTGAATGTCCCCCAGGCAGGTTCAGCCAGGAAACGTGGCAGCGCGATGCCCCAGAACTGACGGTTACGCAGGATCTGCATGGCAGACATTTTCTTGCCATTGTTAGTCTGATGCTGTGCTTCCTGACCTTCCAGAATGTAATCACGTTCTTCATTGCTGAGTTTCTTCTGATCTTTAGGATGCTTGTAGAACACCAGCCAGCCCAATGCCCAGACCAGGCTTAACGCACCGGTAATGATGAAGGCCAGCTGCCAGCTGTGCATCACGATGCACCAGACGACCAGTGGTGGCGCAATCATCCCGCCGATAGAGGAACCGACGTTGAAGTAGCCGACGGCAATAGAACGCTCTTTGGCCGGGAACCATTCACTGCTGGCTTTCAGACCGGCAGGGATCATAGCGGCTTCGGCCATACCGACCGCACCGCGGGCGATAGCGAGGCCACCCCAGCTGCTTGCCAGCGCCGTTGCCATACAGAAGATGGCCCACATGATGGCGAACATGGCGTAACCGACTTTGGTGCCCATCACATCCAGAACGTAACCGGCTACCGGCTGCATCAGGGTATAGCAGGCGGAATAGGCGGCGATAATGTAAGAATATTGCTGTGTGCTGATGTTCAACTGGCTCATCAGCGTAGGTGCTGCGGCGGCAATAGCGTTACGTGTCAGATAACCCAGTATCGTGCCGCAGGTAACCAGCGCGATCATGTACCAGCGTAACCCTTTAATCTTAGCCATTTAACTCTCTCCCAGTAAATAATCCGGCGATGACAGCGACAGGCTGTCAGGGCGTATTTCGCGCCACCTCAATAAGCGTGGGGTTCTGGCTTTCCTTAACGTTTTCCGGGTACCACGCCGCCAGAGGATTTCACTGGGAGCTGCCCGATACTTATACGCACTGCGTTATTGTTATTTGTGCGTAAGGATCCGATGAACGTCCTGAACACCAGAATGAATACTTCGCCATGGTCTGATCGAGCCCGGGAAGTAATTTGCCCGGGCAACAGCGAAAGGACGTGGCAGGTAATCTCTGACGCTCTTGTCCGGGCGATGCAAAGATAACTTGTCATACAGATTTAAAATTTGAATGACATCACAAAACCACATTTATATTGTGTGGTTACTTAACTTTTTTAACTACAGAGTTATTTACTTGATTTTACAATGAAAAGTGAATTTATCTTGATGGGCTTCACACTTTTCAGAAAGTGATTAACAAAGATAACGAAATTAGCGAAACGTAATTGGTGTAACAACTTCACCAAATGATCACATTTAATCTGAACAGTTAATGAACAGGATTATTTGTCCAAAAATGACTGATAAAGTGTTTACCGGATGAAGACATCATTCGCTGAGGCCTGAAAGACGGGCTGGCGGCGGAATATGAAGCGCAGACTAAAAAGGAGTAAGCGGCAAAAGCCGTTTTGTTACATCTGGTACGAATTAACTTGTCATACAGATTTAAAGTTTGAGTGACATCACAAAATGACACTCTGATTGTGAGGATAATAGACAACAGCGGTTTTTAGCTTTAACGCTATTATTTTACAGAGAGTTAGTGGGTTTTTATGGTCTTAAATCGCTGGCTTGTGCAGGGTTAGCCCCCTAAAAAGAGCTGGACGACAATCTAAATTGGTGTGATAACTTCGCACCATTGAGTGACAACTCTACAGAATTCATGATGAGGAACCTAAGATGGCGCAGTTTTTAACGGAAGACTTCCTTCTCGACACAGAATTCGCACGTCGCTTGTATCACGACTACGCGAAAGATGAGCCAATTTTTGATTACCACTGCCATTTGCCGCCTGAGCTGATTGCCCAGGACTACAAATTTAAAAACCTGTATGACATTTGGCTGAAAGGCGATCACTACAAATGGCGCGCGATGCGCACCAACGGTGTGCCTGAGCGTATGTGTACAGGTGATGCCAGCGACCGCGAGAAATTTGACGCCTGGGCTGCAACGGTTCCTCACACTATCGGTAACCCGCTTTACCACTGGACGCACCTTGAATTGCGCCGTCCGTTTGGTATCACCGGCAAACTGCTTTCCCCGTCTACAGCAGGCGAAATCTGGGAACGCGGTAATGAACTGCTGGCGCAGGATGACTTCTCTGCCCGCGGCATCATGAAACAGATGAACGTGAAAATGGTCGGCACCACCGATGACCCGATCGATTCTCTGGAGCATCATAAAGCGGTTGCGCAAGATCCCAGCTTTGACGTCAAAGTGCTGCCAAGCTGGCGCCCGGATAAAGCCTTTAACATTGAAGCCGCGACCTTCGTCGATTACATGAAAAAACTGGAAGCGGCGGCCGATGTTTCCATTACCCGTTTCAGCGATCTGCGTGATGCCCTGAAAAAACGTATGGATCACTTTGCGGCGCACGGTTGCAAAGTTTCTGACCATGCGCTTGACGTTGTCGTGTACGGCGAAGCGGATGACGCGACGCTGGACGGCATTCTGTCCCGTCGTCTGAACGGTGAAACGCCGACTGCGCAAGAAATTGCTCAGTTCAAAACCGGTGTTCTGCTGTATCTGGCTTCTGAATATCAGCGTCGTGAATGGGTACAGCAGTACCACATTGGTGCGCTGCGCAATAACAACACCCGTATGTTCCAGCTGATTGGCGCAGACGTCGGTTTCGACTCCATTAACGACCAGCCGCTGGCAGAACCGCTGTCAAAACTGCTGGGCGCGCAAGGTCTGGCCGGTGGCCTGCCAAAAACTATTCTGTACTGCCTGAACCCGCGTGATAACGAAGTGATCGGTACCATGGTTGGTAACTTCCAGGGTGAAGGGATGCCGGGCAAAATGCAGTTCGGTTCCGGCTGGTGGTTTAACGACCAGAAAGACGGCATGCAACGTCAGATGACACAGCTTGCCAACCTGGGCTTACTGAGCCGTTTTGTCGGTATGCTGACCGACAGCCGCAGCTTCCTGTCCTATACGCGTCATGAATATTTCCGTCGCATCCTGTGCCAGATGATCGGCCGCTGGGTGGAAGACGGCGAAGCGCCGGCAGATATGGAGCTGCTGGGCAATATGGTGAAAAACATCTGCTTCGATAACGCCAAACAGTATTTCCAGATTGAACTGAACTGATCGGCATGAACTAAACAGTAATCACTAAACAGTACAACGGAGCGCAGGTTCCTGCGCTCCTGAAAAAACATATTTAATCAATAATTATCCCAACAGAGAACGACGGCCACGGGGCATTTATCCCGCCCTCAAAGACCGGAGTCTGAGCAAATTAAGGTGAATGTGAGATGCAAAGGTTAAATCGCCGTGACTTCCCTGGCCGTCAGCACCCGGACAAAATTATTCAATTTGGTGAAGGTAACTTCTTACGTGCGTTTGTTGACTGGCAAATCGACCTGCTGAATGAACACACTGATCTTGATGCCGGTATTGTCGTGGTTCGCCCGATCGATACTGATTTTCCACCTTCACTGAGCACTCAGGATGGTCTGTATACCACCATCATCAGCGGTCTGAACGAACAGGGTGAAACGGTGCGTGATACCCGCATCATCCGTTCCGTAAACCGCGAAATTAATATCTACCATCAGTTTGATGAATATCTGGCGCTGGCCCGTGACCCGAATATTCGCTTCGTGTTCTCCAACACCACGGAAGCCGGTATCAGCTATGTCGAGAGCGATCGTCTGGAAGATGCGCCTCCGGCCAGTTTCCCGGCCAAGCTGACCCGTTTGCTGTTCGAGCGTTTCACACATTTCTCCGGTGCGGCTGATAAGGGCTGGGTTCTGCTGCCCTGCGAACTGATCGACTATAACGGGGAAGCGTTGCAGGAACTGGTATTACGTTATGCGCAACAATGGGCGCTTCCGGCGGCATTTACTCAGTGGCTGGAAAACAGCAATACATTCTGCTCAACGCTGGTTGACCGCATCGTCACCGGTTATCCGCGCAGTGAAGTCGACAGCCTGCAGCAGGAACTGGGGTATCAGGACAGCTTCTTCGACAGCGCTGAACACTTCTATCTGTTCGTGATCCAGGGGCCGAAAAGTCTGGCGCAGGAACTGCGTCTGGACAAACTGCCGCTGAATATCCGTCTGGTTGACGACATCAAACCTTATAAAGAACGCAAAGTGGCGATCCTCAACGGCGCGCACACCGCACTGGTGCCGGTGGCCTTCCTGGCAGGACTGAATACTGTGGGCGAGTCGATGAATGACGCGCAAATCAGCCGCTTCGTCGAACTGGCGATCGCCGAGGAAATCTCGCCGGTGCTGGATCTGCCGCAGGATGAGCTGACGTCGTTTGCACAGGCGGTGCTCAGTCGTTTCCGCAACCCGTTCATTCAGCATCAGTTGCTGTCGATTGCCCTGAACGGCATGACCAAATACCGCACCCGTATTTTGCCGCAACTGCTGGCGAGTCAGGAAAAGAATCAGCTTCTGCCTCCGCGCCTGACCTTTGCACTGGCGGCGTTACTGGCGTTTTACCGGGGTGAGCGTAACGGTGAAGTTTATCCGCTGCAGGACGATGCACACTGGCTGAGCCGTTTCTCCGGCCTGTGGAGCGATGTGCGTAACGGCAGCCTGCCGTTAATCGGGCTGGTCGAAACGGTGCTGGCGGATGAAGAACACTGGGGACGTGACCTGAATACCGTGCCGGGTCTGACGGCGAAAGTGACCGGGCAATTGCAGGCGATTGAAGATCGCGGCATGCGTGATGCGTTGGCGGCTTACAGCTAAGAGAGCAACTATGCAAAGTATCATTCAAATTCATACCGCTGATAACGTCGCTGTGGCTTTGCGCGATATCGAGGCGGGCGAGCAGGTCGAAGCGGGCGGATATTCCGCTGTTCTGGCTCAGCCTGTGGCCCGTGGTCACAAGTTTGCCCTGCGCCCGATTGCGGCCGGGGAAAACATTGTTAAATATGGTTTGCCGATCGGGCATGCGCTGGCTGACATCGCGCCGGGTGTGCATATTCACTCGCAAAATGGCAAAACCAATCTCAGCGATCTGGACGAATATCAGTATCAGCCTGATTTCGCCACTTTGCCTGAACAGATGGCGGATCGTGATGTGCAGATCTTCCGCCGTAAAAATGGTCAGGTCGGGATCCGTAATGAGCTGTGGCTGATCCCGACCGTGGGTTGCGTCAACGGGATTGCCCGTCAGATCCAGACTCGTTTCCTGAAAGAAACCAACGACGCGGAAGGTACCGACGGCGTTTACCTGTTCACGCATCCGTTCGGTTGTTCACAGCTGGGCGACGATCACGTGAATACCCGTACCATGCTGCAAAACATGGTGCGCCATCCGAATGCGGGTGCGGTGCTGGTGATCGGCCTCGGTTGTGAAAACAATCAGGTGGATGTATTCCGTGAAACGCTGGGCGACGTTGACGAAGAACGCGTGCGTTTCATGACGCTGCAAAAATTCGACGACGAAGTGGAAGCCGGTCTGGAACGTCTGCGCGAACTGTATGCCGTAATGCGTGACGATAAACGCGTTCCCGGCAAACTCAGCGAACTGAAATTCGGCCTGGAATGCGGCGGTTCAGACGGCTTGTCCGGTATCACCGCGAACCCGCTGCTGGGACGTTTCTCTGATTATGTGATCGCCAACGGCGGGACTTCCGTGCTGACAGAAGTGCCTGAAATGTTTGGTGCGGAACGCATTCTGATGAGCCGTTGCCGCGATGAAGGTACGTTTGAGAAAACCGTTCACATGGTGAATGATTTCAAACAGTACTTTATCGAACACAATCAGCCAATTTACGAGAATCCGTCTCCGGGTAACAAAGCCGGTGGTATCACCACGCTGGAAGAAAAATCGCTGGGCTGTACGCAGAAAGCCGGTCAAAGCCCGGTGATGGACGTGCTGAAATACGGCGAACGTCTCACTACACCGGGTCTGAACCTGCTGAGTGCGCCGGGTAACGACGCCGTCGCCACCAGTGCGCTGGCGGGAGCCGGTTGCCATATGGTGCTGTTCAGTACCGGACGCGGCACGCCTTACGGTGGATTTGTTCCGACGGTGAAACTGGCAACCAACAGTGAACTGGCGGCGAAAAAACCGCACTGGATCGATTTCGATGCCGGACAACTGATCCACGATGTCAGCATGGATCAGCTGCTGGGTGAATTTGTGGATCTGATCGTGGCGATCGCCGATGGCCGCAAAGCCAAAAACGAACTCAATGATTTCCGTGAATTAGCCATCTTTAAAAGCGGTGTCACATTGTAACCACTCAGGTTTATCGTTAGGATGAAACGGCGTTTCAGTTATGAAGCGCCGTTTGCTTTTGCAGCGCAAGACCTCCACGTATGAGACTCCTGACAAATGACGTATTACTGGTTTGCCCAGTCAGTTGGTGTTGTGGCCTTCGTGGTCGGCATCACGATGTTTTTCAACCGCAGCGACCGCCGCTTCAAACAACAGCTTTCTGCCTACAGCGCCATTATCGGCGTGCATTTCCTGATGATGGGCGCAGCCCCCGCGGGCATGAGCGCCTTACTGAACTCACTGCGCACGCTGATTTCACTGCGCACCCGTAATCAGTGGATCATGGTTGTTTTTATCGTGCTGACGCTGGTGTTAGGGCTTAGCCGTGCCCATCACTGGGTAGAATTATTGCCAGTCGGTGCGACGGTGGTGAGTACCTGGGCGCTGTTTCGCACCAGCGGGCTGACCACGCGCTGCATTATGTGGTGCTCAACCTGCTGCTGGGTGGCGCACAATATCTGGCTCGGCTCGATTGGCGGATCGCTTATCGAAGGCAGTTTTCTGGTGATGAACGGCTTTAACATCATCCGCTTCCGCCGCCTGCAACTGCGCGGTATCGACCCGTTCGAGGTCGAGAAGAAGATAGTCCAGAAGATGGATGAGCAGGGGTAATCCCTGCTTTTTTAGTTCTCTTTTCGTATTCCTTCTTATTTTGAATCTGCTCACAAATCGCAATAATAATTCTGCGTTTCTTCCTGCATTGATTACTTCCTCCGGTTTGCCTCGTTGACAACTTCAGGTCTCAGGAGTAGTTTTCGATTCCGTGGGAGCGGTCCCACGGAAAAGGGAAAAATCATGGACGTTATTCAGGGATTACTGAAAGAGATATACGACGGGAAACTGACACCGGTATTATTAGATGATCTGATTACACGTATTGAAGTTGCCAGAAATCAGATTTCCTATACTGCCAAACAGGGATGGGATGAAAAAGATGTGGTATTGATTACCTATGCTGATCAGTTCACGAATAAAGAAGAAAAAACACTTTCAGTATTCGACGGTTTTTATCAGCAGCATCTGGCGGATATTTTTAATATTGTGCATTTTTTGCCATTCTATCCTTATTCATCTGATGACGGTTTCTCGGTTATTGATTATCAGCAGGTCAATCCGGTGGCGGGGGACTGGAAAGATATCCGTAAGCTCGGCCTGTCTGCACGGCTGATGTTTGATTATGTCTGCAATCATATTTCCGCGAGCAGTGAATGGTTTTTACAATATCTGGCGGGCAATCCGAAATATGAAAACTATTTTATTAGCCTGAACGAAAATAGTGATTTATCTGCCGTGACCCGTCCCCGCAGATCGCCGTTGTTAACGCCTTTCCGTTGTGAGAATGGCGAAACCCGTCATGTCTGGACCACCTTCAGCGCGGATCAGATCGACCTGAATTTTGCGCATCCTGACGTACTGCGCGACATGCTGGACGTGTTGCTGAAATACCTGTCGGAAGGCGCTGAATATGTGCGTCTCGATGCGGTTGGCTACATGTGGAAGGAACCCGGCACCTCCTGTATTCACCTGTCAAAAACACATCTGCTGGTGAAGTTATTCCGCGCCGTGGTGGATTATGTTTCACCCGGCACCGTGATTATTACCGAGACCAACGTACCGCATCAGGACAACATCAATTACTTTGGTAACGGGTTTGATGAGGCGCAGATGGTCTATCAGTTCCCGCTGCCTCCGCTGGTCCTGCATGCCATTCACAGTGAAAACGCTGAAACGCTGAAACGCTGGGCTGCCGGCCTGGAGGCCTGCACACCCGCGACCACCTTCTTTAATTTTCTTGCCTCCCATGACGGTATTGGCCTGAATCCGTTACGCGGATTATTGCCGGAATCAGAGATCCTGCAACTGGTGGATGCGTTGCAACAGGAAGGTGCGCTCGTCTCCTATAAAAATAATCCGGATGGCAGCACCAGCCCGTATGAAGTCAACGTCACCTATATGGATGCGCTGAACCGGCAGACGGACGACGATGATATCCGTCTGCAACGCTTCATGCTGGCACACGCCATTTTGCTGGCATTCCCTGGTGTTCCTGCGGTGTATATTCAAAGTATTCTCGGTTCACGTAACGATATTCAGGGGGTCAAAAGTGCTGGTCATAACCGGGCAATTAACCGGCAGAAATATGATGTCACGAAAATTGAACAGATATTGTCTGAACCTGACTCATTACGCGCGCGGGTATTTAGTGAACTGAAAAAATTAATTGCCTGCCGGACTGAACAGGCGGCATTTCATCCTTCCGCCCCGATGCAGGTCATCGCGTCGCATGAAAGCGTGTTTGCCTTTATCCGCGGGCAGGAAAATGAAGAAGTAATATGCCTGTTTAACCTTTCCGCTAAACATATCCAGGCCACTCTTCCTTCGGGGGATTATCAGGTCTTATCTTGTGATCATTCACTGAAGTGTGACGGGGGAATAACATTAAAGCCTTATCAATATATCTGGTTACGTCATTGAGTTAGTCATCATTCTAATGCTTGGTATTTAAAAGGGTGTGATATTTCACAGGCCAGCGATTCCGGCTGGCTATAAATTAGCAAAGGAGATGTCCATGAATATAAAAATGAAAAGAAAATATATCCTTATAACCCCGTTATTATTATCCACATTATGTTTATCAGCCTGTGAGGATGCCAAAGAGAAACAGGTCACCATTGAGTTTATGCATTCTTCGGTGGAACAGGAACGCCAGGTGGTGATTAATCAGCTCATCACGAAATTTGAACAGGAAAATCCGCAGATCACCATCAAGCCGGTGCCGGTGGAAGAAGATGCCTATAACACCAAAGTGATTACGCTGGCCCGTACCGGCGCACTGCCAGCCGTTATCGAAGTCAGTCACGATTACGCCAAAGTGATGGATCAGGAACAGCTGATTGACCGCGATGCTATCAGGCAGGTGATCGACGGCATTGGCGCTGATCAGTTCTATCCCGGCGTATTGCGCATCGTGCGCACGGAAGAAGGCCAGCATTATACCGGCGTGCCTATCCACGGCTGGATCCAGGGGATTTGGTACAACAAGTCACAACTGGCCGACGCCGGATTCTCTGCGCCACAAAACTGGCAGGATGTCACCCGCATTGCTGCGGCATTTAATCAGCCCGCGCAGAAAAAATATGGGATCGCGTTACCGACTGCCGAAAGTGTTCTGACTGAACAGGCGTTCTCGCAGTTTGCGCTTTCCAACGATGCCAATGTTTTTGATGCGCAGGGGAAAATTACTGTCGATACGCCTGCCATGCAGCAGGCACTGGATTATTACCGTCAGCTCGCCACTTTCTCGATGCCCGGTTCCAATGACGTCATGGAAATCAAAGACGCCTTTATGAACGGCACCGTGCCAATGGCGATTTACTCCACTTACATCCTTCCTGCGGTGTACAGCGAAGGCAAAGCGGCCAGTCTCGGGTTTGCCGTACCG
This sequence comes from Rahnella bonaserana, assembly GCF_019049675.1. Classification (GTDB taxonomy): domain Bacteria; phylum Pseudomonadota; class Gammaproteobacteria; order Enterobacterales; family Enterobacteriaceae; genus Rahnella; species Rahnella bonaserana. The sequence goes on along the minus strand of NZ_JAFMOW010000067.1, from coordinate 305,089 downwards.
ACCGAAAAATCCAAAGCCGTCTACGGCACCATTACCTCCCTGACCATTTCCAACGGACTGGATACACCTGAACGTGAGGCTGCCGAACGTTGGGTGAGCTTCCTCGAAAAACCCGATAACGCGACAGCATGGGTGCTGATGTCGCCGGGTGCCGCGTTGCCGGTGACCAAAGGCGTGACCGGCAATGCTACCTGGCAGAACAATCCGGTGATCAAAGCGTTTGGCACATTGCCGCAAATGCTGGTTAACGAGTTTGCCAACGTTCAGGTGTTCGGCTCCGTCGGGGAGAAAAACTTCGCAGCAATGGGCGATATCACAGGCTCCGCAGTGCTCAGCGAAATGCTCAATGGCGTGACCGTCGGGAAAAAGGATCCGCAGCAGTCGCTGGCGGAAGGGCAAAAGCGTATCGAAACACTGATGCAAAAACGCTAAACGCAGGAGCCTGAATTCTCAGGGATGATCATGAAACCACGTAAATTTAACCATTCTGATGGCCGTTTTGCGCTGCTACTGCTCGCCCCCAGCATCTTTTTGCTGGGGTTGCTGGTGGCGTATCCGATGCTGTCGAATATCCAGATCAGCTTTTTGCAAATCCCGCTGAATCCTCGTCTCGATAACCGGTTCGTCGGGCTGGATAACTACATCAGCATTCTCACGGATCCCGGCTTTTATCAATCGCTGTGGGTGACGTTCTGGTACACCGCACTGGTCGTCGCGGGCAGTACCGGGCTGGGATTGGGTGTCGCGCTGTTTTTTAACCGTGAGTTCCGCTTTCGCAAAACGGCGCGTTCGCTGGTGATTTTATCCTACGTCACGCCTTCCATTTCGCTGGTATTCGCCTGGAAATACATGTTTAACAACGGCTACGGCATTGTGAATGTGATCGGTGCTGACATGCTGCACCTGTTCGACGATGCCCCGCTGTGGTTCGACAATCCTGTCAGCAGCTTCATTCTGGTGGTGCTGTTCGCTATCTGGCGCTACTTCCCCTACGCCTTTATTTCGTTTCTGGCGATTTTGCAGACCGTAGACAAATCGCTGTACGAAGCCGCAGGCATGGACGGTGCCAATGCCTGGCAGAAATTTCGCATCGTCACGCTGCCCGCCATTATGCCGGTGCTGGCTACGGTGGTGACTCTGCGCGCCATCTGGATGTTCTACATGTTTGCCGACGTCTACCTGCTGACTAATAAGGTCAACATTCTGGGTGTGTATCTCTACAAAACCGCCTTCGCCTTTAACGATTTAGGTAAAGCAGCCGCCATATCCATGGTGCTGTTTGCCTTGATCTTTATCGTTATCCTTCTTGCCAGAAAACGGGTGAATATCAATGGCAGCAACTAACCGCAAGATCCTGCGCAAAGCGGGCTTTTATGCCAGCCTGCTGATTTTTCTCGGTGCGATGTTATTTCCCTTTTTTATCATGCTGATGACTTCGTTCAAAAGCAGTGAAGAGGCAATTTCGCGCCATCCGACGCTGTTCCCGCAGCAGTGGGATTTCCATCATTACGTGGATATTTTCAATCCGCAGATTTTCCCGTTCCTCACTTATTTCAAAAACAGCCTGACCGTGTCAGTACTGGCCTCCGTGATCGCCGTATTTTTCGGCATCCTCGGCGCTTATGCGTTGTCGCGGTTGCGGTTTAAGGGGCGTATCACCATCAACGCCAGCTTTTATACCGTCTATATGTTTTCCGGCATTTTGCTGGTGGTGCCGCTGTTTAAAATTATTTCGGCGCTGGGGCTCTACGACACCACTACCGCGCTGGTGATCACCATGGTGGTCCAGACCTTACCGACAGCGGTGTTCATGCTCAAAAGTTACTTCGACACCATTCCTCACGACATAGAGGAAGCGGCGATGATGGACGGCCTCAACCGGCTGCAAATCATTTTCTACATCACCGTGCCGCTGGCGATCTCCGGCATCATTTCGGTATTTGTGTACTGCTTTATGGTGGCGTGGAACGACTATCTCTTCGCCTCGATTTTCCTCTCCAGTTCCGCCAATTTCACCCTGCCTGTCGGCCTGAACACGTTGTTCAGCACGCCGGATTATGTCTGGGGAAGAATGATGGCCGCCTCGCTGGTGACCGCGCTGCCGGTCGTCCTGATGTACGCGCTTTCGGAACGGTTTATCAAAGGCAATCTCACCGACGGCGGCGTAAAAGGCTGACGTTAATAACTCACATTGACTGATTAAAGATGAAGGAATATCCGATGAAAAAACTGGTCGCAACCCAGCCACGGGTGGCTGAACTGATGGATTATGAGGACCGCCCGGTCGCGGCAAATGAAGTCAAAATTCGCGTGAAATTTGGCGCACCGAAACACGGTACCGAAGTGGTGGATTTCCGCGGCGTCAGCCCGTTTATTGACGAAGAATTTTCAGCTGAATGGGGAATGTTTGTACCCCGTCCGGCGGATGCGCCGCGCGGTATCGTGTTTGGCGAATTCCAGCTCGGCAACATGGTGGTGGGCACCGTCTGCGAAAAAGGCGGCGAGGTGACGGATTACGAGCTGGGCGATGACGTCTGTACCTACGGGCCGTTAAGCGAAACGGTGATCGTCAACGCGGTGAACAATTACAAATTACGCAAAATGCCCGCCGGTTCCTCATGGAAAAACGCCGTCTGTTATGACCCGGCGCAGTTTGCCATGAGTGGCGTGCGTGACGGCAATGTCCGCGTTGGCGATTTCGTGGTGATTGTCGGTCTGGGTGCGATCGGGCAGATCGCTGTGCAACTGGCGAAAAAGGCCGGCGCCAGCATCGTGATTGGCGTCGATCCGCTGCAAAAACGCGGCGAGATTGCGCTGAAAAACGGCGCAGATGCCGTGTTTGATCCGATCGGTACTGACATCGGGCTGGAGATCAAAAAACTCACCGGCAAACAAGGGGCAGACGTCATTATCGAAACCAGCGGCAACGCCCAGGCATTGCAGGCGGCGCTGCGGGGTATCGCTTACGGCGGCACAATTTCTTATGTCGCCTTTGCTAAACCCTTTGCCGAAGGCTTTAACCTCGGACGGGAAGCCCACTTCAACAACGCCAAAATCGTCTTTTCCCGCGCATGCAGCGAACCCAATCCCGATTATCCCCGCTGGAGCCGTAAACGCATCGAAAACTCCTGCTGGGAACTGCTGATGAACGGCTACCTGAACTGTGAAGACCTGATCGATCCGGTGGTCATGTTCAGCAACAGCGCAGAAAGCTACATGAAATACGTCGATCAACATCCTGATCAGAGCATCAAACTCGGCATCACTTTCTAAAAGGACTTAGACATGAAAATCGGTACACAAAATCAGGCATTCTTCCCGGAAAATATTCTGGAGAAATTCAAATTTATCAAGGCAATGGGTTTTGACGGCTTTGAAATCGACGGCAAATTGCTGGTAAATCATCTCGACGAAGTGAAGGCCGCTATTGCTCAAACTGGCCTGCCGGTGATCACGGCTTGCGGCGGCTATGATGGCTGGATCGGTGATTTCATTGAGGAGCGTCGTCTGAACGGATTGCAGCAAATCACTGCGATTCTGGAAGCCCTTTCGCAGGTCGGCGGTAAAGGGATTATCGTGCCCGCCGCCTGGGGAATGTTTACCTACCGTCTGCCGCCGATGACCTCACCGCGCAGTCAGGCGGGCGACCGTCTCGCCGTCAGTGCATCGCTGCGGGAGCTGGAAAATGTCGCCAGACGCACCGGCACCACTGTCTATCTGGAGCCGCTGAACCGCTATCAGGATCACATGATCAACACGCTGGCAGAGGCACGTCGTTATATCGATGAAGGCCAGTTAGAGCACGTCAAAATCATCGGTGATTTTTATCATATGAGCATTGAGGAAGATTGCCTCAGCGCCGCGTTCCATCAGCAACGCGATCTGCTTGGTCACGTACATATTGCTGACAATCATCGTTACCAGCCGGGCAGCGGCAGTATTGATTTTGGTCGCGTATTTCAGCAACTGAAAGACGATGGCTACGACGGTTATATCGTCTACGAATGCCGCGTACGGGCAGACAATCCGGCGCAGGCTTATCAGGATTCACTGACTTATCTTCGCACTTTACTCTGACGGACAGACCGTAAAATGGAATTTATAACGAAACCGGCAGGCAAACTGAAAGTGGCGCTGGTCGGCGCCGGTCAGGTGGCGGAAAAGGTCCATGCGGCCTGCTACCGTCCAATTCCCGGCGTTGAACTGGTGGCGGTGGTGGATTGCGATCAGGCGCGAGCGGAGGCATTTGCCGGGCGCAACGGTATCGCCCGTGCCTGCACCTCGCTGGAAGAAATGCTGGAGGCTGAACGGCCCGACATCGTCAGCATCTGTACGCCCAACCTTTTCCATCATCAGCAGGTGATCACCGCATTGCAGCATGGCTGCCATGTTTTCTGCGAAAAACCGCCTGCCATGACTGCCGCGCAGGCGCTGGAAATGTGGCAGACAGCGAAACAAGCCGGAAGGCTGCTGGCCTATGATTTTCATCATCGTTTCGCCGAAGATGCGCACATTTTGCGTCAGAAAGTGGCAGCGGGTGAACTGGGCGATGTTTATGTCACTACCGCGCGGGCATTGCGCCGCTGCGGCGTGCCCGGCTGGGGAAATTTTACAGATAAAACGCAGTCCGGCGGCGGCCCGCTGATCGACATCGGCATCCATATGCTGGATGCCGCGATGTACGTGCTCGGTTTTCCGGCGGTGCGCAAAGTGACGGCGCAGATGTTTCAGAAAATCGGTAACCGCAGAAGTGAAGGCCAGTTCGGAAGCTGGGATCCGCAGAAATACAGTGTGGAGGACTCGGTATTTGCTGCCATTGAGTTCTGCAACGGCGGATTGCTGCGTCTGGAAACGTCGTTTGCGCTGAACATTCAGCCGCAGTCGGTGATGAACGTTGAATTTTGCGGTGATAAAGCCGGGGCGACGTTGTTTCCGGCGCAGGTGTATACCGATGAAAAAGGTGAACTGGTGAGATTATTCCACCGTGACGTTGCCGACGATCAGCGCCATCTGCGCAGCGTTCAGGCATTTGTGGCGGCGGTTCGCGGGGAAACGGTGAGTCTGGCGGATGCGGAACAGGGATACCGGATCCAGCAACTGGTGGCGGCTGTCTATAAGTCGGCAGAGTCAGGGGAGAGCGTGTATCTATGATTCAGCCTCAGATACTGCACGAAGCCCCGTTCTCACCGCATCGCCTGAATAAATACGCCAGCCTGCACGCCTGCGGTAACGGGCGGATCGGCATCCGTGGCTGTCATGAAGAAGCCTATACCGATCAGCAACGGGGCATGTTTGTTGCGGGTTTTTATCACCGAGCCAATGCGACCGAAGTCACCGAGCTGGTAAATCTGCCGGACATTACTGGCATGCGCATTGAGCTGAACGGCGAAAGCTTATCGCTGCTTTCCGGTACGCTCGAGTCCTGTAAGCGCGAGTTGCGCACCATGAACGGCGAGCTTTACCGCGAACTGGTCTGGCAGTCAGCTGGCGGTCAGCGGTTCAGAATCGAAACCCGCCGTTTTGTGTCGCTCTCCAGGCTGGCGCTGGTGGCCAGCCGTCTGACCGTTACCGCGCTGGATGCGGATGCGCATCTGAGCATGAGCACCGGCATTGATGCCACGCTCACCAACAGCGGCCGGCAGCATCTGAATGAATGTTCGGTGCGGGTTTTCGATCAAAACGTTTTACAGGGCGAGTACGGGACAACTGATGGACAGCAAAAGGCGATCATCACCAGCCAGTGCCTGTTTCCCGCCCGCGCCAGCAGCAGTTTTTCGGCGAAAAATCGCCAGTTACTGCAACATATCAGCCTGCCTTTAACTGCCGGTGAAGCGGTAACGCTGGAGAAATTCAGCTGGATTGCCACCTCTCTCGACGCGGATTTCCTGCCAGAAAACACCTTCGCAGCACGCTGTCTGGAGGCCCTGCTGGCACACGCGCAGCAAGGTTACGGACACCTGCTGATGGAAAATACCCGCCACTGGCAGCACTACTGGCAGACGTCGCGGGTCTGTGTTGAGTCAGATGATCCACAAGATCAATGTGCGCTGGATTTTGCGCTTTATCACCTGAAACTGATGATCCCGGCGCATGACGCACGCGCCAGCGTGGCGGCGAAAGGGTTGACCGGCGAAGGCTACAAAGGGCATGTGTTCTGGGATACCGAAATATTTATCCTGCCTTTTGCGCTGCTGAATGCGCCGGAACAGGCACGGAAACTGCTGGAGTATCGTTATCTGAACCTGGTGCAGGCGCAGGAAAAAGCCCGGCGCAACGGTTATCAGGGCGCGCTGTTCCCATGGGAAAGCGCATTCAGTGGTGAAGAGGAAACGCCTGAATTCGCCGCAATCAATATCCGCACCGGCCAGCGGCAACGGGTTGCGTCGGCACTGGCGGAGCATCATCTGGTGGCGGATATCGCCTACGCCACGGTGGGCTATTTTCAGGCCACGCTTGACCGTGAGTTTATGCAAGAAATGGGGCTGGCGTTGCTGAAGGAAACGGCGCGTTTCTGGATGAGCCGGGCTGAACGGCGTGGTAACCGGCTGGAAATTCTCAACGTTATCGGGCCGGATGAATACACCGAACATGTTGATAATAATGCGTTTACCAATTATATGGCGCAGTACAACGTGAAGGCCGCCTGTGTCTATCTGCGCGAATTCGATCATCAGGATGAGGCCTTCTTTGGGCAGGCCGCTGACTTTCTGACGCAACTGTATTTACCGCAGCCAGATGAACAGGGCGTGATCGCGCAGGATGATTCCTTCCTCAGCAAACCGCAGTGTGATCTGACAACCTATAAATCGCAGCAGGGCACCCAGGCCATTTTACTGGATTATTCCCGTGCCGAAATCAACGCGATGCAGGTGCTGAAACAGGCCGATGTGGTCATGCTGATGCATTTGCTGCCCGCGCAATTCACGCCGCAATGTCATGCCGCCAGTCTGAATTTTTATGAAGCACGTACGATCCATGACTCTTCGCTGAGTAAATCGGTGCACGCGGTTGTCGCTGCCCGGAGCGGGCAGGTCGCACAGGCATTGCAGTTTTACCGCGAGGCGTGCCGCATCGATCTGGGTGAAGAACCTCACTCTTCAGACGACGGTATTCATGCGGCAGCCACAGCCGCTATCTGGACGGGTGCGGTAATGGGTTTTGCCGGGCTGGATTATCAGTCAGGCGAACTGCATTTCCGGCCATCGCTGCCGCAGGGCTGGACGCGGTTACAGTTTCCCCTTTGCTGGCGTGGAACGCGCCTGACAGTGTCTCTCGAACGACAGCAATTTACCCTCAGCAAAACGGATGCTCAGCCGCTGAAGGTCTGGATCAACGGCCTCTCTCACACATTTACGGAAAGCCTCGTTCTGAAAGGATCTCATGATGAAAACTGAACCCCTGCCGCGAGCCGTGATCTTTGACCTTGATGGCGTGGTAGTCGATACCGCGCACCTGCATTTTATCGCCTGGCAACGGCTGGCGCAGCGTATCGGCATCTCAATCGACACGGCGTTTAATGAGCAACTCAAAGGAGTCAGTCGTCAGGCATCGTTGTTGAAAATTCTCGCTGCTGGCGGACAAACCGGAACTTTTACACAGGCAGACATTGACGCAATGGCAGCGGAGAAAAATGCAGATTATGTCGGATTACTCACCGGCCTGACGACGGCGGACATTTTGCCGGGGATCCGTGAATTGCTGCTCACATTGCGTGAACAGGGCGTGCTCACCGGCCTGGCGTCCGTTTCACAAAATGCCCCGCAGGTGCTCAGGGCGTTAGGTCTGGAAGGGGCTTTCGATTATGTCGCGGATACCCGCCGGATTGCGAATTCCAAACCGCATCCTGAAATTTTCCTCAACGTCTGTGAGGCGCTCAACATCGCGCCACAACAGGCCGTGGGGATCGAAGATGCCCAGGCGGGGATTGATGCATTACGTGCCGGAGGGATTTTTTCCATCGGCATTGGCGCCACGCTGGAAGGGGCCGATTACCGTCTGGATTCTACCGGCGGGCTGACGTGGGCCGTCATCAGGCAACAATGGTTTCGCCATCAGGCTGATATTTAAGGAAAAATTATGGCTCAGATTTCACTGCAACATATTCAGAAAATTTACGACAAGCAGGTTCACGTGGTGAAGGATTTCAATCTGGAAATCGCAGATAAGGAATTCATCGTGTTTGTCGGCCCGTCCGGCTGTGGTAAATCCACCACGCTGCGCATGATTGCAGGACTGGAGGAAATCTCATCGGGTGAATTGCTGATCGACGGCGTGCGCATGAATGACGTCGCGCCAAAAGATCGCGAGATCGCGATGGTGTTTCAGAACTATGCGCTGTATCCGCATATGTCCGTGTACGACAACATGGCGTTTGGACTGAAACTGAGAAAGATTGCGCCGGAAGAGATCAGTCAGCGGGTGGAATATGCAGCACAGATCCTCGGGCTGAAGGAGTATCTGGCGCGACGTCCGGGGGCGCTATCCGGCGGACAGCGTCAGCGGGTCGCGCTCGGGCGTGCAATTGTGCGTGATGCCAAAGTCTTTCTGATGGATGAGCCGCTGTCGAATCTCGATGCCAAGCTGCGGGTGCAGATGCGTGCTGAAATCAGCAAACTGCATCATAAACTTAATACCACGATGATTTATGTCACCCACGATCAGACCGAAGCCATGACCATGGCAACACGAATTGTGGTGATGAAAGACGGTGTTATCCAGCAGGTCGGCGCGCCAAAAGAGGTCTACAACCATCCGCAAAATATGTTCGTTGCTGGTTTTATTGGGTCACCGGCGATGAACTTCATTCGCGGGGCACTGGACGGTGACTGTTTTGTCACTGAAAGTCTGCGCATTCCGGTGCCGCAGGAGCAACTGGCGATACTCAATGCGCAAGGCTATCAGCGTAAGCCACTGGTACTGGGGATCCGTCCGGAAGACATCGCCGGAGCGGATCCTCAGAATGCCCATTTTGAGGCAAGAATTACGGTGGCTGAACTGACCGGCGCGGAATTCATGTTGTATTGCTCGATTGGCGGCCATGAATTTGTCTGCCGCTCAAATGCGAATAGCGACTATCAGGCCGGACAATTATTATCCCTGCGCTTCGATATGGCTAAATGTCATTTCTTTGATTGCGATTCTGAAAGCGTTATTTCCGATTTTTAAAAGAGGTTACCCGTTGTCTTAATATCTGTCCCTACTGTAAAAGGAATTATTATAATGAAAATAAAAGTAGCAGCCGCATTAATTTGTGGCGCATTTTGCTCGTCTGCATTTTCTGCAGAGAGCGAAAGTATTAATAAAAATGAAGATCATAATACACCTGAAATGCTGACACCGGTTCCCATCGGTAATGCAGCACTGCCTTCTGAACCCTGGAAGATTCAGATCGGCGCGATGCAGGAAACGGAGAACACAGAAGGTCAGGGCGATAAGGATGGCGCTTATGAACCCACGGTCTTTATCAACTTCAGCAAAGGGAAATGGAATCTGTACGGCGCGTTTTATCAGGAAGATCATAACGTCGATTATTCCGAAGATACCCGCAGCGACTGGTTTAATCAGATCGAGTTCGATGCGCATTATCAGTTCGTCGACAACGCAGATTATGCTCTGGGACTGATGCTGGGGTTCAGAAACTATCAGTGGCAATATAATGATGACAAAAAGAAAGATGATAAATCTTATCATACCCAGCGTTATACCATTCAGCCCGACTGGTCGGTGTCATTGAGTCCGGCATTAAAATTTAACGGCTGGATGGCGTTATATAATTATTACAATAATATGGATAATAACGGTTATCTGAACAAAGAATTTGAAGGTGAAACTGGTTTGAAATACAGCTTCACCGATGATATCGCGGTGCAGGTGAATTATTATTTAGATCGCGGATGGAATACCGGTGACAGTCAGCGCGGAGAGTTTTCCAAACAGGAAGCGCGCGTCTATTTGCCGCTGAGTGTGGATCTCTTCGCCAGTGGAAAAACGGTGCTGACGCCGTATGTTCGTCGCACGCTGGATACGTATTATTACAATGATGACCGGGGCGAGCGCGAAGGAGAAACTGATACCCGTTTCGGGCTGTTAATTAATCAGCCGTTACCCAACGGCTTTGCCATATCGCTGGAATATGCCTACGAATTGCAGCTGCACGATAATACCGATGCCAGCGCCAATGCGAAGACTAAGTTCCACTATACCGGTGTCGGCGTAACCTATTCCTTCTGATGCAGTGATTACTCCAACAGGAAGCGGTTCTTCCTGTTGGATTTTTTATTTTGCTGAAGACAGGCTTCTGGCCGAGCGATTTATCACTAACTGGGTGGGCACCAGCGTGCGGGAATGCGCGCACGGGCGGTCAAAAATTTTATCGAACAATACTCCGCAACCCAGCCAGCCTAATTCGCGGATCGGAATTTCAATGCCTGTCAGTTCGGGAGACAGTATCGGCGAAATATTATCACTGCTGTAACCGGTGACGGAAAGCTCGTCGGGTATGGATTTCTTCTGTTCATGCGCGGCGCGGTAAATACTCATGACTTTCACCGCATCGGTAGCGAAAACCGCGGTCGGTGCAAGGGGGCTTTTGAGCAAGGCCGTCGCGGCCAGACAGGCGCTTTCGGCGGTATAGCCTCCGTCAATCATCAGACCGGATTGCAAAGGCAGGCCGGCATCCTGCATGGCGCGTTTATAACCGGCAAGGCGATCAATGGAAACATGGTAATCCAGTGGCGCGTGAAGGCAGGCAATATCACGATGCCCGAGAGAAATCAGATGTTCCGTCAGCCGGTAACTGTCCTGAAAATTATCGGTGTCGACGGAGAAAACATGCTGATAAGTTCCCTCGATATTCCCGATGACTACTACGGGAACCTGATAATTATCGAGCTGCTCCAGAATATGTTCGTCGGCGGGTGAGCTGAGCATAATGACGCCTTTCACCATTTTCTCGGTTATTTTGGCGACACACTTCTGTAAATCTTCTTCGCTATTTTTAGACGTTTGCAAAATAACGTCAAAGCCTTCTTCTTCAGCACGAACGGCAATTGATTGCAGTATTTCAGAGAAGAAGGGATTACCGGAGGTTGTTTTGGTCGGGCGGGTAGAGATCACTAAAATCGCATCAAAACCGTCAGACGTCAGCGCACGTGCCAGTTTGCTGGGCTGATAATTCAATGTGCGGATAGCGTCCAGCACTCGTTCACGGGCGTCAGGCGAAATATTAGTTTGGTTGGTGATAACTCTGGAAACGGTAGACTTGGATACTTTTGCCAGACGGGCAATATCATAAATAGTCACTGCCACGATATTTTCACCTCAAATATCCGTATTAAGGACGGGATAGTGATAATACGGGCGTGGTCTGAGGTTGTCCATTTTCCCCAGACCTGATGAAGCGGATTATTTATTCTTCCAGTTTCAGCGGCGGTAACTGACCAAAAATACTCAGCAGGCCTTCGCCCCAGCCTTTACGGATCATGTCGAAATACGGGTGCGTTTCGGTGATGCGGTGCTGTTGCGCGGCGCTGAAGCTGTCGGTCGGATAGGTCATCACATCCAGCGGCAGGCCGACGGAAAGATTACTGCGCAGCGTCGAATCCATCGAAATCAGCGCACATTGCATCGCCTGATCCAGCGCGGTGTCGTAACTCAGCACGCGATCAATAATCGGTTTGCCGTACTTACTTTCACCGATCTGGAAATACGGCGTGTCGTGTGTGGCTTCGATGAAATTTCCCTGCGGATAAATGTGGAACAGCCGCAGGCCTTCCCCTTTTATCTGGCCGCCGAGCAACAGGTTGCAGCTGAAATCCGTGTTGCCGCCCTGATTCGCGCCGCTGTCCCGTGCAATTACTTCCCGTACCGTTTCCCCCAGCAGGCTGGCGGCATCGTACAGCGACTTCACGTTCAGCAGGTTTTCCCGCTCATCGTCTGAGCAGCGGCGATGCAGCAGGCTGATAATGCTTTGTGTGGTCGCCAGATTTCCGGCGCTCTGGATCACCAGCACGCGTTCATCGCTTTGATGAAAAACATGCAGTTTACGGAAGGTGGAAATATGGTCCACTCCGGCATTGGTGCGTGAGTCTGAAACAAACACCAGGCCTGAGGACAAGCGCATGGCCACACAGTAAGTCATAAAAATTTTCCTCAGGCGTCAGGTTTATTGTGGTACGTCGAGAATGGCAACGGCCGCGACAGTGCGCATGTCTTCACTTCCTCCACCCAACCGGATACCGCGGACCGGGCATGCATCAAGATAATCTATGCCGATAGCCAGTTTCAAATGCTGATTCGGCTTGCAGGTGTTATTGGTGACATCAAAGCTCTGCCAGCGGTCATCCAGCCAGGCTTCCGCCCAGGCGTGCATGGCCACATGTGCCGAATCTTCCGAGTAGAGATAGCCGCTGACGTAACGCGCCGGAATGCCCAGACTGCGGCAACAGGCCAGGAATACGTGAGTGTGATCCTGACACACGCCGGTTTGCGCCGAAAACGCCTGCGAGGCGCTGTCTTTCACCGTGGTAGTGCCGGGGTTATACGGCATTTTCAGCAGCAGTTCGCCCATCAGGTTACACAGGCTTTCATGCTGCGCCTGCGGACGGTAATAGCGGCTGGCGAAATCCCTGATCGCGCCGTCAGCCAGTGTCAGCGGGCTGGTGCGTAAAAACACCAGCGGTGAAAGATGCCCGCAGTTGTCATCCTCCGTATTGTCTTCGATCTCCACCACGCCGTTGGCGACAATAGTAATGGCCTGATGGGGCTGATCGAGAGTCAGGACATGCAGCACATTGCCATACGCATCGAGCGTGCGGGTGGCGTATTCCGGTAACGTCAGATCCCAGGACAATATCTTCTGATGGCTGGAATCCTGTGGCGTAAGGCGCAGATATTGCGTGCTGTGTTTAACCTGCTGCGCATAGCTGTAATGCGTCTGATGCGTGACATTGAGTTTCATTATTGAGCCTCCAGATAGGTTTGATGAATGCTCTCAGCGATGGCATTAGTCTGGTCAAGGAATTGCATTAACCAGGGGCTGAGGCCCATCTCAACAATTTCTTCCATTTCGGTGAAACGCAGCTGAGCGTGAAGGGTATGAACACGGCGGCGGGGCAGATTACCCGCCGTGCCGCCGATTTCCTCCAGCTGTTCGGCCATAATTTCGATGCACGAAAGCAGTGAGCGCGGTAACTCGCGGCGCAACACCAGCAGTTCGGCGATACGCTTCTGGCTGAGTTGTTGCTTGTACAGTGTGTGGAACGCTTCGCGGGCGCTGACGGCACGCAGCAACGTGTCCATCCGGTAGTATTCGCGCACCGGATCTTCATCGGCATTCAGCAACTGGTTTTTAGCATCCAGCAGGCGCGCGGTGCTGTCTGCACGTTCCAGCATGGTGCCGAGCCGGATGAAGTTCTGCGCATCGCTGCGCAATAAGGTACCGAACATCGCGCCGCGGAAAAGGTGTGAGCGCTCCTTAACCCAGTCAAAGAACGAGTCTGCACCGGCAGAACCCACGCCCTGACGGCGGATCAGTTTCATCTCAATCCAGGTGGCATTGATGCTTTCCCACACTTCAGACGACAGGCTGCCGCGCACCGCATGCGCATTGTTCCAGGCCATTTGCAGGCAACTGAAAATGCTGCTGTGGTTGAAACTGTCCAGTGCGAAAAAGTTGAGAAGGTTACTCATCGTCTCCTGCGGATAGTGCTCACTGAATAATGTGCGTGTGCCGGTCATGGTCAGCGGTACCAGCAGATCATTGTTTTCATCGCGGGCGTTGACGTCACGGATCGACATCATCGACAGCTTGTTAGTCACGTCCAGCAGGCGTGCAATATTCTCGGCGCGTTCCAGATAACGCGCCATCCAGTACAGTTCGCTGGCTGTTCTGCTTAGCATGCGTCATCCTCCGTTGGATTTTCTTCCAGCACCCAGGTGTCTTTGGTGCCGCCGCCCTGAGATGAATTCACCACCAGCGAGCCTTCCGCCAGCGCCACGCGGGTTAAGCCGCCGGGCACCAGACGGATTTCCGCACCGGTCAGGGCAAAAGGTCGCAGGTCGATATGACGCGGTGCCAGCCCGTTGCCGACAAAGGTCGGGCAGGTAGAAAGCGCCAGTGTTTCCTGTGCGATGTAGTTTTCCGGGCGGGTACGCAGTAATTCGCGAAAGCGTTCGATTTCCGCTTTGCTGGCGGTCGGGCCAATCAGCATGCCGTAACCGCCTGCGCCATGAACCTCTTTCACCACCATTTTTTCCAGATTCGCCAGCACGAAAGACAGATCGCTTTCCTTGCGGCATTGCCAGGTCGGCACGTTATTGAGGATCGGATCTTCCGCCAGATAGTAGCGGATCATCTCCGGCACATACGGGTAGATCGATTTGTCATCCGCCACGCCGGTACCGATCGCATTGGCCAGCACCACGCCACCGGATCGATAAACCGACAGCAGGCCGGGAACGCCAAGCATCGAGTCGGCGCGGAAGGCCAGCGGATCGAGGAACGCATCGTCGATACGCCGGTAGATCACGTCAATTTTGCAGGGACCGGCGGTGGTGCGCATAAACACCGCGCCGTCTTTGACGAACAAATCGACGCTTTCCACCAGTTCAACGCCCATTTGCTGAGCGAGAAAACTGTGTTCGAAATAGGCGCTGTTAAAGCGACCCGGCGTCAGCACAACTACGGTCGGATCGTTGACCGGCGTGCTTTCACGCAAGGTTTGCAGTAAGTGGGAAGGGTAGCGGGACACCGGTGCGATACGTTGTTCGGCAAACAGTTCGGGGTATAACCGCATCATCATCTTGCGGTTTTCCATCATGTACGACACGCCGGACGGCGTACGCAGATTGTCTTCCAGCACGTAATATTCGCCATCGCCGCCGCGCACCATGTCGGTTCCGGCAATGTGGGCGTAGGTATCGCGATGAAGATCAATGCCCTGCATGCACGGCTGATACTGATCGTTGGCCAGCACCTGTTCCGCCGGGACGATCCCCGCTTTGAGGATCTTCTGGTCGTGGTAAATATCGTGCAGAAAAGCATTCAGCGCCTGAACCCGCTGGCAGATCCCGCGATCGAGCATTTGCCATTCGCTGGCCGGAATAATGCGCGGCACGCTGTCGAACGGGATCAGCCGTTCTGCACCGTCATCTTCGCCGTAAACGTTAAAGGTAATTCCCACCCGATGGAACAACAGCGCAGCTTCCTCTTTTTTGCGCTGGACTGCCTGTTGATCAGCTTGCTGCAACCACTGCCAGTAGGCCTGATAATGGCTGCGGTGTTTGCCATCAGCCATTAACATCTCATCAAAAAAGGGTGAATCGGAAAGGTCAATCTTGATCATCATCACCTCACAAACTGGACAGGCTGCAATTGAATCGTTCAATAACAATGAAGATCAGGCATAAAGTGTGCCAGCGTGCAAAACGGGCTGAAAATCAGGGGAAATAAGGTGGGACTGCTTAATTATAGAGCGTGAAAGGGTTTCTTTGCCTGAAAATGGGGCAAAAAAAACCAGCCCGCAGGCTGGTCTGGTGCATGGCTGGCGCCAATTAACGGCGGACGGCGATGGCTTCGATTTCGATTTTCACGTCTTTTGGCAGACGGGCCACTTCAACGCAGGAACGCGCCGGGAACGCAGCGTTGTGTTCAGTGAAGAATGCTTCGTACGTGGCGTTAACCGTGGCGAAGTCATTCAGATCTTTCACGAAAACGGTGGTTTTCACGATGTCTGAAACTTTCAGGCCAGCGGCTTCAACGATCGCCTGCACGTTTTCCAGTGACTGACGTGCCTGCGCAGCGATATCGTCGGCAACTGCACCGGTTTTAGGATCCACAGGGATCTGACCGGAAGTGATGATCATGCTGCCCAGATCCACGCCCTGAACGTATGGACCGATAGCGGCTGGGGCGTTTTCAGTGCTGATTTCGCGGGACATAATGTCTCCTGATTTGAGTTAAGGTGAATAAAAAATTATCCCTCAGTATAAAGGGTTAATCATTGTTCAGCACCACCTGATGCTCAAACTCTTTCTCGCAGTATTTGCATTTCAGGTGCACACCGTCTGCGCGCTGTTTGACCGCAAAGCTGGAATCTACCGGTTCAAAACGGCTGATGCAGTTGCCGTTCGGGCAGCGCAACACGCCGACAATCCGGTCCGGCAGCGTCGGCATCAGTTTCTTCACCACGTCGTAATTGTCGATGCGGTTCACCGTCGCACGCGGGGCATACACTGCCAGCTGATTGACCTGTTCATCAGTCAGGAAGGTGTTTTCAATTTTGATGATGTCTTTGCGACCGAGCTCGCCGGAAGGCAGGTTCAGGCCGACGGTCACACGTTGCTCAGTCTGAGTAAACTTGAACAGAGACAGTAGCTTAAACCCGACCTGCGCCGGAATATGATCGATAACGGTACCGCATTTGATCGCTTCAACCTGAAGTTTATTGTCGTGAGTCATGATCGTTTTCTCCTCAAGTTTACTGTGCAGTGTCTGCGTTCAGAACCAGCGCCAGCAAAGCCTGACGCGCAAAAATCCCGTTACCGGCCTGCTGGAAATACCAGGCGTAAGGCGTTTTATCCACATCTGGTGTGATTTCGTCGATACGCGGAAGCGGATGCAGCACTTTCAGGTGCGGCTGAGCATTCGTCAGGTCGGCGGCGCGCAGGACAAACTGGGCTTTCACGTTGGCATATTCCGACGGATCCAGACGCTCTTTCTGTACGCGGGTCATGTACAGGATGTCGATTTCAGAAACCACTTCATCAATGCTGCTGTGCAGGCTGTATTCGATGCCTTTTTCTTCCAGCAGGCTCAGGATATAGCCCGGCATTGCCAGCGCATCGGGGGCGATAAAGTAGAAGCGGTTACCGTTAAATTTCGCCAGCGCCTGGGCCAGAGAATGCACCGTGCGGCCATATTTCAGGTCGCCGACCATGGCGATTTTGATGTTGTCGAGACGCCCCTGCGTTTCCTGAATGGTGAACAAATCCAGCAGGGTTTGGGTCGGATGCTGGTTCGCACCGTCACCGGCATTCAGCACCGGAATACCGCCGGAGAATTCGGTCGCCAGACGCGCCGCGCCTTCCTGCGGATGACGCATGACAATCGCATCGACATACGTGCTGATGACCGAAATGGTGTCGGCCAGCGTTTCGCCTTTTTTGCCGAGTGAGGTGTTGCTGCTGTCGGAAAAACCGACCACCGACGCGCCCAGACGATGCATTGAGGTTTCAAACGACAGACGGGTGCGGGTTGAGGCTTCGAAGAAACAACTGGCGATCACTTTGTGTTTCAGCAATTCAGGTTGCGGGTTGGCTTTCAGGCTGGCGGCGGTATCGAGAACCAGCTCCAGCTCTTCGCGACTGAGATCGTTGATCGAAATGATGTCTTTCTGATACAGCGGATTGGCCATAGTCATTCTCCTGTTCTTTACGCGTAAAAAGTGAGGCGCTCAAATTCCGGACAAAAAAAAGCCCCTCAATGAGGGGCTTTCAGTAAAACGGTAATACCACGGAAGAACAACGGCAGCGGGCTGCCTGATGGCACGGTGTCTGGTCGGTGATCTGAGCACAAAACGTGGCAATTGTTCATGGGTTCTCCCGGCAAATTGTCGCGCATTATAGGCGGCTCACTGACGGCGTCAAGCGGAAAAATGACCTAGGGCAAACGGTTGCTGCTGGGGTTTTCCTTTATCGCCAGTATCCGCCTGATTGTGCTGCAAACTCTGTCCAGCGCTGTCGTTTCCCGTGGTGCTACCAGCACGGAAGTGCTCGACGCGATCACCCCGAGCACTTCCGGCAGGCGGTGCTGATCGATAATCCGCCCCACAGCCCGGCCATAGCCCGACATGACATGAACCACTACAAACTGAGGATTGTGATCCACATCGGTGACCATTTCACTCACCGATCTCATGGCATCAGGAATAAGCTGAGACTGCTCATTCAGGGCATAAATCTTTTTGCCTTTGGCATTCTGCACCTTCACGACGCCCAGTGTTTTCAGTAATTGTGAAATGGTGGACTGGCCGATATTCCGGTATCCCGCGCGCTGGAATTCCTGCCGCAATTCTTCCTGTGATGAAAAACTCCGGCTGGCAATAAGCTGATGGCAGAGGATCAGTTGCTGGTGTTCTTTTTCAAGTGTAGACAACGTTCTTTTCATGGTTATGTTCCCGGTAAATAAAGGACGTCAACATGGCAAAAAAATCATTTTCTACAAAGACTTAAATCAAAGAACCGAGACTTAGCGTTAACATCAGCAATACCAGTAATATCCCCAGTAAGGGGGCGACCCATTTCAGCCAGCGAATATAAGGCACCCGTGCGATGGCCAGACCGCCCATCACCACGGCGGAAGTTGGCGTGACCAGATTCACCAGGCCGGAGGCGGACTGATACGCAGTGACCACCAGCTCTCGCCCGACATGGGCAAAATCAGCAAGCGGCGCCATAATCGGCATGGTCATCACCGCCAGACCGGAAGAAGAGGGCACCAGAAAAGACAGCACCACTTCGAGCAGGAACATGACGTTGATGAAAATCACGTTGGATAATCCTGAAACGATGCCTTCGGCGCTGTGCAAAATGGTGTGGGTAATCATGCCGTTGTCCATGATCACCACAATGCCGCGGGCAATGCCGATGATCAGCGCCACGCCGAGCAGGTCGCGTGCGCCATCGATAAAGGTCGAGGTCAGCTCCTCTTCACTCATCCGTGCAATCAGCCCTACCAAAATGGCTGCGGCAAGGAAAACGCCGGAGATTTCCCCCATCCACCAGCCTTTTACCGATACGCCATAAATCATCACCACAAAAGCCAGCGCGAAGATCAGCAGGATGATTTTGCGCACGCCGGTAAAGGGCAGCAGTTCATCGCTGCGGTTACCGAGGAAGTGGGCGCGGTTGCTGTCCCATTGATCAGCCACGATGGAGAGTGAGGGATCGCGGCGCACTTTGCGGGCATAGCGCATCACCCAGATCACGCAGATCAGCCAGCCGATGATCAGAATTGCTACGCGCAGGCCGATCCCATGGGTAAAGGGGATCCCGGCTGCATTGGCGGCAATCACCGTGGCGAAAGGATTGATCGTTGAGCCGAGCGTGCCGATGCCTGCACCGAGCAACACGGTCGCCGCAGCCACCAGCGGATCGAAACGTGCCGCCATCATCACCGGCACCAGCAGGGTATAAAACGGCAATGACTCTTCGGCCATGCCGTAAATCGTGCCACCGGCGGCGAACAGCGCCATCAGGATGGGGATCATCCACTCTTCTTTGCCTTTCAGCCGGACAGTGACCCGTTCAATTCCGGCATCGATGGCTCCGGTTTTGGTCACGATGCCGAGAAAACCACCGATGATCAGAATAAATAAGGCGACATCAATCGCGCCGGCCTGGCCGGTGGTGTGGTTGTACAGGCCATCAATGGGCGCGAGGAAAATATCCACCAGCCCCTGCGGGTTGCCGGTCACGGCGTGATAGGTGCCTGAGACGGGCACCTCTTTACCCAGGCCGGCATTCATCGCCATATCGTACTGACCCGCAGGAATAATCCAGCTCAGGCCGGCAACCAGCGCGATAAGCACAAATAAAATGGTGTAGGCAGAAGGAAATTTGAAGGTACGCATAAACGTAATCCTTAAAAAAAGGCGTGAAGGCATAACGCCTTCACGCAAGGGACTTAGTCATCGCCAAGTGTGGCGACCATGACCGCTTTTATGGTGTGCATACGGTTTTCGGCTTCATCAAAAACGATGGAATGCGGGGACTCAAAAACGTCATCCGTCACTTCCAGCCCTTTCATGCCGTAAGCGATTTCCAGCTCTTTGCCGAGGGTGGTTTCTTCGTTATGGAAAGCGGGCAGACAGTGCATGAATTTGACGTCAGGATTGCCGGTGGCGTTAAGCACCGCGGCGTTAACCTGATACGGGGTCATCAGGCTGATGCGTTCTGCCCAGGCGGTTTTGGCTTCGCCCATCGACACCCAGACATCGGTGTAAAGAAAATCAACGCCCTGTACGCCTTCTTCAACGTGCTCTGTCAGCAGGATCCTTGCGCCAGTGGTGCGGGCGATATCGCGGCAGACAGCGACCAGTGTCTCTTCCGGCCAGAAGGATTTTGGCGCGACCAGACGGATGTCCATCCCCATTTTCGCCGCACCGACCATCAGGGAATTCCCCATATTGTTCCGGGCATCGCCCAGATAAGCGAAGCTGATCTGGCTGAGTTTTTTACCCGGCGAGTGTTCAAGCATGGTCATCAGGTCGGCCAGGATTTGGGTAGGATGAAACTCGTCAGTCAGCCCGTTCCACACCGGCACACCGGAGAATTCCGCCAGCTCTTCTACAATTTTTTGCGCGAAACCCCGGTATTCAATGCCGTCGTACATTCGCCCTAACACACGGGCGGTATCTTTCATCGATTCTTTGTGTCCGATCTGGCTGCCGCCAGGGCCGAGATAGGTCACATGTGCGCCCTGATCGAACGCGGCGACTTCAAACGCGCAGCGGGTGCGGGTGGACGTTTTCTCAAAAATCAGCGCAATATTTTTTCCGCGCAGGCAGGGACGTTCCAGACCCGCTTTCTTATCGTCTTTCAGCGCCAGCGCCAGGGTAATCAGTTGCTGGATTTCTTCCGGTGTAAAATCGAGAAGTTTAAGAAAATGACGGTTTTTCAATGTAGTAGTCATAAATTATCCTGAATAATAAAGTGAGGGCGGGCTATTGCGCGCGGATACAGGTGCCTTTCAGACCGGCCAGAATGGCTTCGCCATCTTCCAGTGCACCAATCCCTGCCAGCCCGTGGCAGGCGTCGACAAACTGGCAGGCAGCACTCACTTTCGGTCCCATGGAACCGGCATCGAAGGCCATACCAGCGAGATCCCGCGGCGTGATGTGATGCAGCGGCCGCTGCTCAGGCGTGCCCCAGCCCAGGTACACCGCATCGGCATCGGTCAGGATCAACAGCGCGTCGGCCTGTAACTGACGTGCCAGCAGCGCCGCCGAGAGGTCTTTGTCGATGACGGCTTCCACGCCTTCCAGCCCGTCTGCGGTCTGATGAACCGGTACGCCGCCACCGCCATTGCAGATGACCAGATAGTGCTGATCCAGCAACGCACGAATGGCATCAATCTCGAAGATGCGCTGCGGTTGAGGAGAGGCGACGACGCGGCGAAAATGCTGCCCGTCGGCTTTCATCGCCCAGCCTTTTTCGGCAGCCAGATTTTCCGATTGCGCCTGCGTATAAACCGGGCCGATGTATTTCGTCGGGTTATCAAATGCCGGATCGAGCAGGCTGACTTCCACCTGCGTCAGCAGGGTGCAGACGCGGCTTTCCGGCAGACAATTTTTCAAAGCCTGTTGCAACAGATAGCCAATCATCCCCTGCGTTTGCGCCACCAGAATGTCGAGCGGGTAGGGCGCGACGGCCGGATAGGCGCTGTTTTGCAGTGCCAGCAATCCGACCTGCGGGCCGTTGCCGTGCACCAGCACGACGCGCCATTTCTGGCATAGCGCAGCCAGCGTGCCGGCAGCCAGACAGATATTTTTGCGCTGCAGCTCGGCCTCAAGCGGCTCGCCACGGCGTAACAATGCGTTGCCGCCCAGGGCGACAACCAGAACAGGTTTATTCATGAGATTTCCCCGGAGTCAGTGATCAGATGCCATCGCGTTCAAGCGGGCAGCTCATGCAGCGCGCACCGCCGCGGCCTCTCCCCAGTTCATCGCCCGGAATGGGGAGAACGGTGATCCCGGCTTTGTCGTATTTTTCGTTCGTCCAGGTGTTGCGTTCGTAGCCGATTACCACGCCGGGACGCACGGTGAGGACGTTATTGGCGTCGTTCCACTGTTCGCGTTCAGCCTCGAAGCTGTCACCGCCGGTGGTGATAAGTTTGATGTCATCAATGCCCAGCGCCTTACCGATCGCCCGCACGAACTGCGGTTCTTCGGTGCGGCGCAGGCCGCCGTGGCCGTCGTCGGTCAGCGTCCAGCACTGGGTGGTATCGCGCACGACTTCCGGGTAGACAGAGAAGGTGTCAAAGTCGATATGGGTCATGACGGTATCGAGGTGCATGCAGGAGCGATGTTTGGGTAATTGCAGCGCAATCACTTTGGTGGCTTGCTGATGTTTGAACAGCGAACGGGCGAGGAACTCCACTCCTTGCGGCGTTGTGCGTTCGGACAACCCGATTAATACCGCGCCACGACCAATGACTAATACGTCCCCGCCTTCCAGTGTCGCGTGGTCATAATTAAATTCATCATCGCCAAAGTAAGTAATAAATTCGTTATCAGCAAAGTGAGGATGCCAGCGATATATAGCGCGCAGATTATTGGTTTCCCGTTTTCTCGCCTCTTTTGCCATCGGATTAACCGACACGCCGTTATATATCCAGCAGGAGGTGTCGCGGGTAAATAAATGATTGGGTAATGGCTTAATCACAAAATCATTTAACTGATGCGTATCTGTGACCATATTATGAAACGTATCGGGGATTTCACTGTAAGTTAATCCACCGCTCATAAACCGGGCCGTTTGCCGGTGGGGTAAATCTGCCAGCCAGCCGCGGATTTCTTCAGCAAACTGTGGCCCCAGCCGGTAATCCGAGATTTGCCGGCTGAGAAGCCAGTCTTTGGCCTCGCGGTTGTCGAGGGTTTCGGTCAGCAGGTCAGTCAGCAATAAGACTTCCACGCCTTGCTGACGCAAGGTCTGGCTGAAAATGTCATGTTCTTTCCCGGCCCGCTCAACAGACAGCACATCATCGAATAATAATTCCTGACAGTTGGAAGGAGTCAGGCGCTGTAAACTTAAATTTGGCCGGTGAAGCATCACGCTTCGAAGCTGGCCTATTTCGGATCCTACATAATGCCGTTTCATATTTATCCCTTTTAGAAGACGAAATAATGCTCCGGTAAATTTCAGCTAAATTTCACATAAAGAAATCCCGTGGAGAATAAAACGTGTTATTCAGCCTGGAATGAAGTTTGCCTGGAACGAAGTGAATAATATTCCGCGCAGGCATTTAATATGTGACGTCGGTCGCATCAGAATAAACCCATGGCGATGGTTATCTGTTGATTGATAAACATCATTGTTTTATTTATTAGCTTATTCAGCAAAGTGAATAATCAACGAAATATCAGGGTAATTATTTTCACTAATCATCAATGACCGTATGAGATAATATTTAATCAGTTTTAATTCATTAAAAAATAAGGAGTTTGTTTTCTGTGTGCATAGAATGTCTTTTTTTATGATTAAAGATTTATAACTTCTCTAAAATCTTAAATAACTATTATTAATTTGGACTGCTTTGGATTGAATTAAATTTGTGATCGGTGGGGGAGTTTTTAGAAATAGTCCGTAAGACCAACAGGATGAAAGCGCCATACTGAATATCTTTTCAAATTTTATGCAATCTGACTGCATAACCATTGTTTCCCGGTGACAGGTGATGTTCTGTCGCAAAAATATTTCCTGTGAAGTCAAAATCTTGATCCCGCTCTGGCAACCGGATACCAAACAGGATTAGTATTTATGAAACGCCGTTTCACTCATGCATTACAAACCCGAGGTTATGATGATCACAGGAAACATCCACGCGCTGCATCTCGTTCCTTATCTGCCCGCTGAACTGCGCGAGGCCATTGAATACGTTAAACAACACATCACAGCGGACACGCCGCTGGGCAAACACGATATCCGCGGCGACGATGTATTTGTGTTAATTTCCAATGATTCCACCGCGCCACAGGCCGACCGCCGCGCTGAATTCCACGCCCGTAATCTGGATATCCAGATTGTGCTGAACGGTACCGAAGGCATGACATTCAGCAACTTACCGGCGGGTTATGTGGATACTGACTGGCTGGAAGATAAAGACATCGCATTTCTGGCCGCCGGTGAGCAGGAAAAAACCATGATCATGCAGACCGGCGATTTTGTGGTGTTCTATCCGGGAGAAGTGCATAAACCGCTGTGCGCGGTGGGCGAACCGGCCCATGTGCGTAAAGCGGTGGTTAAAATGAACGTCAGCGCATTGTCCGCTTAATGCTTATCGTGTAGCGCTTCGTGCGTTTGATCAGCTTCATCCGCCAGCGACGCAGCCTGCCGAGTCGTTCCGGCGCTTTAAGTTTGTGTTTGATCCACACCACCTGCCACGGCTGGAGTCGCATCTGGCCGTTAAATGCTTCCCCGCTAATCAGATCTTTGCCTTCCACACTCAGTTTCAGCACCTGCGAACGATCGCTGATATTGAAGACGCAGCTGATCCGATCCTCGGTTTTTGGATCATATCGCTCCATGGCAAACAGCGATTTACCCAGATCAAATACCCGCTGACCAGCCTGCGGGGAAAATGCCGGGTGTTCGCGGCGGTGCTTTATCAGCACCTGTAAACCGTAAAAAACGCGGGCACTCAGACTGTCCTTTTTCTCCAGTTCTGCCTCGACTTTCCCCAGATCCAGCTTTTTACGGTTGATACGGCGGTTGATGCCCGACTGATGCATACCGTCGAGATCGTTCTCACTGCCCAGCAGGCTGTGGATATAAATAGCCGGTACGCCGATAAACGACAGTAACAGCGCCTGCGCCGCCAGAAACTTGCGCGCTTTCAGTTCGGTATCGTCATCCGCTTCGGTGAGCGCGCTGAGGTAATTGATGTTCAGTTCGTAAGGGGAATGCGTGCCGTCGCCGTTATCTTTATAGGATACGCGACCTTCTTTACGCAGGGTTTCCTGCGCCATGTATTTGCGTTCGTCATCGCTGAGGAAGGTTTCTGTCGGACGCAGACCGATGCCGTCATGACTGGCTAAAAAGTTGAAATACGTGGTTTCAGGATAACGCGCTTCGGCATTCAGGCTTTGCGCCCATTGAGTGAGGGTGGTGGTGTCCTGGCGCAAAAAGGCGTGCAACGTGAGCGGCGGCAGCGGGAACTGATACACCATATGTGCTTCATCGCCTTCACCGAAATAACTGATATTTTCGTGATGCGGCACGTTAGTTTCGGTGATGATCCGTGTGCCGGGGATCACTTCATCGAGGATAGTCCGCCAGACTTTAATGATGTTATGCGCCTGCGGCATGTGGATGCAGCGCGTCCCGGCTTCCTTCCAGATATAACCAATCGCATCGAGACGGATCGACTGCCCCCCACTGGCCGCGTACTGCAACAGCACATCAATGCTTTCCAGCAGAACCTGCGGGTTTTTAAAATTGATATCGACCTGATCTTCACTGAATGTGGTCCACAGGTATAACTCGGTGCCGTCGTGTTTGATAAACGGCGTCAGCAGCGGCGACGCGCGCGGGCGAACGACGCGGCTGTAATCCAGCTCAGGATTTGAAGCAATAAAGTAATCTTTGTAATACGGATCGTCGTGCAGATAGCCTTTCATCCATTCGCTTGAGCGGGAGATATGGTTGATCACGCAGTCGAACATCAGATTGAAATTAGCCGAAAGATGATGAATATCCGACCATCCTCCGAGATGTTCGTCGATACGCCGGTAGTCAATCACGCTGAAGCCGTCGTCGGAGCTGTACGGATACATCGGCAGAATATGGATGTCGCTGATTATTTCGCGCAGATAGGTATTGGCGAAGTGATTAAGTGTCGCCAGCGGCGGTTGTTCACCGTGACGGATATTATCGCCGTAAGTAATCAGATAAATGTTGGTGCCATCCACCCAATCGGTCGAGCGGTGTTTGCCGTAATTCCATTTGTCGGCGAGATGCAGGATTTTTTTCAGCAGGTCGGCGATGTGTTCCCTGGGGTAAATCCTGCTTAACAGGCTTTCCAGCCGCAGGACATACTCAAGATTAACTGAGCTCATATCGGTTCCTTCTTACTGCGTTTCTGTTTTTTCTATTGAACAGGTTAAAACCAAAGCGCTCTAAAAAGGGTAGTTGAAAATGAGGTCTTCTGACGGGAACGGGCGGGATAAAGTGCAAAACGTTGTAAAAATCGGGGGAAAGAGAAGGGCGCAGGTGAGCGCGCCCTGAACAAAATCAGACGTTGCCGAGTGTGGCGACCATCACCGCTTTGATGGTGTGCAGACGGTTTTCCGCCTGATCAAACACCACGCTGTGGCTGGATTCAAAGACTTCATCCGTGACTTCCATGCCGCCTTGCAGGCCGTATTCTTCCGCCATTTGCTTGCCGAGCGTGGTCTGGTCGTCATGGAATGCCGGCAGACAATGCAGGAATTTCACCTGCGGATTACCGGTCAGGGCCAGCATCGCGCTGTTCACCTGATAAGGGCGCAGCAAATTAATGCGCTCTTTCCAGACTTCTTTCGGCTCACCCATGGAAACCCACACGTCGGTATACAGAAAATCAGCGTCTTTCACGCCGGCCGAGATATCTTCCGTCAGGGTGATATTACCGCCATTTTCTTTCGCCAGATGCTGGCAGGTAGCGACCAGTTCGGCTTCCGGCCAGCAGGCAGAAGGCGCGACCAGACGCAAATCCAGACCGGATAACGCGGCGGCTTCCAGCAGCGAATTGCCCATGTTGTTACGGGTGTCGCCCAGATACGCCAGACGCATGCCTTTGAGTGGCTGGCCCGGTAAATGCTCCTGCATGGTCAGCAGATCCGCCAGCAACTGGGTCGGATGGAATTCGTTGGTTAGGCCATTCCAGACGGGCACACCGGCGTATTGCGCCAGAATTTCCACTTTATCCTGACCGAAACCGCGATACTGAATACCGTCGTACATACGGCCAAGGACACGGGCGGTATCTTTCATCGATTCTTTATGACCGATCTGGCTGCCACTTGGGCCGAGATAGGTGACTTTCGCCCCCTGATCGTAGGCGGCAACTTCGAAAGAGCATCGGGTGCGGGTCGAGTCTTTTTCGAAGATGAGCGCGATGTTTTTGCCTTGCAGACTGGCTTTTTCGGTACCGTTCTTCTTAGCGGCTTTTAATTCTGCGGAGAGTTTCAGCAGTGACGAAATCTCTGACGGGGTAAAATCCAGTAACCTGAGAAAATGACGTTTACTCAACAAACTCATGATGTCGCTCCATAGCGCGTAAGCATTTCGGATTGAATTAAAATTCAATTTAACTGGATGAATATGCAATTACAACCCCGCCGAGAAAACTTTCTCTTTAATAGTGGAGACGCGCCCTGCGGTGTGTGAAAATAGCGTACAAACGTCACATTGATTGAGGACAGAGATATGGCAAACCGTGAATTGCTGGAAGAACAACGTGAAGAGACTCGCTTAATCATCGAAGAACTGCTGGATGATGGCAGTGATCCTGACGCGCTTTACACTATCGAACACCACTTATCTTCAGAGAAATTTGAAGTTTTGGAGAAAGCGGCAGTCGAAGCTTTCAAGCTGGGTTATGAAGTCACTGACGCTGAAGAACTCGAAGTGGAAGACGGTTCTGTTGTGATGTGCTGCGACGTTATCAGCGAAATCGCGCTGAAAGCGGAACTGATCGACACACAGGTTGAACAGCTGATGAACCTGGCGGAAGCCAACGGCGTTAACTACGACGGCTGGGGCACTTACTTCGAAGGCGATGACGACGAAGAAGGTGAAGAAGGCGAAGACGAAGATTTCGTTGATGAAGATGATGACGGGAAACGTCATTAATCTGGGGCCCTCCCCTGCGAAGGGAAGGGCCGGGGCGGGGGTTTATTAGCTTTAGCTTTGCCTTCTACACTCCCTCTCATCCTCCCCCTTCACACAGGGGGAGGAGTTAATTAAAGCACTTCCCCGTTACTCTCAATCACTTTCTGATACCAGCCGAAACTCTCTTTTTTCGAACGCGCCATGGTGCCGGTGCCGTCGTCATTTTTATCCACGTGGATAAAGCCATAACGTTTGCTGTACTGACCGGTAGTAAACGACACGCAGTCGATGCAGCCCCACGGCGTGTAGCCCATCAGATCCACACCATCTTCCAGCACGGCTTTCTTCATCTGCTCGATATGTGCTTTCAGATAAGCGATACGGTAATCGTCATGAATGACGCCGTCATCACCCGCTTTGTCGATAGCACCAAAGCCATTCTCGACAATAAACAGCGGCTTCTGATAACGCTCATACAAGATATTCAGAGTGTAACGCAGCCCGACCGGATCAATCTGCCAGCCCCAGTCAGACGCTTTCACGTGCGGATTCGGCACGCTGCCCGCAAAACCTGACAAACCGTTATCATCACTTGGATTGTGCGCTGAAATCGCGTTGCTCATGTAATAGCTCAGACCGATGTAATCCGCGCAACCGTCGCGCAATGCCTGTAAATCGCCGTCTTCCATCTTGATGTTGAAGCCGCGACGCTCCCACTCTTTCAGGGCATAGGCCGGGTAATAACCGCGCATATGGACGTCGCTGAACAGGAAGCGTTCGTGCATCGCTTCAACGGAATACATCACATCGTCCGGATGGCAGGAGAACGGATACAGCGGCACCATGGCGATCATGCAACCAATCTGGAAATCAGGATTGATTTCATGACCGAGCTTGACCACTTTGGCGCTGGCAACGAACTGATGATGCAGCACCTGATACATGGTTTCTTCCGGATTTTCCTGCTCGGTAAACACTACGCCGGAGCAGCAATAACCGAACAGCGGATATTTCCAGTTACGCTGGTTATTGATCTCGTTGAAGGTCATCCAGTATTTCACTTTGCCTTTGTAACGCTCCATCACGACCTGGCTGAAACGCACAAAGAAATCCACCACCTGACGGTTTTTCCAGCCGCCGTATTCCTTCACCAGATGCCACGGCATTTCGAAGTGGGAAAGGGTGATCACGGGCTCGATATTATGTTTGAGAAGCTCATCAAACATGTCGTCGTAGAACTGCAGACCCGCTTCGTTGGGCTGTAATTCGTCACCGTTCGGGAAGATACGCGTCCAGGCAATCGAAGTACGGAAGCATTTGAAGCCCATCTCTGCGAACAGAGCGATGTCTTCTTTATAATGCGAGTAAAAATCGACAGCTTCGTGATTCGGATAGCTGTAGCCATCAAGCACGCCGTCGGTCATTACGCGGTCAACGCCGTGCGCGCCGCCGGAAAGGACATCACAGATGCTGATGCCTTTGCCGCCTTTGTTCCAGCCGCCTTCTACCTGATGCGCTGCGACTGCGCCGCCCCATAAGAAATCTTTCGGTAACTGATGACTCATTTCATTCTCCCTGGATACTTGATGAGGGCAGATTGCTTCTGCCCTGTAGATCGTAATGTCAGATTTAATTCATTTCTGCCTGAGTTGTACGTCGGGTTTCTGCCTGTACTTTTTTGGTCGCGGCAACGTCGGTTTCATCTTTAAATCCGACCAGCCAGGTAAACAGCGCACCAAGCACAAAGGCGACGGTAATCGACAGCAGGAAACCGAGGAACTGAGGCATGTGGCCTTCTTTGAAGAACACCGGCAGTACGGCGATACCCGGCAGACAGTAGCTCCACGATACGGCGTTAAAGGAACCGGCAATCGCACCGCCAATACCGCCTGCCACACAGCTGCACAGGAAAGGTTTTTTCAGGCGCAGCGCCACACCGTAAATCGCAGGTTCAGTGATACCAAACAGGCCGGTGACGCCAGCAGACAGCGAGATACCTTTCATTTCGCGGCTGCGTGTTTTCAGGTACACGCCAAACATACTGCCGGTCATTGCGAAGACCGCGGAAGCCTGCAGACCGGTAAAGGTGTCATAACCGAGCGTAGCGTAGTTGCCGACGGTGACCGGCGTAATACCCCAGTGAACGCCCAGCGTTACCAGCGGCTGCCAGAATGCGCCAACCACGAAGCCTGCAATGGTCGGACTCAGGTGATAAAGCGTGTTATAAACGCCGCCAATCGCGCCACCAATCAGGTTTCCGACCGGGCCAAACACCAGCAACGTCATCGGTACCATAATCGCGATACAGAACATAGGTGTGAACAGGTTGCGGATAACTACCGGAAGCACTTTATTGAAGAAGTGTTCGATATACGACATTGCCCAGACCATCAGAATGATCGGGATAACGGAAGCCGTGTAACTCAGGTATTTCACCGGAATGCCGAGGAAATCGAGCGTCGGCGCTGAAACCGGAATACCGACTACGTTTTGCAGGATATTCGCCATATCAGGATTGCTGACCGCTTCACGCATCAGCTGTTGCATGGCCGGATCGGCAGAGTTGACGGACGTAATCTTAAACGCCGTCACCATATTCATGTAATCGGGGCTGATCAGCGCACAGGCCGTAATCACTGCGGTAAACGGATTGACGTTGAATTTTTTGGCTGCGGTAAATGCAATCATCACCGGCAGGAAGGTAAACGCTGTCCAGGAAACAAAGTTGAGAATACGGTAGGTGCCGCTGTTTGCGTCCATAATACCGACGGCGGCGAGGAAGGAGATAATCCCCTGCAAAATACCGCACGCCGCAAGCTGGTAAAGGAACGGCGTAAAGATGCTGGAGATAACATCCATGACGCGGCTGACGATCCCGACGTCAGGCGCGGAAACCGGCGCATTCTCATCTACATGGATCAGTTTCAGTACGTGTTTATAAGCGTCGCTCACGTGGTTACCGATTACCACCTGCATCTGGCCGCCGGCCTCAATCACCGTGATCACGCCTTTTACGCGTTTTAATTCTTCTTTATCGACGGCTTTATTATCTTTCAGAACAAAACGTAAACGGGTGGCGCAATGTGTGATGCTAATCACATTATTATCGCCGCCAATATATTTAACAATTTCCTGAGCTGTCTGAGCATAATCAATGGCCATTATTTATTATTCTCCTGGGGATATACAGAGGTGAGCTTTTTTGTTTTTTTACTCGCTGGCAGGAGTGTAGCAAAAGAAAGGGTATTGTCACGATATAACAAAAAACATGTTGGGTGATTTGTTACATCTTAAAAACACCCTGTTTTTTCATTGCGCTGAGTCACGTTTTATTAAAGGTAATTTCTTTCCGATGGTTTCAATAATATAAAGTACGGGGATCTGAGTGGTAATATTATATTGCCCTTCCAGCACGATTTGCGGCATATGGTAGGAGATATTGAGGTCTGCCATCCGCGCCAGCGTTGACGTCTCGCTGTTGGTCAGGCTGATGATCTTGCAGTTATGCTGACTGAACTGTGTGGCAAAACGCAGCACTTCTTCCGTTTCACCGGAGACGGAGAGAATAATCGCGATGGCGTCTTTATACATATCGCTGTTGATCGGGAAATAAGGGTCATCAATAAAGGTGCTGAATTTCCCGACATTAGAGAAAAAGCGTGCGCTGTATTTTCCGAGTGAACCGGATGTTCCCACGCCAACAAATATAATGCGCTGGGCATTCGCTATTTGTTTTGCCGCTTCATCAAGTAATTCATCGAACTCACTGTTATTAATACTTTTGAAATAGCTGATGATTTCGCTAATGCCGAATGAAACAGGCGGCTTTTCTTCATGTTCTAAAAACAGTTTAAAACGGATACGAAACTCAGAGTAACCGTCACAATCCATCTTCTTGCAAAAGCGCAGAACGGTTGTCGTCGAGACACCTGCCGCATCAGCCAGTTCACGAATGGTCATGTACATGACCTTATCGCCATTTTTGACGATGTAGTTATAGACCGTCAGTTCCAGTTCGTTTAACGCTGAAATGGCTTTGTGTGTGAACATGTGATGCCTGTTTGCAAAGAGCTGATAAAGAAGAAACGGTGTCAGAGATGTTTTAACATCGTCACTTCACAGTCGACATGGCCGGTATTACCCAGCGCGCCGTCAATGTGCTGAAAACCCAGACGCTCATACAGCGCGATAGCCTGTGTGAGACTGGCGGTGGTTTCCAGATAGCAGCGGGCAAAACCCTGTGAGCGCGCATGTTCAATGGCCTGAAGTGCCAGACGTTTCGCCAGCCCCTGACCGCGCAGAGAAGGCATGAAATACATCTTCTGTAATTCACACAAATCGTGTTCTGCGTCTGAGAGCGGAGCCACACCGCCGCCACCTGCGACCACACCATCCAGTTCCACCACCCAGTAAGCACAACGCGGCTGGCTGTAGCTTTCATACAGATGATCTAAATTCGGATCAGCGACGGTATAGCCTTTATCGGCAGTCAGGCCAAATTCGGCTGAAACGTGGCGGATTACGTTAGCGATGGCGGCATTATCTTCGGGACGGATCGGGCGCACCAGCACGCTGACAGGAAAGGTGGTCGTCATGTTGCTCACTTAGTTCCCACAATGAATAATCAAACAGACCGTTTTAATACCATCTTAGGGCGTGCAGATGCAACGCCGCAGGCGTGTCCCGCTGATTTTACTTATCTCAAATGAGAATTTATTTCATTGGCAGCGACAATAATTCGTTGCCTGAAAGGTCAGGGACATGATTAAATCTTCAGCGCTATATATCGTGCTACGCAACCTTCTTTTTTTAAGAAGGGTGTTTCTCATTCCTTTCAGGACGAAAGATAAAAATGTCAGATAATAATCAATACAACGATAACCTGCATCAGGTGCGTTTTCATGGCAAGGGCGGGGAATATTTCGCAATATGGCTGGTTAATGCATTATTAACCATCATCACTCTGGGGATTTACTCTGCCTGGGCGACTGTCCGACGTCGTCGTTATTTTTTAGGTAATACCGAAATTAACGGGGATCGTTTTGATTATCACGCAAAGCCGATTCAAATATTGAAAGGTCGTTTGCTGGTGATTGGCGGGATTATTGTTTTCTATATTCTTGCAGCGATACTCCCACAGTTAGCATTGTTGATTGCGCTGGCTTTTCTGGCGTTATTGCCGTGGGTGGTTATCCGCAGCTGGCGTTATAACGCGATCATGACCAGCTTTCGCGGTGTGCGTTTCAACTATCACTGCAAAGTCGGGCGTGCTTACTGGACAATGTACCTGTGCCCCATTTTATTAATGCTGGCGTTGTATATTCCGATTACTGCCGTAGTGTTGATTGCGGTCCAGATGGCCAGTATCAGCGCCATATTGATAAGCGTCGTCCTCGTTGCCGTGGCGCTGGTTCCTGGCGTTGCAGCAGTTCAGGGTATTATCAGCGCGATGACGCATGACCTGTACATTAATAATCACTTTTTCGGAAATACCGCTTTCCGCGCAGAGCTGAAAAAGTCGGCCTTTATTAAATACAGCTTATTAGCCATCGTATTATTCCTGCCTTTCCTGATTGTCGCATTCTGGCTGATGGGCTCTTTCTTCACCACGATGTACCAGATGGTGGCGATGGGGGCGATGTCTGATGATATGGCCGGCGCGATGCTGTTAAGTAACATGTTCAGCTTCCTTCTGGCTATCGTCGTGCTTTTCGTCGGTGCATTGGTTGTGGCGAGCTATCAGGTGGTCGCCGTGCGTAATTATGTCTTAAATCAGACGCACATCGGTGAGCGTGTAAAACTGCGTTCATCCATGAAAACCGCCTCTTATCTGGGACTGCTTTTCTCCAATGCGCTGATTGTCGTCTTCTCACTCGGCCTGGCAACGCCGGTGGCGCACGTCCGTGCTGCGCGATATATGGCAGACCGCACTGCGGTGGTCGGTGATTTGTCGCTGCTGGAAGTCGTCGCCCATCACGATGCAGCCAACACGGCTGTGGCGGAAGAAATGGCGCAGGCGTTCGACCTTGGCGTCGGTATGTAAAACATGATCATCGAAGGCTTTTATCAGCCTCCGGGACGGGCAGCACGTGAGGCTGCCCGCCTTTTTTTGGACGACGATCAGCGTCTGACGCTTGATACGCCACCTGGAATTCAGGTTTTTTCTCTGCGTGATATTGAGGTTTCTGACGCGCTGGGCTCCATTCCCCTGTTTCTGACTTTTCCCGACGGCGGCCGTTTTGTGCCTGCTGATGACAGTGCGTTCCGGCGCTGGCTGCGGCAGCACCGCAGGCCGGGCTGGATATACCGCATGGAAAGCCATAAACGCGGCGTGCTTATCACACTGGCAGCGACCTGCCTGCTGGTGGTCTTTTATATCTGGGGCGTGCTGCCGTGGGCCAGCAATGTGATTGCGCAAAGGATCCCCGCGACGATAGAACAAAATCTTGGACGTCACACGCTGACACTGTTGAGAGCCAGTGATTTCCGGGATTCGGCGTTGCCTGAAGATAAACAGAAAGCCCTTCAGCAACTTTTTCAGCAGGTGATCCCGCCTTCATTACGCCATGACCGTACGCCAGTCAGACTGAAATTGATGAATATCCCGGACGTCGCCAACGCGTTTATGCTGGCAGACGGCACGCTGATCCTCAGCGATAAACTGGTGGCACTGAGCCCCGGAGATGATGCACTGGCCGGTGTGATGTTGCATGAAATGGGACATCACGCATACCGGCATCCGATGCGTATGCTGGTGCGATCTTCGCTGGTCTCGCTGACGTTGTTGTGGATGACCGGCGATGTCAGCGGTATAGGCGATACGTTGTTGCAGTCAGCATCACTGGCGAATGAGCTGCAGTTTTCGCGCGGGATGGAGCGTGAGGCAGATGACTGGGCGATTGTGGAAATGAAGCGGGAAGGGCGTTCGCTGGAGCAAATGGCTGAGATTTACAGCCGCTTGTCCGCAGAGGGGGAGAATGATAAAGCGAATGAATATCTGCCTGACTGGCTGAGTACGCATCCTGCTATGGCGTCGCGCATTGAAGATATCAGAGAAGCAGCAAAGCCGTAGACGTGTTTTTTGCCCATAAAAAAGGCCGCTTACGCGGCCTTTGTCATTTTTGTTTTGGCGATATTACAGCGCAGCGATCGTGGCTTTCTGTTCTGCCAGTTTCACTTTTGCATCACCACAAGCGGCCAGACGTTCACGTTCTTTAGCGACAACGGCTTCAGGCGCACGCGCCACAAAACCTTCGTTAGACAGCTTGCCTTCGATGGACGCAATCTCACCATCCAGTTTCGCCATCTCTTTGTCCAGACGCGCCAGCTCGGCATCTTTATCAATCAGACCGGCCATTGGGATCAGCAGCTCTGCGCCTTCCACCAGTTTGGTGACAGATACCGGGCCTTTGTCGCCGGCAGGCAGAATGGTGATGGATCCCAGACGCGCCAGAGACTTAATGAAGCTCAGGTTCTGTTCCACACGACGCTGTGCATCCGCACTCGCGCCGCGCAGCAGCAGTTCCAGCGGCTTGGCCGGAGACAGGTTCATCTCGGCACGCACGTTACGGATAGCGATGATCGCCTGCTTGATCCACTCGAGATCGGCCAGCGCCAGTTCGTCGGCTTTCGCTGCATCAAACTCAGGGAAAGGTTGCAGCATGATGGTTTCTGCCGTGATGCCTTTCAGTGATTTCACGCGCTGCCAGATGGTTTCGGTGATGAACGGAATGATCGGGTGCGCAAGACGCAGCAGACCTTCCAGCACTTCCACCAGCGTATGACGGGTGCCGCGAAGCTGCGCTTCGTTGCCACCGTTCATGACCGGCTTGGTCAGCTCCAGATACCAGTCGCAGAACTGGTTCCAGGTGAACTCATACAGAATGCTGGCAGCCAGATCGAAGCGGTAGTTATCCATCGCTTCGCGGTAAGATTTCACCGTGCGGTTGTATTCCGCAAGGATCCAGCGGTCAGCCAGTGACAGCTCAAGTTCGCCGCCGTTCAGGCCACAATCCTGATCTTCGGTATTCATCAGCACGAAGCGGCTGGCGTTCCACAGCTTGTTACAGAAGTTGCGGTAGCCTTCAAGACGCTTCATGTCCCAGTTAATGTCACGACCGGTTGATGCCAGCGCGGCCAGCGTGAAGCGCAGTGCGTCAGTACCGTGCGGTTCGATGCCGTTCGGGAATTGCTTCTCGGTGCGCTTGCGGATTTTCTCTGCCAGCTGCGGCTGCATCATGTTGCCGGTACGTTTTTCCAGCAGGTCTTCCAGCGAGATACCGTCGATCATATCCAGCGGATCGATAACGTTACCTTTGGACTTGGACATTTTCTGTCCTTCGTCGTCGCGGATAAGACCGGTCATGTAGACGGTGTTAAACGGAACCTGTGGTTTGCCGTTTTCGTCTTTCACGAAATGCATGGTCATCATGATCATGCGCGCGATCCAGAAGAAGATGATGTCGAAGCCGCTGACGACCACGCTTGAAGGATGGAACGCTTTCAGATCAGGCGTCTGTTCTGGCCAGCCCAGCGTGGAGAACGTCCACAGACCGGAAGAGAACCAGGTGTCGAGCACGTCTTCGTCCTGAGTCAGCACAACGTCTGCGCCCAGATTGTTTTCACTGCGCACTTCCGCTTCGTCACGGCCAACAAACACGTTGCCTTCGGCGTCATACCACGCAGGGATACGGTGTCCCCACCACAACTGACGGGAAATACACCAGTCCTGAATGTCGCGCATCCAGCTGAAATACATGTTTTCGTACTGTTTAGGCACGAACTGGATTTCGCCTTGCTCAACGGCTTCTACCGCCACTTTTGCCAGCGGCGCAGTACGCACGTACCACTGGTCAGTCAGCATCGGCTCGATCACCACGCCGCCACGGTCGCCGTAAGGTACGGTCAGATCGTGAGGTTTGATTTCTTCCAGCAGACCGGCTTCGTCAAACGCAGCAACCACGGCTTTACGCGCAGCAAAGCGCTCAAGGCCACGGAACTGCTCAGGAATATCATTGGCGCATGCATCGCTTTCTTCGCCGTTAGTATCGAATACCTCAGCGGTCTGGCGGATATCGCCATCGAAAGTCAGGATGTTGATCATCGGCAGGCCGTGACGTTTACCGACTTCATAGTCGTTAAAGTCATGTGCAGGGGTGATCTTCACGCAGCCGGTGCCTTTATCCATGTCGGCGTGTTCATCGCCCACGATTGGAATACGGCGGCCCACCAGCGGCAGAATGATTTCTTTGCCGATGAGATCTTTATAACGCGGGTCTTCCGGATTGACTGCCACGCCGGTATCGCCGAGCACGGTTTCCGGACGGGTAGTCGCAACTACCAGATAATCTTTGCCTTCAGCGGTTTTCGCGCCGTCAGCCAGCGGATAACGCAGGTGCCACATGGAACCTTTGGATTCGCGGTTTTCAACTTCGAGGTCAGAGATGGCTGTACGCAGTTTCGGATCCCAGTTCACCAGGCGTTTGCCGCGGTAAATCAGGTCTTCTTTGTACAGACGTACAAACACTTCGCGTACGGCGTTTGACAGACCTTCGTCCATGGTGAAGCGCTCACGCTCCCAGTCCACGGAGTCGCCCAGACGGCGCATCTGACGGGTGATCGTGCCGCCGGATTCTGCTTTCCATTCCCAGATTTTGTCGATGAAAGCATCACGGCCATAGTCGTGACGGGTTTTGCCTTCTTCGGCCGCGATTTTACGCTCAACCACCATCTGCGTTGCGATACCCGCATGGTCGGTACCCGCCTGCCACAGCGTATTTTTACCCTGCATGCGCTGATAGCGGATCATGGCGTCCATGATGGTTTGCTGGAAAGCATGACCCATGTGCAAGCTGCCGGTAACGTTCGGCGGCGGGATCATGATGGCAAAGCTTTCTTTACTGGTATCACCATGCGGCTTGAAATAGCCCTGTTGTTCCCAGTGCTCGTAAAGCGGCTGCTCGATGTCTTGCGGGTTATATGTCTTATCCATTTCGCTTCGTATTTTCGTCGGTCGATGTGGTGACTGAGGGCGGCGTGGCCGTCGTCAAAGAGAAACCCACGCTGCGATAGGCTTTGTAGCGTTCGCGCGCAAGCTGTTTAAGGGAATCTTCGTAAGGAACGAAGTCTACCACTTCATGGAAAGCAGTAGCAAAATCTGCAAATTCTGGCATCAGGCTGATCAGCAGGTCGCGTGGCGCATTGCCGCGTTTCCCGGGCCAGCATAACTCGACCGGCGCACCAAAGCGCGGGCCTTCACCGGCCAGATTGTGCGGGACAAAGTGACTGGGATCGCGCTGCCAGAGCGCTTCATCCAGACGCTCAGCCTGTTTCTGATCTTCACAGGCCAGCAGAACACGTTTGCCCATCCGGTAACGTTCAGCGGCGACCAGACAGGCCAGCGCTTCGTGTGAGCTAAGCTCGCCACTGGCGTCGGGCGCATCGAGAAGAAAGAAGGTTGCCTGTTTCATGATGAGTTCACTGTGCTGCTGAGAAAAAAACAGGGGCGCAACTGGTGCGCCCGCCTGTGAGAGGTCTGGCGAACCAGACCCTGATACCGAAGATTATAACTTATTTAGCCGGGGAATCACTCATCGCCATCAAGCCCTGCGCGGTTCAGCAGGAACTGTGACAGCAGCGCAACCGGACGACCGGTCGCCCCTTTGTTCTTACCTGAACGCCATGCGGTACCGGCGATGTCCAGATGTGCCCAGCTGTATTTACGGGTAAAGCGCGACAGGAAGCACCCGGCGGTGATAGCACCACCTGGACGGCCACCGATGTTCGCCATATCCGCAAAGTTGGAATCCAGCTGGTCCTGATATTCATCAGCCAGCGGCAGACGCCATGCGCGGTCGCCCGCCTGTTCGGATGCACCGATCAGCTCGTGCGCCAGCGGATTGTGATTCGACAGCAAACCGGTGATGTGATGACCAAGGGCAATCACGCAAGCGCCGGTCAGCGTGGCAACATCAATCACCAGCTCAGGATCGAAACGCTCAACATAAGTCAGCGCATCGCACAGCACCAGACGGCCTTCGGCGTCGGTATTGAGCACTTCCACTGTCTGGCCTGACATGGTGGTCAGGATATCGCCCGGACGGAATGCCTGACCGCCAGGCATGTTTTCACAGCCTGCCAGCACGCCAATTACGTTCAGCGGCAGATTGAGTTCAGCGACCACACGCATCGCACCGTAAACGGCCGCAGCACCACACATGTCGTACTTCATTTCATCCATATCAGCCGCAGGCTTAATGGAAATGCCGCCGGAATCGAAGGTCAGACCTTTACCGACGAGCACGATAGGCTTAGCGTCCGGATTAGGATTTCCTTTATATTCCATCACCGACATCAGTGATTCGTTCTTCGAACCCTGACCTACCGCCAGATACGCATTCATCCCCAGCTCTTTCATCTGCTGTTCGCCGATGACGCGGGTAGTGATGTTGGTGCTGAACGCATCTGCCAGCTGACGGGCCTGTGACGCCAGATAAGCGGCGTTACAGATGTTCGGTGGCATATTACCGAGATCTTTCGCCGCTTTAATACCGGCAGAAACAGCCAGACCGTGCTGAATGGCGCGCTCACCGCTGGTCAGTTCACGGCGCGTTGGCACGTTGAAGACCATTTTACGCAGCGGACGGCGTGGTTCGGTTTTATTGCTTTTCAGCTGATCGAAGGT
Source organism: Rahnella bonaserana (assembly GCF_019049675.1). Classification (GTDB taxonomy): domain Bacteria; phylum Pseudomonadota; class Gammaproteobacteria; order Enterobacterales; family Enterobacteriaceae; genus Rahnella; species Rahnella bonaserana. The sequence continues at coordinate 265,815 of NZ_JAFMOW010000067.1, read as the reverse complement.
ATAAAGCGATTCTTTCGAGGTTTCGACTGCCTGACGCACTTTCCAGTAAGTATTACGACCTTTCACGTGCAGTTCGGTGAGGAAGCAAACGGCTTCCATAGAACCGGTGTCGTTCAGGGTGTTGATGGTTTTCTGGATCACCTGCTTGTACTGGCGCTCATCCAGCTCGCGCTCTTTGCCGCAACCAATCAGCAAAATGCGTTCTGAAAGAATATTCGGTACATGATGCAGTAAGAGGGTCTGACCCACTTTGCCTTCAAGTTCGCCACGGCGAAGCAGGGCGCTGATGTAGCCATCACTGATTTTATCGAGTTGTTCGGCAATCGGTGACAGGCGGCGCGGTTCGAAAACGCCGACTACAATACAGGCACTGCGTTGTTTTTCCGGGCTACCGCTTTTTACGCTGAACTCCATGCACTCTCCTGAATCTTAAAGACAAGGGCGGGAGGTACGGCTAGAATGAGTCGCCGGAGACACTCTCCCGTCATTGTGTTAACGACCTGTGTTAACCTAAACGGCGTTAGTTTTTATTTTGGCGGCTATAAGCAAGTTCCTATAGGACACCCCAATTCTCGGTGTTGTAATACTATTTTAGCTGCGAAGGTTGCCATATGATGAGAATAAATGACGGATTAGCGATGAAACTAGCGATTTTCCTTCAAAAAGACAAGTTTTCACAGGCGTATTAAGCGTGATCATCATTAGATATCTGGTTAGGGAAACCTTCAAGAGCCAATTTGCCATTCTGTTCATTTTGCTTCTTATCTTCTTCTGTCAGAAGCTGGTAAGAGTGCTCGGAGCAGCGGTTGATGGCGATATCCCAACAAATTTAGTCCTCTCTCTTCTGGGCCTTGGCGTTCCGGAAATGGCGCAGCTTATTCTGCCGCTCAGCCTGTTCCTTGGCCTGCTGATGACGCTCGGGAAACTTTATACCGACAGTGAAATCACGGTCATGCATGCCTGTGGTCTCGGAAAACGCTCACTGGTCATCGCTGCAATGGTTCTGGCGCTATTTACGTCAATCTTTGCTGGCGCGAACGCCATCTGGTTGAGTCCGTGGTCGTCCAAACATCAGGACGAAGTGCTGGCAGAGGCGAAAGCCAACCCAAGCATGGCCGCGATGGTCGAAGGCCAGTTCCAGCAGGCACAAAACGGCAATGCGGTTCTGTTCGTCGGCAGCGTGAAAGGCAAAGAATTCCATAACGTCTTCCTGGCTCAGTTGCGTCCGAACGGTAATCAGCGTCCTTCTGTCGTTGTGGCAGATAAAGGCCACATGCTTCAGCGCGCTGATGGCTCACAACAGGTGATGCTGGACAAAGGCACGCGTTACGAAGGCACCGCATTGTTGCGCGATTTCCGTGTCACGGACTTCACCGATTATCTGGCGGTTATCGGCCATCAGACGGTGCAGCTTGATCCGAATCAGTCAGATCAGATGTCCATGACGCAACTCTGGAACTCTAACGAACCGGAAGCCAGCGCAGAGCTGAACTGGCGTTTAACGCTGATCGTATCCGTGTTTATTATGGCATTGCTGGTGGTTCCGCTCAGCGTGGTTAACCCGCGTCAGGGCCGCGTTCTCAGCATGCTGCCGGCAATCCTGCTGTATCTGATTTTCTTCCTGCTGCAAACCTCGCTGCGCTCTAACGGCGCGAAAGGCAAGCTGGATCCGTTCCTCTGGATGTGGGGAACGAACCTGCTCTACTTTGCACTGGCATTGGTGCTTAATGCGTGGGATACCTTGCCGGTTCGCAAGATCCGGGCGCGTCTGAGAGGAGTTGCCTGATGTTTGGCGTATTAGACCGTTACATTGGTCGCACTATTTTCAACACCATCATGATGACGTTGTTCATGCTGGTGTCACTCTCCGGCATCATCAAATTTGTCGATCAGCTGCGTAAAGTCGGGCAGGGCGGATATTCCGCCGCCGGTGCCGGGTTATACACCTTGCTTAGCGTGCCAAAAGATATCGAGATTTTCTTCCCGATGGCGGCGTTGCTGGGCGCATTGCTTGGCCTGGGTACGCTGGCGACGCGCAGTGAACTGGTGGTTATGCAAGCCTCCGGTTTCACCCGTATGCAGATTGCCGCTTCCGTAATGAAAACGGCGATCCCGCTGGTGCTTCTGACAATGGCGATTGGCGAATGGGTAGCGCCGCAGGGCGAACAAATGGCCCGTAACTACCGTGCGCAGCAGATGTACGGAGGTTCATTACTTTCCACGCAAAACGGTTTGTGGGCGAAAGACGGTCATGACTTTATCTACATTGAACGTGTAGCCGGTGAGAAAGAGCTGACAGGCGTCAACATCTACCACTTCAACGATCAGAACAAACTGCAGTCAGTCCGTTATGCCTCTTCGGCAACGTTCGATGGCGGTGAGTGGAAACTCTCTCAGGTCGATGAATCTGACCTGACGGACAACCTGCAGATCACCGGTTCTCAGACCCTGACCGGTGTCTGGAAAACTAACCTGACTCCGGACAAGCTGGGCGTGGTTGCGCTTGACCCGGATGCGTTGTCGATCAGCGGCCTGCACAACTATGTGAAGTATCTCAAGCAGAGCGGACAGGAAGCAAAACGTTATCAGCTGAATATGTGGAGCAAAATCTTCTCGCCACTGTCTGTTGCGGTGATGATGCTGATGGCGCTGTCATTTATCTTCGGACCTCTGCGCAGCGTGCCGATGGGCGTGCGTGTGGTAACAGGGATTTGCTTCGGTTTCCTGTTCTACGTACTTGACCAGATCTTCGGTCCGTTAAGCCTGGTTTACAACATTCCGCCGATTCTGGGCGCACTGTTACCAAGCGGATTGTTCTTCGTCATCAGCATGTTCTTACTGCTGAAAAAACGATAACTCCCCCAGTGCAGATAAACAAAAAGCAGGCTTCATAAGCCTGCTTTTTTTACGTCTGAAGATTGTCAGCCTGAACGTCAGATCTCGTTATTACGCACCAGATCGGCGACCAGATCGTTCACGCCATCACTCATATTTTTAAACTTGGTCAGTTCGCTGCGGGTGACCACCACGAACACGCCCACACCGCGCTGCGGCACCATCGCGACATACGTGATAAAGCCGCCGCCGCCACCGGTTTTCTGAATGATGCGCGGCAGCAACGGCGTTGGTGCCATCGTTACCCAGCCCATTCCCAGCGAGTCCGCCATACCCGGCACATCCATCCCTTTGAGCGACACCAGATCTGAACGTTTGTAATACATTTTCTGCGCCATATCGGCGGTAGTGGTGCGTTGTCCCAGGAACTGACGCATCCAGCGGCCCATATCGGCAGGTGTGGAATAAAGCCCGCCGCTGCCCGCTGCTGCAATGGTGTTGATGCATGGACTCGGACGCAGACCTTCCATCAGGCGCGAACACTGGCTGGCGTTTGGCGTCAGCGTGGTATCGATCATGCCCAGCGGTTTGGTGATTTGATCGCGCAGCAGTTGTGTATAAGGCTGATTAGCCGCTTTTGACAAGGCATCGGAAAGCAGGTCAAACGCCAGATTGGAGTAAGAGGCGCGAGCACCCGGTGGCACAGTGAGTTTTGCGACACTCAGCCAGCTCCAGCGATCGCTTTTGGTCGGCCAGGTGAAGACGGCACGATGCGCCGCGCCGCCCGGCTGCTCACGCGGCAGGCCGCTGGTGTGCGTAGCCAGATTCAGCAGCGTAATCGGATTAGTGCCGCTGTAAGCAGGCACGCGCGCACCGGCGGGCGCATATTTACGCAGCGGGTCATTAATGCTGACTTTTCCCTGCTGCGCCATTTTCACCAGCACTTCGCTGGTAATGAGCTTAGTCAGCGAGGCGATACGCACCACGGAGTCTTCACGCGGACGGATATCAGAACCCGGCTTTGTTTCCCCGAAACTGCGGAAAACCTGCTGATTATTATCAACGACCACCAGCGCCATTCCCATTGCGCCACTGCCGTAAAAGATGTGTTCTGCATGGTCATCCACGACCTGCGACGCCAGACGCGCATTTTGCTGCGCGTGGCTCCATAAAGGCGTACTGGCGAAGGCCAGCGCGAGGAGCGAAAGTGAGAGTTTTTTCAACAAGCTGGTATCCATCAACAGGGCAAGATCTATTCGTGATTTGTATACTAATGCGAAGTTTGAAAAACGGCATCGGAAAAACGCGGGCAAAACGAAGATTTTTGTCAGCAAATCCTCACCAGACTGTTGTGTATGACTGTTTTTTCAACACTTAAACCGGACAACACGGGATAACTATTGCGTGACCCGCTGGGCTGGGTATAATGCCCACGTTTTCCGCATACTACTTTCAGTGCCGAAGTGGCGAAATCGGTAGACGCAGTTGATTCAAAATCAACCGCCGCAAGGTGTGCCGGTTCGAGTCCGGCCTTCGGCACCATTAGTATGTAAATAGACCTCAACTGAGGTCTTTTTTTATGTCTAAAATCCAGCATTTACCTACCTTTCTCGCTATATTAACTCTCTCAAGGTCAACCGACTTCAACGTACATCTACCAACAGATGTTGGTACAGATGATGGTATTTCCGATTCGATAATGCTTGTACCAACAGGGAGGGGATAAGCATGGCTCTAACAGATATCAAAGTCAGAACAGCCAAGCCAATGGATAAGCAATATAAGCTGACCGATGGCAACGGTATGCATCTTCTCGTCCATCCTAATGGTTCTAAGTACTGGCGTTTGCAGTACCGTTTTGACGGCAAGCAAAAGATGCTGGCACTTGGGGTATATCCTGAAATCACATTGGCGGATGCTAGATCACGCCGCGACGAAGCGCGTAAGCTGTTGGCGAATGGCGTCGATCCAGGAGACAAAAAGAAAAGTGATAAGGTTGAGCAGAGAAAAGCCCATACTTTTAAAGAGGTGGCGATTGAGTGGCATAGCACCAATAAAAAGTGGTCTGAAGATCATGCCCATCGTGTGCTAAAAAGCCTGGAAGATAATCTCTTCGCAGAGCTCGGGGAGCGTAATATCACGGAATTAAAGACTCGCGATTTATTAGCACCTATTAAAGCCGTGGAGATGTCTGGACGTCTTGAGGTTGCTGCCCGTCTTCAACAGCGAACCACAGCAATCATGCGTTATGCTGTGCAGAGTGGATTGATTGATTATAACCCCGCTCAGGAGATGGCTGGGGCAGTTGCTTCTGGAAACAGGCAACATCGTCCGGCACTGGAGTTAAAGCGCATCCCTGAGTTACTTGAGAAAATAGATGGCTATACCGGCAGGCCGCTAACCCGCTGGGCAACAGAACTTACTTTGCTTATCTTTATTCGCTCCAGTGAGCTGCGTTTTGCTCGCTGGTCAGAGATAGATTTTAAAACGTCAATGTGGACAATCCCGCCGGAACGAGAGCCTATTCCTGGAGTGAAACATTCTCATCGCGGTTCAAAAATGCGTACACCTCATTTGGTGCCGCTTTCAAAGCAGGCGCTGGCGATCCTGAAGCAGATAAAACAGTTCTGTGGCGAACATGAGTTGATCTTTATTGGCGATCATGATCCGTGTAAGCCAATGAGTGAGAATACCGTAAACAGTGCGCTCCGGGTGATGGGCTATGACACTAAAGCTGAGGTTTGCGGTCACGGCTTTCGTACAATGGCCTGTAGTTCGTTAATTGAGTCAGGGCTATGGTCGAAGGATGCGGTTGAAAGGCAGATGAGCCATATGGAACGCAATTCGGTGCGGGCGGCGTATATCCATAAAGCGGAACATCTGGATGAGCGCAAGTTGATGTTGCAGTGGTGGGCTGATTTTCTGGATGCGAACCGGGAGAAAGGGATTACGCCGTTTGACTATGCGAAGATCAACCGGGGTAATGGTGACCTGCCCCCAGTATTAGATACAACCTTCAGTTAGTAATGTCGGTTGATTTTTCTTCATGCTTCCCGTTTCGTCAGCCTGCTGCAAATTCAGATGGCGTCTGGTAATTCAGCGATGAATGAGGTCGACACTCGTTATAATCCTGCCGCCAGTCATTAATGATTTTCCGGGCATGAAGAACATCGCTGAACCAGTGCTCATTCAGGCATTCATCCCGAAAGCGACCGTTGAAACTCTCAATAAATCCGTTCTGAGTTGGCTTGCCCGGCTGGATTAAGCGCAACTCAACACTATGTTCAAAGGCCCATTGATCCAGCGCACGGCAGGTAAATTCCGGGCCCTGATCGGTTCTTATCGTCTCAGGATATCCACGAAACAGCGCAATGCTGTCCAGAATACGCGCGACCTGAATACCTGAAATCCCGAAAGCGGCGGTGATCGTCAGACACTCCTTCGTGAAATCATCCATAAAGGTCAGGCACTTAATCCGGCGGCCGCTGGCAAGTGCATCCATGACAAAATCCATCGACCATGTCAGGTTCGGCGCATCCGGGCGAAGAAGCGGAAGCCGTTCAGTCGCCAGACCCTTACGGCGGCGCCTGCGTTTTACACCCAGACCGTTAAGGTGATAGATGCGGTAAACGCGCTTGTGGTTGACGTGAAGGCCCTCCCGGCGCAATAACTGCCAGATGCGCCGGTAACCAAACCGGCGGCGTTCAAGTGCCAGCTCTGTGATGCGTAGAGACAGTTGTGCGTCAGCAGCCGGACGCTGAGCCGAATAACGGCAGGTTGAAAGTGACAGACCAGCCAGCCTGCAGGCACGGCGTTGCGACAGACCCGTTGTCTCACACATGACTTCCACGGCTTCCCGCTTCTGGTCTGTCGTCAAAACTTTCGGCCCAGGGCCACCTGAAGCGCCTCCTTATCCAGCATGGCTTCAGCGAGTAGCTTCTTGAGACGAGCGTTCTCCTCTTCAAGTGACTTGAGCCGCTTCACTTCGGGGACTTCCATGCCACCGAACTTCTTACGCCAGGTGTAGAAGGTGGCGTCTGAAATGGCATGCTTGCGGCAGAGTTCCCGGGCCGAAACCCCGGCTTCTGCCTCGCGGAGAATACTGATGATCTGTTCGTCGGAAAATCGCTTCTTCATGGGGATGTCCTCATGTGGCTTATGAAGACATTACTAACATCGCGGTGTATTAATCAACGGGGAGCAGGTCACAGGAGGAACATATCAAAAACAGGCAGATACACAATTTAAATTACAGTCTCTTTCATCGATTTTTGTCCATTATGATGACACTCTATATTCGTATTGAAATCACAGTAATACAGTGCATTTTTTAGTAATATTTAACCTATTGATTATTTCAAGGAATAATGACCGTTGAAATTTGCACAAGCTCTCAGCATTCTCTCAAAGTCTTCACCGTATGCGGTCAGTACCGAGAGAGAGCACTATCAAGATCACCTCGTTGGATTCAAGAGATACATATACATCACGACAGATATAGAAGCGGATTTTAAAAAAGCACTCCTATCTGCTAAGTCCAATCAAGTCATCTTCCTATGCGGAAGTAGTGGTGATGGCAAGTCTGAGATCTTGACGCAGTACAGCCAAAAGCACAAAGTGACTCATGACTTCCATTTGGATGCGACTCACAGCTTCAATCCAAGCCAGACAGCCATTCAAGCTCTTGATCAAAGATTCACCCAGTTCAAGCAAAGTCATAAACCACTTGTTGTGGGTATTAACGTTGGTATGCTCGGCAATTATGCAGAAGAAGGTTCCAATGAGCATAGCGACATCAAAAAGGTGCTCAGAGACTTTCTCTCTCGTAAGCGATCAGCAATTCCAAAGCAGTACGTATTCTTGGATTTTGAAGACTATCCAAAATTCACCTTCAATGCTGAGGGCTGTGCATCAGACTTTGCAGAAAAATTTCTAAAAAGATTGACAGCACAAACGCTTGAGAATCCTTTCTATGCGCTTTATGACAAAGAGCTCAAATCTCTAGGTCATACTCGCCTGACGGCAAACTATGCGCTGCTGAGTCGCCCTTCAGTTCAGGAATCTCTGATCGGCTTATTACTCAAAGCCCGTCTTATCAAAGATCAGTTCCTCACGGCCCGAGCGTTACTGGATTTCATTTTCCAGTTGCTCGCGGCGGATGGCTACTTGTTCGACAACTTGTTTGCAGGCAGTGATAACGAGCTGTTATCCCGTATACAGGGTTTTGACCCAAGTAATCTGCACACGCGCACCGTCGATGAGTTTGTGCTTCAGCATGAGCTGGGCATTGAAGATGAGCGTTTCAATGCGTTTAGATCTAAAATTAACGAGCTTGGTTTTTACGAGGTAACCAAAGCAACGTCTTTTCTTCGCCTTTTCTATTTGCTTCGGGGTGACAAAGAACTCAGCAATGAGTTTGTAACGCCTATCCAAAACGAGTTCACAAACAATCTGGTAGAAACCTATGCATCTGTCTGGATGCGACATCGTGATTTCGATGGTTCAGGAAAGATGCGCAAACTGCTTGGCAGTTTCTACAAAGAAACGCTGATCGCAGCGCTTCACCGCTATTGTAATCGTCATGCCCCAACACTCGACAAAGACGAGTATTTAGTTTCTGAGCTTAATGGCTACAAAACGGCGGTGTCTCTTGAAGTTAAGGCCGATTTTTCAGCAATACAAAACAGTACACTCGAAAAAATAGGCACCTTCAATGTGTATCTGAAAGTCGATGAACAATCGCTTAAGCCAATGCCAATTAGCGTCAAACTACTTGAGCTTTTGGTCAAGATTGGGCAGGGGTATCGCCCTAACAAGCACGACAAAAATGCTGTTTTGTTACTTGATGAAGCATTGGAACAGATGCTGACAGTAGCTAAGCAAAAAGAGACCTTTTTTATTCTCAAGGGTGATAAGCGCTACAAAATCGTGAAAGAAGAAAGTGACTATTTTGAAGTGAGTGGTATGCACTAATGACGACCGATAATTTAACATTACCGATAAAGGCCGGTTTGCCACAAACGGTAGCTGATAAGTTCCAAAATAAGAATACGTTGAGCAGTTACATTCCCATTCGTACGCAAGGCAATGATTTTGACTGGTCATCAGTCGTGGGCTTAGTCCTGCGTGGATTACTTTGTAAAAAAATAGAAAAGTACAATTACCAAGATTTTACTGCGGATTGCAAAAACAACTTACAAAACAAATTGGGTGAAGAGGCATTTTGGAGTGTACTTGAAGATATGTATTTCACTAATGAAAATATATTCTCGGTAACCCCTGAGTTTCTGTTGTTTAAGAGCCAGAAGAGTCAAGATAACAAGTACACGCGCGACATGCGAATGGCATCCTTGTTTATTAACTTACTTCAAGGACAGCAAATTGAACGATTTGAATCTAACTTGAACTTCCTCGAAGAGGAGTTTCTTAAAACGCTTTTAGACAAAACAGAGTCAGATCGTGACAAGGACTTCCAAGTGACCGAGTCACCATATTTGCCCTATATAGCAGAGGCGTTTAAACGTGACCTTGAGTTTTTAACTGGTTATCCGAAATACCTGTTGGATGAGTTCGAGCGTTTCTTGGCATTCTATGGCTTTGCTTACACGGCTCAATTAAGCCTATCGTTGTCGGATTGGAAAACAGGTGAAGCCCCAACCGCGAAACCGCTGTATTTCATCATGGATCATGAGCGCGCCAGCAGTGAACGTATCCATATCAAAAAGCACGGTTACAAGCTTTTTAGCGAATCGTCTTTCAAGCTGTTTCCCTTCCTCTCTATGCTGGAAAATCTTCAACCAAACCCAGAAAAATTAAAAAAACCTTTGTGGCAATTGGCAAAGGATATTAAGAGTTCAGAGCGGAGTGATCTAGCTGGGTATATTGAAAATTACGCAAAAATGTTTCGCCACAACAGAAAACTTGAAACAGCAATACCTGAAAAAGCAGAAACCGCAATTGATTGGTTGGAATATGCTTTGAAGCTTGCTGAAGAACAGTTCAGAGACCCTAAAACCGACCGTCCGGGGACTATCAAAAAATATATTAAAGCGGTTGAAGAAAACATGGCTACTGGCTTCGTGCAAGCTCGTGGTCGCTCTGGTCGGGTGTTAGTACTCACTCAAGACCACATTATTTTGCTTACTAACCTGGTGGTGGGTAAGGAAGAAAAGCTTCGCTTCCATGAGCTGATAATTGGCTTACAGCAAAGAGGGATTTTTGTTGATAAGCAGACAGAACAAGAGCTTATTAAGTTCTATGAGCGAATTGGCAACGTTGAACGCATGAGTGATAGTGGAGATGCAGTGTATGTGCGCAAAACAATTTGAATCGTTTCTGGTTGAGCAGTTTTTACTGCACGCGAAAGGAAACATCCGCGCAGGCTATCGCTACCAGTTTAACTCTCCTGACCATGCTAATAGTCAGCGACTTTTCGATGCGCTCTTAGCGCGAAAAGGAGGAGAGAGCGAAGCTCGCAATGGTGTAGCGCTGAGCTATTTAGACCTAGAAGACTGCAAAGTGGTGCCAGTGCTTCATAGCGAAGATGCGTGTGAAACGGGCTTTACCGAAAACTACATCTCTAATTTGCGTGACGAAATAGCAAGCCAGGAAGGTCCGTTGAAGGGCTGTGCACTGGTGGTGATTCACAATAGTCGCCTAGATACTCTCATCAACTCGGCGGAAGATCTTGGCCAGTCTGGCCAGGTGTGGAGTCCAGGGAACATCAAATTCGCTCTTAGTGGCTTTATTGAGCAATCTGACAAATCTCGAGACGTTTCGCTTTGCCTTTTGGACGACCAATTTGACGCGATTTTGGAAGATGGTGCGACCATGTTCGGTTTCGAGTCTTTATACAAGGCAGTTGAGGATGGCGAGCTGTGTTTCAGCGAGCTAGGCATGTTTGAGGATCCTTTTGTTGCTGAGTTATCGGGCAATAAAAAACAGATCAAACAGCGCCTAGAAGAAAACCGTACGCTTTACCAAGAGTTGTCGTTTGAAGTAGAGCATTTTGGTCAGCAACTCGAAGAAAGGCTGAAAGGCTTTAGTAGTAGGTTTATCAAAGAACATTTTTCTGACGATGGTTGGAAAGATGTGGAGTTTGAAACTTATCGAGAAGAGATCAAAAGGAATAAGATTCAGAACCTTAAGCATGAAGGTGAAGACGAGACCAATAATGCGCAAGTGATTGGTCGCTACCCAAAAGAAACTAAAGCAGGATTGCGTGACCGTCACTTGATTATTGCACTGGAAGAAGGGCAAAGTGAGTTTGAACTTAAACTGAGCTTTTCTGGCATCAGCGATTTAAGAAAAGAGCAGTTTAAAGTCTCGCCAGCGAATGCACTTGGCAAACAAGAAGTCATCAGCACGCGCCTAACTAGTAAAGGGGCAAACGCTACTCTAGCAGCTAGTTATGCCAATGAGCCTTTGTTTTTCACGCTAGCATTGAAGCGTGACAATACCTCTGAACACCATAATTTCCGTTGCTTGGTTGTCAGAAAAGGCGAGTTTCACCTCGAGGCATTCAAAAACATTTTCGCCGTTGAGCCTTCAAAAAAACGCCTTACCTTGAAAACGGTAGACAACAGCTTGGTTATCAACCCGGCGCTAACTGCAAACCGAAGCCTAGATGATGTCGGTGAAGTGGTTGACCGCGCAGAATTTGGTGTTGTCGATTTTGAATCTTTGGCCAACGAGTCAGAAGAAATCAGCTTTGTGGTGAAATCAGGTGATAATTCCCTGACATTTTATATTGAGGGTGAACAGGTAGAAAGCAGCCTGTCCTTCCCATTGCTGCTTAACCAATCTCGCTTCCACAAATTGTTTGACGATCACGTGTTTGGCGAGCTTTATCCGAGTAAAGACGTTGTCGCGATCGATCATAGTGAATTTCGCGTCATGGAGCCGCGCATTAGCCTACTTCGTTGGGAAGAGTGTTTCGTTCAGCAAAAGCAAGTCTACCTAGCGGAATCCAACAGCATGGCGTTGGAACAGTTAAGGTCTATTGATGACGGTCTTCACTCAGCATACCAAGCACTGTTTGACTATCTAGCGAGCCGACGAACAACTATTTCGTTGGTTTCGTGGGGGCCTATATTTACGGCACTCGTGAAAGCGACCGTGGATGCATTCCTTGATTATTTCAACGCGATCCCAACTGGTGGCATGCTTACCAAAGAGCAAAAGCTTGTGATGCAAATCGGTTTGGTTCGCGAGAATGGTGAAGAATATTACTCGCCATTCCACCCAATGGTGTTGGCTTACTACTTAAATCTTTGTAATGAAATGCAAAAAGATGACAGCTTTGCTGACTTGCCAACTGTCACGTTCAATCGCTTGGGGCCAAGTGGACTGCTTCCGTATGTCTATCATCCCAAGCATGGGTTTGCCTACAACCAGCAAGTAACAGAAAACGGGTTTTGGGTTAAAAGTGTCCCTCACCAGAAAAGTTGTCTGAAGTTCGTTCGCAAGCTGGTTAAAGAAAAGATCAACGAGTTCCAAAAAGCGTTTCGCCACTTGTTTACCGGCTCAGAGAAGAGTGTGTTGGTGAATGCCGTGAATCAAGATCGTGCAGAAGAGTTATTCCTCGGTTTGGTTGACTATGTAAAAGATAACCTCGATAAAGCGGCATCAATTCATGTCAACCTCTACGATGATGAGCTGGTTTTCAATGCATTTGACCAGTTTGCAGAAACGTTCAATTACGAAGAATTAAAGTCTTGGTTGGAATTGGACCGAGAGAAAGTGCGAGAAAATGCCGACACCATTATCGATATTCTGCGAACCCGGCTAACTTACAGCAAGTTTACCAATGCTCAAAGTGAACGCGAAGGGCAAGCCTACTCGCACCTGTCTTTTTTCAGAAACAACGACAACGTGAAGTTAACGACCTTGAGCGTTGACGACATGCCTAGTGGTATTGCGTGTGATGGTCTGCTGACGGGCGACGCTTCTAAAAGTGATGAAGGCTCATACTTCACTGCATTTGGTTTGCAAAACGTTCAATATAGTAACCAACCACACTTGGAAATAGCGAAGTATGTTGGCTCGTTAATAGAACCAGCATTTAAGCCCAGCACACAATACACGGGGGCCAATGCTCCTGCTCTTGCGGTCAGTGAAGACTTTAAATCTCTGCTAGCGCGCTCTTATGACAGCTCGATTTGGACCACCATCATCGACCCGAAAGTGACGCTAGACTTCTTCCACGCCAATCAATGTATCGTGCTTATTCATTATTCTGATCAGTACACCAGCTCAGCCAGCTACGATGCGATAACCGTGACGGCACAGCGTGGTTTGTTCGAAAGGGTGGTTGCACAAAGTGGCGGCAAGCAGATTAACGAGTTCAATGCCTTCAATGGTGATTGGCTACTGAAGATGTTGACTTGCAACGACACCATTCGCAAAGAGCGAACTGGCATTATCGGCGCCTATAAATTTGCGACGTGTCTGGTGCACCAATCTGATATCACCTGGGTTCCGCTCTCAGTTGGTGAAATGATCCGCGTGTCGGGTAACATCGGCCTGAAAATGACCGACAGTGACTTCTCACGCAATGTGCAGAGATATAAAAAAGGCGCGATTTCAGATGATATACTGCTGGTGGGCTTTAAAGAGGGTAACCTTTATTTGCTTCCTGTCGAAGTGAAAACAGGCTCCACGCCAGACTACAAAAAAGCAGTACAGCAAGCGAATGAGCTTCGCCGCTATCTAACAGAGCTTTTGAGCGACGAGATACTGGCGTCGAAGCTATACCGAGGCTTGTTTATCCGCCAAGTGTTGATGCAAATCGACAAATACCGTCTGTACAACGTATTCAGCAATGACTATTTCGAAGCCCTGCTGGCAGAGAAAGAAGAGTGGCTACGCGGTAACTACGCGATTGCGGAGCTTGAGAACTATCCAGCAGGTCTAGTGGTTAGCCACCTTGAAAGCGGAAGCTGTTTCGAACCTGGCTATAACATGCAGGATGGCGTGTTGAAGGTTGACCTTCCTATGTCTTTGCTGCCTTCACTGGTGCAACACCCGCTTCAAGTATTAATGAACGAAAAGGACATCGCACAGATCTGCCATGTGCCGGCGGAGTATATGTTGGTGGGGCAGACAGCTTTGAAAAAAAGAGAGTCGCTCGTTCCATTAGACGTTGTGGTCGATAAGCCAGAGGATTTAAAACCGAACCTCCAAACAGAGGAGCCGTCAAAGTTAGCTGCAGAGCCAACCCCAGATTATGCGAGTGAATGCCGAGTTGAAATTGGTCAGAATACGCTTACCGGCGAAAAAGTTTTCTGGGAGTACGGGCACAAGGATTTAGCAAACCGTCACCTGATCATTTTTGGTAGCTCAGGGCAGGGTAAGACCTACTGTATACAAGGTTTGTTGATGAGCTTGGCCGATGCTCAAATTCGGTCGCTGGTGATTGATTATACAAACGGATTCTTGCCGAATCACCTTGAGCCGGAGTTTATTGAACGAACAAATCCTAAATCCAATATTCTTTGTAATGAGCCATTTGGTATGTCGCCATTTAGAGCTCAAAAGCAAGATTTTGGCGGGATTTTTCTAGAAGAGAAGCCTCATATGGTGGCTGGAAGGGTAGCCTCTGTTTTTAACAAGGTATATTCGACAATTGGCGAGCGCCAGATCGCAGTGCTCAATGAAGTGATTGAATCTGGTGTCCAACGATATGGTAGTGCTTATAGCTTACAGAATATGTTGGATGACCTAAACGAGGAAGAAACTGCAGGACCAGCACTTGCAAGCAAGCTGGCTCCTCTTGTTAAGTCTAACTTGTTTTCATCTGACAGTGATAAAAGTTGGAATGATGTGTTTGAGAGTGAACATCACCGCTCAACAATTATGCAACTTGCGTCGCTTAACCACGATATTTCAATGCTTTGTACTGAGTTTTTACTTTGGGATCTATACTCCTACGCATGTAGTTACGGTAGTAAGGAAAAACCGATTCCTATTGTATTGGATGAAGTGCAGAACCTCGATCATCGCCTGGAGAGCCCATTGGGCAAAATGTTAACGGAAGGACGCAAGTTTGGGGTATCCCTAATTCTGGCGACTCAAACGCTAAGTATGCTGCGTAAAGATGAGCAAGATCGTTTATTCCAGGCGTGTCACAAGCTGATTTTTGCACCAGCAAAAACAGAGACAAAGACGTACGCGAAAATTCTTGAACTGAGCATGCCAGGTACAAAGCAGGCTGAGTGGGAAAAGCAACTAGGAGACCTATCCAAAGGACAGTGTTTATCAGTTGGCTACCATTTGGATAACGGTCAGTTGAAGATGAGTGTTAAGAAAGTGAAGGTTTCCTCCATGTTATCCCGCCTGAACAATTCTAAGGGTTGAGCCTGGTAGGTCTATGGATCTTAGCTTTCTGAAAAATTTAGTTAATTTCGTGCTGGCGGCGAGGGGACTAAAGGGCCCCTCATAATCCTTTGATGTTGTTATATGCACTGGTAATCCCCCCTGCATTCAGGTTAGGAGAAAATTCTACTTATGCCTGCATCGATTTTTCGGGGGGATTACCATATGTCAGATCAAGTCGCGACTAATACAGATTACCGTTGTTAGTGTGCCATTTTCATGCTTTGTTAGCAAAGATGGGGTGAATATCGACTTATTATTTTCCATTATTTGTATACTCCATATACAAAATCTTTTACCGAGCGATAGTTTCTTAACCCCGCAATCCCATCCTCAACATGTGCTGCCCAGGCTTTAATCATATCCTTCTGCGTCATCTGTGGATAAAGCATCTTCAACACCAATTCTGTAGTCTGTAATGTCTCCCCCAGCCAGGTTATTTTATCCAGCATCAGCGAACCATCCAGCTTCTTACTATCGCGCTCAGGCGAGTAGCGAAATTCGCTTTCAACCGAGCGAAAAAACGCCAGCCGGGCGGCTACATTAGGTGTCATTCCGGTATATCCCTTTAGCTTTTTAAGCTGTTCTTCAGTCTGACGGCTAAGTGCCATTCGATTTGGGAGCATCAGATTGCCTCCTTGGTTAATTCCCAAAAATAGCCTGGCTTGAGAGTCGATGACTTTGTATTCGCATTAAAAACAATCTCATAAGCATGAGAAATATCATCACGCAGCTGATCGACAAAATAACGTTCATCCACTTCAGTATCGGTAGAAAGAAGAACAACCTGATGACTGGCATAAGGGAAGTAATGGTTAATTAATTTATCCCTATGCTGAGAGTCCAGGCGACCTAGCGGCGTATCTATAATCACTGGTAAATCCCGACCAGAAGTTTTTGCAAGCGCTTCGAGAATAGCGATCGCATATATCTGTTTCTCACCAGCTGAAAGGAGCTTACGGTTAATAACAGTACCTTTTTCGTCAACAAGTTCGACATCAAATGTCTCAGGATTGATATGTGAATAAAGTTGCAGGTCTTCTTTACGGGCCAGTTTACGGTAGGCCAATTCAAAGTTCGTTGACAGCGTTCTGACTCTGGCCTGCGTCAATACTTCACTATAGCGGTCCAGTAAATTGATCGTCTCTTGAGCATTCTTAAATGCGCTGCTAAAGCTATGTTGATTTCTGGTTGAGTCATGGGCTTTTTGTATCTGACGGACACAATCCAGCTGTTGTTGTTTAGTCTGTTTTGCCTCTTCGAGAAGGGCGCGATATTTTTGTCGCTCAGCTTCCCGTTGGCGATCAAGTTCCCGCAGCTTCTCGAAAATATCGAGCAACTGATCATCTTCCGGTGCTCGTGCAATATTTGCAGCTGCCTGCTCCAGCTGCTGTTCTATTTCTGCTAGTTGGTTTCGATTAAGCTCAAACCGTTTCCAGGCTTTCTTACTGTCTTGTTTGATAGATTGCTGTAATACACCTACTTCACGCTCAGAGATATCAAATAGTAAATCCCCTGTAGGTTTAGCAGACATATACTCTTTCAGATTGTCTTCAATCGCTTCAGTGGCAATTATTTTTGTGCTGCTCTCGCTGCTGGAACGTAAGGAAATATCATTTTTAAGCTTAGATAAAAAAAGACTAAGCTCTTTCTCGAAATTTTTTGCCTGCTTAATCTCTGTTTCTTCAACAAGTTGGTTTAATAGGCGTGATAAAATGTTTGGGGCGAGAGCATAGGGTAAAGAACCATCACATTCATGTCGTAATTCCTTCTCCAAACGTTCTTTATCTTTTAACAGCGTCTCAACTTTCTGTTTTTCTTGTGTCTTCGTCCGCGCAAAGGCACCGCCTTGTGCATTTAACATGCCTTCATATCGACTAATATCTTTGGAAAGAAAATCAGCTCGTATTTTCGCGAAGTCTGCTTTTTCTAGCAATGCTTCTGTCTGATAAGACAGCATTTTGCTTTGATCCTCAAGCTCAGCCAGTTGCTGTTGTTGAGAGCCTTCTAACTGGCTCGATTGCTGACGCTTAACAAATATCACTAAGTCATTGCGCAGTTTATCGATTAGATCTAATCCCAGCAGACGACGTACAGCAGTTCTCAGAATATTTCCGGATTCATCTTCCGCCAACTCTGCAATTTTCTCACCATCAAAAAAGAAGAGATCAGCAATACCATGAGGGATTAACTCGTTTAGAAATCCCTGGCATTGATCATAGTCCAATTCACTACGAGGTTGCCCATTCTCTTGCAATGAAAGTTTATCTTTTTTGCCTTTGATCCAACTACGGGTAACGGTGAATTCTGACTCCTGACCGCCTTTGTTATAGGTAAATGTCAGTTCGATCATCGCGTCTTTTGGGCGCTGAGTGGTTTCAGCACCGTTATGAATCAACTCGCTCAGTTGCTCAATGTAGTCCTGTTGCTGTGTGGAAGAACCAAAAGCTAATCGACCATAAAGAGCCAATCTGATGGCAGATAAAATCGAAGTTTTTCCCGCACCATTCAAACCACCAAATAAAATAATTGGCCGGGAATGTGCCTCATGGGAACGCGTTCTTGGCGCTAGGTCGATGGTATGGGAACCGCTGAATACCCGGAAATTATTCAGCACGAGTTGCTTAATTAACACTTTCTTTTTCCTCACCAGCAAGAACAGGGAATTCACCAGCATCAACAATTCGGCGTTGTAGTTCGTGAAGTTCCTTCTCCAGTTTCATAACTTCTTCCTGATGAACATCACGCTCATTGCGAGTTTGCAACGCTACCTGCTGCTGTTTGATCTCTTCCAGGCTACCCCAATCTTGTTTCAGGATTGTGCCGAGTTTGTCAAAGATACCCTGACGGCGACTAAGACCTTCCATCGATACTTCAAGCTCGATCAGTTTCATAACCATTTCAGGAACAACATCAAATCCCTGGGCTATTTGCATGAGTAATTCAGCATCGCTGGCATCAAATCGAGACTGGTCATCTACCACCCAATCTAAATCCTTCTCGTACACTTCGCGATAAATACCAGGCAAAGTGTCGTACCAGTCGGGTTCATTAGGATCTTTCAACCATTCCTGGCGAATTGCATGTAGTTCAGGTTGAGTAATTAACGTGATGGTATGGCCTTGAGCATTCATATCACGCTCAATTTCAAGTAGATCTTTCAACCACTGTTGACGGTATTTCATCCAGTAAGGGCCAGGAACGTGCTTGCGTTCAGCACTTATTTCCTCACCGTCTTTTGCATACTGGTAACTGACCTTGCCACTACGACGCTTATAATTTCGGTAAGTGTCCTTATTTACAGGATCGGTGGTGAATGCCAGAAGATCCCGGTATTTCAGCAACGGCGACATCCATACTTCACCATTTTGGATCAGGCTTTCCATCGCCTTATCTTTTGTAACAACAGTACAGGTCCAGCAACCAAAGCGTGAACTTCCGCAAGATGGAGTACTGTCATCGATAACGAGTGGGCATTCTCCTTGCGCGGAAGAGTCCATATATAGCGTCCACAACGGGCGGTTGTTCCCCCCCCATGGATTTTCCCACTCATCGATATCATCTGGGCAATAACGGAATGCACCTCGAAGTAATTTCCATACGTCTTCAGTGTCCCAGGTATCAATAGGGGTATATATAAATGCATTAGCGAGTGTGGTGTGCCTCGCGAGGCGTGTGCCATCAATTTTGTGTTTGGCGATGACCTGTGCACGGGATGCGCTTTCGCTACTGCGTGAACCGAGAACCACAATGACTTCATCAAACTGGCTGACTTTATCTTTGATAAAATCACTGACCGGGTTGATTTTCATTCGCTCAGTACACCAGCGGAAACTGCGAGTTGGAGCCGGATAACCTTTACCCAGTAGATTAACCCAGAAGGTTTCATGAGTTTTCGGCATGACTGAATGCTGCGTTATCGGTAGCCCGGCGCGTTTTGCACCAGCTTCAATTCGCAACATAGTTTTCTTGATCAAATCGACGACGACAGGGGTTTCTACCAATGTGTCGGATGAAACCAGAAATACGTCTTTTTGCCGCATAGCTGGCGGTAGTCCTAACAGAGCGAGATATACCAAGGTAATGACGGCACTGGAATCTTTCCCCCCGCTATAACCAATTACCCACGGGCGCTTATCAGCACAATAGATACGTTGTACTTCAGATACATATTCTGCCAGGGGTCTCCCGGCAAAGTTCTCTTGATTGATGAAGTCTTCATAATCGCCCAGATCGTGGGCCTGAACTAGTTTACTCATGAGATAGCCATTTGAGCTTCAAGCTCTTGTTCTTCGTTAGAAAGGGGAAGCGATAATGCGATTTTTAGAGCATTACAGGTAAGCTGAATAGAAGCCGTAGTTTTGCTAAGTTTACCATGTTGCATGGCGCGTTTGGTTAGATCTGGGCTACTTTTTCGCCAGTCAAATTCTCTTAGTGTCGCTATTTTTTTTTGCCATAAATCAGGGTGTTCAGAAAGTAAGCAATTTCCTAGCAACCCTAGAGCCTGTAGCCCTATACCGTGCGCATGGACATACTCTTGGCGAAGCTGTGCAGGAGATACCTCTTTTTTTGCAGCTAGTTGCCAGTCTGGCATGACGTGAAATATCGCTTGCCAATATTGGGCTGCAAGGTCAGAACACTGCTCTACATCGTTGGCCTTGGGATCTTTTCCTAGCAGAGAGCGCGTAGCTTGCTTGATGCTGCTGAGGGTGAATAGCTTATTGGAAAACTTGCTGATGCTGGATTTTTCCATTTCAGTCAACCCGATAAACGGCTCAATGTTCATTGCCAGGTATCGTGATAAATTCGAACTAATATCTCTGTGATCATAGAGTGTCGCGAGAGAGGGGCTTGGCCTAATTGCGTATTTATTTAAATCAGCAAACATTTGCTGACTGCGTTTAAGTCCTTCATCTACAAAAAATAAAACGGGGATGTTGTCTTGTCCCAGCTCGGGCCGTTCTTCCAGGGCATCTTCGATCGCTTTCCTACGGTGCTGGCCATCGTTGATTAAAATCTGGGCTTCCATAGGCACTCGTAGCGTTCCTAAGTTATTAGAATTTTCAAACTCATCAAATTGCACATCAACCGCAATGGAGGCTGTGAGAGCTGAGAAAACATAATCACTCGGATTTTCAAGCAAGTAGCGGACCATTTCTGGAATGCGAGCTTTATTTAGCGTTCTTTGTGCACGCAACTCAGGCGGTACTTCATTCTCGTCGAAACTGAAGATTTTGGGAATGATTCGCATAGGGCAAGTGGCGATGTAGAAGGGGCGACCTGCCTGGATCCCTCGCACCGCAGGGAAGGAGTAGCAATAATCAGTGTCAAAGGTTGCCATATTCTTGCTTCCTGAAGAAAAATTTTTACGTAAAAAAAAACGTTTGCTACCTTAATATTATTGTTTTTTACGTAAAAAAGACAAGGATTTGATAAGGATTTTATTGAATTCTCTTCAAAGATAACGCTTTTAACGTTACTGGTACTAGGCACTCACAAGGGCTGATGGTGGAACTAAAGCCAGAGATAAACTTCTGATAAGGGGAAGTGGTTTTTGATTTTTTTAACTAATTTCAAGTGGTTAAATTTGGTGAATGATTTTAGGAAGCGATAAGTCTGGTCGCTGATACGGCATCGAGCAGGAATGGGGGGAAGAACTTTTAAACTAGACTTAAGCTGCGGAGTATCGATTTATAGCCATGAGTTGACACTCCGCTGAGGAATATTATTAGGTCTTCTAATTAACTTAACCGGTGTTCGATATATGAGTTTCTTTTTTTATCTACGGACTGTCACCGAATCTCAGCGTCCCATAAGGCATTTCCTGTGCTCTGAAATCTTATCAACTAGCCGATTCACCCCACCATCATCAGCAATCTCGGCCAGCGGTACAGAAAATCCGATGCCTTTGATGCTCTTATCATCCGATAACTGCATCTTTGAAACGGTCTCAGGATATCCGTCATAGTTGCCCCACAGGTCTTCGGGGGATGCGTAAGTGGCATCATCGTTTACCGCAGAAAAGAGATACACATTCAGATAGCTTTTGGCTTCTTCCGACGTGGTTTTCAATCCTGTGGCTGGCGGTTCGTCATCTTCACCGTATTGCAACACACGCTGGTCACATTCCAGTTCGCTGTCCGTCACCAGCTTAAAGTCCAGCACATAGTCGGTCGCTTTCATCGGCGTGTTGGGTTGTTGCTGTTTACTGAACACAAACGAAACGTCCATTATAGGCAGGAAGTCCCATTTCCAGTTTTCCAGCGGATTTGCCCCGCGGCGGGGCGGCTTGTTGAAACTCCAGGTGTCCCACAGCAGAAACGATGCCTCCATTTTCTGTGCGACTTCGTTGATCATCGGCAGTATATGCTGGTAATACGCCCCGCAGATGCGGTGGGCTTGTCGGACCTGAGCAAAAGGGTCGTGCATCATTGTTGTTCCTTCAAAAATGAGAAATTATTGGAAAGCGGTGTATCTGCCATAAATTGATGGAATCGTTGCCAGGGGAGCAGAGGTTCCCGGATGCCGTAGAGCGCAAGGGCCTTCAGGCAATCTGCGACGATGCGCTTATCCTGTGGCGCTTCCCACTCTGCGTACTGGAAAACCTCCCGAACCCTGCGCCATTCCGTGCCATGAAACTCTACCTGCGGAAACTGTGTTTTTAGTTCCTGAAACCAGTTCTCTGCAGTGGCCGGTAAATTGCCCAGCGCCAGAAAGTGAACGCTGTCTTTGGCGTTGTCATCCGCCAGATAGGTATAGAGTTCTTTCCGCCATTGCTGCAGATATTGCCTGCCGCCAGCCGGTGGTTTGACTTCAATGATCAGCGCCGTATGCTCAAAAGCGATCACCAGATCGGGTTCGGCAAATCGTTCGTCTCCTGAAAGAAAGGGTTGCATCTTCTCATCAGCAGGATCAGGGAAAACATATTTGGGCCAGAAAGTGATGGATTCAAATTTTCCCCAACTGTCCCTGTTAATTCCCAGCATCGCTGAAAAAAACTGATCCATTGCTGCCGGGGATAAATAGCTAACGCGGCTCCAGATTGCTGCTGTGAGTAAATCCTCATAAGACTGAAAAACGGTTCGCCAGCTTTGTGGTTCACCGCCATCGAGCATTATCCTGCCCGCTTTTCCTTCCAGAATGGCATTTAACATGTGGCACTCCTTGTTAATTAAATCATTTTGTTATTTTTCTTATCCCGGATCCTGCCCAACTTCATCGTCACCTCTGCCGGCATGTCATCCAGATTATCTTCCCGCAACCCCATCACCACGTTATATCCCATCAGCAACGAACGGTCGCCCAGGCGTGGCAGTGGAGCCAATTCTATCGGGATGGTCAACTTCAGGCTGGCGTCATAATCACATCCCAGATACACACGCAGCAGGGTAAAAACGTCTTCACGCAACTGACCGCCGGGCAGCCAGCCTTTGGCCTCGATCGGATCCTCGGTGAACATCTCTACGCCAATGCAGTAATTCGCATCCTCAGTATGACTGCCCAGAACCAGATGATCGCCCAACCTTTGTTGCTCTGAAAGCGAGAATCTTGCCCGTTTTCCTGCCAGCATCCGCGTGACCTTGTGCGGTTTCACGGTGACCCTCGTGTTCGGTGCCTGCGTACGGATCACGCTCACAATCCCTTCCGCCGTGCGGGTGGTTCTGACCAGCGGCTGCAATAACGCCAGTAATCGCGAGGCGGGCACGTCGCCGCTGTCGGTGATGCCGGTCAGGGCCATCAGGCTGCGCGACGTTTTGTCGGTACCGCCGTTTTTAAAGGTGGCGGGATAATTGTACTTTCGCCAGATGCGGTAAAACTGCGTCATCATCCGGTGGTTGAAGATATCTAAAAAGGCTTCCAGCGCCTCGTGACCTTCGCGTCGCTGGGTAATGTCATCGATGTAGCCGGTCGGCAGCGGCGAGTCCACGCCGTACAGTCCCATAAAGGTGGTGCGTACCGTCGGCGGTGCGTCCGGGCGTTCTTCGCTCGTTTCGACGGCTTTAAGCTCGCTGACCGGAAAACCCATCCCCGGATGCGGGCGAAAGCGCACCGCGTCGTTTTTCGGCGAGAAGGTGCTGCCGAGAGGTTCACTCCCGGTCAGCTGTTTTTCCAGCAGCTGGCAGAAACGGTAGAAATTAAAGGCGTGCGCCCGGTCGTTACCGTCTTTGTCCTGCCAGAATTCCTTCAGGATGTTCTCTTTCTTTTTTGCATCGTCATCAAAATCATCTGGCGTCATCAGAACAGCACCCGCGTCAGGCGGCGTTCCGGCCATGACCATTGTGTCCCGGACTGACTGAGCGTCACCGTCAGCTGAATGAACCGGCGGATATCGGCGTACTGGGTGTAGAACTGCTCCAGTATCTCGCAAAACAGCAGGGCATCGCCCTGACCGCAGAACTGATGTTCGTCCAGCGTTACGCGGATGGCCACGCCGTGCCAGCCTTCAGCGGGGTAGTGCGACGGTACGTATTCAACGTGCGTAATGCCTGCAATGCGTCGGGCATTGTCCGGGTTATACGTCCAGTCCAGCAGGCTGAGCGCGTGACGCAGCGTGTCGGTTTCCATCAGCCCGGCGATGGCCTGCGGATGCAGCAGCGACAGCACCTGCCACTGATAAAGTTCAGCGGTCGGCGGGTAATACGGCATCGAGGGACGCGTGCGGGTCGCACACTTCAGCTCAAGATTACCCAGGGTAGTTTCGCCGTCGAATACGCTCTCCTGCAATGCCATGCGCGGCCAGGCGCCGTTGGTACAGGTCATGTTCAGGCGCATTTTCAGGCCGTTCTGCGCCTCGTGAGTGCGTCCCCCGAGCATTAAAATGGTCTCGTTCAGTCCGGACGTTCCGCGGTACATGCGGGTGTGGTAATAACGGTCGGGCCAGTTTTTCTTATACTGGAGCATGCCGCCTTTCTGGCGAAACTGGCTGTAGGGCACGTAGCTGAATTCAGCGTTGTCTTCGGTCACTTCCGCGACGTCATTGACCGCATAAATCTCGGTATGGCCGTCGCTGAGCCGGTGCGGCCGCAGGCGGTAATCGCAGACCGCGGTGGTCACGGACAGCGGCTGGGCCAGCAGGCGGAACAGGTTAATCACCGGTACACAGTGCATGCGGATGGCATCCGGCGGCACGGCCAAATCGTACGGCCAGCGTTCGCTGAGCGTCACCTCGATATCAAACGAGGTGGTGTCAGACGGGAAGGTCAGGGCCTCCAGCCCGCGCAGCTGCATAAAAAAATAGCGTTCGGGGGAAGTGAAATATTCCAGCCACGGGCGCACTTCGCCGCACAGGGCCGGGCTGTCGCTTTCCGGCCAGACTGAGGCGTCATTTTCTGCCTGCCAGCGCGGCAAAAACTGCACGTCCACCGGCGTCAGCTCGGTTGATTCCTGCCAGAACCGCACGTTCACCCGCTTTACCTGACGGCTGAGAGCCAGATACAGCGCAGACTGCAGCACGCGGTCGCCGTTGAGATACAGGCTGATGTTTTGCCAGTCGGCGCGGCGGATTTCAGTGAGGGCGGGCAGGGTAAAGCGCAGTTTCAGCGCCTGCTGGCCTTCCTGCAGGGTGAATAACGAAACGTTGTCGAGTGCAAAAGGATGCACCTTCAGGTCACGGGTGGTGCGATAAACGCAGCGCTGACGGGCGTTGCCTGACGGCCGGGTTAACAAATCGCTCTCAGCAGGCAATATTTCCTCACGCACATGCAGCTCCGGCTCGGCAGGGGTCAGTTCGACAATCGCGGTGGAGGGCAGGGTGCGGTTGATCACCGGCAGCAGGTGCGAGAGCAGCGGCTCGGTAAGCTCGGGAATATCGTCATCTATCTTCTGCCGCAGTTTCGCCATCATCAGAGAAAAACCCTGGAACAGCCGTTCGACCGAGTCATCGCGCGGAACCGGAGTGCCGTCCAGACCTAACGCGCGTCCCAGTTCCGGGAATTCTTTGGCAAACTCCAGCCCGGCTTCCTTCAGGTAGCGCATTTCGCCGTCAAAATATTTTAAGAAATCGTCTTCCATTACTGATTTTTCCTGAGCTGCAGCCGGTTGTCATTGAGCTCAACGATCCGGTCTTTACTGTCATCGAGGTCATTGCGTTCGAGAACCAGCCGCCAGGTGTTGTTGGTGACATCCGGTGCCATAAAGAGGGCCACCACAGCGACAAACTGCGCGTCGGCATGCAGCGGCACGGCCACCGTCGCCTCTGCGTCCGGCATCACCTGGACAACCTGCCGGTCGAGCAGGTCAGCGGCCAGCACGGAGTTGTCCTGCCTGAGCAGGGCGGCGTAGCTGGCCGTATCAAAGGTTTTACGGTCTTTGAGCTGATAAACGCGCACCACCGTCGGCAGCGCCTCGCCGCCTTCGTTGCTGTTGAGCGCGGCGCGGGAGGTCAGCTTCAGATGCAAGGTGTCTATTTTACGGTAGAGCACGGCATCGGCGACCGAAGAGGCGCCGTTGCCCACGCGCTGCGTCAGGCCGCAGCTGCTTATCAGCAAGGGCAGTAATAACAGCGCGGTGCCGCGTCTTAGTCGCTGGACATTATTGGGCGTCATGGCGCGTTGTGTCCTCCGCATTGTCCGTGGCCATGCCCGGAGAGGTAAATATTTGGGCAGGCAGCTTAAAGCGTCGCAGGGTAAGCAGTTCCAGCGGGCCGCTGCCGCTTTGGGTGCGTAACACCACGTTCAGCGTCTCTCTGGTGGCGGTTTGCCAGCTCAGGCGATAGCGGCTGCTGTCGAGCTGTTCAACCTGCGCCTTATCGAGTAAACGCAGCCAGGCCCAGCCGCCGTCCGCCTGAAAATAGTTCTGGAAGGCGTCGGCGCTTTTCCCTGATGCCGCGACCCGTGAGTACGTCAGGGACACCTGCGGGTGATCGCTGGCGGCGTCTGGCCAGCGGAACGTCTGCCAGCCCGGCAGCTGGTTAAAGTACTTCAGGACAGCGTCGTCAATCTGCAGGTCGGTTTCCACCACGTTAGGGGTTGGGCGGATCTGCAGCTCAAAGGTCACGCCGGGTTTACCCTGCGGGAAGACGCGGCGGCCGAGCTGGCTCAGCTGGTTAACCGCGCTGAGGAAGTCCGGGTTGATGCGCATTCCCTGGGTGTTGAGCGGGTCAGGTACCCAGCTGTCACCCTGCTTTTCCAGCACGCCGGCCAGTTGCCGGGTAATAAACTGGTCAATCAGGCCGGTATCCGGCGTCAGGTAGTGAGCCAGCTGGGTGAAGTCGGCGTCATTTTTGGTGTTATCGAACGGGTAGCGTCCGGTAAATTCCGCCTGCCACGGGTTCTGCACCTGAACCTGCCAGGCGCTGTTGATCCCCTGCTGTGCCGGAGTCATCACGCCGTTCCACGCCTGTTCCAGCGGCTGGACAAACGCGGCGTCGGCAAAGCTGCTCCATTCGCCACCCAGGCTGGCTGCCAGAAGCTGCGCGTAGTGACGGCCCTGCGACAGCGTGGTGTCACCGTTGTTGAAGGCGGATTTGACCAGGCTTTGTGCCATTGCCTGCGGGTCTGAGGCATTGGCCACCTGCATCAGCTGCAATCGCGTTTGTGACACCTGCAGCAGGTAGTTGCTGACGGAGACGCCGGCGGTATTCTGTGCTGCAGGCGTTTCACCTGCCGCCGGGGTTTCCGGCGGTAATACGGCCAGCAGCGGGGCGAAGGTCTCGCTCAGCACGCGGGTCGGGTCATTGCGCCCGCCGGCAAATCCGGCGTCCGGCGTGGTTTTCGACACCAGCTTTTGTGCCGATTTCAGCAGGGAGTCCCCCATTGCTTCGCGATGCTGACCGGCCGCGCCCTGATAACGCAGGGTGCGGCTCAGGGCCAGCAGCGGCGACTGGCGGGCATCGGCCAGCCGGGTCAGCTGATCGAGGGAGGTGCTCAGCGAGTCGCTGGTGTTCCAGCGGATGCTGTTGAGGAAATTGAGCCAGGCGCTGGTGTAATCGGCAAAGTAGCGTTCGGTCAGGCGGTACTGCAGCTGGTCTTTGGTCAGCAGCTGCTGTTCGCCTTTATCATCCAGCACCCAGTCGGAGGTGACGTGGCGTGCCGCAGCCGCTTTATCAATCGCGTCGCTGACTTCCCCCTCCCAGGCTTCACGGGTGAACATGCCCGGCAGGGTGTCATCGGTGGAGAACAACTGACCGCCGGCAGACTCTCCAAGTAGGCTGTCGAGCGTGACGTCGGCATAGTGCGGCGACATGCTCAGTAACACCTGCTGATACAGCGCGTTTTCGCTGTTGCTGATACCTTTCTGGCTGCGCAGAATGGTGCGCACGTTGGCCACCAGCGGGTCATCGGCGCGCAGCTTCCACTGCGGATGGTGCGGCAGCTGTTGCAGGTAAAAACCGAGCAGTTTGTCCGAACGGGCCAGCCATTCTCCCGGAGCCACGCCGTCCGGCGCCGTCCACAGAGGAGACAGCACCGGCTGCATAAAGGCCGGATCGGCGTGCTCAGGATGCATCAGCATCAGGTAGGCTTTCAGCTGCTGATAGGCCACTTTCCCGGACAAACGTCGTTCGGCAGAGCCGGGCGGCAGGGACACAAACGCCTGCAGCCGGTCTTTCAGCGCGTTAACCATAGGCGTTAACAGCAGAGCCTGACTTTGCCGGGTATAGGCGGGCCACAGTGCTTCGATCACCGCGTCGCGCTGATCGAGACCGAAGCGGTGCAGCCACGGCGAGCCGTTTTGCTGCCACCACAGCAGGCGGTCAATGTTGTCCTGCAGGGCGACGCTGCGGGTCAGCGTGTCGGACATCGGAGCCGGCGTGCGGGCCGCCTGCAGCAGCGCCTGGCTGTCGGCGATAAGCGTGCGGTTGGCACAGGCAGATATTCCCATGCCGAGTACCCACAGCCCCGCCAGCGTCAGCGTGCCGATGGCCAGTTTGTCACCGGTAGACAGGTGGTCGCGGCGACCCTGCTGCGTCCGGCTTTGCGCGATAACGCCGTTCCAGGCGGGGGACAAATAGCAGGCGTGGGAGCTTTGCTGAACAGAAGCTGATTCAGGGGCAGCAGGCATAAAGAAGATGCCGCCGGCCAGCACGCGCTGATGCTCACCGAGCCACGGCTGAAAACGCTGCCTGAGCAACGCGCCGGTGTGGTGTTTCAGATCCCCTGACAGCTGCAGCAACCAGGCCCAGCGTTTGTTCTCGTTCAGCTGCGCAATGCACTGTGGAATGAGCGTGGCGGCCAGCTGACTGAGCTGGTCATCAAGGGAGACCGGCGTGCCCGCCGGCCAGTGACAGCCGATACTCTGCACCGGGCGGTCGTCCTGTTCCCACTGCGGCTCACTCAGGCACACACCAAACACTGGCGGACGCCAGCTGAGGGTGCGCCCGAGCGCGATAAACTGACGATAGACTGCGTCGCTGTTGCCCCCCGGCAGCGTCTGATTAGGCACCGGCTGCGTGGTCCACAGGTATTGTGGCTCTGCCGTCACATCGGTGACCCACAGCACGGCGTTAAAGGCGCGGCGCCCGCGCATGTCGCGCAGCTGCGTGACGGCGGCTAAATCCAGCGCGTCAGCCTCGCCACACCAGATAAGGACGGCATTCTGGCTTTCCTGCCAGCGCGCCTGCGTTAGGCCGGGGGCGACTTTTTCCACCACCGCCGCCTCACCGGTGACCAATAGCCACGGCTGTTTGTGCTTCCAGTGCCAGCCACAGCGGTGACGCAGGGTGAAACGCAGGGTATCAAACGCCGTGATGCGCGCGTCGTCCTGTGTCTCGGGCGGGCGGTTAAAATCGAGCAGTTCCAGGGCGAAGGCGTAGCGGGCCAGCAGAAAATAGCTCAGCAGGATGACGCCGGTTGCCCACCAGACCACGCCGTGGGTGAGGGTTTCTCCGTCCGCGTTCAGCCACAGGAGGCTCAGGGCCAGGGCGAGCATCACCACCAGCATCAGGTGAAGGCTTTTAGTCATGACGTTGTTGTTCCAGCAGGTGCCATTCCACATCGAGCCGCTTACGCCATAAGCGCAGTGCCAGAGGGACAGAGAAACTCATTAAGGCCGCGACAACCACCAGTCCGCCACCCAGCCAGGGCAGCATGCCCATCTGCGTATCACGATCGGCGGGGAGTAATATCAGTGCCAGCATCACGGCCACGATCCCCGCCAGATAGGCCAGCGGATAGCGTGAAATCGTATCGACAGGCATGTTCACGGGCGCAGCAGGTTGGGTGCTGAGCTGAACCAGGCTGATGGACTCCTCAGACTGTACAGCGACCAGCTGGCCGCGCTGGCCTAAATCGCATCCCTGCGCCGCGAGGCACAGAGCAAGCCAGAAGGAGGCAGGACTTGCAGGGCCTAACAACAGGGACAGATCGTGACGCCCCTGTGCCGGCAGCATCACGTCGTGTTCATCCAGCAGAGCCAGCAGGGCGCCGCGCTCCCGGCTGTGCAACCCGGCATCCCACAAATGGCTCAGACGTTTGGCCCCGGTTTGGCCGGTGGCCAGAAATCGCGGGAAGTCCGCATCGAGGTCGTGCGACTGTGTCACCAGCGGGCGGAACAGGTATACCGGTCGGAAAGGCGGGGCTTTTATCACCGGCCCGGAAGACCTCTGGAAGAGCAGGGCGGAGCTGCTGGCACTGGCCTGGCTTTTGCCGTCAAGCAAATGCAGGGCAATCACCAGGCGTGGGATGGAAATGTCTTCATCACACCAGGTATGCAGTAATGTGGCGTCAGGAACCTTATCCTGCAGGTGGATATTCTCAGGATTAATTCGCTTGTTAAGCTGTTGATTCCAGTAATGCTCTATGGCCGGAACTGTCTGCTTTTCGTCGACATTACCATAAAGCCATATCTCCACGGCGGGCAGGGCACGCAAGGCGCTGTGCATTGGCGTCAGCGTTTGGATGATGACACTTTTGAGCGGTGATTCACCGATCAAGACCGGAACGGTCAGCATAATATCTTCGGACTTAGACGGTGCCTGCGGCGGCATACCCTCCAGGCCGAGGGTACGACTGGCCACGTCGGATTCAGGCGTCAGACAGTGGAATGCCACCAGTCGCAAAGACCGGCGTCCCCAGTGCTGCCAGTGGGCATATTTGCGGTCAATAAACAGATGCCGCCAGTCAGTCTGACGACTTGCCTGTAAAGCCGCACTGAGCACAAAGGCCATCACCGCAGTGGAGACCAACACCGGCAGCAGCAACAGCCAGAACCAAAATCGCAGATTGGTAAATCCACGCTGAACCGGCCAGGTGAAAAACAACGCGATAGCAGCGAGTGCGACACATGCTGACGGTATCGCCAGCCACCACCACCAGGCAGGAAGTTTGGGCAGGGTTTTGCGGTCCATATCCGGAAGACGCCAGTTCATCATAGCGCTCCGGCGTTCGGCAGGGTTGTTGTGAGAATGCAACCACACTGCGCAACACAACCGTCCACAATCACGGCTTTGCCGTTCATTTTCCAGGTCGGATGCCCCTGATTCACCGGTACAGTGCCATGCTGAGAACAGCTGACGGTATCACCGGCTAACATCACCGGTTTCCCCTCAAAGATGGCACCTGACGCTGAGCTGACTTTGCCACCGTGCGTATGGGGATCGCCTAAGCGAATGACTCCGCGCATAAAGGACTCCTTTCCTTAATAGATTATTTTTTGCTGAATTCAGCGATAGTCTTATCCGGTACTGAGTTGCTTGTTCTGTTCACTCGATGACTCTCATTGGGTGCGATGGACATCACTTTCCCTGTTCCGAAGCAGGTAATCCTAAATCGGGATTACAGCGCATCTTGTCCCAACCTGTGTAGTTTTTGACTACAGGAACTTTGTTGGGGATGCCCTGAAAGTTTTTTCTGTCTGAATCGATTGTCCAGCGTTCAGGACCAGCAAATGAATTCCATGAAGCATATTCTTTGCCCCATTTTCCACCGTGCCCCTCTGGGTCATAGGCGTCGAAAGGCTTGGAGCTCATATAAATATCGCCCCATTTTGTCAGGACAAAACCCTGATCGGCGACGACAGTTAATGAGATTATGTCTTCATACAGAGGGGAAGTATTTTCCCCTGCTACTACTTCCATTCCGGACGCAGTTTTTCTTGCTGGGATTCGTTTCCCATAAGGATCTGCACCGGCTCCAGGGGAATAACGCGCTCTTTCCCAAGTTTTCCCGTAATCTTTTGAAATAGTGAAAGTACTCAGATCCTCATACTCAGGGATGACGATATAGCGTTCTGATGGATGAATATAAATTTTGGTATAGACCCGATAACCTGAGTAACCATCATAGACATCAGTAGTAATATTCCTTTTTGTATCGATGTACTGAAGACGCCCTTCACAGTTAAAACCGGTGAGTTCGAGAAAGCGGTTATCGTCAAAACGGTAAACCACTTGCGTTGGCGGCGGCTGTTGAGCTGCTTGGCATGCGCTAAGTGCCGTGAAGGCTGAAAGTATGATCACCCGTCTCATTTTCCCTGCTCCGATGCAGGCAATCCTAAATTAGGGTTACAGCGCATCTTGTCCCAACCTGTGTAGTTTTTGACTGCAGGAACTTTATTGGGGATGCCCTGAAAGTTTTTTCTGTCTGAATCGATTGTCCAGCGTTCAGGACCAGCAAATGAATTCCATGAAGCATATTCTTTGCCCCATTTTCCACCGTGCCCCTCTGGGTCATAGGCGTCGAAAGGCTTGGAGCTCATATAAATATCGCCCCATTTTGTCAGCATAAAACCCTGATCATTGATGACAGTAAAAGAAACAATATCATCGTAAGTTGGAGAGTCAGCCTCGCCTGCGACTAAATCAATTCCATTTCTTCCCTTTCTTGCAGGAATACGTTTTCCGTAAGGGTCCGCACCTGCACCGGGAGAAAAACGCGCGCCTTCCCATGTTTGTCCGTAATCTTTGGATATGGTAAGGCTTTCGCTTTCACCATATACAGGGATAACAATGTAGCGCTCTGAAGGGTGGATAAAGGTCTTTGTATAGACCCGATACCGGTCTGAGTTTTCATAAATTACGGTATGGATATTTTTTTTCGTATCGGTGTATGTAAGTCCCCCTTCACAGTTAAAACCGATGAGTTCCAGGTAACGATGATCGTCAAAACGGTAAACCACTTGCGTTGGCGGCGGCTGTTGAGCTGCTTGGCATGCGCTAAGTGCCGTGAAGGCTGAAAGTATGATCACCCGTCTCATTTTCCCTGCTCCGATGCAGGTAATCCTAAATCGGGATTACAGCGCATCTTGTCCCAACCGGTATAATTTTTGACTGCTGGGACCTTAGTAGGTAAATTTTGGAAGTTCTTTCTGTCAGCAAATGTTGAACGGTAGTTCTGAATTGCGTCCAGTGAAAGGTAGTCTTTCCCCCACTTGCCGCCATGCGTATTGGGTTCATCAAATGGTTTGGAGCTCATGTAGATATCGCCCCATTTGGTCAGCATAAACCCCTGATCGTTGATGACAGTAAAAGAGATTACGTCTTCATACAGAGGCGAGGTATTTTCGCCTGCAACAACGTCCATTCCATATGCTGTTTTTCTGGCGGGGATTCGCTTACCGTAAGGGTCTGCGCCACCGCCCGGTGAAAAACGCGCCCCCTCCCATGTTTGTCCGTAATCTTTGGATATGGTAAGGCTTTCGCTTTCACCATATACAGGGATAACAATGTAGCGCTCTGAAGGGTGGATAAAGGTCTTTGTATATACCCGATACCGGTCTGAGTTTTCATAAATTACGGTATGGATATTTTTTTTCGTATCGGTGTATGTAAGTCCCCCTTCACAGTTAAAACCGGTGAGTTCCAGGTAACGATGATCGTCAAAACGGTAAACCACCTGTGTAGGGGGGGGAGAGGTATTATTGGCGCTGTGAACGCAAGCGGAGATACCGAACAGGCTCGCCAATATCAAAAATCTATTTAACATTTTCATTTAACCTTCCTTAAACCAGTGGCTTTGGCATAGCCCATTGCAATTCAGTAATTATCTCATTGGTATTAGCGCCAATTTCGCCGTAAATATCTTTATTGGGGGTTTGGCGAGTTTTAGATGGCGCGTAATCGTTATCAACTCCTAATTTTCCTTTCGGAATGCCGTTTTTTTGTTCTGGCTTATTCATTAAAATTTTAAATTCATGAGGTAGTTCACCATACAGGTAATATTTTTTAACTGCAGGTCGCGGATTTGCCGCCTGCCGCCAGTCAGCCTCCAGTAATAACCCCTCCCAAAAATCCTTATACTCAAACGCCTGACATTCCCCAATTGCTAGGTCATACACCATCGCTTTTTCAGGGACATCTTTACTGGTCACAATGGATGAATGCTGGCTGATCTGAATGTTATTTTTGGCATTCATAACGGCCTCAGTTAACTCAGCATCGTTCATGCGGCGAGTGATCTCGACCTGGGTGGCCATCATTTGTCTGGAAGGCCCTATCGCGGTAGCGCGAATAGCATCTATCTGATAAATCTCACTAAGAGCAGCCAGTTCTGCGCCGCTGAAATTATGTTGATCACGCATGAAGCCAAACCCGTCAGGAATCGCGCGAGTTTCATGTATAAATTGCTCATCAGCCAATGCAGTTTTTGCGACATCGGGATCAAGACCCTCAAGAGTTGTTCGGTACTGTTCTTCAGGAATTTTGGGGTTTTTTTTGTGTTCTTCGGCGTTATTTTGTCTGCCCAGTTTGAACTGAAATGTGACGGGTAAAATAGGTGCATCAACGGTGATGTCTTTGAAATTGTAGCTGGCATTCTTAGCACCCATTTGCCCTGAATCACTCAGCGCTTTGGAAAATTCAAAACGTTCCCCGGTGTTATGCCCAACATATAAATCCTTACAAAACACTCGCTGATTAAAATTGGCGCCGAGTTTCGCCCGCAACGGGTCTGAAATACCGCTCCAGCCAAAACCTTGGACCTGTTTCATGGAAACAATGGTGTCATTAGGACAGAAATAATTGTAAACCTTACCGAAATTGTTTCGACTATAGCGGGCATCGCTCCACTGGGCATTATTTGACAGGCAAAGTGTATCTTTCAGTTTTTGCAGATCATCACCAGAGTACTGCCCGTTTGGAGAATATTTCGGGTTAGTCGCCATTAGTTTGCAAAAATTAGTCAGCGTCTTTTCACGTCCGGCCGTGGTTTGCTGATTGCCAGGGCTCCAGCTTTCAATAACGCGAAAATCTGTAGAATAAGGAGAATGATTTAGGATCACACAATCAGCAGGCTTTTCACCCGCATCCTCAACCCACATATTTGCCAGCATAGTGATAATGGTGCCCTGGCTATGGGCAACAATATTGATTGTATCTTTTTTGGTTTTTGGGTTTGTTCGAATAGTCAGGATCAGATCAGCTAAACGACGGGCGGCGAAAGCTTGATAGATACGATGTGGGTTGTCATAAATTGGATGGCTCCAGTCGCCACTATTTGTGATATGGGAGCGGGAAACCCAGCCAGCAGCTGTCATCGTCCAACCTGTACCTCCCGGGCCGAACATATCAGGTATGTTTGTCGTTGCATTAGCAAAAGTGCCACCGCCCTTAGATTTGGCTGGATCGAGCCAGTTAGCGTAATTATCAATTTTAGCTTTGTTATGGGCTTTAATTTTCAGTGCATCATTTTCAACGAACGAGTCAAAAGCTAAATCTGCCTCATTTTTTTTCTCGCGCAGTTCTGCCTTGTATCGTTTTTGGTCTGCTTCCCAAACATCCTTTTCAACCGGCCGATATCCCCAGTAAAACGGGATAATCGGCGAACGATTTGCCTGCCCGACACAGGTCTGATTATCAACAGAGCACTCTTGCGTGAAAACGTTACCGTCAGCATCTGAAATCTGAAACTTTTGATTTTTCCAGCTGTGAGGGAATAAGTCCGTACGTCCCAGGCGGGTATTCAGACCTTTGCAAATGCCTTCATCCTGATTTTGGTAGGCTTCCCCGACATCGTTGACGCCATGTACCAGAATAACAATACACGGCAAGGGACGTTTTATGAGGCAATTCTGTTTGACCATCTCGCCTGCAGTGACCGGTCGGCAAACATCTCCAGCCGACAAAAAACCGTCATTACGTAAACTATCGTTTTGTGAGTTACTCATATTCATAGTCCCTTAATTAGCTCAATCGCCGCATTTTCCAGTTCGTTCATATGGAGTAAGGACGATTCGCCGTTGGCATCCGTAGCCCCTTCGGTTATGGATCCATCCTGGCGGTGGATACGGAATTTCTGATTTTTAAGCACCTGAGTCGG
This sequence comes from Rahnella bonaserana, assembly GCF_019049675.1. GTDB lineage: Bacteria > Pseudomonadota > Gammaproteobacteria > Enterobacterales > Enterobacteriaceae > Rahnella > Rahnella bonaserana. The sequence continues at coordinate 230,416 of NZ_JAFMOW010000067.1, read as the reverse complement.
GTCATCTTCAGCATGAAGACGATACTGAATGGCGTACTTGCCCTCTTCAAATGACGGCATCGCCTGCTTCACGGTATCCCCACCCTGATACTCCAGTACCGGCGATTTTTGGGTAATACGGGTAGGAGCAAGCTCTTCGATCGTTCCATCCTTAATGCGGATCCCAGCCCCGCCACACATCAGCAGCAGCTCTTTTTTGGCGTTAAGCACGATGCGGCCGTTGGTACTGGTGATCTGCATGTCCTCGAAGGAGGTCAGCTCCATCTGGTCTTTTTGCGCCTGTAGCTGCACCTTTCCTGCAGCAGCGATGAGCTTGATGCCTAACTTGTTCGCAAATACGGAGAACAGTTCACCGGCGGCAACTGAGAAGCGACGGAATACGCTGAAACTGACATCCTGGCCGGCGGTGGCCACCAGATTCTTACCTGCAGTTTGTTGGATCGTTTTCGGCGTGGTGTGCGCAATACCGGCATCGCCATAGACGACGACACCTGGCTGAGCGAGTTTGGTGAGGTCTGTCTTGAGCAGCTCCTGATCGGTGGTTTCTGCCGGAGACGCCTGAGCGATATCGGCGGTACTCTTCAGGGTTTTGGCCAGAGCCAGGGCTTTTTCAAGCTGGGCAATGGCGGCATCCATATCCAGTTGCTGTCCCTGAGCACTGTTCTTCGGCTCGGTAGAAAGCAGCACGCCTTTACCGCCGCGAACGGCAACATAGGCATCAGTTCGCAATTCTGCGCCTTCACCTCGTTGTTTTCTGGCACTGTCCACCAGGTGTCCCAGACTGAGCTGGCTCTTACCTGAATGTACCGTGCTGATTTTTATATGTTCTTTGCCCCGCTGGTCCTCAAGTCGAATCTTATTTCCAGAAGGAGTGCGGATGACGTTCCGCTTGTAGTTCGGTAACGCCACATGATCCGGGTGCGTTGAATCATGCAGCGCATAGGCGATATAAGGCCGGTCAACGTCACCGTTCTCGAAGGCAATCGCCACGCCGGTGGAATCCAGCAGTGGCATATGGAAGCCGCAGGTATCACCGGAATACGGTTTGGCCAGACGCAACCAGCAGCTCTCGAAGCCTTTCTGCCATTCGGTGCGGTCGAAGCCGAACTGCGCACGGTACAAACCGTCGGCGTTGATGTGCGCGTAAGGTTCATCCGGATGCGCGCTGGAGATACGGGCAGGCAGCGTGCCGGTGACAGTTGGCCACGGCAACAACGCAGGGCGGTACGGATGCTGTGTATTACGCGGAACCGCGGTGAAGGTGACGAAGTACGCCGTATCGCGGGCGACGTTCGTAGAGTTGGTGGAAACTATCAGCAGACCGTCCGGCGCTTCCGGCCAGTCTTTGCCGGGCGTAGTGATGACCATCCCCGGACGCAGCGTCATGCAGTTGGACTTACCCTCAAAAACGATCTGCTCACTGAGGTAACGTTCCTGACGGCGTCTGGCGTACCACATGCCCTGTCCGGGCTCGCTGCTGTATTCCTTGCCCGGTTCAGGATAGTACTCACCCCAGCGGTAATCTTCGGCAACCAGCGCCGGATAATCCGGATTGGTCTGTGTCGTGCCGGTCATATCGCTTTGCGCAGCGGGATAATAGTCGTCGTTAACCGTGACTGACTTCGGAATGGCCTTGCGGATGACCGACATCTCCCAGACTGATTCCAGGCCGCCGTCAAACAGTCCCGCCGGATTTCGGAAAGGGATAGCAACAGGCTCTGGCCAGGCGTAAGAATGGTCGGCAAGCACCATGACGTCGCAGTTGTTCTCTTCGTCATATTCGAAGAAGTACGAGATGCCGCTGTCTGCCAGACGTCGCGCAATGTGGGCGTACTCACTTTCGCCGAACTGCATCATGAATTTTTTCAGCGGATACTGATCATTGAGCGCGAATCGAAAATCCAGCCGGTCCATGTTGTAACGCAGGAAGGTGTTTTCGGTCATGCTGATGACGCTGTCGTTCTGGTAAATCGCGTTATTGCTGCCCTGATTTAACCGGGTGACGCGGTGTTCCAGCGTGGCGACGTAACGGGTTTCATCGGAAGAAGTGTTGCACTGGCGGAACTGGGTGATGACACCGGGGATGATGCGCGGCTTAACCGATTCCCACGGCTTGCCGTCGGGGTACATCAGAAACAGGGCGGTATAGTTGATGATGTGCCGGGCGGGAATGTCTTTCACTGCGCTGGTAAACTCAATCTCATAGCGCAGGATATCGCTGATGGCCTCGCTGCCGCTGAACTTGAGCACCGATATATCGACGCCGGGCTGTTGGGATTCAAGCCGTTTAAGTCTTAACTGATAATGGTTGTGGATCGGTAATTTACTGCCTGCAAGAATGTAATCCTGAATGCTCATCGTTTAAGTCCTTTTAACGCTCATGGGCGTGAATACCAAAACTGATACCAAATAACGGTCAATCACGTTAGGTAAACAGCAATGATTACGTAAAGCTCTTCCTGCTTATCAATCCATAGTGCAGCAGTGGAAGGCGATGATAATTGATGGTCATAACCCAATAATAAAACATTGATGGTGTGAATATATCAATGAGTTTAATTTTTCTGCTCCCACAGCATACCGGCAGCGCGCTGCATTACCTTTAAAACATTCAGCTCCGAAAGCGGAAAAATACCATATAGCAATGGATCACTAAAGCTAGCTATGTCACGAAAATATGTAACGAAATTACTTGCGGGAGATAATTATCAATTTATCAGGATGCTTCTCTGGAATTTATAAGATTTTTCTTTGCTATAATTCTGAGTGATTATGTATTTGCTAATAATTAATTGAAGAGCTACGCCTCCATTACGTGGGGAGTTTTCCCATAAGTTTAATAAATAAAATATATCGTTAGTGTTACTTATTTCTTTAAACAGAAGCGCAGAGGTATTTTAGCAATAAAATTAGCTTCTGTGCCTGAAGTATCCTGAGTGCTGTTCCGGTAATAATTAAGAACTGATCGCTAATACCGATCGACTTGTTGCGGGAAAATATCGTAGCCTGTCATCATCTTATTCGCGCTTGAACATCCATCATCAGGAAGAGATCATCATGGCACTTGAACCCACAATTGCTGAGCTGGTAAACGACTTCATCGCTGCTGGCCGCCCGTCGTCCCGCCGTCAGACTTTCGCTGAGCGCCGTGCCGGATATATCGCCAGCACAGTATTAGCCGGGGATATCGAGCAACGCGTAGATATACACGATGTGACGATTGAAGGCTTATCGTTACGCGTTTACTCGCCGCTGGAAGCGCATGGTGCATTACCTGCCGTTATCTATTATCACGGTGGATGCTTTGTCAGCGGTGGATTTACCACACATAATAATCAGCTGCGTCAGCTCGCTTTTTACAGTGGCTGTCGGATGATTGCGGTTCAGTATCGTTTAGCGCCTGAACATACTTATCCCGCAGCGCATGACGACGCTGAACAGGCTGCAAACCTTATCTGGCAAAATGCGGAAACTCTTGGCATACATCGCGACCAGATTACATTGATGGGCGACAGCGCAGGCGGGCATCTGGCCCTGATCACCGCTCTGCGTTTACGAGATGCCGGGCAGTGGCTGCCGCGTCAGCTGGTGCTGATTTACCCGATGCTGGATGCGACAGCGTCCTGTGAAAGCCACAAGCGGAATGGTGAGGATTACGTGCTAACCAGCGACACTTTACTTAGCGGTTTTGAGGCTTATTTCCCGCAGACTGACTTCATGCACCCTGAAGCCAGCCCTTTGTGGCGTGATGACTTTGCCGGATTGCCGCCGGTTCACATCATCACGGCGGAATACGATCCCTTATGTGACGAAGGCGAGGCGCTGTACTCCCGGCTGACTGAGCAGGGTGTTGAATGTAGTGCTCAGCGCTATCTGGGTGTCATTCATGGTTTTTTCCAGCTCGGTGGGATCAGCAAGACAGCGCGAAATGTTATGCGGGATATCGCCGCGCACGTCCGTTCATCGGATAAACCGTAATTTTTTTCATACGCATCAGGCTGCTGTTGGCCTGCTCGCATAATTCAAAGAGCACAGGGATCAGATGCGCTGATGCTTTCAGGTAGCCGCTGACCTGTGCAATCCCCTCCGGTGGAATTACCTCGCAGTTCTCCAGTCCTTCACTCAAACACAACAACCCCTGGCAGAGTCCGCCGGCGGACTCTGATGCCAGTGCGCTGAGATCATAAAGCTGTCCTTCCCCGAAGTGGCTGAGATCCAACCCCTCAATCAGTGAACGAAAAACGGTGACAGAGTTTGCGGTAAAGGCCGTGCTGTTTTCAGTATTAGTCATGAAGATCATTCCATTGTCAGTGAGTCGAGGCCCCCTTTACTGGCGGGGTGATTGCCGCTGCCAGAGAACTTTATGCCTGTTCATGCTACAAAGAAATAACCTGTTTATATTTACAGTGGTTTGTTGTCAGAACTGGAAGATGTCTCGCAAAATTCGCACAGAGAATCGGGGATATTCACCACCAGAACGATATCCATGAGATAAAAATTGAAATTGGTTAATTAATAACTGCCTTTACCGGATATTATTCTGGCGATTTTGAATTAACTCAAATTCAATGTAATAATATTAAGTGGTTGTCACGTAATGTCATTATCACGCTGGCATGATTTACTTATTGATGCTATTTTTAGGATGTAATTGTTATTAAATATTTCAATTTTTAGTTGCCGTAAGTTTACAATTGCTCGTATTTTTATCATGTTGTTCTGTATTTAATCACTAAAACATAAAAATTTTCTTATAGTTACATATCACAATATTATTGTTTACTAATTACTCCCTATATATAATTTCCTTATAAGGAACTTTCTGAATTTTCACTTTGTCCCCCGTCATACCTATGTTAATTATTTATACGCGGCGCAAGACCGCACACACATCACATAAATAATAAAGACAGGGTAATAATGAGCAATTTAAAAGCGTCAATCTTAATTGGCGGCGTCGTGCTGTCGGCATTATCTGCCAGCGCCCGGGCCGAAATTACTGTTTTAGATAAAAATCCTCAGAGTAATGCTTTGCTGGCGCCATTAAGCTTGCAGGTTGGCGGCAGCATCCGTCCTGAGTGGATTTTCAATAACGGTCCGGAGCCTGGCTATTATAAAAATGGTCACGATGGTGGCACCCGTTTCCGCTTCCGTGGTGATTATAAACTGACACAAGATACCTCAGTCATCGCCTACTACGAGCTGGGTGTGGACATGGCGAACCTGCTGGGCATGAATGGTCACTATCCGGAAGGTGGTCAGCGTGATACTCAGCGTCAGTTATATGCAGGCTTTAAAGATGACCGCTACGGGACATTAACCTACGGCCACCAGTACGGTATTTATTATTCTGTCGTCGGGATTAAAAGTGACGTATGGGATAACGATGGTCATGCGGGCGGTACCGGTATTGGCATTAACGGCAGTTACGATGGTGCAAATAAGCCCAAAAACAGCATTAAATATACTAACGACTTTGGTCCTGTGACGTTATATGCCAACTACTTATTACCTGAAGATGAAATTCAGGCGGGCGAGGATCAGCACTATCGCCGTAATAATGGTGGTGGTTTAGGCTTCGATTATAAACTCACCAAAGATTTGGTCTGGAGTGCGGCGTATAGCCTGACTGACGCCACGGTGAAAGATAATCAATATAACGAAAAAGATTATCATCAGCAGTTGTCTGGTACCGCATTAACCTGGCAGCCAAACAACTGGTACATCGTCGGCACCGGCAGCTATTACAAAGATTTTGTGCCGAGCACCCGTGAAAATCCTGTCGAACATTATTTTGCTGGCAGCGGTTACGGTGTGGAAGGGTTCGTCGGTTATACCTTTAATATCGACAAACCGTTCCTGAAATCTATCCAGCCATACGTTGCAGCCGATTCCCTGCAACTGAAAGGCGGCGAAGAATATCACGCGAACCACGTCTATCTGGGCGCGGGTACCACCATCGGTTACGGCTTGTCTGTTTACGTGGAACGCACATTAGCGCACACCACCGACGACGAAGCAGACGCCACCTGGGTTACCGTCTTCTACGATTTCTAATTCACCCGCCTCGTGGATCATCAGGCCAGCGCAGTTGCGCTGGCTTTTTTACGTCTGTAAATCCGCTTAGTGTGTGAGTGCTTCCGTCACTTCTATAGCCACCACGTCGTCATCGCCAAAGGGCATTTCCAGCGTCTGATACAGCACTTCCAGCCGTTCACACAGAATATATCCCAGCAGGTCTTTCGCCTGCGGATTATCCAGCGACACAATGGCATAAGACAACGCACGACAGTGATCGACGATCTCTTCCAGTTCCAACGGGGTATTGTCGTAAAGGTTAGGCATTGTGGGCCTCCGGTGCGGAGGTGTTTGAAAAAGCAGTGTTAGAAAATTCCATTTTAATACTCCAGCTGATAGTTGATTAACTACCTCCAGAGACGCTAATCCCGATGGTGGCAGCTCAAACAGCGTTAGCGTTCCGGCCAGTCTGGAATCCGGTGCTTCGTGAGAAGCCACTGTCTGAGCCACCATAATTTGGGTGAGTGCAGACCGTACCATATTCACCCTATTTTCATAGAGTTGATGGCACCAAACTGGGACAGAACGCTAATTCTAACTGCGGATTTTGCCGCAGCGAAGAGAGTCTAATACGTGGGAATTTATACAGTGAGAGGAATTTTTAGGCAGTTATCAGTTTTGCGAGATGTCTTGGAAAAGGGATGAAACTGAACGTGTAAATACGTTATTTACTGAGTCTTTCGAGAGGAAGAGTTGCCAAACTATTCAAAAATTAAATGCATGAGTTGTAAGCAATTAAGAACCCATTATACTTCCAACCTATTGATTCAATTAACAGGTATCAGTAGATGATGGACGAAGAGATGTGTGTCGTTCTTGCGGAGAGTGATGACTCCAAATGGGATGACAAAACTGGCGAGCGATATCATTTTCCTAAGCAGTATCAAAAGTCACTCACCCCTGGAATGCGTTATGTGTATTACAAAGGGAGGCTAAAGCCAGGGAACAAAGAGTATTCGTCAAAGCGCTTGTCAGATGCACCGCACTATTTTGGGATCGGGCGAATAAGCGAGATCAGACCGGATGAAGCCGGTCATCTATATGCAGTACTGACAGAGTTTCAACCGTTTGAACAGGCCGTTCTGGCTAAAAATGACGGTGTTTATTATGAAGAAATTCCCGAGCAGCAAAAATCTAATTACTGGCGTTTTAGCGTTCGCCCCATTTCAGGGGAAGTCTTTGCTGATATTACTGTTGCGTCTGCGCTAACTGAATCACGCTTTATTATGGACGACATCGAGAGTGAAGAAATCCTTCAAGAAGATGCAACCGATGAGGAATCTCTGGTTTCATATGAGGAAGGGAAGAAAACTTCGAAGTTCGTTACAAAGTATGAAAGAAACCCAAAGTTGAAGAAGCTGGCAAAAAGTATACATGGCACTACCTGCTTCGCTTGTGGCTTCAACTTCGGTGATTTTTACGGAGAATATGCAAAGGACTTTATTCATATTCATCACGTTGTACCTGTTTCAGAATTTGGGATGTCTAAGATTGTAAACCCCAAAACAGATCTCGTTCCCGTCTGCGCTAACTGCCATGGGATCATACATCGCAAAAAAGATCGTACGCTCTCGATTGATGAGCTGAAAGATATGATTGCCGCGAGTAAGAAAACGCCCTAACAAGGGCGTTTTAACCTTTCCTGAAATCCCCCCTAAAAAATCCTTCCCATCTCCAGCTGCCCCATCAGTAACGCGTTATCACTGTAATCCACCGGGACGGCGACGACGGCGGGGCCTTGTACGTCCATGGCGGCGCGGAGGGTGCTTTCCAGCGTTTCGGCGGAGGTGACGGCAAAACCTTTGGCGCCGAAGGCGTCGGCGTAGGCTTTGAAATCAATCGGGCCGAACTGGATGCCGGAGGTGCGCTGGTATTTTTTCTCTTCCTGGATTGCCACCATGTTGTAGGCCTCATCGACCCAGATGATGTGCAGCAGGTTGACGCCCAGACGGACGGCGGTTTCCAGTTCCATGCTTGATTGCATAAAGCCGCCGTCGCCGGATACGGAAACCACTTTGCGGCCGGGATCGACCAGCGCAGCGCCGATTGCCCACGGCAGTGCGACGCCCATGGTTTGCTGACCGTTGGAAATCAGCACCTGACGGGCGCGGAAGCTGTAAAGGTAGCGGGCGATCCAGATGTGGAAACTGCCCATATCGACGCACAGGGTGACGTCGCTGTTGACGATGTCCTGCATCGCGCGTACCAGACGCAGCGGGTGGATCGCAAACTGGTTCAGGCTGCGGCCTTTCTGGGCCAGCAGTTCACGTTGCTGGCGGCGATCCTCGAGGATAGCGATGGCTGAGGCGCTAAGATCGATGCGTTGGGGGATCTGTTCCGTCAGCAGATCCAATGTGTCGGCAATGTCGCCGACCAGTTCGACGTCCGGCAGATAGTCGCTGTCGGTCTCGGCAGGTATGACGTCGATGTGCACCAGTTCAGCGGTGCCGTTACTCCATTGCGCCGGTTCATATTCGACCGGGCTGTAACCGATGGTGATCACCAGATCTGCATTGCGAAGCAGGCGGTCACCGGCCTGATTGTTGAACAGACCGACGCGACCGGCGAAGCGGTGGAAGGAAGCCTGATCGATAACCCCCGCCGCCTGATAGGTGCTGGTGACCGGCAGATCGCTTTTGTGCAACAGACGGCGTATTGCTTCGGCGTTACGCGGCTGGCTGGCCATCAGGCCCAGCAGCAGCACCGGATTTTTTGCCTGTTTCAGTAACTTTGCGACCTGCAATATTGCGTCGTGCGGCGCGCTGCCCAGTACCGGCGGTTGCGAGGTGAGTAATTTACCGCTGGCTGGTTCGTTGACGATATCCATCGGCAGGCTGATAAATGCCGCACCCGGACGCCCGAACTCGGCGGCGCGAAAGCCGTTTGCCAGCACTTCGGCCAGCGCAGAGGGCGAAGTGACTTCGGCAGAATACTTGGTGACCGGGCGGAACATCGCCACGGTGTCCATGGTCTGGTGCACCTGTTTCACGTGGTCGGCGCGTTTAACGGCACCGCCGAGTGCGACCAGCGGATCGCCTTCGGATGTCGCGGTGGCGACGCCGGTGATCAGGTTTGAGCAGCCGGGGCCGGAGGTGACCAGCGCGACGCCGGCTTTTCCGGTCAGGCGGCCAACGGCACCGGCCATAAAGGCGGCGTTGGCTTCGTGGCGTACCGGAATAGTTTTGATGTGGGAATCGACCAGCGAATCAAAAACCCGGTCGATTTTAGCGCCGGGAATACCGAACACGTGTTTGACGCCCTGTGCTTCAAGCTGCGCGACGACCAGATCCGCACCGCAATTCCAGTCGGTTTTACTGTCTGAGTTTTTCATGGTTTTCATCCTTCTGTCTGCGGCTGTTAACTTTCAACCGACTGAATCGCATCATTTAAATCATCAGGGCATAAGTTGGCATGCAGGAAATCGCTGTCCTGCGGAAAGTCGATCAACAGCTTTTCGACCGTGCCGAAGGTCAGCACGCCGCGCTCAACCTGATAATCCAGCACATGGCCGCCGCTGCTGCGTTCCTGATTGATAAAATGCTCGTGATAGCCCGCCACGTTAATGCCCTGCATATAGGCCGGTGTCAGAAATCCAATCAGCACGCCCTGGCTGTGTTCGATATGAAACGTCGGCTGGGCTTCGATGGCTTCCAGCATCGGTTTATACGGGCGGTGCTGTTCCGGCACGGTACGGGTCTCGACGCGGCTGAACTCGCCATCAATGCGCAGGGCGCAGAAGGTGTTCTGGCTGGCGACGACGTCGTCGATCACCTTGTGGATTTGCTCGCGGCTGTGCGGGCGATCAATCACGTATTCATCAGTCGGGTTAAAGAATGTCATGACGGCGAAAGGTGTTTTTTGTTCAGGAAGGGCGCGCCGGGCGCTGCCGTCGCCGCGTAACTGGAAGATGTTGCTGTTGAACGCGATCAGTTCGCCGTCGAGATGGTTGAAGGTACCGAGACCAAAATCGCCGTGTTCCAGCAGGTCTGCCATTGTGGTGTTGCCTTCATACACACCGCTCAGCAGGGCGCTCATCAGCGACGACTGATATAAAACGCGGTCAGGATGCTGATGTTTAAACGCTGTTGCGGTGCGGGCAATGTCCGCCATGCAGGAGCAGGATTCGGAATGGTTTTTCATGCAGGGGTCTCCGTCGAATAATTAACTTTGCTAACTAAAAGGTTGACCCCATTCCGCCCTGAGTTCCAATATGAGGAGGTGTTCACTTTGAGACGTTTTTGATATGGAACTTCGTCACCTGCGCTATTTTGTCGCGGTAGCAGAGACGGGACACTTCACCCGTGCTGCCGAACAGCTTGGGATCTCCCAGCCTCCGCTGAGCCAGCAAATCCAGCGGCTCGAACATGAAATCGGTACTCCTTTACTCAAACGCCTGACCCGTGGCGTCGAACTCACCGAAGCCGGAAAAGTGCTCTACGACGACGCACAAACGATCATCAAACTGACCGATGCCGCCCTTGAGCGCACCCGCGCCGTTGCGCGTGGTATGAACGGTACGCTGCGACTCGGCTTTGCCACGTCGACGGCGTTTAACCCGCAGGTTTTTGCGTTGCTGCATCGCTTTCGGGATAAATATCCGGGCATGGTTCTCGAACCGCTGGAAAAGGACATGGCGGGGCTGATGACGGCAATGAGCGAGGGCGCGCTGGATGCGGCGTTTATCCGTCTGCCATGCGAGCGCAGCAAAGAGTTCAGTTTTAAGGTGCTGGATATCGAGGAAATGATGGTGGCGCTGCCCAAAACCCATCCGCTCAGTCAGGGAAAGGAAGTCCGGCTGTCGGCGCTGCGCCACGATACGCTGATCACCTTCCCGCGAGATTTATCGCCGGGGCTTTATGATGCCGTCACGCATGCGTGTGAAGAGGCTGGATTTTCGCCGCGCTACGGGCAGCAGTGTCCGCAGATTACCTCGGCGCTGAGTATGGTGGCGACAGGATTTGGTTACGCGCTGATACCGGCGTCGCTGAGTAAGATTGATGAAGCCAATGTGAGGTGTCTGCCCCTGGCAGGGCAGACATTAACGACGCAGATCGCGCTCGCCTGGCGCAGAACGGATAACTGCAAGGCGGCGCTGCATCTGGTGGGATTGTTGTCGGTTAAACCACAATAATCACAGACACGCGGCGGTTCTGAGCGCGTCCGGCCTGGGTTTTATTGCTGGCGACAGGTTTGCTCTGGCCCAGTCCACGGGTATGGATATTGGCGCGCGGCATTCCGGCATCGGCAAAGGCGGCGGCGACGGTGTCAGCGCGGCGCAGCGACAAATCGTTGTTGTAAGCCGGATCACCGTAGTTATCGGTATGGCCGTCGAGATTGACCTTGTTCAGGCCGACGTGCAGAAGTTCGCCCGCCAGTTTTTCCACTGACTGCTTACTTTCGGCGGAAAGCTTATCCTGATTATTGCCAAACAGAACTTTGGCATCCAGTCCCAGTTCCCAGCCCGCATCGGTCTGGGAGAAACCGTTCTTTTGCAGCACGGCGATCTGTTCCGGTGTTAATCCCGCAGGTTTACTCTGACAGGCGGCCAGCAGCACAATGCACAGCCCCATTGCGGCGAACTGATACCAGGATTTGAACGTATTGCAGGTCTTCATAGTCATTAATTCCTTTTAGTGTTTCATCGCGACAGGAAGCGGCATGCCTGAAGACACATGCCAGCAACTGCCGGATATTCTTTTAGAGCGATACATGGCCTCATCGGCCTTTTCGAGAATTTCTTTCGCACTGTTTGCCTGTGAAGGCGAAAGCGCAATGCCGATGCTGAGTGACACATCCAGCGTTTTGTTGTTGAGCAAAATGACCGGCGTTTTCATGATCTCGACAATCCGCTCGGCGAACGCCACTGCTTCGGCGGTAGAGATCATCGGCTCAAGCAGAATGGCAAATTCATCGCCGCCCAGACGGGCCAGCACATCCCCCTTACGCAGGGTTTTTGCCAGTCTTTCGCCAATCACCATCAGCACCCGGTCGCCGGCGGCGTGCCCGAGTGAATCATTGATTTCCTTAAAATTATCAACATCGATGAACAGCAACGCCAGCGATAGCGGTGCGCGCACCGGATTGAAACACTGATTAAGGGTATCAATGAAAAACGCGCGATTATGCAGACCGGTCAGGCCGTCGTGCAACGCTTTTTTTGTCAGCGAAACGTTCTCGTTCCTCATGTGATTTTCCCAGGCTTCCAGCTCGGTCAGCAGGCTGTTGAAGTCCTGGCTCAGTGTATGCAGCTCGACAATCGGCGCGGAAGGAACGCGCAGATTAAACGACCGGTTCGCACTGACTTCATGGGTGACATGCGTAATGTGGCCGAGAGCATCGACGATGCCTTTTTGCATCCGGCGGGAAAAATACAGCGCGACCAGCGCGGTCAGCACCAGACAACCGAGCAGGCTCAGGATAGTTTCCGCCAGGAAGCCAATCAGACTGCTGCCGTTACCCTCAAGCCAGATGGTGCCGATGACCGAGCCGGAATGCACCACCGGGACGGTTACGGGCTCGGGAAACGCCACATGGCCGACGAACTGACCCAGTTTGTCCCAGTTGCTGTGGATCGGACGCTGCCACTCGGTGAATGTCGCACCCGCCGGCGTCAGAATTTTTGCCTGCGTGAAATCGCCGCGTCTGGCGATAAATTCCAGCGAGTCATGCGCCGCCGCAGGGTCATTAAAGACCAGTGCGGCTTCCGTGGTGTAACCGATGGCGCGCGCGGTCAGTTGCAGATTGCTTTCCGCGTGAGAACGCAGGGCGATTAACGCCAGCAACGTCAGCAGGAAACCGGCGAGACCGATCGCCGTTAAAATCACAATCACATGAATTCGGTTCAGTGCAGCGCTCAGCGTCGGACGCTGGCCTGACTGTTCAACCTCAGGAACAGGAATTTTGTTTTTCATGGTCACTCCTTTTCCCTGGCAAGTTGTAATACGGCGGGATTTACCCGCACGCCGCTGCGGGACAGCGTGTCCAGATTCAATTTGAATCCGGTGTGAAGTGGCGTCATCACCAGACAAAACGCATTCAGTAATGCACAGGCATCATCCTGTTCACCGATAGTGAGAATTGCATGGCCTTCCAGGCGCTGATGTAAATCTGCCTGCTGTTCCGTTGTCATGTTGCCGGAATAAATAGCATCGCACTCCGATGTGAGCAGCGGGCTGTCGAACGGAAGCGTCATGACTTTGAGTGGCCGGCCGGTGAATGCGCTGCCATCCGGGGTAAGTTGCGCGGCGTATTTCACGGGAGGGATGATGCAAAGCGTTAAGACGGACGTGGGGGTTGCGCCCGGCCAGCGCGAATAGCTCAGGATGCCGTTGACGGTCTGCGCGACAGCCGCATCCGCCTGCGGATCGCTTTCTTGTGCAACACCCGATGTCAGCGGAGCGACCATCAGCATCAGCAGCAGGACAATGCCATACGCAGCCTTAATAAAACGGCGTAGTGATGTCCCTGCTGGCGGGCAAAAAGGTGATCGGGCTTTTCCCATTGAGTCGCTCTGTGTTTCTTCCGGTTGAAATGATTTCCCCAGCGTAAGAATAACTTTATCGGCAATAGTTCCGAAAGCGTAAGTGTAAAAAATTTCCTTCTGTAACTGCGGTGGAGTTGTGGCGTATTTTTTACACAAGTCAGAAAACAGAGGAAATTCAGAAGGAATGTTAACGTATTCCGTTTTTTTAAGAGGTGAAGGGATCGGTTAATTTATGAACAATTTAGTTCAGGGAGTCAGACTATAAATAATACATGTTGCTGGTATTTCAATCGTTATTTAAATAATAGTCACGGGCATAACAAAATATCACAAAAAATAGATGTTACCGTAATCACTATTTGATGAATTTAAATTAGAGAAAATGTTAATGGTTTGGAATTTAAAGGAATATCAGTCCGCGTTTTAAAGATATTCGTGACCATGATCTCAAAGCTATGCGGTTATCCAGATTTTTATGCTGCTGATAGGTATCATGCCCGCATTAATGGTATGTTTTATCCGTCAGGGTGGTTTTTTTGATGACGGGTGCAGTAAAAAAACATCAACCATTCCTGGGGAAACGGAATTATTTTTATAATTAGGTGCTGAGGAATCATGGATAATACAACAATCGGGACGCTGTCTAAAAAATCGGTAAGTTCCTGGCGTAAAACTGACACTATGTGGATGTTAGGTTTATATGGAACAGCAATTGGTGCAGGTGTTCTCTTTCTTCCTATTAATGCCGGTATCGGCGGTCTCATTCCATTAATCATTATGGCGATTCTCGCCTTCCCAATGACATTCTTCGCTCACCGCGGATTAACCCGGTTTGTATTATCCGGAAAGAATGCCGGTGAAGATATTACGGAAGTCGTGGAAGAGCATTTCGGTATTTCGGCCGGTAAATTAATTACCCTGCTTTATTTCTTCGCCATTTATCCTATTCTGCTGGTTTACAGCGTGGCGATCACCAATACGGTTGAGAGTTTTATTACTCACCAGATGCATATGAATGCGCCACCGCGTGCGTTGCTGTCTCTGATCCTCATTTTGGGCTTAATGACGCTGGTGTATTTCGGTCAGGATATGATCGTAAAAGCGATGAGTATTCTGGTCTTCCCGTTTGTTGCGGTGCTGATGGCGCTGGCGCTGTACCTTATTCCTAACTGGAATACGTCAGTGTTTGAAAACGTCTCTATGTCCGGCAATGGCGTAGGTCACGGCATGCTGATGACATTGTGGCTGGTCATTCCGGTGATGGTGTTCTCCTTTAACCACTCGCCGATTATCTCCTCTTTCGCTGTCGCAAAACGCAAAGAGTATGGCGAAGACGCTGAGAAAAAATGTTCACGTATTCTGGCATTTAGCCACATCATGATGGTTATCACCGTGATGTTCTTCGTCTTCAGCTGCGTACTGAGCCTGTCTCCGGCAGACCTGATGGAAGCTAAATCGCAGAACGTGTCTATTCTGTCTTATTTAGCCAACCACTTCTCTAACCCGGTCATTGAATATATCGCGCCATTTATTGCCTTTATTGCGATTACTAAATCTTTCCTCGGCCATTATCTGGGTGCGCGTGAAGGTTTCAACGGCATGGTAATTAAGTCATTACGTGGTAAAGGGAAAACTATTGCCCTGCCAACGCTGAACCGTTATACCGGCATCTTCATGTTATTAACTACCTGGTTAGTCGCTACCCTGAATCCAAGTATTCTGGGTATGATCGAAACGCTGGGTGGTCCGATTATTGCGATGCTGTTATTCCTGATGCCTATGTATGCGATTCGTAAAGTTCCTGCGATGAGAAAATACAGCGGCCATATCAGCAATGTGTTCGTGGTGATTATGGGGCTGATTGCTATGTCAGCCATCGTATTTAGCCTGATTGGTTAATGAATAAAATATTTAAAGCTAAGTGAAATAAAGTGGGCGGGAATTTTCCTGCTCACTTTCCTCCCGTATTTTTGCCCGTCATCTTATTCACATGGAGTGCCCACCGTGATCAGCGTCTTCGATATTTTCAAAATTGGTATTGGTCCTTCCAGTTCGCATACTGTTGGCCCGATGAAAGCCGGGAAAATATTCACTGATGAACTTATCTCTTCTGGCCATATTACTCATACCACCCGCGTGGTCGTCGATGTCTATGGTTCTTTATCGTTAACCGGTAAAGGCCACCACACCGATCTGGCGATCATCATGGGGCTGGCCGGCAATATGCCGGATGATGTGGATATTGATGCGATCCCGGCGTTTATCCGCCAGGTGGAAACGTCCGGGCGACTGATGCTCGGCAAGGGTGCCAGGGAAGTGGATTTCCCGGCCGGTTCCGGCATGAATTTCCATTTTAGTAATCTGCCGTTGCACGAAAACGGCATGACCATCAGCGCGTTCAACGGCGATGAACTGCTGTACACGCAAACCTATTATTCCATTGGCGGCGGCTTTATTGTCGAAGCCAGCAAGTTCGGCCAGCAGGACGAGAACCCTGTGGTGCGCCCGTACCCGTTCCGTTCGGCCAGTGATTTGCAAAAGCATTGCACCGACACCGGCCTGTCCCTGTCGGCGCTGATGCTGCAAAACGAGCTGGCCAGCCATACCCGCGCAGAAATCAGCGAGCACTTTGCGGCTATCTGGAACGTAATGAGCGAAGGCATTACGCGCGGTATTCATACCGAAGGGCTGTTGCCAGGCCCGATGAAAATTAACCGCCGCGCCGCGGCGCTGCGTCGTATTCTGGTGACGCAGGATAAAAACAACGTTGATCCGATGGGCGTGGTGGACTGGATCAATATGTACGCGATGGCGGTGAACGAAGAAAACGCGGCAGGCGGACGGGTTGTAACGGCACCGACCAACGGCGCATGTGGCATCATTCCGGCGGTGCTGACCTATTACGATCAGTTTATCCGCCCGATCAGCCCGGATTCATACAGCCGTTTCTTCCTGGCATCCGGCGCAGTCGGCATTCTGTTCAAAATGAACGCCTCCATTTCCGGTGCCGAAGTGGGTTGTCAGGGCGAAGTCGGCGTGGCGTGTTCCATGGCGGCAGCCGGTCTGACTGAGCTGCTGGGCGGCAGCACGGCGCAGGTGTTTATGGCGGCAGAAATCGCTATGGAACATCACCTCGGGCTGACCTGTGATCCGCTCGCCGGACAGGTTCAGGTGCCATGCATCGAGCGAAACGCCATTTCGGCAGTAAAAGCGGTGAATGCTTCACGTATGGCGCTGCGCCGTACCAGCGAACCGCGCGTGTGTCTCGATAAAGTCATCGAAACCATGTACGAAACCGGCAAAGACATGAACTCTAAATACCGTGAAACCTCAACCGGCGGACTAGCGATTAAAGTGTTAGCGTGTAATTGATTTCTTTCTACATCATTTCCTAAAAAGGCGGGAAACCGCCTTTCTCGTCTCCTTCCTGATTTTTGTCCTGTGCTATGTTTTCAGATACCTGCATTACGCAGAGGTATGTTTTTTCTGCCTCAAAACACCTGGAAAACAGTTAAAAGGAAAGATCCGGCATGTCTAAATTCTTTATGAATGACCGTAAGTCTCTGATTAACGATGTTATCGAAGGGGTGATCCTGACCTCTCCCTACAAAAACCTGGCAAAACTGGACGTCGATCCGGCAATTCGTGTGGTCGTTCGCCGCGACTGGGATAAGAAAAAAGTCGCCCTGATTTCCGGCGGTGGCTCCGGTCACGAACCGGCACACGTCGGTTTTGTCGGTAAGGGCATGCTCACCGCGGCAGTGTGCGGCGAAGTGTTTGCGTCACCGAGCGTGGACGCCGTACTGAACGCGATTGTGGCGGTCACCGGTAAAGCGGGCTGCCTGCTGATTGTGAAAAACTACACCGGCGACCGTCTGAACTTTGGTCTGGCGGCCGAGAAAGCCAAAGGCATGGGCTACGACGTCGAGCTGGTGATGGTATCCGACGACATTTCTCTGCCGGACAACAAGCAGCCTCGCGGTATCGCGGGGACGGTGCTGGTGCATAAAATTGCCGGTTATGCCGCAGAGCAGGGAAAATCACTCAAAGACGTCACCAAAATTGCGCAGCAGGCCATTGATGCCACGGCGAGTATCGGTGTGGCGGCCGCGGGATGCAGCCTGCCGGGCGGCGGCGAAGATGAAGAAGAACAGCGCATCGAATCGGGCCACGTTGAGCTGGGATTAGGTATTCACGGCGAGCCGGGCGTCTCGACGATGAAAACTCAGAACAGTAAAAAAGTGGTGGATACACTGGTTGAAAAGCTTCAGCAGCATGTCAAAAAAAGCGACAAGCTGGCGGTATTGATCAATAACCTCGGCGGCGTTTCACCGCTGGAGATGAATCAGATCACTAAAGAAGTGGTGCATTCAGCGCTGGGCAGTTCGGTGCGTTATCTCATCGGACCCGCTTCACTCGTCAGTGCGCTGGATATGAAAGGTTTTTCGCTTTCCGTGATCGCGCTGAAAGGCGGAATTGAAGAAGCGTTGCTGGCAGAGGTGGAGGCCGCCGGCTGGCATCCGCTGGTTAAGCTGGAAAAACTGGCGACTAAAAAAGGTAAAGCCATCAGCGATAAAAAATCCGTTAAAGCGTCATCGAATGCCGAAGTCGGCAGGATCGTTGAAACCATCACACAGACACTTTCCGGTCTGGAAGATGAACTGAATAAGCTCGATGCCAAAGTAGGGGACGGCGATACCGGTTCGACATTTGCGACCGGCGCGCGCGATATCCAGAAGCAGAACAAAGGCAAAAAACTTCCGCTGAATAATGTTGCCGATCTTCTTGGCGTAGTCGGCGATCGTCTGGCAACCGTAATGGGCGGATCGAGCGGCGTGCTGATGTCGATCTTCTTCACGGCTGCCGGTAAGAAAGTCGCTGAGGGTGAGAAATTACCGAAAGCGCTGCTGTTTGGTCTGGAGCGCATGAAGCATTACGGCGGCGCGGATCTTGGCGATCGCACGATGATCGACGCACTTCAGCCCGCGCTGGAGGCTTTGGGCAAAAAAGATGCACTGAAAGGCGCTGCGAAAGCCGCCGCTAAAGGCGCCAAAGACACGGCCAGCATGAAAAAAGCTAATGCCGGGCGCTCATCCTATCTGAGCAGCGACAGCCTGAAAGGCGTCAAAGATCCGGGGGCCGTTGCGGTCGAAAAAGTGTTTGAAGCACTGGCGAAGAAATAAGATTTTTTCCTGATAAAAGAAAGGCCTGCGGGGAAACCGGCAGGCCTTTTTGTTTATCATCGTTTTGAAATCAGTGCCCGACTGGCCAGCGATCCAGCGTGATATTGCGATCCAATGCCTTTGCCCTGAAATCTGACAGTACCGCTTTTACATCCGGATCGATATACCCGACATTCTCGCGTTCGACGCGAACCACACTGTTATCGGGGATCTCCGCCAGCAGACTCTGCAAACGCGGGTTATGCAGGAATGTCAGATTCTGATGAAAACGCATCACATAATGATTTTCATCGCGCGTCAGTTGCATCGCATTGTGATGACTTTTGTAAGTGCTCGACAACAACTGCGCGAGCAGGCCGATGCCAATCCCGGCCAGCATACCGAAGACCAAAATACCGGCCAGCGTGGCGATAAACGGCAGGAACTGTGGCAGGCCAAGCCGCCACTGGGTCAGGAAGAGCGCCGGTGAGGCCAGTTTGTAACCGGTATACAGCAGAACCGCCGCCAGACAAGCCAGGGGGATGGTATTAAGCATGTCGCTGAAAAACATGCCGCATAGCAGCAATAGCACACCGTGAAGCAGGATCGACACTTTGCTACGTGCACCTGTATTCACGTTCACCGAACTGCGCACGATCACTGCGGTGATCGGCATGCCGCCAAGAAATCCACTGATTAAATTCCCGATCCCCTGGGCACGCATTTCTTTATCAGGTGATGGCGCCGGCGTTTGCTCCTTGAGCTTCTTCAGCGCTTCCTGACTCAGCAGGGTTTCCAGGCTGGCGACCAGCGCCAGCGTCGCGGCAATCACGTAAATCTGCGGATTATTCCACGCACTCCAGTCCGGCTTTTCCAGCTGCGAGGTCACTTCATCCACACTGTCGAATTTCGGCAGCGCAATGCGCGGCATAGCCTGTATTGCATCGGGCACAATACGATCACCGAAGATCATCGCCAGACTTCCCCACAACACGGCCACCAGCGGACCGGGCACATAAGTCATCAGTTTGATGCGCTTAAACGGCGGCGTGGTCCACAGCCACAAAATGAGCAAAGCGACAGCCGAAACGATCAGAATCGCGGGCGACAAACTGAACGCCGGATCGCTGAAAATACCGCGCAATCCGTCTTCCCCCTGATAACCCAGTGCGACCGGGATTTGCTGCATAATCAGCAAAATACCGATCGCCGCCAGCATGCCCTGGATAACAGAACCGGGGATCAGTGAAACAAAGCGTCCGGCCTTGATGATACCGAATATGATTTGCAGAACCCCCGCCAGCATCAGCGCCAGCAGCAGTGTGGAGAAAGATCCGAGCGTCTCCATCGCGCCAACGACGATCGTTACCAGCCCGGCAGCCGGTCCGCTGACCGCAAAACGCGAGGGGCTGAGCAGGGTGACGATCACCCCGCCGATAACACCCGTCAGCAGGCCGACAAAAGGTGGCAATCCGCTGGCCTGGGCAATACCAAGACTCAGCGGTAGCGCGACCAGAAATACGACAATCCCGGCTGGGATATCGTAACGCAGGAAATTCATGTTCAGACTTTCAGGGGATTTCATCGTCATGATGCGGTCTCCACTGCGTATGAGAGGGTCAGGGCGGGGCGTGGAAGTAATGCGGTCACAATAGGCTTCTCTCTGTCAGGGGGCGGCGAAAAATTCGCGATGGCCCGGTGGCGGTCAACGTCTAAAGTTAGAAATTCTTTAGTTACGATTTGAAGCTTTCTGATGCACTTTCTAACATGGTAGTCGGCAATGTCGCATAAGGGAAATCTTAGATTGGTGAGGGAGTGAT
This sequence comes from Rahnella bonaserana, assembly GCF_019049675.1. Taxonomy (GTDB): domain Bacteria; phylum Pseudomonadota; class Gammaproteobacteria; order Enterobacterales; family Enterobacteriaceae; genus Rahnella; species Rahnella bonaserana. Next base: position 209,873 of record NZ_JAFMOW010000067.1, on the reverse strand, counting down.
CACGGAAAATGGGATTTACGGCCTGAAAAACTTGATCTGACGCATGACAAACTCATTCGCAACAGCAGGCGTTTTTTCGTCCAAGTATAATCTCCGGCCTTGATTTTCTGGCTGCGAAATCACGATGCATTAGCCGTGCTTAAGCAAATTCCCTCTTCTTTCAGCGAAAACTCTTTATGCCAATCAGCCTGATCCAACCCGATCGCACCCTTTTCTCTTACCCGCGTTACTGGGCCGAATGCTACGGCACTGCGCCGTTTTTCCCGATGACCCGGGCGGAAATGGATGAACTGGGCTGGGATAGCTGTGATGTGATCGTGGTGACCGGAGATGCGTACGTCGATCATCCGAGTTTTGGCATGGCGATCATTGGCAGAATGCTGGAAGCGCAGGGGTTTCGTGTCGGGATCATCGCCCAGCCGGACTGGACCAACAAAGAAGATTTCATGCGGCTTGGTAAACCGAATCTGTTTTATGGCGTGACCGCCGGCAATATGGATTCGATGATCAACCGTTATACCGCCGACCGGAAGCTGCGCCATGACGATGCCTATACGCCGGGTAACGTGGGCGGTAAACGTCCGGACCGTGCGACGCTGGTTTATACCCAGCGCTGCAAAGAAGCTTTCAGCGATGTGCCGGTTTTGCTCGGCGGTATCGAAGCCAGTCTGCGGCGTATTGCGCATTACGATTACTGGTCCGATACCGTACGTCGCTCGGTGCTGGTGGATTCGAAAGCTGACATGCTGATTTACGGCAACGGCGAAAGGCCACTGGTGGAAGTGGCGCACCGTCTGGCCGCGGGCGAATCCATTACGGATATTCACGATGTGCGCAATACGGCGGTGATGCGTAAAACGGCGCTGACCGGCTGGAGCGGGGTGGATTCCACGCGCCTCGATAAGCCGGGTCGCATTGAGCCGATCATGAATCCGTATGGCGAGGACTTACCCTGTTCAGAAGGAGAATTGCCTGCGCCGGGTGCCCCGCAACCTGTGACGGTGCGCGCGCCTAAGCCGAAACCGTGGGAGAAAACCTACGTTCTGTTACCGTCATTTGAAAAAGTGAAGGGCGACAAAGTCCTGTATGCCCATACTTCGCGCATTTTGCATCATGAAACCAACCCGGGTTGCGCCCGTGCATTGATGCAAAAACACGGCGACCGGTATGTGTGGATCAACCCACCGGCGATCCCGCTTTCCACCGAAGAAATGGATGAAGTCTTTGGTCTGCCATTCCAGCGCGTGCCGCATCCGTCCTACGGTAAAGCGACCATTCCGGCATATGACATGATCCGTTTCTCGATCAATATCATGCGTGGCTGTTACGGCGGTTGTGCGTTCTGTTCGATCACCGAGCATGAAGGGCGGATCATTCAGAGCCGTTCGGAAGAGTCGATCGTGCGTGAAATCGAAGAGATCCGCGACAGCGTGCCGGGATTCACTGGTGTGATTTCCGATCTCGGTGGTCCGACTGCCAACATGTATATGCTGCGCTGTCAGTCGCCAAAAGCGGAGCAAAGCTGCCGGCGCGCTTCCTGCGTTTACCCTGAAATCTGCACGCACATGGACACCAACCATGAGCCGACGATCAATCTTTATCGCCGTACGCGCAGCCTGAAAGGTATCAAGAAAATCCTCATCGCTTCGGGCGTACGTTACGATCTGGCGGTAGAGGATCCGCGTTATATCAAAGAGCTGGCAGAACATCATGTCGGCGGTTATCTGAAGATCGCGCCGGAGCACACCGAAACCGGGCCGCTGTCAAAAATGATGAAACCGGGCATGGGCAGCTATTACCGGTTCAAAGAACTGTTCGACAGTTACTCAAAACAGGCCGGAAAAGAACAGTATCTGATCCCGTATTTTATCTCCGCGCATCCGGGCACGCGCACTGAAGATATGATTAATCTGGCGCTATGGCTGAAGAAAAACCGCTTCCGTCTGGATCAGGTGCAGAACTTCTATCCGTCACCGCTCGCCAGTGCGACCACCATGTATTACAGCGGCAAGAATCCGCTCAGCAAAGTGGATTATAAAAGCGAAGATGTGGTGGTACCGAAAGGGGATCGTCAGCGGCGGTTACATAAAGCATTGCTGCGCTATCATGATCCGGTGAACTGGCCGGTGATCCGCGAGGCGCTGACGGCGATGGGGATGCGTCGTCTGATTGGTATCCGGCCTGATTGCCTGGTACCACCGGACGGTTTTGATCCAAAGTTTGCGCCATCACGTTCGGGGAAAGTGAAACCGGCAGCTACGCGATTTACCGCCTCAAAAGCGCAAAATCCGGGTACAGGAAAAGGAAAACCCGCCGGTCAGCGGGCTAATCGAGGTAAAAGACCGGTTTAAGATCGCTACTGATCGGGCTGTTATCGGCATTGGCAGGCATTACGTCTGCCATATGCTTCCACCACTTCTGGCAAATATCCGTTTTTGCCACGGCATTCCATCTTTCTTCCGATTCAATTTCCACATAGCCAAACAGAAGGTTGCGTTTTTCATCGAGAAAAATGCTGTAGTGATGTGCGCCGTGGGCTTTCAGGGTTTCCGCCAGTTCTGGCCAGATTGGCGAATGACGGCGCTGATATTCCGCGTGCGCATCGGGATTGACCTGCATAACGAAGGATTTACGGATCATGTTTTTCTCCGGTTAGATTATCGGGGGGGAGAGGGAAAGCGCCTCCCCCTGCGAAGGGGGAGGCTGGGAGGGGGTTTTGAAGATAAACGCCTCGTCAAAGTACACTTCAACACATTAGCTTTTATTTAATACCCCACCCCAGCCCTCCCCTTCGCAGGGGAGGGAGCAGACCGAGCTGTTTTCGTGTTTGTTTTAGCTCTCCCCTTTCAGTGGGGGGAGCAAAAAAGTTACATCGCTTTCAGATACAGCTCGCGAACTTCTTCACGCGTTGGTGTTCTCGGGTTACATGGCGCACAGGGATCAGCCAGTGCTTTATCCAGCCAGCCTTCGATATCGGATTCCTTAATCCCCAGTTCTTTAAAACCGGACGGGATCCCCACGCGGGCGGATAATTTACGGATGGTGTCAATAGCCGCCATGCTGGCCTGCGTTTCGCTGATGCTTTGCGTATGCACACCCATTGCGCGGGCGATATCGGCAAAACGGTGCGGAGCAGAAGAACGGTTAAACTCTTCAATGACTGGCAGCAAAATCGCATTACACACGCCGTGCGGCAGATTATGTGTCGCCCCTGGCTGATGCGCCATCGCATGGACCAGTCCAAGACCGGCGCTGTTAAATGCCATCCCGGCCAGATATTGCCCCTGTGCCATTTTCTCGCGAGCTTCAATATCGTCGCCGTGTTCGACGGCTTTCGGCAGCCATTGCGTAATGGTAGAAATGGCGGCGAGCGCAGTCGGGTCAGTCAGCGGATGTGCGCCGAGTGAAACATAGGCTTCAATCGCGTGAGTAAGCGCATCCATTCCGGTTGCCGCGGTAATGCCTGCCGGGATCTTGAGCATAATCGACGGATCGTCAACGGCGATATCGGGGATCAGATTCGCATCAATGATCACTTCTTTCACCTGACGCTGACTGTCGATGATCACCGCATTACTGGTAAGTTCAGCAGCAGTTCCCGCGGTAGTGTTGATTGCGACCAGAAATACACCCGGTTTAGTGACTTTGCCGACACCGGAATACAGGGTGGCGGGGCCAGGATTGGCAGTCAGAATTTTGATACCCTTGGCGGTATCAATCGGGCTGCCGCCGCCGAAAGCGATCAGGTAATCGCACTGGTTTTCCTGATATAAACGGAAACCTTCGTCAACATGAGCCGAGGTCGGATTGGGCACCACGCCACCATAAATAGCGTACGGCATTCCGGCCTGTTTGAGTGCGGAAAACAAGCCGTCGAGCAGACCGAGTTCAATTAACTGGCCGTCGGTGACGATAAGCGCTTTGCCGTGTTGTTTGGCCGCCAGCATCGCAACCATATCTTCGATTGCGCCCTGACCGTGGAGGCTGATTTTAGGAAGTGCCAACATAAAACTCATAAAAATTCCCTCTATTTTTCCCGTCGTACTCCAGGCTGCAGAGGTGTTGGCTGCGTTTAAGAACCCGGATCACAGACTCGTGTCAGCTCATCGGGATTCTTGTCATTGCCGTCTTTCTGCAACCCGCATGACTCAGGGAAAGGTTAAATGATCCATACCTTGCGGTGCTCTGTTTTTGGTCTTCGCCAATCTTAAGCGAGGAGCATCCGTTGCTCCCCTTAAAGAATTATTAAACAGATTTTTTTACATCAGACTTTCAGTGCGGCCTCGAAAGGTGTGACCTCAAAACGTTTGCCGAGGGCAATCAGTTCTTCAGTCTGGATAGTCTGTTTCATGCCACCCATCGAAATCACTTTCACCAGGATCTCTGCTGATTTTTCAGCGGTGTCGATCAGGCCGAATGCATCATCCAGCGTCGGGCCGCAGCCAAAGATGCCATGGAACGCCCACAACACCAGGCTGTGATGTTGCATCTGATCGGAAGTGGCGGCGCCGATGCCGTCGGTGCCCGGCACCATCCACGGCACGATACCCACGCCGTCGGGGAAGACCACCAGACACTCAGTGCTGCATTCCCACAATTTGCGGGTGATTTTGGCACTGTCGAGTTCCAGCACGTAGGTCAGTGCGATCAGGTTGGTCGCATGGCAGTGCATAATCACGCGATCCTGACCGTGAGTAACACGTTTACGGACAGCATGAGACTGAAGATGTGATGCCAGTTCTGACGTCGGCAGACCGCCTGCGGTCAGGCCCCAGAGGATTTTGTAGCTGGCGCCTTTATCATCGAGCTGAATAACGGTCAGCGCTTCTGAAGGTGCGAGTTGCACGTTGCGGAAGAATTTACCGGAACCGGTCACGATGAAGTATTCGTTGGCCAGGTCTGGCGCGTGCTGTGTCAGTTCGACCTGACGCGGTTGGGCAAAGAAATCATTTTTGTAGGGAGCAACGTCTTCCGGTAAAAGACGCATACTGACGTTGCCGCCGTTGCGCTCATCCCAGCCTTTCAGCCACATATCGGTGGTTGCTTTAACCATGCCCTGCACAAACCACGAGTTAAATAATGTTTTCATCAGTTCTTTCCTGCAAATAAGGTGAATGCGTGTCTGTTTTGATCTGCGGTAATTAACGTTTTGCCAGTACGCTGGTTTCGTAGTGGCGAACGGTATCCAGCCACTGGCCGCCAACCGGTACATCGTGACGCTGGCAATACATATCCCACACGGCCTGCCAGGGCAGGGATTTTTGTTCTTCCAGCAATGCCAGACGCGCGGTGTAATCGCCTTCGACTTCCAGCTTTTTCAGTAAGTCTGTCGGTTCCAGCAGCGCTTTGAGCAATGCTTTTTTCATGTTGCGGGTGCCGATAACCCAGGCGGCGATGCGGTTGATCGAGGCATCAAAGAAATCCAGCCCGATATGAACACGGTTAAACAGGTTATGGCGGACAATTTCGCTGGCGATGGCCTGCGTTTCGTCGTCAAGCAACACCACGTGGTCGCTGTCCCAGCGTACCGGACGGCTGACGTGCAGCAGCAGGCGTGGCACATACAGCATGGCGGCGGAAATTTTGTCGGAGATCACTTCAGTCGGATGGAAGTGACCGGCATCAAGGCACAATGCGGTGCCACGGCTTGCGGCGTAACCGAGATAGAATTCGTTAGAGCCGACGGTGTAGCTTTCCGAGCCGATACCGAACAGTTTGCTCTCGACGGCGTCAATGTGTTCGCTCAGATCAAACTTCTCAGAAATGACTTCATCCAGCGCACTCATCAGACGCTCACGTGGTGCGAGACGATCCACTGTGAGGTCTTTCATCCCGTCCGGTACCCAGATATTCATCACGGAAGGCGTGCCCAATGCGCGACCAAATGAGGCAGAGACGCGGCGGCTGGCCTGGCAGTGTTCGATCCAGAACTGACGGACTTCGGGATTAGCACTGGAGAGCGTAAAGCCGTCGGCGCTCATCGGGTGTGAGAAGCAGGAAGGATTGAAATCCAGACCAAGTTTGTTTTTCTTCGCCCAGTCCACCCAGTTAGCAAAATGCTTTGGTTCGATTTCATTACGCGCAACGGGCTTTTCGGATTCCAGATAAATCGCATGCAAATTCAGCCGGTTAGGGCCAGGTATCATCGAGATGGCCAGCTCTAAATCAGCGCGAAGCTGCTGAGCGTTACGCGCTTTACCGGGATAATTACCGGTCGCCTGAATACCACCTGTCAGATTGCCTTCCGGGTTTTCAAAGCCAGCGACATCATCCCCCTGCCAGCAATGGATAGAAACGGGCAGGGTATCGAGTTGCTTGATTGCAGCTTCTGCATCAATACCCAGCTGTGCAAAGCGTTCTTTGGCAAGTGTCCATGCCTGATCGATAGATGAAGTCATACTGCGAGTTCCTCATTGGCGTGACAGAGCGCCTGGAAACGGCGCCAGTGAATAGCGAAATCCGCGTGAATAAGTGGAATGTAGTGGTGTTGCTCAAAATTCGTGGCAACGATGCGACGAAATTCGGCGTTATCTTTGACGGCGTTGAGCGCCATTAGCTGGCAACCGATGTTGCCCAGGGTTGAAGCTTCAACCGGACCTGCGCTGACGCTGACCTGACAGATATCAGCACAAAGCTGGTTCAGGAACTGGTTCTGACTGCCACCGCCGACGATGTGAATATCTTCCAGCGGCGCACCCTGTAAATCAGCAAGTTGCAATGCGATTTTGCGATACAGCATGGCAAGGCTGTCGAAAATACAGCGCGCCAGTTCTGCTGGTGACTCCGGCACCGGATCACCCGCCTGACGACAGGCATCGCGAATGGCATCCACCATGGAGGGCGGATTAATAAAACGATCTTCGTTCGGGTTAATCAGATAAGTGAACGGGGTAACATGTTTGGCAAGTGTGATTAAGGACGGCAGGTCCTGGATATTCAGTTCGCGGCAAACACGCTGGAATAACCACAAGCCCATGATATTTCTCAACACCCGATAGCTGCCGTTAATGCCGCCTTCGTTGGTGATGTTGTCGTGGAGTGCCTGCGCATGGTTGAACGCTTTCGGGCTTTCAATCCCCATCAGCGACCAGGTACCGGAGCTGAGATAGGCGCTGCGTGAACTGGTCAGCGGTGCGGCAACCACCGCGCTGGCGGTATCGTGAGTTGCTACACTAAATACGGGCACGCTGCGTCCGCGAGGGCTTTTCCACACCCCCGGAGAGTTGCCCGGCTGTGTCGGTTTTTGCAACCAGCGGCGTGGCACACCAGCCAGTTTCAGCAAATCTTCATCCCAGTCGCCGGTGGCGAGGTTGAGCATCTGCGTGGTGCTGGCGTTGGTATATTCCCAGTTCAGTTTGCCGGTGAGGCGGTAAAGAAAATAGTCCGGGATCATCAGCATGTGTGCCGCTTTTCTGACGATTTCAGGCTGTTGTTCGCTCAGCGCGCACAACTGATAAAGCGTGTTAAATGGCATGAACTGAATACCGGTTTTCTGGTACAAGTTCTCGCGGCCAAACTGCTGCTCCATTCGTGCCATCACGCCTTCTGTACGGTTGTCACGATAAGCCACTGGCAAACCGACCCGTTGCCCCTGTTCATCAAGCAGCACGTAATCCACACCCCAGGTATCAATGCCAATACCGTCAAGCTGAACGCCGGATGCGTCGAGGCGATTCAGCCCCTCAAGAATGTGTTTCTCCAGCGCATCAAGATCCCAGGTATCGTGGCCATCAACGCGGATCAGGTTATTAGAAAAACGGTGGATCTCTTTCAGTGTCAGCGTCGCTGCCGGCTGCGGATCCTGACGGGTAAACGTCGCCAGCATCACCCGACCGCTGGAAGCGCCGAGGTCAATAGCGGCAAGATGGTGAGTTCTCATAGCGGCCATTCCTTATTGAATATGTGGCCAGTGTAGGGGAGGCGTTGTGGGGGTACCTTCCGGTGATTGCCACCGGTTTTGGCGGGATGGCAGCATTAAAAAGGTAGATGCGAGGCAGATCACATTACGGTTCAAAGCTGGCTGAAACAGCGTTTTTCCGCGTCTGCGTAATGCGGCCAGGCGATTGTGATCTTTGCCGCAGATCTGCATTACGACAGGGGGAATCTTTGAAATATGACCGTTTATGACGTTTTTAACGCTGCGGTTTGAAGGTAAGAAGGCGGGGCACAAGGTAGGGTTGTTTTCCGACACACAATGATTTTGAACCGGAGGCGATAAATGACGTTACTGAGAGGTGATGATTATTTTGCGGCACCTGAATTGACCGTGACGGTTGAACGGCGGCTTCCGCAAGACGTATTCCCGGAGCATTACCATGATTTCCACGAGATTATGCTGGTGGAAAGCGGCTCGGGTGTGCACATTTTTAATGACAATCCCTACACTTTGACCGCCGGTACAGTTTGTTTCGTCCGTGCCAGCGATCACCATCTTTTTGAAAATGTGGATAATCTTCGTCTGACCAATGTGTTGTTCCGTTCACCGAAAGCGTTCCGTTTTATTCAGGACGTCGGTCATTTTTTGCCGCAGGAACATCATTATCAGTCGCAGATCCACTGGCAGCTCAGCCCGTGCGTACTGCAACAGGTACTGAACTGCATTACTCAACTGGAAGCATTGCCGGACAGCGTTGAGATGGAACACATCGCCACGCGCGAAAGTCTATTTTTGCAACTGCTGATCTTGCTTTATCAGGATTGTTTCCAGCCACAATTGCGAGATACCTCGGAAAACCGTGTCAATCAGCTTTTGCAATGGCTCCAGTCACATTACAGTGAGGATGTTAACTGGACCGAAGCCGCAGAACGTTTTTCGCTGGCGCTGCGAACCCTGCACAGGCAGATGAAGCATTACACCGGCATGACGCCGCAGCGTTATCTCAACCGGCTGCGTTTACTTGAAGCGCGCCGTCGTTTACATCATAGCGATCAAAGTATTACCGATATCGCTTATGCCTGCGGGTTCAGTGACAGTAACCACTTCTCGACACAATTTCGTCGGGAGTTTTCGGTGTCGCCCAAACTCATGCGTGATCAGTTGCGTTAAACGGCACCTCTCGCAGTTTCAGGTTTGTTTATCTGAACTGCCTCGTTTATTTTGTCGTCAAACGGGTATGAGATTGCCGCTATGTCGCTAAGACTTTTTAAAAATGACTTCTTTCTGACAGGAATGAATTCGGTTGTGGTGGCGGAACGTCATCCACAGGTGGATTTCCCCAGTCACGATCATGATTTTGACGAGCTGGTGATTGTCTGGCGCGGCAACGGCCTGCATATCTGGAACGATATCCCTTATCCCATCACCTGCGGTGACTTGTTTTATATTAATTCGCGGGATCGCCACAGTTATGAATCGGTCAACGAACTTGCGCTGGATAACGTGCTGTTTTGCCGTGATCGCTTCGGACTGGCGGCAGACTGGTCGCAATTATTACCCGGCGAGAATGTCAGTCAGGAGCAACGCTACTGGCGGCTGAGTACGCTCGGAATGTCTGTTTTACGCGATAAAGTGGATGAACTGGCAAAAGAATGTATGAAGTCTGAGCCGCTTTCCGTGCAACTGAGCGAAGCGTTACTGCTGCAACTGGCACTGTTATTACTGCGTTTTCGCCAGCGGCCTGACAGCGGGGCATTACCAGATGCCCATCAGCTGGATTTATTGCTGATGGCGCTGCGAGCAAACATCTCTGAATCGTTTCACCTGGAGACGTTCTGCCAGCAGCATGAGCTGAATCCCCGTGCTTTACGCGCGTTGTTTAAGCAGCATACCGGCATGAATGTGAGTCATTATTTGCGTCAGCTGAGGCTTTGCCGGGCGATGAGTCTGTTGCGCTATGGCAACATGACGATCAGTGATGTCGCGGCAGAATGTGGCTTTGATGACAGTAATTATTTCTCAGTGGTCTTCAGCCGCGCCTGTGGAGTATCGCCGCGTGATTACCGGCAGCGCTTTATCGGGCAGGGTGGAAAAACATCTTTGTCGCTGATGACGGCAGAATAATTTCTGCCGTTTTTATTGAGCGGTCTTTTAAAGTATGTGGTGGATTTACATCGCCATTCCCAGACCGACGATATTCGCCGCCAGAATAATCACCAGCGCGCCGATACACAGAACACGCACCGGTTTTTTACCGACACCCAGCCATTCTTTCAGCACCAGACCCACGATGCCGCCGCACAGTACGTAGAAGCTCATGTGCAACATCCAGCTCATATAATCATATTCTGCCGGTATGCTGGCGTGGCCCCAGGCGTAGAAGAAGAACTGCAGATACCACATCACGCCGCCAATAATGGAAAAAATAGCATTGGTGAGCAGCAGGGATTTTGCCACAGACATATCAGCCCGGAACGAAATGGTTTTGCGGGTTGCCAGACGGATGAAGCAGAAACCCAGGTTCACGATGGCGCCGCCGCCCATGATCACAACGTAACTCGGCAGTGCGACATACAGCGGGTCAATACCCAGTTCGCGCGCGGCCTCATGCATCGGGACAGCGGCACTCATGGCAAAAGACATACCGGCTGAGAAAATCCCGCACAGCACCGCCAGAATCAGCCCTTTTCGCAGATTGAACTCTTCGGCTTTGATACCCAGTGCTTTTTCTTTCAGGAAGCCTGCGTAGCTGACAATGGCTACGCCGATAACCGCAACAAATACACCGAGCAGCGTAAGCTGGCCGCCGGTTGTGCCAAACAGCATGCCAATTTTACCCTGGAGAATTGGTGTCATCAGCGTGCCGATAATCAGGGTAATGCCGATCGCGATGCCGATCCCCATCGACATGCCGAGATAGCGCATGGTCAGGCCGTAGTTGATGTTGCCGATGCCCCACATGGCGCCAAACAGGAAAACAGGCAGCAGTGTCGCGAAGGTGAATGAACCGTAATAGGACCAAAAATCAGGCAACAGAACGTAGCTGACGGCCCACGGCAGAATGATCCAGGAAAAGAAGCCGCCCAGCGACCACATGGTTTCCCATGACCAATGTTTTACTTGTTTGAATGGCGCATAGAAGCAAGCTGCGCTGGCTGCTCCTATCAGATGCCAGATAATCCCTAACACTATCGAACTGTTCATGCACTGGACCTTTTATTATGTAGAGTGATGAGATAAGCAAAAGCGCTGCTATTAACTGATCCTTCAGAAACAAGGCAGCGGCTGGGCGATAGTGTAAGAAGTGTCCGTCAGAGCGACCTTCCGGTCAGTGCCACGGGAAAATAAGCGCTGGCACTCGCCGGAAGGTCAGGGTGAGTCAGTTCACAGATTAACAAATGGCGCGAATAATGAAGTTAAAACAAGAGAGTAGCGTGATTTTTGGCGCAGGGAATGAGAAGGCTGGTGCCGCAGGCAGGTCGGTCACTACATTGAAAAAATGACGTTTAGGATTATCTTTATCGGGGTTATTAAGGCAAGGCCGAACGATGACTATGGATTATTTAAGCAGATTGATGAAATCGAAAAGTAACATTGTTCAGTAACATTCGACATGATAAATAAGCTGTTTAGCTTTCAGCCAGAATCGTTAATCTGGCTGAAAGCTGAATGATTATGCAAAATAAATGAATGTCCGGCATTTAATAACGACTTTTTGTCCAATTTAAATATGTCGCAGGAAAATAAAAACAATAAACCCGCTGTTATCATTGTTACTATCAAACACCATCAGGCCATTCTTTCTTCAATGGATGCCTCAACGGTTTCCTCTTCCCACGCATAAAATATCTTATTGCGTCCGCTATTTTTTGCGTGATAGAGAGAGGTATCTGCTTTGCCTAAAGCCTGAATAAAGTCACCTTCCTCCAGTGCAGCCAGCCCGGCACTGACTGTGACGTGGGTCGAGACCTGCGCATTAAACAAATGCGGGATATTCAGCCCGAGGACTTTATTCTGGATACGTTCGGCCATGCGAACTGCGTGTTCCTGTTGCACGTTGGACATCAGCACCAGAAATTCTTCTCCGCCGTAGCGCACAACCACGTCGCGCGAGCGCACGGCATCACGGATGGCAGCTGACACGCGCACCAGCGCCTGGTCGCCCATTGTATGACCATAGTTGTCGTTGTAGGCTTTGAAGTGATCGATATCCAGCAGCATGACGTAGTGACCGGAGGCCTGATTAAACAGGGTTTCCAGCTTGTTTTGCAGTCCGCGGCGATTGTACAGACCCGTGAGCGGATCCAGCATGCTCAGGTCGCTGAATTTCTCCCGCTCACTGTACAGGTTGGACAACATTCGGCGTGTAAATTCATCGCTGCGTTTTAACATCAGATGATGCAACCATAACCCTATCAGCGGCAGGGAAACGGTAAACAAGATACGCCCGACATGCTGAAAATCGTCCAGAAAGATGACGCAAATAGTCGAAGGTACTGCATGAAGGCAAAAAGCCAGAAAATTATCTGATAAAGCGATAGCACTGATAAAGAATATACTGAGTAAGCTGACCAGAAGATAATTTTTATCTGTCTGACCAATTTCAGCAAAACGAAATGCTATTTGCCATCCCCATAGCAGACCGACGATGACGGAACACATATTCAGATGGGCAGAAAAATTTTTCTTACTTAAATATGAAAATATTAACCCCGCGCAGCAAAGAGCAAAAATCAAGACTAGCGGAAAAGGCATTGAGGATGAGCCTTCTGGCGGATAAACCATAGAAAATAGTGCAGTGGCACTATTTAAAAAAAAGAATAGCAACATCGCCAGCCGATGTTTGCTTTTCAGCAGCTCATCATAGGAATGAGATATCATCAAATTTACTCTATTTAGCGTGTGTTGGTCTGAATAGATAAAGTGTCTTATCGCCTAATACCGCGGTTGTATTCCGTGTAAACAGGCTAATAGTTCTAACAGGTAATTATTAGGAATCAATAAAGGTCTTATTAGTGTCACTATTTTAATAGGGCTGCATGAGCTAATTTGTTTTACGGCTCCAAAATTAGCACTTTTGTCGTCAGGTGTCACCCTAACGGAGGGCACCGCTGCAAATAGGTGGTAAATGAGAAAAAATCCTATATGATATTGGTTCTCATTATCAACGTTTGGAGCAGGGTTATGATACCGGCGATTGTCATAGCATGTGGGATCTGGGCGGTTGTCTGGATATTGGGTAAGCGTCTCACCAGTGGCTGGGGTGTGTTGCTGCCCTGTGCGCTGATGCCTTTGCTGGCGCTGACGCATATGACGCTCGACCAGCTGCGGATGCTGGTGGTAGTCGCAATGCTGGCGACGCTGGTCATGTTGTTTCATCGTACGCTGCGTCACTATATGCTGTTGCCGTCGTTTATGGCGCTGGCAGGCGGACTGGCGGCGGTCACGTTGAATTTTAGTCTATAGTGATAAGTGATTGTTACTGAAAAGGAATCAAAAGAGATGAAAAACAGGAAGCACAGTAAAGCCGCTGGGATTTTTTATTTTCTGAAAACGAGAGAGTTGATGCAGGAAGGAAAAGCCGGAGAACAGAATCATGTGGTGCGAAGAGAGGGACTTGAACCCTCACGTCCGTAAGAACACTAACACCTGAAGCTAGCGCGTCTACCAATTCCGCCACCTTCGCACAGATGATTTCTGCTTACTGCTGATTTATATCACCGGAGTGGTGCGAAGGGAGGGACTCGAACCCTCACATCCGAAGGACACTAACACCTGAAGCTAGCGCGTCTACCAATTCCGCCACCATCGCGTACCGTGCCGTGCAATATAAATCTTGTGGTTGTTTTGGTGCGAAGGGAGGGACTCGAACCCTCACATCCAAAGGACACTAACACCTGAAGCTAGCGCGTCTACCAATTCCGCCACCATCGCTTCCAATTGATTACTGTGTTGATGCATTCATCGGAATGTCATCAGCAAGTAACACAACCACGGGGGCGAATTCTAGAGATTTTCCCACAGGCGTCAATAGTTATTTCCCCCATTCCGGGCGTTTGATGTAAAAAACAGCATATTCACCGTGAATGATTCAATGTGTCAGAGAGTACTCAGGGTAATCGATGGTTTAATCAACGATTTTACCCGGAATGGCTTTCTGATTGTCCGGTTGAACGGGGCTGGAAAACAACGCGATCAACCAGTCGAGCAGCACACGGATCCTCGGCGCAAGAAAACGGCCAGGCGAGTACATGATGTATAACGGCATCGGTGGCGGAAGATGCTGATGTAATACTTCCACCAGTTCGCCCTTTTCCAGTTCCTGAGCCATCGCCAGTTCGGAAGCCTGTATCAGGCCGAAACCGGCTTTTGCGGCGGCGACATAAGCATCAGCGCCGCTGACAGTCAGTTTGTCCGGTAATTGCCGCTTTACAACCTTTCCGCCTGTCACGAATTCCAGATGCGAATCTGCCCGCTGATGGGCAAAAAAGTAGCCTACGGCTTGGTGTCCGGCGAGATCCTCCGGCGTTTCAGGTATGCCGAATTTCGCCAAATACTCAGGTGAGGCACAGGTGATTTGTTTCAAATCCGCCAGATGGCGCGACTGTAAATTGTCATCTTCTGAAGGCCAGGCGCGCACGACACAATCCACACCCTGATCGAGCAGGTTGATCGCGTTGTCATTGGCGCTGACGCTCAGGGTCATTTGCGGATAGCGCTGGTAAAACCCCGGCAACGCGGGGATCACCATCACACGTGCCAGAGAATGCGGCATGTCGATGCGGACAATGCCTGCGGGCTGATTTTTATGATGCGCAAAAAGGGCGTCGGATTCTTCCAGCGCCGAGATCAGTTGCAGACAGCGCTGGTAGTAAATTTTGCCTTCGTCGGTGATTTTCACCTGCCTCGTGGTGCGTAAAAACAGGCGGACACCCAGACGTTGTTCAAGGCGTTTAAGCGTGGTACTGACCGTGGCGCGGGGCAGATTCAGGTCTTCCGCTGCACGGCTAAAACTTTCCAGTTCGGCAATACGGATGAAAACTCTCATCGCCTGAATTTGGTCCATAACGTCCCCGCTGATTGTTTGCGATTTATGAACAGTGTTGCACGTTTTCGCTGATTTATCTTTTCTGACATAACAACCACACTTCACTTCGTTACTTCTCTCTTAGAGTCAAAAAGGAAAATTCGATGAAACAACGTCAGCTGGGTAAAAACGGTCCGATGGTGTCAGCCCTGGGGCTGGGCTGCATGGGCATGAGCGACTTCTATACCACCGGTCTGGATGATAAAGAATCGATGGCAACGCTGGAGCGTGCGCTGGAAATGGGCGTGACGATGCTGGATACCGCCGACATGTATGGCCCGCATACCAATGAAGAACTGCTCGGGCGTTTTCTGAAAGGGCGTCGCAATCAGGTCTTTTTAGCCACCAAATTCGGTATTGTGCGCGATCCATCCAATCCGCAGGTGCGCGGGACCAACGGCCATCCGGACTATGTCCGCAAATCGGTAGAAGGCAGCCTGAAGCGTCTGGGGACTGACGTTATCGACCTCTATTATCAGCACCGTCCGGATCCCACCGTGCCGGTCGAAGACACCATGGGCGCACTCTCCGATCTGGTGCGGGAAGGCAAGATCCGTTATATCGGGCTGAGCGAAGTGCCGGTGAACATTCTTGAACGGGCGCATAAAGTGCATCCGGTCACCGCGCTGCAGACGGAATATTCGCTGTGGTCACGTGATGTGGAAGCCGATATTTTACCGGCGTGTGAGCGTCTGGGGATTGGTTTTGTGCCTTACAGCCCGCTGGGTCGGGGTTTTCTGACCGGACAAATCCGTTCAGTGGACGATCTGGATTTGGATGACTACCGCCGCGACAGCCCGCGTTTTCAGGGGGACAACTTCGCGAAAAATCTGCAACTGGCGGAAAAAATCAGTGAACTGGCGCAGGAGAAAGGGGTGAAACCCTCGCAGCTGGCGCTGGCGTGGGTACTTGCACGTGGCGACAACATAGTGCCGATCCCTGGCACCAAACATCGTCATTATCTTGAGGAAAACATCGCCGCGCTTGATGTCTCCCTGAGTGAAGCCGAAATCGCGGCGATCGAAGCAGTGTTTCCTTTCCGCGTAGCAGCGGGTGATCGCTACAACGCGGAACTGATGCGTTTCCTCAGCGTCTGACTGATTAACGTTTTTTCTTTTTCAAATCGCGCGGCGGACGGCCACGGACGGCTTTATAAACCTTAAAGCGGCCGTTCTGTGCCAGCACTTCATGGCTGCCAAACGCATCATCGAGCAGGGCGGCATACGGCAGGAAGGCATTAGCCACAATGCGCAGTTCACCGCCAATGTTCAGATGGCCCACTGCGCCACGGATCAGTTGCTCAGCCGCTGTCAGGCTGGTTTGCAGACCTTCGTGGAATGGCGGGTTGGAGATGATCATGTCAAAACGACCGGCAATGTCGGAATAGACGTTGCTCGCGATCACTTCACCTGGCAGGTCGTTCGCCGCCAGTGTGGCGCGGCTGGCTTCGATAGCGGCGGCGCTCACATCACTGAGCGTGATTTTCATCTTCGGCGAGTACATGGCGAGTACAGAAGCCAGCACGCCGGAACCGCAAGCCACATCCAGCACTTTGCCTTTCACCGGTTCTTCAAACGTGTTGATCAGCAGCAGACTTCCGCTGTCCAGACCTTCACGGCTGAACACGCCCGGCAGAGTTTTAATGGTCACTTCTTCAACCATGTAATGATCCCACCAGCCGTCAGCATCAAATTCAGGCTGCTTTTCCAGACGACCATGATACAAACCGCAACGACGTGCGCTGTCGACTTTGCTCAGTTCACACAGACCTTCCAGCGTGGTTTCCGCACTGCGTACGCCACTGCGGTTTTCGCCGATGACAAACACATCAATGCCGACCGGCAACTGTGAAAGTAAGTTGAACAGCTGGAATTTCGCTTCCAGTTTGCTCTTCGGCCAGTAATACACCAGCACATCGCACGGCGCGATAAACTCAGCATCTGCCACTAAACCAAACTGAACGTTTTCACCCAGCGCTTTGCTGAGCATCTGCCAGTGGTGATACATATTGGTGTGGACGCGAACTTCTTCGGCGTCGATTTCAGCAGGCAGGCTGTCTTGTAAGTCGCCGGCGAATAATACACGGCGACCTTCGAATTCTTCGCTATGGCGCAGTATGACTTCGCTGGCCGGAGTTAATGCAGACATCAGGGTGAGGCTCCTCAGGAATTAGCTGGCGATTATAGAGGTTTATTGGCGCATGTTCGATGTGTTTGCTAGCATAGCCGGGCTTTTTCGGTATTCAACGGGCAGGAAACAGGCATGGCATCCAGACGAGACACACTGTTACAGCAACTGGGGATCACCCAGTGGACGCTGCGCCGGCCCGCGGTTTTACAGGGCGAAGTGGCGGTCAGCCTGCCTGCAGACACTAAACTGCTGATTGTGGCAGATGTTCCCCCGGCGGAAGATGACCCGCTGGTTAGCGATGTCCTGCGCAGTCTGGCACTGAACGCACAGCAGGTTTATCGTCTGACGCCGGAGCAGGTCACTATGTTGCCTGAAGATACCCGCTGCAATATCTGGCGACTGGGGTTAAGCGAACCGCTGACTCTCGCCGGTCCGCAGTTATCCAGTCCGGCTCTGGCCGAACTTTATCAAGACGCCGGCGCAAAACGCGCGCTCTGGCAGCAGATCTGTGAAAATGAACAACATTTCTATCCTGACCACCGCTGATCTTCCCCGTGCATTTGAAATTGAGCAGGCCAGCCATGCCTTTCCGTGGACGGAAAAAACGCTGGCCAGCAATCAGGGCGAGCGCTATCTGAATCTCAAGATCATGCAGGACGAAGTGATGGCCGGTTTTGCTATCACCCAAATTGTCCTCGACGAAGCGACGCTTTTCAATATTGCCATCGATCCGGCTTTTCAGCGTCAGGGCTTAGGCCGCACATTGCTGGAAGAAGTGATACAACAGCTTGAGCAGAAAGATGTTTTCACGTTATGGCTCGAAGTCCGCGCCTCTAACGCTAAAGCGATCGCGCTCTATGAAAGCCTGGGCTTTAACGAACTCTCCGTTCGCCGCAATTACTATCCCGCCGCACAAGGCCGCGAAGATGCCATTATGATGGCGCTGCCGCTGGGATAGAGTACAAAAAACCATTGATTGCCCATCCCGGCTAAATCAGTGAAAATAGCCGGCTATAACTTTTATTACCGCTTTGCCTGACGTCATCTTCTGACGTGATGTGAAATCCTATGCAGGGCGGACCAACCGCAGAAACGTGAAAAACATGTCTCCAAGTGAATACGCCCTTGAAGTGGCCAAGCGCCGCACATTTGCCATCATCTCTCACCCCGATGCCGGTAAAACCACTATTACTGAAAAAGTTCTGTTATTCGGACAGGCGATTCAGACCGCCGGTACGGTAAAAGGCCGCGGCTCCAGCCATCACGCCAAATCCGACTGGATGGAAATGGAAAAACAACGTGGTATCTCCATTACCACGTCCGTGATGCAGTTCCCGTACAAACAGTGTCTGGTTAACCTGCTCGACACCCCGGGGCACGAAGACTTCTCCGAAGATACCTACCGTACCCTGACCGCCGTTGACTGCTGTCTGATGGTGATCGACGCCGCAAAAGGTGTCGAAGACAGGACCCGTAAGCTGATGGAAGTTACCCGTCTGCGTGATACGCCGATCCTGACTTTTATGAACAAACTCGACCGTGACATCCGTGATCCGATGGAAGTCATGGACGAAGTGGAGCGCGAGCTGAAAATTGCCTGTTCTCCGATTACCTGGCCGATCGGCTGCGGTAAATTGTTCAAAGGGGTTTACCACCTCTATAAAGATGAAGTGTATCTGTATCAGACCGGTAAAGGTCATACCATCCAGGAAGTTCGCGTCGTGAAAGGCCTGAATAATCCTGAGCTTGATGCTGCGGTTGGCGAAGATCTGGCTTTGCAACTGCGTGAAGAGCTGGAACTGGTTCAGGGTGCATCCCATGAATTCGATCACGAAGCTTTCCTGCAGGGCGAACTGACGCCGGTGTTCTTCGGTACCGCACTCGGTAACTTTGGTGTCGATCACATGCTCGACGGTCTGGTGGACTGGGCGCCTGCGCCGATGCCACGTAAAACTGACCTGCGCGAAGTGAAAGCCGATGACGAGAAATTCACCGGGTTTGTATTTAAGATTCAGGCCAACATGGATCCGAAACACCGTGACCGCGTGGCGTTCATGCGTGTTGTGTCCGGTAAATATGAAAAGGGCATGAAACTGCGTCAGGTGCGTACCGGTAAAGACGTGGTGATTTCCGATGCGCTGACCTTTATGGCTGGCGATCGTTCACACGTAGAAGAAGCCTATCCGGGCGATATCATCGGTCTGCACAACCACGGTACGATTCAGATTGGCGACACCTTCACTCAGGGTGAGAACATGAAGTTCACCGGCATTCCTAACTTCGCCCCTGAACTGTTCCGACGTATCCGCCTGCGTGACCCGCTGAAACAGAAACAGTTGCTGAAAGGGCTGGTACAGCTTTCAGAAGAAGGTGCGGTACAGGTCTTCCGTCCGATCTCTAACAACGATTTGATCGTTGGTGCGGTCGGTGTGCTGCAGTTTGAAGTGGTCGTGGCGCGTCTGAAAAGCGAATATAACGTCGAGGCGATTTACGAATCGGTGAACGTTTCCACCGCGCGCTGGGTGGAATGCAGCGACGTGAAGAAGTTCGAAGAATTCAAACGCAAAAACGAAACTAACCTGGCACTGGATGGCGGCGATAATCTGGCGTATATCGCACCCACCATGGTGAACCTGAATCTGGCTTCAGAGCGTTATCCTGAAGTGAAATTCCGCAAAACCCGCGAACATTAATCTGTTCCAATTTCTGAAAAGGCGACATTTATGTCGCCTTTTTTATTACGGCTTAATTCTTTATTCATAAATTATATATTAATTTATGTCGTTAATTAGGTTTATTTATTACCTTGCTGAATACTTAATGAGAAATAACATTCCTTAGTTATTAAATAATCTTAATTGTAATTGTTAGTCGGGTATTTAGTTTTAGATGGGTTTCTTTCTGAATAAATGTGTCATCATATGTGGGTCACAAGTTACTCCATGTTTATTTAATATGTATCACTATAAATACATGCTTCGAATTTATGGATTAATAACAAAATTCTCAATTACCCATAGTTTAAAATAGGTTTTCTCGCGAAACATATATGTATTCTATGAATATCCCGCCGTGGTAATGATATATATATATAAGGAATGTAAGTTATGAAAATGAATAAAATCACACAGATGCTGTGTATTGCCGGTCTGACGATGGCTTCAGCCAGCGCCTTTGCGCTTGAAGCGTGGAACGGACAGGAAGGCGGCGACACTTATGAAGTTATCTTCGACGGCAGTGTTTACTCCAATGCGTGGTGGGTCGGTGCAACCAATTGCCCGGGCACGGCAGAACAAGATGAGGGTGCCAACCCGTGGCGTAAAGTTCGCGCCGCATCTGCAACTGAAATGAGCCAATACGGTAACCCGACCGTTTGTGAAATCGCCGGTGACGGTACCCAGAATAATTATGTTAATTATGACAGCAGCCGCGATTATTTAGCCGGTGATATTGTTCTGGCAAATGGCATGACGTACAAAACGTCTAAAGCAACGCCTGCACACAGTTTCGCACCAGCAGAAAATAATCCGTGGGTAGCCTATGCACCGACGCCGGTCTGGAGCACCAGCACAACCTATAATCAGGGTGATAAAGTTCAGAAAGACGGAGTGATGTATGAAGCTCTGTTCTATACCGTTAATAATGATCCGTCTCTGGCAATCAATCAAAACCCTGAAGGAAATAACGGCCATCCGTGGAAACCGTTAGGTGCAGTACAAACTTATTCTCAGGATCAAATTGATAACGCGCCAACGTTGGATATCAATACATTATATCCTGCTAATTCCCTGGTGAAATATAACGGCAAGAATTATCAGTCTTCTGTAATTGTTCAGAAAGTGAAACCAGACGATGTTACACCATGGGCTGTTTATATGGACTGGAGCGGCACCAAAGAGCGTGTGGGTACGCCGAAGAATCCATGGCCTGCTCAGTTCTATGCGCCATATGTCGATTTCACTTTAAATATGCAACCTGACCTGGTGGGTCTGGCGAAAAACCAGAACGTTAACCACTTCACCATGGCCTTTATGGTAGCGAAAGATGCTAACACCTGTGTACCGACATGGGGCACTGCTTATAGCGTCACTAACTACGCGCAATACAGCAAAATCAAAGCATTGCGTGAAGCAGGCGGCGATATCATGGTATCGATTGGCGGCGCGAACAATGCCCCTCTGGCTGCTGCCTGTAATAACGTGAATGATCTGGCACAGCATTACTACGATATCGTCGATAACCTGAATCTGCAGGTGCTTGATTTCGATATCGAAGGGAACTGGCTGGCGGATAAAGAGTCTGTTCAGCGTCGTAATGCTGCTGTCAAACTGGTGCAGGATCGTTGGGCTGCCGAAGGCCGTCACATTGGCATCTGGTATACCTTACCTGTGCTGCCAACCGGTCTGACCCATGAAGGGATGGAAGTGTTGCAGGATGCCAAAGAACAGGGCGTGGTGCTCACCGGCGTAAACGTGATGGCAATGGACTACGGCAACGTTCAATGCCAGTCAGCCAACACTGAAGGCCAGAATATCCACGGTAAATGTGCGACTTCGGCTATCGACAATCTGTTTACTCAGGTGAAAGGTTTATACCCTGAGAAAAGCGCGGCGCAGGTTTATGCCATGTTGGGGACGACCCCGATGATTGGCTATAACGATGTGCAAGGCGAGGTGTTCTATCTCTCCGATGCCCGCCTCGTTTACCAGCAGGCGAAAGATTACGGACTGGGTATGATTGGCGCGTGGTCTATGGCGCGCGATCAGCCAGGCGTTTCAGGTCAGGTCTCCGCAGAACACAGTGGTATGACGCCGGAACAGGCTCCGCTTTATGCGTACAGCCAAATCTTTGCGCCAATCACCAGCGGTTCAGCCGCGCCGGTTGCTACCAATACGCCACCGGTCGCGAATGCCGGTATGGCTCAGCAGGTTAACGGCACCGGCGTGATCACACTGGACGGTTCTGCCAGCACCGATATAGACGGCGACAGCCTGACTTATCAGTGGAAACAAGTTTCCGGCCCGGCAGTGACGCTGCAAAACAGCAACTCTGCCAAAGCGACATTCAGCGTGGCGCAACCGGTGACCAATGCGGTGTATACCTTCTCTCTGACCGTGAGTGACAGCGAAGGCAGCACCACTGCGCAAACCAGCGTGAATGTGATTGATGCATCTCAACCTGTCGCACCGTCGGTTACTCTTGAATCCACGTACACCGTGACTTCTGGTGAATCCCTGACGCTGACAGCAAAAGTGACCGATCCGGATACGCAGGCTGCTGATTTGCATTATCAGTGGACTAATCCGGCCGGATTGCCAGTCGCACCGTCTCAGGGTGACGCGACTAATACTGAAGTGATCACTGCACCAGACGTGACGGTTGATACCCGCTTCACTGTTGACGTAACTGTTACTGATAACACCGGTTTAACGGATACCGCGACCACCACCGTTGTGGTAAAAGCCAAAGCGGCGGCGGCAGGTTACGACTATGTTTACCCGCAAAGCAGTGAGAAATACGTGGCAGGTACCAAGGTATTAGGCAGTGATGGCAGCATTTATCAGTGCAAACCTTTCCCATACTCTGGCTGGTGTGGTCAGGCGGCGTGGGCTTATGCGCCAGCCACCGGCACTAACTGGCAGGATGCGTGGGACAAGCAGTAATTTAAAACTGAAGTCTCATCGTTAATGCCTGGTTTTTAACGCTGTAATTTCAAATGGCTCCTTTTAAAGGAGCCATTTTTTTTATCAGAGGCGGGTTGGCCTCCAGATATTTCTTATCACTATGCCGATATTTTGCGCAGATCCGGGTGAAAACCTTCGGACTTGTCTGCATTAGAGTCCCTATTCGACGATCTTCCTACACATTTGATCATTCTTGACTATATTAAATGTGTGTTCAGGAAATGGTGGCTTAAAGCACTACTTTAAAGTCACTCAACAGAGAGTTATATCGCTAGGCAATTAAAAGCCAGAATAAAACGATATCCTCTGCTACAAGGATAGTAAAAACAGCAGCAATACAAATTGTTAGAAGGCGTCACCAAGAATGTGACGTACAGAGCCGAAATCAAGGCTTATAAACCGAAAGGAAGAAATCGATGAAAAACTCTAAATTTGCCTATTCCATGATGGCCGTAGTACTGGGTACCGCACTGATGAGCGGTAGCGCTCTGGCTGCAACGACTACTGATAGCGCAGGTGCAAAAATCGATAGTTCCATGAAGAAAGTTGATAACTACATGGGCGACAGCGCCATCACAGCGAAAGTTAAAAGTGCACTGGTGGATGATAAAGCCATCAAAAGCAGCGACATCTCCGTAACCACCAATTCTGGTGTGGTCACGCTGAGCGGCTTCGTTGCCTCACAGGCTGAAGCTGAGCAGGCTGTTGCTGCAGCAACTAAAGTTGAAGGCGTTAAATCTGTCAGCGACAAACTGCACACCAAAGACAGCAAAGACCAGAGCGTGAAAGGCTATGCCGGCGACAGCGCAACGACAGCGTCTGTAAAAGCAAAACTGCTGGCCGATGACATCGTCCCATCACGTAATGTCAAAGTTGAAACCACCGACGGCGTAGTTCAGCTTTCAGGTGCAGTGAAAGATCAGGCACAGTCTGACCGTGCTGAAAGCGTTGCGAAAACCGTTGATGGCGTGAAAAGCGTCAAAAATGACCTGAAAGTCGCACCGTAACGATATTCTGCTCTACCTGTAGTACCAGGCGCCTTCTCACGGGCGGGCGCCTCATCTTTTGAATAACGCATAACAATATTTGTGTTGCCCGCTGAGTATTCGGGACGGATAAGATTTGCCTGATTTCGGAAAAAATATCGTGTCAGAAGCTCTAACACTTTAATTTTTCGACTACCTTTATTAAGTAAGAAGTTTTGTTCCCGGCATACGGTCGGGAGATAAAGTGTCAAAAGGCAGATGTTTAACAGTGAGTCCGGCCCGAAGCGGGGCACCACCTTTTAAACTGGCAAAGTGAAAATAGGGTAAAGGAGAAGCTTATGTTTCGTTGGGGCATTATTTTTCTAATCATCGCGTTGATCGCGGCGGCTCTCGGTTTCGGTGGTTTGGCGGGTACAGCTGCCTGGGCTGCAAAAATCGTCTTCGTAGTCGGTATCATTCTGTTCCTGGTCAGCCTGTTTACCGGTCGTAAACGACTCTGACCGCATCAATGATTTGATGCCAAAAAGCGTTAATGAATGACATCGCCCCCTTCTCTGAAGGGGGCGATTCTTTTATGGGGGCAATCTGGCCGTTAACAGGACGTAACGATTTTATCGACAAAATTTGGCAAGAATTTCACGTAAATCAGTCAGACAAGGTATGCTCAGAAATGAAGGCCACTGAGCAAGGCCATGTTTGATGCCGATTTTGTGAGGATAGCCCGTTGGGATACAGAATACCTGTCACGCTGGGGAACATAGAACCACTGGCGTATAAACCGTATACACCGGGCAAAATAGCACTGGTGTGCGAAGGCGGCGGACAGCGGGGTATTTTTACTGCCGGTGTACTGGATGAGTTTCAGCGCGCGCGCTTTAATCCCTTTGATTTATATCTGGGCACGTCTGCCGGCGCACAAAATCTCTCTGCTTTTGTCTGCGGGCAACCCGGTTATGCCAGAAGAGTCATCACCCGCTATACCACCAGCCCCGACTTTTTCAATCCTCTGCGTTTCGTGCGTGGCGGGCACCTTATCGATCTCGACTGGCTGGTGGAACAAACTGCCAAAAACATGCCGCTGGCAATGGAAACCGCTGAAAAGCTGTTGATTGACGGCCGTGAATTTCTGATGTGTGCCTGCCGAAGTGATGATTACGCGGCCAATTATTTCTCGCCGACGCGGGAAAACTGGCTGCCGGTGATCAAAGCTTCCAGCGCTATTCCGGGCTTTTACCGCATGGGCGTCGATCTCGATGGCGTGAGTTATCAGGACGGCGGCATCAGCGATGCTATCCCGGTTGAAGAAGCCTGGCGCCGTGGCGCAGATACTATTGTGGTGATCCGCACCGTTCCCTCGGCGATGTTCTATACACCGCAATGGATGAAACGCATGGAACAATGGCTGAGCGAAAGCAGTCTGCAACAGCTGGTGCGTATGATGCAGCATCATGAAGAAAGCTATCACCGCATCCAGCAGTTCATCGAGAATCCGCCGGACGATGTGCGTATTTTCGAAATCTTCCCGCCGAAACCTCTGGCCAGTCACGCGCTGGGCAGTCGTCTGCCCGCTTTAAATCAGGATTACCATCTGGGCCGTCGATGCGGGCGTTATTTCCTGTCGGCAGCAGCACACTGGTTGCTTCCGCGTGAAAATGAACGGCCTTATCCGCACATTGAACCGCGTGTGACTCGTCACCCTCAGCGGATTGTGGTACCGCAGGATGAGCCTGAAAACGTTATTCCGCTGGCCGCCACAGCCAGCACGGTGGAGCAAATCATTTTGGATCCCGCCGTGCTGACGGATATGGTCGCCGACGGCGGCGTTGTACGCCCGGCCGCCTTTAAAGACAACATGGTTCATGACCCGCAACCGAAACGCGCGGCGTCTGAAATGCCACCGGTAGAAAACGGTTCATCAGAAACCTATCCCGCCAGTGAGGGTGATAAGTTGTGAGTTATACCTTCGTCGATACGCACTGTCATTTCGATTTCCCGCCTTTTACCGGTGCGGAAGCTGAAAGTCTGCGTCTCGCCGGAGAAGCGGGCGTCCGGCAGATTATCGTTCCGTCGGTCACGTCAGATCGTTTTCGCGGCATTCTTTCACTGGCAAAAACATTTCCGCAGTTGCACGCCGCGCTGGGTTTG
Organism: Rahnella bonaserana; assembly: GCF_019049675.1. Taxonomy (GTDB): domain Bacteria; phylum Pseudomonadota; class Gammaproteobacteria; order Enterobacterales; family Enterobacteriaceae; genus Rahnella; species Rahnella bonaserana. The sequence goes on along the minus strand of NZ_JAFMOW010000067.1, from coordinate 183,965 downwards.
CATCCTCTTTATATTGCCGAACATCAGGACAGCTGCCTGGAATTACTGGATTCGTTGCTGAGTCAACGGGATCCGCATCTGGTGGCGGTCGGGGAAATCGGGTTGGATTTATTCATGGAAGCGCCGCGATTTGAGCAACAACAACGGCTGCTGAAAGCGCAGTTCGCAATGGCAAAGCGTGAAATGCTGCCGGTTATTCTGCATTCACGGCGCAGTCACGATCAGCTGGCGGCAATGTTACGGCAGGCTAAATTGCCTGCTACCGGTGTGGTACATGGCTTTGCGGGCAGTCTTTCGCAGGCGCAGGCGTTTATCAAACTGGGTTTTGCGATAGGCGTGGGCGGCACCATCAGTTATGAACGCGCGCAGAAAACCCGTCAGGTGATGGCGCAATTACCACTGTCTTCTTTGCTTCTGGAAACTGATGCGCCGGATATGCCGTTGCAGGGTTTTCAGGGACAGCCTAATCGTCCGGAGCGTGCCGCGAACGTGTTCGGGATATTGTGCAGTCTGCGCAGCGAAACCCCCGAACAGATTGCCGCCACCTTGCTCGACAACACTCGTCGTATCTTCAATTTATCTGCTCTGTAATCCCTTTCTTCCTTATTTTGTGATTTAAATAACATTCAAATTTTCCTTTCATGCTTTCCTGTTAAAGGATTTGCTCCGGCCATGCGATTTATGTTCTCTTTGAAATGTTATTATTATAACATTGCTCGTAAGATCGCCGGTCGCCGGTCGGCGATCGCTGTATATCCGTGCGCACTCCGTTTGTCATGAATCGGGTATACACTCTTATCTGGGCCAAATACTGAGCATAACGCCAGTGAAGTGTGATTTAGGTCTCATTTCATTAAGCAACGTTGCAAACGGTTTTCATTTTGTGTGAAATACTGCACACAGGAACCAGATGTGACGTGTTCAAATAGTCACAACGAATTGGCGTCAGCCAATCAAAGCGCGGTGAGAAGGATCTCAGTTGCCGCGTAAGCCATGACACGCCGCTTACGCACGCTATCTTCAAGGAACCAAGTCCGCTCGCCAACCGTGCAGAATTCATTTCCGGTCGATTTACGCCGGAACGAATTCATGACTGTATGCTCAGTTCTGGCCGGTCGCTGGAATTGAAAATTGTTGGAGAGTTATATGACCGATTTAACCGCCGCAGCGCAACGTGCGCTGAACCTGATGGATTTAACCACCCTGAACGAAGACGACACCGATGCAAAAGTGATCGCGCTTTGTCACCAGGCGAAAAGCCCGGCAGGTAACACCGCTGCTGTCTGTATTTATCCTCGTTTTATTCCTGTTGCCCGCAAAACTCTGCGCGAGCAAGGTACGCCGGATATCCGCATTGCGACCGTGACTAACTTCCCGCACGGTAATGACGATCTGGATTTTGCACTGGCAGAAACCCGCGCGGCAATCGCTTACGGTGCCGACGAAGTTGACGTCGTATTCCCGTACCGTGCACTGATGGCCGGTAACGAGCAGATCGGTTTTGAGATGGTCAAACAGTGCAAAGAAGCCTGTGCAGCCGCCAACGTCCTGCTGAAAGTGATCATCGAAACCGGCGAACTCAAGCAAGATTCTCTGATCCGCAAAGCCTCCGAAATCGCCATTAAAGCGGGTGCTGACTTCATCAAAACCTCTACCGGTAAAGTGCCTGAAAACGCCACTTTGCACAGCGCTGAGCTGATGATGAGCGTGATTGCTGAAATGGGCGTGGGCAAAACCGTCGGTTTCAAACCGGCCGGTGGCGTGAAAACCGCTGAAGATGCCGCGCAATATCTGGCACTGGCTGATCGCCTGCTGGGTCGTGAATGGGCTGACGCACGTCACTTCCGTTTCGGCGCATCAAGCCTGCTGGCAAGCTTGCTGACCACATTGGGTCACGCTGGCCAGAAAGCCACCAGCAGCTACTAATCACTGTTGTTATGCCGGTACTGTGGCGCTGTTTTACAGCGTCCGGTACTGGCGTTCACATTTAGCGTTCAGCTCAGGCAGGGGGATACCTTGTTTCTCGCACAAGAAATTATTCGTAAAAAACGTGACGGTCAGCCTTTAAGCGACGAAGAAATTCGTTTCTTCATTAATGGTATTCGCGACAGCCAGGTTTCTGAAGGACAAATTGCCGCACTGGCAATGACTATCTATTTCAACGACATGACCATGAAAGAACGTGTTTCGCTGACCATGGCGATGCGTGATTCAGGGACCGTGCTCGACTGGAAAAGCCTTAACCTGAACGGCCCGATTGTCGACAAACATTCGACCGGCGGTGTAGGTGATGTGACCTCCCTGATGCTGGGCCCGATGGTGGCAGCATGCGGCGGTTATGTCCCGATGATTTCAGGCCGTGGTCTCGGTCATACCGGCGGTACGCTGGATAAACTCGAAGCCATTCCGGGCTTTGATATTTTCCCGGATGACAGCCGTTTTCGCAGCATCATTCAGGACGTCGGCGTGGCAATTATCGGCCAGACCAGTTCGCTGGCACCGGCAGATAAACGCTTCTACGCGACCCGCGATATCACCGCCACCGTCGATTCTATTCCGTTGATCACGGCGTCGATCCTCGCGAAGAAACTGGCCGAAGGTCTGGATGCACTGGTGATGGACGTTAAAGTCGGTTCAGGCGCGTTTATGCCAACTTATCAGCTGTCCGAAGATCTGGCGCAGGCGATCGTCGACGTGGCGAATGGCGCGGGTTGTAAAACCACGGCGCTGCTGACTGACATGAATCAGGTGCTGGCATCCAGTGCCGGTAATGCGGTGGAAGTGCGTGAAGCCGTGCGTTTCCTGACCGGCGAATACCGTAATCCGCGTCTGCTGGAAGTCACGATGGCGCTGTGCGTTGAAATGCTGCTGTCCGGCGGACTGGCGAAAGATGACGCCGACGCCCGCAGTCAACTGCAGGCAGTGCTGGATAACGGCAAAGCGGCGGAAGTCTTTGGCCGTATGATTGCCGCGCAAAAAGGCCCGACCGATTTCATCGAAAATTACGACAATTATCTGCAACAGGCCACGCTGAGCAAACCGGTTTACGCCGAAACGAACGGCATTGTCAGCGCGATGGATACCCGCGCGCTGGGGATGGTGGTGGTTTCACTGGGTGGCGGTCGCCGCCGTGCCAGCGATCCTATTGACTACAGCGTCGGTCTGACCCACATGGCGCAACTCGGCCAGCAAGTGGATACCCGTCAGCCTCTGGCGATGATCCACGCGAACAGTGAAGCGGCCTGGCAACAGGCGGCGCAGGAAGTGCGGGCGGCCATTGTCCTGAGTGACAAAGCGCCGGAAAGCACGCCGGTGGTTTATCGCCGGATCAGCGGCAAAGCTTGATTTCAGGCTATATCGCCCCCATTTAAGAATGATCAGGTACGCGCAGTTCCGCGTGACCCAATGCGTAACCATTCGCAGGAGAGCAAAATGAAACGTACATTTATCATGGTGTTAGACTCATTCGGTATCGGTGCCAGTGAAGATGCCGAGCGCTTTGGCGATGCCGGTTCTGATACATTGGGCCATATCGCGGCTGCCTGTGCGCGTGGCGATGCAGACAAAGGCCGTAAAGGTCCTCTGAATCTGCCGAACCTGACCCGTCTGGGGCTGGCGAAAGCCGCTGAAGAATCCACCGGTAAAATTCCTGACGGCATGGACGGTAATTCTGAAATTACCGGCGCGTATGCTTACGCCAGCGAATTGTCTTCCGGTAAAGACACCCCGTCAGGCCACTGGGAAATCGCCGGTGTGCCTGTTCTTTTCGACTGGGGTTATTTCAGTGATACCACCAACAGCTTCCCGCAGGAACTGCTGGACAAACTGGTTGAGCGCGCCAATCTGCCGGGTTATCTCGGCAACTGCCACTCTTCCGGTACCGTGGTACTCGACGATTTGGGCGAAGAGCACATGAAAACCGGCAAGCCGATTTTCTATACCTCCGCTGACTCGGTCTTCCAGATTGCCTGTCACGAAGAAACCTTCGGACTGGATCGCCTGTACGAATTGTGCGAGATCGCCCGTGAAGAACTGACTGAAGGTGGCTACAACATTGGCCGCGTCATTGCCCGTCCGTTCATCGGCGACAAAGCGGGTCATTTCGAACGTACCGGTAACCGTCACGATTTAGCGGTTGAACCACCTGCACCGACCATCCTGAAAAAACTGGTTGATGAGAAGAACGGCCACGTTGTGTCTGTCGGTAAAATCGCGGATATCTACGCGCAGGTCGGTATCACTAAAAAAGTGAAAGCCACTGGTCTGGATGCGTTGTTTGACGCGACCATCAAAGAGATGAAAGAAGCGGGTGACAAGACCATCGTCTTCACCAACTTTGTTGATTTCGACTCCTCTTACGGCCACCGCCGTGATGTGCCGGGCTACGCTGCGGCGCTGGAGTTGTTCGACCGCCGTATGCCGGAACTGCTGGAGCTGGTGAAAGAAGACGACATCATTATCTTTACCGCTGACCACGGTTGCGATCCTACCTGGCGCGGCACAGATCATACCCGTGAGCACATCCCGGTTCTGATCTATGGCCCGAAAGTAAAACCGGGCTCATTGGGTCACCGCGAAACCTTCGCGGACATCGGTCAGACCGTCGCAAAATACTTCGATCTGACTCCAATGGATTACGGCAAATCAATGCTATAAACCCTGCGTCTTTCAAGTTGTAGCGTTGTTGGCTTCGCGCCTTCACCCCAGTCACTTAGTTGTCTAAGCTCCTGGGGATTCACGCGCTTGCCGCCTGGCTACCACTCGAAATCCATTGGGTTTACTTCGTTAATTTTTATACCAATTTTAGGAAAAGATAATGGCAACTCCACACATTAATGCTGAAATGGGCGACTTCGCTGACGTAGTGCTGATGCCTGGCGATCCGCTTCGCGCCAAGCACATCGCGGAAACTTTCCTTCAGGACGTGAAACAGGTGAACGACGTGCGTGGCATGTTGGGCTTCACCGGCACCTATAAAGGCCGCAAAATTTCCGTTATGGGTCACGGCATGGGCATTCCTTCCTGCTCAATTTATGCCAAAGAATTGATCACTGAATTCGGCGTGAAGAAAATCATCCGCGTGGGTTCTTGTGGTGCTGTGCGTGCTGATATCAAACTGCGTGATATCGTGATCGGTATGGGTGCCTGCACCGATTCCAAAGTGAACCGCATGCGCTTTAAAGACCACGATTACGCGGCTATCGCCGATTACGACATGGTGCGTAACGCCGCTGATGCAGCGAAAGCCAAAGGCATTAATGCCCGCGTGGGTAACATCTTCTCCGCTGATCTGTTCTACACGCCAGACCCGCAAATGTTCGACGTGATGGAAAAATACGGCATTCTGGGTGTGGAAATGGAAGCCGCCGGTATCTACGGCGTGGCAGCAGAATTCGGTGCAAAAGCGCTGACCATCTGTACCGTTTCCGACCATATCCGTACCCACGAGCAAACCACTGCCGCTGAACGTCAGACGACCTTCAACGACATGATCGAAATCGCACTCGAATCCGTTCTGCTGGGCGACAAAGAATAAATCCTGCCTATATTGCAGAAACTAAAACGGGCGCCGAATGGCGCCCGTTTTGCTATGCATAGCCTGAATCACTTCGGCCTGCTGCGTTTCAGGCTGCGGTAAGCGGCTTGCGCGGCTTCTTTAGTTTGCGCTTCAGTGGCGGGTTTTGCCGGTGCGACTTCAGATTCCGGTTCAGGAATGTTCAGCACCGGCGGCGGGCCGAACTCGTCCGGTTCTTCTTCCTGTTCGTCATCTTCCTTGAGCGGTTTGCTGGCGGTCAGCAGGAACGGTGATTGTTGCCAGCGTGAACGGCGGCCTTGCAACAGCGTACGGGCCAGAATAATACCCACACCCAGGGCTGCGAGCATCATCAGACGCAACAGGTTGGTGGTGTTATCCACCTGCTTGGATTCAGTCGCCAGTACGTGCGTATCCAGCGTGATACGTAAAAATCCGCTCGGACCGTTCTTATCTTCAATTGGCACTACAATCTGATGATTGAAGTAGCTGCCTGCGCGTTTACCATCAAGCGATAATCTGTCGCGCACCGGCACCTGTTCGCCGGCATGGGCGACCAGAGAGCCATCCGACTCATAAACGCTGGCATCAAGAATGCGGCTTCCGTCGGTAAGCTGACTCAAAATAGTGGAAATTTGTGCGATATCGGCGCCATCATTAGTGCTGTCCATCAGCGGCGCGAGGGAAAACGCCACCTGTTTGGCGAGCGTCTGGGCAAGCTGTTCCACCTGCGTCGAACGCGCCAGTTGGTGTCCAAGACTGAAATAGGATGCGCCTTGCATCAGAATGACTAATAACGCCAGGCTAATCAATACGATAGCAGCGCGGTGCAGGCGAAATTTAAGTTTGGCCTTGGCCATTCTGTTTCCTTGCGTTTTTCGAAGACTTTATGTTGCCAGATGCTGTGGCGATAAGGTAGCTTGATGCCTGTTTTTATCGACGTTGCCTCTGCCTTTTCAGCCATTTTATTAATAATCGTTTTAACCAAACAATCTACCGGAGCCATCATGCCAAACAGTCTGACCTATTGCGATCTTCCTGCGGAGATCCACCAATGGCCGGGACTTCCCCTTTCATTGAGCGGTGACGAGGTCATGCCGCTGGATTACCGGGCCGGACATACCGGATGGCTGCTCTATGGTAGAAAACTCGATAAAACGAGCATTACGCAGTTCCAGCGCCGGTTAGGTCGTGCTCTGGTGATTGTCAGCGCCTGGGCGGTGGAAGGTTATCAGGTTGTGCGCCTTGCCGGTTCGCTCACCGCTGATGCGCAACAGCTGGCTGAATCTTTCGAATTTGATGTTACCCAGCTTGGCAAAGTGCCTTATCTGCGCACGCCAGGTCTGCTGGTGATGGACATGGATTCTACCGCGATTGAGATTGAATGCATCGACGAAATTGCCAAACTGGCAGGCGTCGGTGAACAGGTGGCGGAAGTGACCGAGCGTGCGATGCGTGGTGAGCTGGATTTCTCCGCCAGTCTGCGCCAGCGCGTTGCGACTCTGAAAGATGCCGACGCGGGTATTCTTGAGCAGGTGCGCGAAACCCTGCCGCTGATGCCGGGTTTGACGGTTATGGTGAAACGCCTGCAGGAGGCGGGCTGGCATGTGGCTATCGCGTCAGGCGGTTTTACCTACTACGCCGAATACCTGCGCGATCAGCTGAATCTGATTGATGTCGCGGCGAACGAGCTGGAAATTCGCGACGGCAAACTGACCGGACGTGTGATTGGCCCGATCGTCGACGCGCAATATAAAGCAGATACCTTGCTGAAGCTGGCGGAAAAACTGGGGATTTCTCAGGAACAAACCATCGCGATTGGCGACGGCGCCAATGACCTGAAAATGATGGCGGTGGCCGGTCTGGGCATTGCGTATCACGCCAAGCCGAAAGTGTATGAACAGGCTTCAGTATGTATCCGGCATGCCGATTTGCTTGGGGTGTTGTGTATTTTTAGCGGCAGCCAGGCATTATAAATTTCTTTTAAATATCATCGAGGTAGTTGTGGCAAAAGCAGCAAAACGTGCATTTGTGTGTAATGAATGTGGCGCAGATTATCCGCGCTGGCAAGGGCAGTGTAGTGCCTGTCAGGCCTGGAACAGCATTACTGAAATCCGTTTAGCGGCTTCCCCGACTGTGGCGCGTAACGAGCGTCTGACCGGTTACGCCGGTGATGCAGGCGTCAGTCGCGTGCAGAAACTTTCCGATATCAGCCTTGATGAACTTCCGCGTTTCAGCACCGGTTTCAAAGAGTTTGATCGCGTGCTGGGCGGCGGCGTGGTGCCCGGCAGCGCAATCCTGATTGGTGGTAACCCCGGTGCAGGTAAAAGTACGCTGCTGCTGCAAATTCTGTGTCATCTCAGCGAAAACATGAAAACCCTGTACGTCACCGGCGAAGAATCTTTGCAGCAGGTGGCGATGCGTGCGCACCGCCTGGGTTTACCGACAGCCAATATGAATATGTTGTCGGAAACCAGCATCGAACAGATTTGCGAAATTGCGGATATTGAAAAGCCAAAACTGATGGTGATCGACTCCATTCAGGTGATGCACATGGCAGATATCCAGTCATCACCGGGTACGGTTGCACAGGTGCGTGAAACGGCGGCGTATCTCACCCGTTTCGCCAAAACGCGCGGCGTGGCGATCGTGATGGTCGGTCATGTGACCAAAGACGGTTCACTGGCCGGGCCGAAAGTGCTTGAGCACTGTATCGACTGTTCCGTGCTGCTCGACGGTGATGCGGATTCGCGCTTCCGTACGCTGCGCAGCCATAAAAACCGTTTTGGTGCGGTGAATGAGCTGGGCGTGTTTGCCATGACCGAGCAGGGGCTGCGCGAAGTCAGCAACCCTTCAGCCATTTTCCTCAGCCGTGGCGATGAGATTACTTCCGGCAGTTCCGTGATGGTGTTGTGGGAAGGAACGCGTCCGTTGCTGGTTGAGGTTCAGGCGCTGGTCGATCAGTCGATGATGGGCAATCCGCGCCGTGTGGCGGTCGGCCTTGAACAGAACCGTCTGGCCATTTTGCTGGCGGTCTTGCATCGCCACGGCGGTTTGCAGATGGCGGATCAGGATGTGTTCGTCAACGTCGTTGGCGGTGTGAAAGTCACCGAAACCAGTGCGGATCTGGCGCTGCTGCTCTCGCTTGTCTCCAGCCTGCGCGACCGTCCGTTGCCACAGGATTTAGTGGTCTTCGGTGAAGTCGGACTGGCCGGTGAAATCCGTCCGGTACCGAGCGGTCAGGAACGTATTACCGAAGCGGCGAAGCACGGCTTCAGACGCGCCATTGTGCCGCATGCCAATGTGCCGAAGAAAGTCCCTGCAGGTATGCAGGTGTTTGGCGTCAAAAAACTGGCCGATGCGCTGGCGATCCTCGATGATTTGTAACTGTTCTCGACTGTAGCTTTTCTCCTCTGTAAACAGGGGCTGTCTTTGTGCTATTTTTTGTTTAGCTATTTTGTTTAGTACAGCAAACCTGGGGACAAGGCATGTCACAGTTCGACTATCTAAAAACCGCGATTAAACAACAGGGACGCACGCTGCAGCAGGTGGCTGAGGCCAGCGGGATGACCAAGGGTTATCTCAGTCAGTTGTTGAATGCAAAGATAAAAAGTCCCAGCGCTCAGAAGCTGGAGGCTTTGCACCGCTTCCTTGATCTTGAGTTTCCCCGTCGTGAAAAGAATATCGGCGTGGTGTTCGGCAAGTTTTATCCGCTGCACACCGGCCATATCTATCTGATCCAGCGCGCCTGCAGTCAGGTGGATGAACTGCATATCATCATGGGTTATGACGAGCCGCGCGATCGCGAGCTGTTTGAAAACAGTTCCATGTCCCAGCAGCCGACGGTCAGCGATCGTCTGCGCTGGTTACTGCAGACATTCAAATACCAGAAAAACATCCGTATTCATGCCTTTAACGAAGAAGGAATGGAACCCTATCCGCATGGCTGGGATGTCTGGGGACGTGGCATTAAGGAGTTCATGAGCCAGAAAGGCATTGAACCCAATACCATTTATTCCAGCGAAGAGGCTGATGCGCCGCAATACCGCGAACATCTCGGTATTGAGACTGTACTGATCGACCCGAAACGTTCGTTTATGAATATCAGCGGTCGTCAGATCCGTCAGGATCCGTTCCGTTACTGGGATTATATTCCGACTGAAGTGAAGCCTTTCTTCGTGCGAACCGTGGCGATCCTCGGCGGAGAATCCAGCGGGAAATCGACGCTGGTGAATAAGCTCGCTAACATTTTTAATACCACCAGCGCCTGGGAATATGGCCGCGATTATGTGTTCTCGCACCTGGGCGGCGACGAAATGGCGCTGCAATATTCTGACTATGACAAGATCGCGCTGGGGCAGGCACAGTATATTGATTTCGCGGTGAAATATGCCAATAAAGTGGCGTTTATAGATACCGATTTTCTGACCACTCAGGCCTTCTGTAAAAAATACGAGGGGCGTGAACATCCGTTCGTGCAGGCGCTGATGGACGAATACAAATTCGATCTGGTGATCCTGCTGGAAAACAACACGCCGTGGGTGGCCGATGGCCTGCGCAGTTTAGGCAGCACTACCGACCGCATGTCTTTCCAGAATTTGCTCATCGAGATGCTGAAAGAAAACAACGTGGATTACGTACACGTTGAGTCCTCAGATTACGATCAGCGTTTTCTTGAATGCGTGGAACTGGTGCAGAACATGCTGGCTGCCGATACCAGTCGGTTAAATGAGCGTCCGGTTCCCTGACCTGGCATAAATCAAAAGCGTGTATTCTCCGGGATACGCGCTTTTTTATTATCATTCATGCAATGAATTATAAATCCATAATACATTTTATATAATTATTAATGAATTCATCTGATTATCTGCCCGCGCAATTTTATTAATTCATTTTGTAACGCCTTAAAATAAAATTCTCTTTTTATTCAAAGCATTGAGTGAGGCGCATTTTTTAGGGATTTTATTACGCATTTTATGTGTAAATAGCTGACCTGAAATAAAAATACAGTGGCGGCCGTTGAGTTTTATTTCTCCGATTATACTCATTCATTATGCCTCTCATTCCCGCTGAGGCTTTCTAAGGTGATCCGAATGAATTTATCATTCAAGCCCTGGGGTATCGCAGTATTGTGCGGCGTGGGGGCATTTGCTCTGGCCAGCGTGATGTTTATGCAAGGCTGGCTTCCGGTCAGCAGTCAGGCCGAAACCACGGCGCAGACTGCCCCGTTGGCTGCACCCGCGCCTCCGCCAGCAGCTCCTGTTCCTGCGCCCGTTGCCCCTCCGGCATTTACACAAGCTCAGCTCGATCAATGGGTCGCGCCAGTCGCACTTTATCCTGACAGCCTGCTTTCGCAGGTGCTGATGGCATCGACTTATCCGACTAACGTGATTCAGGCTGTGCAATGGTCGCGTGACCATCCGCAAAGTCAGGGGGATGCCGCAGTCACTCAGGTCGCGAGCGAACCCTGGGATCCGAGCGTTAAATCGCTGGTCGCTTTCCCGCAACTGCTGGCGCTGATGGGCGAAGATCCGGCATGGGTACAGAATCTGGGGAACGCGTTTCTGGCGCAACCTGATGACGTGATGAACACGGTGCAGAAATTTCGCGAAGTGGCGCAAAAGAGCGGGGCGCTGAAAAGCACACCTCAGCAAACGGTGACCGTCAAACCGAAACCGGCTTCAACTACAGTGGTGAAAAGTGCTCCGCAGCAAACCATTGTGATTGAATCCGCAGATCCGCAAGTAGTGTATGTGCCGAGCTACAACCCGAATGTGGTCTACGGTGCGTGGCCGACGCCGGCCTATCCGCCGGTATATCTGCCACCGCCTCCGGGGCAGCAGTTCGTGAACGGCGTGGCCTCGGGGATCGGATTTGGTGTCGGCGTGGCCGCGACGTATGCCATTTTCGGCAGCATCGACTGGGATGACGACGATCACCATCACGATGACCATCATGACGATCACCACGACGACGGACATCATGGCGGTTCGCAGAATAATTACGTTAATGTGAACGTCAATAATTACAACCGTATCTCCGGCAACAATAACAACGGGCTGAATCATCCGGGCGCAGCGAATACCGCAGGCTGGCAGCATAATCCGGCCTACAACGCCGGTTTGCCAAACCGCGGTGCGAACCTCAACGGGGCGACGCAAAACCGTGCACTCAATAACGCGGCGCAGCGTAACAACTATCGTGGTTACGATAACAACACGCGCGGCTTCAGCAACAATAATGCCGTCGGACGCAACGGTGGCGGTGTGCAGAATCAGAATCTGGACCAGCGCCGTCAGCAGGCGGCATCGGTGATGAATCAGCATCAGAACACCCCGCAGGCGCATACACAGCAGCGGAACCTGCCGCGTTCAGCACCAGCAGCCAGTGCCGCAGAACGTGCCGGTCCCCACAATGTCACGGGGCATCAGTTGCCTCAGCATCAGCAGTCGTTGTCTCAGCACAATACGAACCGCCAGCCGTCGCAGCAATTGAATCAGCATCAGCGGCAGAATCTGAATGCATCACACAGCACAGCATTCAGTGGCAATTCCAGTCGTAGTCCGTCGTGGCAACAGCAGCAATCGCGGGGTAATCAGAGCCGGGAGCATATGCAGAACTTCCAGCGGTCACGCCCTGCCAATGCAGAGCCAGCTCATTTACACCGTCGCTAGACTGACGAGGAAAGGTAATGAAGAGATTGCGTAATATTTTGATTTCCGCAGGCCTGCTGTTACTGCCCTTAACGGGTTTCGCGCAGCAGACATTTACCAGCCCTGAGCTGGCCGCGCAGGCGCTGGTCAAAGCCATTGAGGCACACGATGATGCGTCACTTGAACAACTTCTCGGTAATGACTGGCAAGTCTATCTGCCGCCAAAGGGTGTGGATCCGGATGAGGTTGCCCGCTTTCTGCGGGACTGGAATATCAGTCACAAGATTGCCGAACAAGGTGATATTGCTCACCTGAATGTCGGTCCGGAGAACTGGCAGTTGCCGATCCCGATGAAACACACGGCGCAGGGCTGGTCATTTGATATGGCCGCCGGTGCTGCTGAAATTGAAACCCGTACGATTGGTCGCAATGAGCTTTCTGCCATTCAGGTGGTGTCAGCGTATGCGGATACCCAGCACGAGTATCAGCAGATTACCGGGCAATATGCCCAGCGCTTTGCCAGCACTGAAGGACAACACGATGGCCTTTACTGGCCGGTGAAAGAGGGCGAAGCGCCAAGTCCGCTGGGGCCAGCCTTTGGTGATGCGAAGGCGGGGTCTGATTATCACGGCTATTACTATCGCATTCTGACGTCGCAGGGTGCGAATGCCAGCGGCGGTGCCTTGAGTTATATCGAAAATGGCAAGATGACCAAAGGTTTTGCGCTGATCGCCTGGCCGGCGGCGTACGGTCATACCGGTGTCACCAGTTTTATGATCAATCAGCAGGGCGAGGTGTATCAGCAGGATTTAGGCGAGAATACTGATGCAGCGGCAAAAGCGATCACGACATTTGACCCCGATACTCAATGGCAGAAAGTGGACGACGGCGAATAGCCGGAATATATGAATGAAATAGCCCCGGCATGAAAGTGACGGGGCTTTTTTTAGGCGACAGCGTATTTAGAAAGCGACGACGACTTTGCCCTGCATATGGCCGTCGAGCACTTTGGCGTGTGCCGCTTCGATGCTTTCCACGGTAAGGCCATGAAGGGTTTCGCTCAGTGTAGTTTGTACTTTGCCTTCATCTACCAGCGCGGCGACTTGTTTGAGGATCTCGCCCTGTTCGGCAATATCCGGCGTGGTGAACATGCTGCGGGTATACATCAGTTCCCAGTGCAGTGCGGCGCTTTTCAGCTTCAGCTTGTTCATGTCCAGCGGATGTTCGTTTTCAACGATGGTACAGATGTGGCCCATCGGTGCAATCAGGTCAGAAATGGCTTCCCAGTGGCCGTCGGTGTCGTTCAGACACAGAATAAAATCTACCTGTTTGATATCGTGCTTCGCCAGTTCACCTTTCAGATCTTTGTAATTCACGGTCAGATCCGCACCGCGATCCAGACACCATTGTGCTGATTCCGGACGGGAAGCCGTTGCGATCACTTTCACTTTGCTGCGCAGTGAGGCAAACGGGATCGCCAGTGATCCGACGCCACCGGCACCGCCGATGATCAGCAGGGTTTTATCCTCAGAAGCGTCCTGAATTTTCAGATGCTCGAACAGCGCTTCCCAGGCAGTCAGCGTGGTCAGAGGCATGGCGGCGGCTTGCGCCCAGTCCAGGTTTTTCGGTTTGACGGATACAATACGTGAGTCGATCAGCTGTTCCGTCGCATTGCTGCCGGAACGGGTGATATCCCCTGCGTACCAGACTTCATCACCTGCTTTGAAATTTTTCACCGCGCTGCCGACGGATTTCACGATACCGCTGGCATCCCAGCCCAGCACTTTAGGTGCATCCAGCCCGCTTTTCTGCACGCCTTTGTGCACCTTGGTATCGACCGGATTGATCGACACCGCTTTTACTTCCACAAGCAGGTCGTAATCTTTCGCGACGGGCTGGGGTAATTCAACAGCGATAAAGTGTGCCGGATCTTTCGGGTTTACTGCGATTGCTTTAACTGACATATCAATTCCTCCAGTGGGTATACAGACAGTCTAGTCCTCATGACGGAAGCTGATAAGATGGACAATAACTAACAAAGTGTTCGGCTGAGGTGAACAATCATGTTTAAACAATTGCAGGATATGGCGCTCTTTGCGCTGGTGGCGGAATGCGGCAGCTTCACCCAGGCCGCCACTCGTGCCGGATTACCTAAATCCAGCGTCAGTCAGCGTATCAGTCAGCTGGAAAAATCCCTCGGTCTGCGTTTGCTGAACCGCACGACGCGGCAGCTGAATCTGACGTTTGCCGGAGAACGCTATCTGATCCACTGTCAGGAAATGATGCAGGCCAGCGAACGGGCGGAACTGGCCATCCGCCGTCTGCGTGATAATCCGAGCGGACGGTTGCGCATCACCAGTCCCGCCGGTCTGGGGGCAACACTGCTGGCGCGGGTGAATGTGGAGTTTCAGAAACGCTATCCCGACGTGTCGCTGGAAGTGTCAGTTTCCGACGCGATGGTGGATCTGGTGCAGGAAGGATTTGATATCGCGCTGCGTACCGGTAAACCGCAGGATTCCTCGCTGATTGGTCGTGAGCTGGGGCACAGTCCGCGCTATCTGCTGGCGTCACCGGCGTATCTGGCGCAGCATCCGGCGATTGAAACGCCACAACAGCTGGCGTCGCATCACTGCATTGCACACCGGGCCTGGTCGGAATGGGTGCTGCATCATGGCGAAATTTATCACCGCTGGCTGCTGCCTTCCGCGCATACCACCGATAATTTGCTGTATGCGCGGGAATGCGCGCTGGCAGGCGCGGGCATCACGCTGTTACCGGCCTTTTTATGCCATGACGAAGTGGCAAAAGGCACACTGGTGCGCGTATTGCCGGAATGGGAAGCCGAGGGCAATGATCTGTATCTGGTCTATCCGGGGCGGAAACTGAATTCGCCGGCGCTGGCCTGTTTCATTGAGTTTATGCTGGAGGAATATGGTTTTGCGAAGAGCTACAGCGAGGCGCTGGCGGGATAGATTTCAGTGAATGACGGGATGAAAAAAAGGCCCGTTTCCGGGCCTTAGCAGTTTTATAAAGACGATTACTTGATCATCTTTTTGTACTTGATGCGCTTCGGCTCTAACGCTTCGGCACCTAAAGTACGTTTTTTGTATTCTTCGTATTCGGTAAAGTTACCTTCGAAGAATTCGACTTTGCCTTCATCCTGATAATCGAGGATGTGGGTCGCAATACGGTCGAGGAACCAGCGGTCATGGGAAATGACCATTGCGCAGCCCGGGAACTCCAGCAAGGCGTTTTCCAGTGCGCGCAGGGTCTCGATGTCGAGGTCGTTGGTCGGTTCATCGAGCAGCAACATGTTACCGCCAACCTGCAGCAGTTTTGCCAGATGCAGACGGCCACGCTCACCACCGGACAATTCACCCACGCGTTTGCCCTGATCAACACCTTTGAAGTTGAAGCGGCCGACATAAGCACGGCTTGGCATTTCAGTGGTGCCGATGCGCATGATGTCCTGACCACCGGACACTTCTTCCCACACGGTTTTGCTGTTATCCATTGAATCACGGAACTGATCCACAGACGCCAGTTTCACGGTGTCGCCCAGCTCGATAGTGCCGCTGTTAGCTTCTTCCTGACCCGACATCATGCGGAACAGGGTAGATTTACCGGCACCGTTCGGGCCGATAATGCCGACGATCGCGCCTTTCGGCACGGAGAAGGACAGGTCGTCGATCAGAACGCGATCACCGTAAGACTTGCTCAGGTTTTTCACTTCGACAACTTTGTCGCCCAGGCGTGGACCTGGTGGAATGAACAGTTCGTTGGTTTCGTTACGTTTCTGATATTCGGTGTTATTCAGCTCTTCGAAGCGTGCCAGACGGGCCTTGCCTTTAGACTGACGGCCTTTAGCGCCCTGACGAACCCACTCCAGCTCTTTCTCAATAGACTTACGACGGGCCGCTTCAGAAGAAGCTTCCTGCGCCAGACGTTCATCTTTTTGTTCCAGCCAGGTGGAGTAGTTGCCTTCCCACGGAATACCTTCACCGCGGTCAAGCTCAAGGATCCAACCGGCAACGTTATCGAGGAAGTAACGGTCATGGGTAATCGCCACAACGGTACCTTCGAAGTCGTGCAGGAAGCGTTCCAGCCATGCCACGGATTCAGCATCCAGGTGGTTGGTCGGTTCGTCGAGCAGCAGCATGTCTGGTTTTTCGAGCAGCAGGCGGCAAAGTGCCACACGGCGGCGTTCACCACCGGACAGCGTTGCGACTTTGGCATCCCAGTCTGGCAGACGCAGTGCATCAGCAGCACGTTCCAGCTGGCTGTTCAGGTTATGGCCATCGTGCGCCTGAATGATCTCTTCCAGTCTGCCCTGTTCAGCGGCCAGTTTGTCGAAATCAGCTTCCGGCTCAGCATACAGCGCATAGACTTCATCAAGACGTTTTAACGCGCCCACGACTTCAGAAACCGCTTCTTCCACGGACTCACGCACGGTGTGTTCCATGTTGAGCTGAGGTTCCTGCGGCAGATAACCGATTTTCAGATCAGGCTGCGGACGTGCCTCACCTTCAATGTCGGTATCGATACCGGCCATGATGCGCAGCAGGGTGGATTTACCTGAACCGTTCAGACCCAGTACGCCGATTTTGGCACCAGGGAAGAAACTCAGGGAGATGTTCTTAAGAATATGACGCTTCGGCGGAACAACTTTGCCGAGGCGATGCATGGAATATACGTATTGAGCCACGTTGTTTTGAGCCTCTTTCTGCGGGCCGCGCGCTGTCTGCGAAGGGCAGGCGCTGCGGCATATTAAAGCAGCCCCGCCTGATTGCGGCATGACTGATAAGGGTTCCGACTGCGAAGTTTAGCGTGTTTCAGTCGTGTACCCAACCATCAGGTTCACAGTAAGGCAAGAATGTTGCTGGCTGCAGATAAGAGAGGAGGCTTTCAGCCGAAAGGAACGGTGAATTCATCCGGTTCGCTGGCCGGACGTAAAGGCTGGACGCGCCCCACAAACATACCGGACGTCAGGATATCAGTGAGCTTAACAACATGATATATCGCTTGTTTATTATGTGTCTTCACTTTGCGTTTGATATTGCCTTTGTGCGAAGCCACGGTTTTCTGTTTGATATTCAGGTGCTCGGAAATGATTTGCGTATTCAGTCCTGACATCCACATTTTCAAAATACTCGATTCCGTCCGGCTCAGGCTGACCGGCGTAAGATCCAGTGATTGTTCCGTTTCACCCGTACGCGAAAGGTGCAGGTTGTGGGCGATCAACTGATAAATCGTGGTCGTCCCGATAGATTTCGACAAAATGATGATGTTTTTTCGGATCGGCACATAGTTCTGATAATTCAGGTTTTCTTTGGAGATAAAGACAAAGAAAAGCGTGCCCGGATGCGCGTCGATCACAGCCCTGAGAGCATGCCCGGAAGTCGCATCAGACGTAAAACAATCTTCATTCACAAAGATGAGTTCAGGCGTCAGGAAATTGCATGTGGCTTGCAGTTCGTTGATGTCCTTGAGCGAAAGAATGTCTTTCTGGTGTTGTCCGTTAAGTTGCAAGAGCGAATGCAATGCCAGCTGTGTGTAATAACACTTATCTACAATGAGCGATGACATTAGGATTTACCTGTTTTTTGGCCTCTGTATAACTGCGGTGCAGAGAGGCTCGTTTTTATAAAACTGATCGTATTGCGATGGGGTCTTCCCTTAAAAGCTGCCGGTTTGCGGCATAACTTAAATTGCTGTGAAACGGGATACCCTTGGCGAGAGTAATAGAGCGGTAAGAGATTGATGTAAATCACCGGAAAGGGGTTTGGGACGTTTTGTGAGATCTTTGAGATAAATTGAGTGCGGGAAAGGGTAAAGTTTCAGAATTGTGACGTTTTTTATGAAAAATGCCGGGTGACTGAAGGCCACCCGGCAGGTTCAATTATTTCAGTTTTTCTTGCGGATGAAGCGGTTAACCAGCCATTTCTCAATTTCGACAATCACGAAGATCATCGCACCGACCACCAGCGTGATGCCCCAGAATTTCAGCGGCATCGGCACGGTGCCAAACAACTGGTTCATGACTGGCAGATAAATCAGCGCCAGCTGCAGCACCAGTAATACGCCGGAAACAACCCACAATCCTTTGTTGACGAAGACTTCGCGGGTCAGCGGAAAGCGGTCCATCACGCGGCAGTTAAACATATACACCCACTGCGCGGTGACCAGCGTCTGCAACAGCACGGTACGGATCAAATCGCTGCTGTAGCCCCGCGGCTGCATCCAGGCTTCAAGAACGAAGGCGCTGCAGGCAATCAAAATACCGACGAAAGCGATACGCCAGACGGCATGCAGGTCCAGCACATGCTGACCCGGAGCGCGAGGACGGCGACGCATCATACCTTTCTCACCCGGCTCGAAGGCCAGACCGAACGACAGCGTGGTCGAGGTCGCCATGTTCATCCATAAGATCTGCACCGGCGTCAGCGGGATCACCGCACCGGCCAGAATCGCCAGGATAATCAGCAGTCCCTGCGCGAGGTTAGTCGGCAGAATAAACAGAATCGTTTTCTTCAGGTTGTCGTAAACGCGACGTCCTTCTTTAACCGCACTGGCGATGGTCGCGAAGTTATCATCGGTCAGAACCATGTCTGCGGCTTCTTTGGTCACCTCGGTGCCTTTGATACCCATTGCGATCCCGACGTCGGCCTGTTTCAGCGCTGGCGCGTCATTCACGCCATCGCCGGTCATCCCGACCACTTCGCCGGTTTCCTGCAAGGCTTTTACCAGACGCAATTTATGCTCGGGGCTGGTACGGGCAAAAATATCGTACTGGCTGGCAGCGACGGCCAGTTCAGCGTCATCCATGTGCTCAAGCTGGTAGCCGGTGATGGAGTCACCGCTGTTGCCGATACCTAACATTTTGCCGATAGCCATCGCGGTTTCCTGATGGTCACCGGTGATCATCTTCACGCGGATCCCGGCCTGCTGACACTGTGCAATCGCATCAATGGCTTCAGGGCGTGGCGGATCCATCATGGCGGCAATCCCGGTGAACACCAGTCCTTCCTGCAGGTGGTCATGGTTCAGATCGCCTGCAATTTCCGGCTCATCTTTGATAGCCGCAGCCACCATGCGCAGACCCTG
This sequence comes from Rahnella bonaserana, assembly GCF_019049675.1. Classification (GTDB taxonomy): domain Bacteria; phylum Pseudomonadota; class Gammaproteobacteria; order Enterobacterales; family Enterobacteriaceae; genus Rahnella; species Rahnella bonaserana. Next base: position 164,675 of record NZ_JAFMOW010000067.1, on the reverse strand, counting down.
ACGGGCATAGCGCGCCATTTCTTCTTCCCAGTACTCGCGGCGGAAAGGCTGGACGCCGTTTTCAGTGAGCTCAAGTTTTGCTAAGGAGAACAGAACATCCGGTGCGCCGGTCACAAACAACTGGGTTTTACCGCCGATGCGCTGCAATGTTGCCATGTATTTATGTTTGGAATCGAACGGGATTTTATCCAGAAATTCAACCTGACCGGTATGCAGACTGGCTTTCGCCGCCAGCACTTTCAGTGCGCCGGACGTCGGCCCGCCGGTAATTCCCCAGTGGCCTCTTTCGTCCTGAATCAGCTGACTGTCGTTACAGATATCTACGGCAGTGATGAAGGTGTTGAGCACCGGCATACTGATGACATCCACCTGGCGCTGCGTTTGTGCTTCCACGATGCGGCCTTTCGGCTGGTAGCTTTCACCTTCCACATCGTAAGCACGGTCTGCCAGAATCACCGCTTTCACGGTCATTTCATTCATGGTCAGGGTGCCGGTTTTATCTGAGCAAATGACGGTCATTGAGCCCAGTGTTTCGACGGTCGGCAGTTTACGGATAATGGCATGATTGCGCGCCATCGACTGCACACCCAGCGACAGGATAATCGAGATAATTGCCGGTAAGCCTTCCGGAACCGAGGCCACCGCCAGGCTTATCAGCGAGAGCAGCAGTTCGCCCAGCGGCATATCGCGCAGGATGAAGGCGAAGACAAACAGGAACGCCATCATCAGCAGGATCAGCGCGAAAATGCCTTTGCCCAGTTTGTCGATTTGCTGCAACAGCGGGGTGCGCTGCGCTTTAATCGCCGACATCATCTGGCTGATGTGACCCAGTTCGGTGTCCTGGCCGGTGGCATAAACCACCCCGGCGGCGGTGCCGCCGCTGATCATAGTCCCGGAAAACAGCAAGTTGTGGCGATCGCCGATCATCACTTCATCGTCGATGACCTGAGCGTTTTTGATGACGACGGTGGATTCGCCGGTCAGGATAGCTTCTTCGACCTGCAGGTTATGCGCGCTGACGATACGGATGTCTGCCGGGATTTTGTCACCGGGGCGCAGTTGCACGATATCGCCGGGCACCAGCTGGTCGGCATTAATGGTTTGAACTTGCCCGTCACGCATCACTACGGCCTGACTGGACAGCATATTCTGAATACTTTTCAGCGATTTTTCGGCGCTGTTTTCCTGCAGAAAACCAATCAGCGCATTGATAACCGCCACGCCTAGGATCACAAAGGTATCGACCCAGTGTCCCATAGCACCGGTCACGACGGCGGCGGCGAGCAGGATGTAAATCAGGACATCATTGAAGTGCGCCAGAAAACGCATCAGGGCACTTTTGGATTGTTTTTCCGGTAATGCGTTCGGGCCATATTTAGTCAGGCGTTCGCTGGCTTCCTGCCGGCTCAGGCCATTTTCGCCGGTTTCCAGGCGCTGCATAGCGTCGTTACTACAAATCTGATACCAGTTTTTGTTATCTGTTGCGGCAGAAGAAGAGGGGCTGGCATTAGTTGTTACCGATGAAGTTGAATGAGTCATATACTTTTCCATAAGCGAAGAACGGGCTGTTATTAATATTTCAATCCTGACGGCGAAATAGTGAATATCAATAAATCAATTTTACAATAGGGTGTAATCATAATTAATTAGGAATTAATAAATTTGATCTGAGCCAATAAATATATTTTTATGGAGAGGATAATAATAAAAATCCTTTTAAAACAAAGGATTATTTAATTTAGGAATTTCAGTATTATTTGGTTCGTATTTAGCGTTTGTTTAGTTATTGGATAGCTAAGTAAATTGACGTAAATAAAACTGAGTTTTGTCAGCGTGGTTATTTAAGTTCGAATTGTAAGGCTGCTATCTAAATGCAATTTACCGGTGAATACCCGCTAATTATTTGCGGGTATAACCTCTGCCTCATTATTCCTGCCGCCACGTTCTGTGACAGAAAATAGATCTGCCGCCGTCTGGTAACTGTCGGACGCTTGCACCACACTGTGTAAAGTTTGTGATGCTGTCTCCGCATCGCTTCAATTTTAAAAATGAATCGATTAGCGTAGTGGCTGTCTACACAATGCAGAACAGTTTCGGCACAACCCGTGAGGATAAAGGTAAGTATGGTCAAGGTGGACAAATGGCACTCTCTGGCACTGAGCGTGTTGCTGGTAACAGCATCGGGCGTGGCGAAAGCGGACTCGCTGGACGCACAGCGCCAGCACTATATGCAGATTAAACAGGCGTGGGATAACAATCAGATGGACGTTGTCAGCCAGCTGATGCCGACGCTGGAAGACTATCCTCTTTATCCTTATCTGGAATACCGCCAGCTGACGCAGGAACTGGGGGACGCAACACCGGCGCAGGTGAACGCGTTTGTGAAAGCAAACCCGACATTGCCGCCAGCGCGTTCTCTGCCAGCCCGCTATGTCAATGAACTGGCGCGCCGTCAGGACTGGAACAGTTTGCTTTCATTCAGCCCGCAACCCCCAAAACCGGTGGCGGCTCGCTGTAACTACTATTACGCCAAATGGGCGACCGGCGATCAGAAAACCGCGTTTGATGGAGCGAAAGATATCTGGTTAACCGGCACATCACTGCCGAATACCTGCGATAAATTGTTCTCGGTCTGGCAGGGCGCTGGCAATCAGACCGCGCTGACCACGCTGCAACGTATTGGTCTGGCGATGAAAGCGGGTAACACCAGTCTGGTGAGTTATCTGGCTAAACAGTTGCCGCCGGATTATCAGACTATGCGCGACGCGCTTGTCGATCTGCAAAATAATCCTAATACCCTGGAAAGCTTTGCGCGCAATGTCGGTCCGACTGATTTTACCCGCAATGCGACCAGCATTACGTTCGCGCGAATTGCCCGTGATGATTCTGAGAATGCCCGTTCGATGATCCCGGTTCTCGTGCGTTTGCAGAAGATGAGCGACAGCGAACGGCTGGAGCTGGAAGAAGCCGTTGCCTGGCGTTATATGGGCAGCGATGCGACACCGGAACAGGCCGCATGGCGCGATAACGTCATTTTGCGCAGCCATTCCACCACGCTTGTTGAGCGCCGTATTCGTATGGCGCTGGCTGCGGGTGACCGTCAGGGACTGAACCAGTGGCTGCAGCGGTTACCGTCGGATGCCCTGCAGGAAGATGAATGGCAATACTGGCGTGCGTCAGTAATGATTGACAACGGTCAGCGCTCGCAGGGTGAAGCGATGCTGCGTACCTTAATGAAAGGCCGCGGATTCTATCCGATGGCAGCGGCGCAAAAGCTGAACGTTGCTTATCCGATGCAGATTTCTGTCGCGGCTAAGCCGGATGCCAGCATTGCGAAATTGCCGGAAGTGGCGCGCGTGCGTGAGCTGATGTACTGGCAGATGGACAATCTGGCGCGTACCGAATGGAGTTATCTGGTCAGCAGCCGCACGGGATCTCAACAGTCGGCGCTGGCGCGTTACGCGTTCGAGCAAAAATGGCCGGATCTCAGCGTGCAGGCCACCATTACCGGCAAGCTGTGGGATTACCTTGAAGAGCGTTTCCCGCTGGCATGGCCGGATGAATTCCGTCGTGCGACCAACGATAAAGGCATCACGCAAAGCTACGCGATGGCGATTGCCCGTCAGGAAAGTGCGTGGAATCCGAAAGCCCTTTCGCCGGTGGGTGCGGCTGGTCTGATGCAGGTGATGCCTGCAACCGCGCAGCATACCGTGGACATGTTTGGTTTACAGGGTTACAGCAATTCGGGGCAATTGCTGGATCCGCAGATGAACATTACGATCGGCACCAGTTATCTGGAATATGTCTATCAGATGTTTGGCCGCAACCGTATTTTGTCCAGCGCTGCGTATAACGCCGGGCCTTCACGCGTGAATACCTGGCTGGGTAACAGCGCGGGCAGAGTAGATTCAGTGGCGTTCATCGAGAGTATTCCTTTCTCCGAAACTCGTCGATATGTTAAAAATGTGTTGGCATATGATGCGTTTTATCGCTACTTTTTACATCAACCCGCCAAGATTTTGACGGATGCCGAATGGCAGAGGCGTTACTGATCTTTCGTGGTTTATGGTAAGCTGCTGTACTAGTTTAATAGTATGGCAGCCATCATGACCCAACGACCAATCAATGACCCTGCTCTTTCCCAACAAGGCAATGAGGACTGGCAATGCTTTCTGGCATTGCTGCAGCAATCTTTTGCTGAAAATCTGCATCAGGATTTGCTGCAACTGCTGCTTACGCCCGACGAACGTGCGGCGCTGGGTACGCGGGTGCGGATTATTCAGGAACTGATGCGCGGAGAGTTGAGTCAGCGTGAGCTGAAAAGCCAGCTGGGAGCCGGTATCGCTACGATAACACGTGGATCGAATGGCCTGAAAACGGCGCCAGCAGCACTTAAGGAATGGTTGAGTGAGCAACTGCTGACAGATAAAACGGACGACTGAAGCGTCCGTTATCACCTGAAATTTTAGTGCGTTTGGGTTCTGACCTGATACACCGAATTATGAAAAGGCGCTAAAGCCAGTACCAGCGCCTGATGATAAACGCTGGTGCGGGTGAGCTTTCCTGCTGTGAAGATTCCGATCGCGCCGCCTTTACGTTTTACTTCTGCGATACCCGTCAGTTTTTCCATCTCATCTCCCAGTTCGCTGCCCTGGTTAATTCCTTGTAAAATAATTTCAGGTAACATCAGGCTCGCTGAACGGGATTCACCGCGCTGGTGCATATTCTCAATCACCATCCAGGCGAAGGTCATATTGTCTTCGATACCCGCTTCCACGCCAACCCAGAAGTCTGCCTCGGGGCGAACCTGGCGGGCACCGATAACGCGGTGGCGCGCACCGGTACGGGTTTCATTACTGCCGATAGGTTGACTGGGAACACCACTGTCGACGTCAACGCCTTCAATGCGGAATGCCTCAGCGCCGAAGATATCTTCAAAAGCCATGGCGATAGCTTTGATCTTTGCCGGGTTAGTGGTTGCAGCGACAACATGGTACATAGAGTTTTAGCATCCTTTAGCAAATTTCACGCAGTATAACGGAAAACACTCATGTTACAGGTATATCTCGTCCGTCACGGCGAAACAGAATGGAACGCCGCACGCCGTATTCAGGGGCAATCAGACAGCCCGCTGACGGCCAAAGGTCTTTATCAGGCTCGCCAGGTTGCTGAGCGTGTGCGTAATGAAGGGATCACGCATGTCATTACCAGTGACTTAGGCCGCACCCGCCACACGGCGCAGATTATCGCTGATGCCTGCGGGTGTGAAGTGATCAACGAGCCGCGTTTGCGCGAATTACATATGGGCGTGCTGGAAGAACGTATTCTGGATGGCCTGACAGAGCAGGAAGAAGTTTGGCGTAAGCAGATGGTCGATGGTTCACCGAAAGGGCGTATCCCGGAAGGAGAAACCATGACGGAGCTGGCTGCGCGTATGCGTGCTGCACTCGACAGCTGTCTGGATTTGCCGGAAGGCAGTAAGCCTTTGCTGGTCAGCCACGGCATTGCGCTGGGCTGCCTGATCAGTACCATCCTCGGCTTGCCAGCGTATGCTGAGCGTCGTCTGCGTCTGCGTAACTGTTCACTTTCGCGAGTCGATCATCAGCAAAGTGCGTGGCTGGCGAGTGGCTGGATTGTGGAAACGGCGGGCGATGTATCACATCTGGAACTGCCCGCGTTAGACGAGTTGCAACGCTAACGCCAGAAGGCGTTAGCGGCGGATTGGGATCAGGTAATCACACTGCAGTTCGGTTGGCGTAGTGCCTGGGGCACGGCCATTCGTGTAGAAGCGTTCGATATCCTGTCCCTTTCTGCGGGTCAGTTTCAATGTTGGCAGACAGGTGCTGTACAACGTCAGAATGAATTCCTGCAAATGCTCCGGGGTACCATTGTAATGGAACATGGCGTACTCGCCGTGCTGCAATACAATCGGCTGACCTTCAACGTTTTCCGGCAAGTGCTGGGCTTCCAGAGCGGTCGTGTACAATACTTCCTGCTCGTCATCTTTTTCCTGGCTTGGACGCGAATGGTGCAGGCCATAAAGAATTGGCGGCAGCGTTTTCGCTTCACCAATATACTGACGCCAGAAATGACGACGCATCTCGTTACGGTACGTGGTGATTTGCTCCAGCGTACAGGCGTAACTCTGTGTCATCCCGACCAGATGCTGTTCCGGCAGTGAGATATATTCAGGCTGCGGCAGAATAAAAGCGCCCAGACGGATTGGTGGACAAATCCCAAACGAATGCCAGTCTTCAGCACGACGATACAGTGCCGGTGTTTGTGCAAATTGTTTTTTGAATGCCCGGGTAAATGTTTGTTGAGAATCAAAACGATACTGAAGGGCGATATCTAAAATCGGGCGACTGGTGAGACGCAAAGCAACAGCCGCTTTTGAAAGCCGGCGGGCACGAATATAGGCGCCAATGGCATTATTAGTGACATCTTTAAACATTCGCTGCAGGTGCCACTTGGAATAGCCGGCCTTGGCTGCAACATTGTCGAGTGACAAGGGCTGGTCTAAATGGGTTTCTAACCAGCTAAGAAGGTCACGAATGATTCCTGCTTGATCCATAGATCGTCCTCGTTGAACTAAGATAAATGCACAGAATGATGGGCGGCATAATAGCAACTTTTTACCGATAAGACTTCCTAAGATTTTTTTGGCTATCTGTGCTATTTGCCTGTGTTACAGAGTATTTCATTCCGAAAGTGTGAATACACGCTTTCTCCGCAGGGTTTCTTTGGAAAACAACGTCATGCTGATGACGTGGAGTAACTTAATGAATAGATGTTGGATTTTTGTTTTTTCGATGTTTGCTTTTTGTTCTACAGCGGCGCATGCAGAGCAGGTCGGTTCCGTCGATACCGTCTTCAAACTCTTCGGTCCCGACCATAAGATTGTCGTTGAGGCCTTTGATGATCCTGATATTAAAAATGTAACTTGTTATATCAGTCGTGCGAAAACTGGCGGCATTAAGGGCGGTTTAGGGCTGGCAGAAGATACTGCTGATGCCGCGATTTCCTGTCAGCAGGTGGGGCCGATTGAGCTGAGCGACAAGATTAAGCAAGGTAAAGACAAAGGAACGGTTGTTTTTCAGAAACGCACATCGCTGGTGTTTAAAAAGCTGCAGGTGGTTCGTTTTTATGACGCGAATCGCAACGCACTTATTTATCTGAGCTACTCCGATAAAGTGGTGGATGGTTCACCGAAAAACGCCCTGAGCGCGGTTCCGATTATTCCGTGGGCGCACACCGCTCCGTAAGTTTTCAGCAAGGCGCACAAAACAAAAGGCCAGCTTTCGCTGGCCTTTGACGTTTGGTTTCACAAGGTACTGTCTTACCGGATACAGTGCGGTTGGCAACCTTCTGTATTAGTCTTCCAGATCACCACAGAAACGATAGCCCTCACCGTGAATGGTGGCGATGATTTCCGGTGTGTCAGGCGTCGCTTCGAAATGTTTACGGATGCGACGGATAGTGACGTCAACGGTACGGTCATGAGGCTTCAGCTCACGGCCGGTCATTTTCTTCAGCAAATCGCCACGGGTTTGGATCTTGCCCGGATTTTCGCAGAAGTGCAGCATGGCGCGGAATTCGCTGCGCGGTAACTTATATTGCTCACCTTGCGGACTCACCAGCGAACGGCTGTTGATGTCGAGTTCCCAGCCATTGAATTTGTAGCTTTCAACCAGACGACGTTCTTCGCCGGTTGTGCCCAGATTCATGGTGCGGGACAGCAGGTTGCGTGCGCGGATAGTCAGTTCGCGTGGGTTGAATGGCTTGGTGATGTAATCATCAGCGCCGATTTCCAGACCCAGAATTTTATCAACTTCATTATCGCGGCCGGTCAGGAACATCAAAGCAACGCTGGCTTGTTCGCGTAGTTCGCGTGCCAGCAGCAGGCCATTTTTGCCTGGCAGGTTGATGTCCATGATAACCAGATTGATGTCATTTTCGGACAGAATATGGTGCATTTCTGCGCCATCATTAGCTTCATGTACCATGTAGCCTTCTGCTTCAAAAATGCTCTTTAACGTATTACGTGTCACTAACTCGTCTTCGACGATCAGAATGTGAGGGGTCTGCATGATTGCTACCTAAGATTGCCAACAAATAGAAAATAGGAGTACAGAAGTCCTTGTTATCCCAGAGAATTTTGATGCTTTATTGGGCATCTCACTCGTTACATGACTAAAGTACGTAAACGCGTTCTCGATGCAATTTCCATCAACGACAACAACATCGCAAGCTCGGTCAGGGATTCCACTTTCTGCAGTTCCACGGGGTCCTAAAGCGGCGCATATCCTAACCCTATTAACAGCAATATAACAGCGAGTGCCGAAATTACCACCCAACAAAATTACGGTTTGTTGACATATATCAAGTTCAATTGTAGCACGGTAACAGAACAGTGAAAAACACTTACAAGAATGCACGCTTGAGTCACATTTCGGCATTTATTGTACACGATTCAGCAAATGATTAAGAATCGGCAGATAAATGCAAAATGATGATGGTTCCTTATTATATATCCATATGAAAAATAATGATAAATTTTTCATTCATGTTTGCTTAATCGGGCCAGCACCTTTTTTACCTGCAAGGTAAGGTTTTCCGATAAAATAAAGGAATATATTCAGCCGACTGTTAAGTTCTTGTGAAGAATATAAGCCATGAATAGATTTGGAACAGGGTAAAATTTCATCGCTTAAATACTGACGGCAATTTCTTTCCCATTTGCAAAGGCCCGATATGCAACTTCATATTATTTTAGTTTCGCCGGCTCGCCCGGAAAATGTCGGTGCGGCAGCCCGTGCAATGAAAACCATGGGCTTCGCATCGTTACGTATTGTCGACAGCGAGGCGCATCTCAGGCCGGAAGCCGGTTGGGTTGCGCATGGGTCGCAGGAGATCCTGCAAAATGCGCTTCATTTCAATACTCTTGCCGAAGCGCTGGCTGATATCGATTTTACGGTGGCCACCACCGCCCGCAGCCGGGCTAAATTTCACTATTACTGTACGCCGCAGGAATTGCAGGTTCAGCTCGAAGAAAAGAGCGAATGGGTGAATCATGCTGCGCTGGTGTTTGGCCGTGAAGATTCGGGCCTGACGAATGAAGAGCTGGAACTGGCGGATGTGCTGACCGGCGTACCGATGGTGGCAGATTACCCGTCACTCAATCTGGGGCAGGCGGTAATGGTATTCTGCTATCAGCTCTCTTCGCTGAATCAGGTGACGTCCGCAAAACCTGAAATTGCCGAGGCAGGACAGCTTTCCGCGTTGCGTGCCAGAGTCGGGCGTTTGCTGGAAAATGTCGGGGCAGAAGATGACCAGAAATTGTCCGACTGGTTGCATCAGCGCCTTGGTCTTTTGCAGCAGCGCGACGCCGCAATGCTGCATACTTTGCTGCATGACATCGAAAAAAAGCTGACCTCATGATGTGAGGGGATTTTCTGCCTGAACAGTTCGATATCCGGTGTGATAAGAACAGAGTTGCCGATCGCACTGGAAAGGGTTTGAATGGCAGAGAATTATACAGTTGATTTTGTCCGTGGTTAACCGGGCAAAAACAGAAAAAAATTGACTTGTCGTGCCTTATGCTTTAGCTAATAGAGGCAGACAGAGTACAAACCCTAAGACAGACAGAAAATAAAAATGCGAATCATCAGCCTGAATACAACAATTATTACCACCACCGATACCACAGGTAACGGGGCGGGCTGACGCGTACAGGAAAAAGAAAAAAAGCCCGCACCTAACCAGTGCGGGCTTTTTTTTTACATTTAAACGAGAGCTTCAGGAGAGTACCAGAAATGCGAGTGTTGAAATTTGGCGGGACCTCAGTAGCAAACGCAGAACGCTTCTTGCGGGTTGCGGACATTATGGAAAGCAATGCGCGTCAGGGACAGGTCGCAACGGTTTTATCCGCGCCTGCCAAAATTACCAACTATCTGGTTGCCATGATTGAGCGAACTGTCGCAGGACAGGACATTCAGACCATCATGAGCGATGCAGAAAACATTTTTGGTCAGCTGATTACCGGTCTGGCAGCGGCGCAGCCTGGCTTTGATTTGCCAAAGGTGAAAGCGTTTGTCGATCAGGAATTCGCTCAGCTCAAACAGCTGATGCATGGCATTACCCTGCTGGGCCAATGTCCGGACAGTGTCAACGCGTCCATTATCTGTCGTGGCGAGAAGCTCTCTATCGCCATCATGGAAGCGGTATTTCTGGCGAAAGGTTTCGGCGTCACCGTCATTAATCCGGTTGAAAAGTTGCTTGCTCAGGGGCATTACCTTGAATCCACCGTGGATATCAACGAATCCAGCCGCCGTATCGCTGCCAGCGCCATTCCTGCCGATCACATTGTGCTGATGGCCGGATTCACTGCCGGTAATGAAAAGGGTGAACTGGTGGTGCTGGGCCGTAACGGCTCTGACTATTCAGCCGCCGTACTGGCCGCCTGTTTGCGCGCTGACTGCTGCGAAATCTGGACTGATGTTGACGGCGTTTATACCTGTGACCCGCGCACTGTACCCGATGCCCGCTTGCTGAAATCGATGTCGTATCAGGAAGCGATGGAGCTTTCTTATTTTGGCGCGAAAGTCCTTCACCCGCGTACCATCCTGCCGATTGCCCAGTTCCAGATCCCTTGCCTGATTAAAAACACCACTAACCCGCAGGCGCCGGGTACCCTGATTGGCAGTGAAAGTCTTGATGACAGCACGCCGGTAAAAGGCATCACTAATCTGAATAACATGGCGATGATCAACGTTTCCGGTCCGGGAATGAAAGGGATGATCGGCATGGCGGCGCGCGTATTTGCTGTGATGTCCCGTTCCGGCATTTCCGTGGTGCTGATCACGCAGTCTTCTTCCGAATACAGCATCAGTTTCTGTGTGCCACAAAGCGAACTGCAACGCGCCCGTAAAGCGCTGGAAGACGAGTTCTATCTTGAGCTGAAAGACGGCCTGCTTGAGCCGCTGGACGTCATGGAAAAGCTGGCGGTGATTTCCGTTGTCGGCGACGGCATGCGTACTCTGCGCGGTATTTCGGCGAAATTCTTCTCGGCACTGGCCCGCGCCAATATCAATATCGTGGCGATCGCTCAGGGCTCTTCCGAACGTTCCATCTCCGTGGTCGTCAATAATGACGATGCGACTACCGGCGTGCGCGTCAGCCATCAGATGCTGTTCAATACCGATCAGGTGATCGAAGTGTTCCTGATCGGCGTCGGTGGCGTGGGCGGGGCATTGATCGAACAGATCCGTCGTCAGCAGGCGTGGCTGAAAACCAAACACATCGATCTGCGGGTATGCGGCATCGCGAATTCCCGCGCATTACTGACCAACGTTCACGGTATTGCGCTGGAAACCTGGCGTGATGAGCTCGCTGCTGCGAAAGAGCCGCTGAATCTGGGGCGTCTGATCCGTCTGGTGAAAGAATATCACCTGCTGAATCCGGTGATCGTCGACTGTACGTCGAGTCAGGAAGTGGCTGATCAGTATGCTGATTTCCTTGCCGACGGTTTCCACGTCGTCACACCGAACAAAAAGGCCAACACCTCTTCCATGAATTACTACCATCAGTTGCGTAAAGCGGCGGATGGTTCACGCCGTAAATTCCTCTACGACACCAATGTTGGCGCGGGTTTGCCGGTCATTGAGAACCTGCAAAACCTGCTTAACGCCGGTGATGAACTGATGCGTTTCACCGGAATTCTCTCCGGCTCGCTGTCGTTTATTTTCGGTAAGCTGGATGAAGGCATGTCACTCTCCGCCGCGACCTTGCAGGCGAAGGAGATGGGCTATACCGAACCGGATCCCCGTGATGATCTTTCCGGTATGGACGTGGCGCGTAAGTTGCTGATTCTGGCACGTGAAGCCGGTTACAAACTGGAACTGTCGGATATCGATGTGGAATCTGTTTTACCGGCTTCCTTTAACAGCGAAGGAAACGTGAATGATTTTGTCGCGCGTTTGCCGGAACTGGACGCGGAATTCGCGCAACGCGTGGCTGATGCTACCGCCGCAGGCAAAGTATTGCGTTATGTCGGTGCTATCGAAGACGGTCAGTGCAAGGTAAAAATCGACGCCGTCGATGGTAATGACCCGCTATATAAAGTAAAAAATGGTGAGAATGCGCTGGCGTTTTACAGCCGCTATTATCAGCCGTTGCCGTTGGTTCTGCGTGGCTACGGCGCCGGGAATGATGTGACGGCGGCAGGTGTGTTTGCCGATCTTTTGAGAACGCTGTCATGGAAGTTAGGAGTTTAATATGGTTAAGGTGTATGCCCCGGCTTCAATCGGGAACGTCAGCGTAGGCTTCGACGTTCTGGGCGCGGCTGTGTCCCCGGTAGATGGCACTCTGCTGGGCGACTGCGTTTCTGTTGAAGCGGCCACAGAATTCAGTCTGAAAAACGAGGGCAAGTTTGTGTCTAAACTGCCTGACCGCATGGAAGACAATATCGTTTATCAGTGCTGGCAGCGTTTCTGTCAGGAAATCGGCAAGGAAGTGCCGGTGGCGATGACGCTGGAAAAAAACATGCCGATCGGTTCCGGGCTGGGTTCCAGCGCCTGTTCGGTGGTCGCCGGTCTGATGGCGATGAATGAATTTTGCGGTAAGCCGCTCAATGAAAACCAGATGCTGTTGCTGATGGGCGAGCTGGAAGGGCGTATTTCCGGCAGCGTGCATTTCGATAATGTCGCGCCCTGCTATCTGGGCGGCATTCAGCTGATGCTGGAAGAACTCGATATCATCAGCCAGAACGTGCCCAGCTTTGACGACTGGCTGTGGGTAATGGCGTATCCGGGCATCAAAGTGTCGACGGCAGAAGCGCGTGCTATTTTACCTGCGCAGTATCGCCGCCAGGATTGCATCAGCCACGGGCGCTATCTGGCGGGCTTTATTCATGCCTGTCACACGCAGCAACCAGCGCTGGCTGCGAAACTGATGAAAGATGTGATTGCTGAACCTTACCGCACCCGTCTGCTTCCGGGCTTTGCAGAAGCACGCAGCGCCGCAGAAGAAATTGGTGCGCTGGCTTGCGGAATTTCGGGTTCCGGTCCGACGCTGTTTACGGTGTGTAACGACAGCGCCACAGCGAAACGTATGGCTGACTGGCTGCAGACTCACTATCTGCAAAATGACGAAGGCTTTGTTCATATTTGTCGTCTTGATACCGCGGGTGCGCGGGTATTGGGATAACTCGATAATTTATTGGGATAACTAATGAAACTGTACAACCTGAAGGATCACAACGAGCAGGTCAGCTTTGCTCAGGCCGTCAAACAAGGGCTTGGAAAACAGCAGGGTTTATTCTTCCCGCTGGAACTGCCGGAATTTGAACTGACTGAAATTGACCGCTTGCTGGAACTGGATTTCGTCACCCGCAGCAGCCGTATTCTTTCCGCTTTCATCGGCGATGAAATTCCTGAAGAGGAATTGCATCAGCGTGTGAAAAACGCGTTTACGTTCCCTGCACCGGTGGCGAAAGTGGAAGAAGACATTGCCTGTCTGGAACTGTTCCACGGCCCGACCCTGGCCTTTAAGGACTTCGGTGGCCGTTTCATGGCGCAGATCCTGACGCAGGTTTCAGGAGATCAGCCGGTCACCATTCTGACCGCAACCTCCGGTGATACCGGCGCAGCAGTGGCGCACGCTTTCCACGGTCTGAAAAACGTTCGCGTGGTTATTCTGTATCCGCGTGGCAAAATCAGCCCGTTGCAGGAAAAACTGTTCTGTACGCTGGGCGGTAACATTCACACTGTCGCTATCGACGGTGATTTTGATGCCTGTCAGGCGCTCGTCAAACAGGCGTTTGATGATGAAGAACTGAAACACGCGCTGAAGCTGAACTCGGCGAACTCCATCAATATCAGCCGTCTGCTGGCGCAGATTTGCTACTACTTTGAAGCAGTGGCTCAGTTGCCACAGGAAGCACGTAATCAGCTGGTAATTTCCGTGCCAAGCGGCAACTTCGGGGATCTCACGGCCGGTCTGCTGGCGAAATCTCTCGGCCTGCCGGTGAAACGCTTCATCGCAGCGACCAACGCCAATGATACCGTGCCGCGTTTCCTGTCTGGCGGCGAGTGGGATCCGAAGAAAACCGTCGCGACGTTGTCGAATGCAATGGACGTCAGCCAGCCAAATAACTGGCCACGTGTGGAAGAGCTGTATCGTCGTAAAACCTGGCAACTGAAAGATCTGGGCTTTGGCGCGGTCAGTGACGACACCACCGAAGACGCGATGCGCGAGCTGGCGAATATCGGATATATCTCTGAACCTCACGCGGCGATTGCTTATCGTGTGTTGCGTGACCAGTTGCAACCGGGCGAATTCGGTCTGTTCATCGGTACTGCGCATCCGGCGAAATTCAAGGAAAGCGTGGAAGCGATTTTGGATCAGGACATCGGTTTACCGAAAGAACTGGCGGATCGCGCTGATCTTCCGTTGTTGTCGCATAACCTTCCGGCTGATTTCAGTGAAATGCGTGCCTTCCTGATGGCGCTGCCTGAATAACGACTGTGCTTCAGAAATGCAAAAGCCCTCTTCATGAGGGCTTTTTTCATGGTTGCAGCTCAGACAAATCAGCGCTCAGGACGGGTAAATACCAGCTCATTGCCCTGTGAACGTGATTCATCAAATTCGTAACCTTCCAGATTGAAATCCTGAAGCTGTTTCGGCTTATCCAGACGCTCTTTGATAATGAAACGGCTCATCAGGCCACGCGCTTTTTTGGCGTAGAAGCTGATGACCTTGTACTTACCGTTTTTCTCGTCGAGGAACACCGGCTTGATGATTTCGCCGTCGAGCAGTTTAGGCTTAACCGCTTTAAAGTATTCGTCAGACGCCAGATTCACCAGGACTTTGCTTTTTTGTTCGCTGAGTAACAGGTTGAGTTTCTCGGTCAGTAAATCGCCCCAGAATGCATAAAGATTCGCGCCCTGCGGGTTTTCCAGACGGATCCCCATTTCCAGACGATAAGGCATCATCAAATCCAGCGGACGCAGCAGGCCGTATAAACCGGACAGCATGCGCAGATGCTTTTGGGCAAAATCGAAATCTTTCTCGCTGAAATCTTCCGCCTGCAGCCCGGTATACACATCACCCTTAAAGGCCAGAAGCGCCTGACGGGCATTTTTCGGCGTGAAATCCGGCTGCCAGTCATTGAAGCGTTCGGCGTTCAGATGGGCCAGTTTATCGCTGATCCCCATCAGTGAAGAGATCTGCGCCGGGGACATTTTACGCGCCACGGTAATCAGCTGACTGGATTTATCCAGCAGCTCCGGTTGGGTATAGCGCGTTGTCGCAAGCGGGCTTTCGTAATCGAGCGTTTTAGCAGGTGAAATAATGGTCAGCATAGTCTCGTCCGTTGGTCAGTGACGGTTCAAATTCGGAATTTTTCGTTGCCATACTGTAGCAAAAAAGTCACTGCAATGGGGGCATGATACTGATAGGCAAAAGCTCAGGAAATCAGCGTGGAGATGAGGTTTTATCCCACACGCCTGGTTCGAGCTGGCCGCGTAATTCAGGGTAATGATCAGGATTGAAAACGGGTATTTTCCCCATCCGCCGCTGCCGCTCGTAATCCTTAACCACTTTTACCGCGATGCCGGAAAGCAGCAACAGGGCAGTGAGATTAAGTATGGCCATCAGTGCCATGAAGATATCAGCCAGCTTCCAAAGGATCTGGAGTTCCATCAGGCAGCCGCCAAAAACCATCGTAATCACCAGCAACCGGAAAATCAGCAACTTAACCGGTGCGGCTCTGTGAACAAAACTCAGATTGTTTTCGGCATACACGTAGTTGCCGGCGATTGAAGTGAACGCAAAGGCGCACACCAGCATCGCCAGAATAACCGAGCTCCACTCAGGCACTGCCGGGGCGATAGCCAGGTGGAGCAGGCGAACTCCGCTGGGAGCTCCGGCAATATCTAAAGCGCCGGACGTTAAAATAATTAGCGCAGTCGCCGTGCAAATAATCACCGTATCAATAAATACCGCCAGCATCTGGTTAAATCCCGCTGCCGCCGGGTGGCTGACGCCTGCCATCGCCGCGGCATTTGGCGATGAACCGACACCGGCTTCACTGGCAAAAGCCCCGCGCTGCATACCCTGAGTGATCGCCTGAGTTACGCCGTAAGCCAGCGCGCCGGACGCAGCTTCCTGCAAGCCAAAGGCGCTTTTGAATATCAGTACGAACACCTGGGGAAGTTTGTCAACGTGATGGCCAATGACCCAAACTGCCAGCAGCAACCAGGCAAAAGCCATCAGAGGGACCATCCATTTGGACAGCCAGGTGACAGCACGAATTCCACCGAAAATCAGCAATGCCACCAGTGCCGCTAAAATACAGGCGGTTGTCAGCGGCGGAACATGCAGGAGATGGAATGATGCCTGGGCAATCGAATTAGCCTGTAACGCACTGAAAATAAAGCCGCAGGAAAGTACCATCAGGAAAGAGAACAGGATCCCCATCCAGCGCATTCCCAGCCCTTTTTCCATGTAATCTGCCGGGCCACCGCGAAATTTGTTACGTGAACTGGTGCCTTTGTAAATCTGGGCGAGCGTGTTTTCTGTCAGCGCGGTAGCCATACTGAAGAGAGTAATAATCCACATCCAGAAAATGGCTCCCGGCCCGCCCAGCGCAATCGCAATGGTCACGCCCGTCAGGTTACCCGTACCCATTCGTGAAGCCATACTCAGACAAAGTACGCGCCAGGAGGATGTTCCGCGGGGAGCGGCGTTGCGTTTAAAAAGTGACGGAGAAAAAAGGTGGCCAAAACGACGAAACTGAATGAACCCAAGACGGAAAGTGAGATAAATACCGCTGCCAAACAGCAGGTAAATCAGGATTGTGCTCCAGAGAATTGTGTCGAAAAATTCCAGCAAGTCATTCATGAATTGTCCTTGGTTGATTTACCCTTCATCGTTTTTATTAATTGGCTTAAGGGCAATGACCACTTTGGATGGCTAACATACCTTTTTTATCAAATGGGTGACATATGCATTTTGGCTGAATTTGTGTGTTTTGGAAGGTGATAAATCCATAGATGTTCGTAGCCGAGCATGCCGCGAGATGCGCCTTGCGCGTGGCTTTTTGCATGTTATCATCAGCCAAAGGCAAGGCATGAAAATGCCTATACGAAAACGTCCAAACGATGAGATATGCCAAAATGACCGATAAACTGACTTCCCTACGCCAAATGACTCAGGTTGTTGCTGACACCGGAGATATCGCGGCAATGAAGTTGTACCAGCCGCAGGATGCGACCACCAACCCGTCACTGATCCTCAGCGCTGCGCAAATTCCTGAATACCGTAAACTGATCGACGAAGCAATCGCCTGGGCACGTGACCAGAGCAGCGATCACGATCAGCAGATTACTGATGCAGCTGACAAACTGGCAGTAAACATCGGTCTGGAAATTCTGAAACTGGTCCCGGGCCGCATTTCAACTGAAGTTGATGCCCGTCTGTCTTACGACACTGACGCGAGCGTGGCCAAAGCTAAACGTCTGATCAAACTGTATAACGATGCGGGCATCACCAACGACCGTATCCTGATCAAACTGGCTTCTACCTGGCAGGGTATCCGCGCTGCGGAAAAACTGGAAAAAGAAGGCATCAACTGTAACCTGACCCTTCTGTTCTCCTTCGCTCAGGCTCGCGCTTGTGCAGAAGCAGGCGTGTTCCTGATTTCTCCATTCGTTGGCCGTATCCTCGACTGGTACAAAGCCAATGGCGATAAGAAAGAGTTCGCGCCGAATGAAGATCCGGGCGTTGTGTCTGTGACCGAAATCTACGAATACTACAAACAACACGGCTACGAAACAGTCGTGATGGGCGCAAGCTTCCGTAACATCGGCGAAATCATCGAACTGGCGGGTTGTGACCGTCTGACTATCGCCCCTGCGCTGCTCAAAGAGCTGGCAGAAAGCGAAGGTCCGCTGGAGCGCAAACTGTCCTTCTCCGGTGAAACTAAACCACGTCCTGCGCCACTGACTGAACCTCAGTTCTACTGGGAACACAACCAGGATCCTATGGCTGTCGACAAACTGGCTGACGGTATCCGTAAGTTTGCAGTTGACCAGGGTAAACTGGAAAAAATGATTTCTGATCTGCTGTAATCAGCGCTCAGTTTTCGACAAAAAGCGGCTAATCAGCCGCTTTTTTTGTGCCTGCGATAAAACCACCGGCCGGTTACCGATATACTGAGACAAATTACGAAGAAAAATGCTGTGGAGAAATAGCATGAATACATTCCGAATTGGTCTGGTATCGGTGTCGGACCGCGCGTCAAACGGTGTTTATCAGGATAAAGGTATTCCGGCGTTAGAAGAGTGGCTGGAGAAAGCGCTTATTACGCCGTACAAACTGGAAACAAGATTGATCCCCGATGAGCAGCCGCTTATTGAACAGGCGATCAGCGAACTGGTCGATGAGAGTGGCTGTCATCTGGTCCTGACTACCGGCGGAACCGGCCCCGCACGCCGTGACGTTACGCCGGATGCCACGCTGGCGGTGGCCGATCGTGAAATGCCCGGCTTCGGTGAGCAGATGCGCCAGATTAGCCTGCACTTTGTGCCGACGGCGATTTTATCGCGTCAGGTTGGGGTAATCCGCAAACAGGCGCTGATCCTCAATTTACCCGGTCAGCCGAAATCAATTCAGGAAACGCTGGAAGGCCTGAAAGATGCAGAGGGGAAGGTGATTGTTTCCGGTATTTTCGCCAGCGTGCCTTACTGTATCCAGTTGCTCGACGGACCTTACGTGGAAACGCATGATCATGTGGTAGCAGCTTTTCGTCCAAAAAGTGCCCGCCGCGATACAAAAAACTAAATAGCCTGCGATTTCAAAATTAACAGAAGTTACGCGTCAGGCACTCTGGTGTGGAAAATATTTGCCGCTATAGTAATGATTACTTTACAAGAGGTGGCAAAACCTTTTTCCATTTTTCACTCTGGTGTCTGACGGTATCCCTATGCAACACGCACAATCGCGCCGGTTGAACCGGCAGGATTTCAAAACGCTGTCCCTGGCTGCACTGGGTGGCGCACTCGAATTTTACGACTTCATCATTTTCGTCTTCTTCGCTGCGGTCATTGGCGATCTCTTCTTTCCGGTCAACATGCCCGACTGGCTGCGTCAGGTGCAGACCTTTGGCATTTTCGCCGCCGGTTATCTGGCACGTCCGCTGGGCGGTATCATCATGGCGCACTTCGGCGATCTGGTTGGCCGTAAGCGTATGTTCAGTCTGAGTATTTTGCTGATGGCTTTGCCGACACTGGCGATGGGGTTATTACCGACTTACGCGTCCATTGGCATTGCAGCACCCCTGTTGTTATTGCTGATGCGCGTATTGCAGGGCGCGGCTATTGGCGGTGAAGTCCCTGGGGCATGGGTATTTGTGGCCGAACATGTGCCGCGCAGCCGCATTGGTTTTGCCTGTGGAACGCTGACGGCCGGTTTAACATTGGGGATCCTGCTGGGTTCTCTGGTGGCAACTTTACTGAACACCAGCATGACGGCGGCAACGATAAGTCATTATGGCTGGCGTATTCCGTTCTTTATTGGCGGAATTTTTGGTCTGATCGCCATGTACTTGCGGCGCTGGCTGCAGGAAACGCCTGTCTTTATCGAGATGAAAGCGCAAAAAGCGCTGGCTGAAGAGTTGCCTTTGAAAGCCGTCGTCGCTAACCACAAAAAGGAAATTGTGGTCTCAATGCTGATGACCTGGCTGCTATCCGCTGGCATCGTGGTCGTTATTCTGATGACGCCAACCTGGCTGCAGAAACAGTTTGGGATTCCTGCGGCAGTGGCGTTACAGGCAAACTGTCTGGCGACCGTGGCGCTGATGCTGGGTTGTATCATCTCGGGCAGCATTGTTGACCGACTGGGAGCCAGCAAAACTTTTATCTTCGGCAGCCTGTTTCTCGGGATTTGCACATGGTCGTTCTATCACATGGTTGCGGCAGATGCGTCGGTACTGATGGGCATGTACGCGCTGGCCGGACTGAGTGTGGGCGTGGTCGGTGCGGTGCCGTATGTGATGGTGCGGGCTTTTCCTGCGGAAGTGCGTTTTACCGGTATTTCTTTTTCATACAACGTGGCTTATGCGATTTTTGGTGGGCTGACTCCGGTATTTGTTACGCTGATCATGCGCCTGACGCCGATGGCTCCGGCCTATTATGTGCTGGCGCTGTCCGCAATTGGTCTGCTGACCGGTATTTATCTGAGCCGTGACCTGAACAGTGAAGCGGCGAAAGACGCGAAATTTGCCGAACGTGTCGCTTCCGGCCAGTAAGCGGGTTTCAGATATAAAAAAGCCCTGCAATGCAGGGCTTTTTCGTTTCAGGGATGCTCGTTATGCAACGACAGCATCAACTTGCGGAGCTTTTTTATTCGGCTCGCCGATGGGTAAAACAGTACGGCCATACTGTTCATTCAGCACTTCTGCCATCGCCAGATAAATCGCGCTGGCACCGCAGAAGATACCTTCAAAGCCGGCAAAATGAAGAACAGTGGTATTCCCTGTCATATTTCCGTAGCACAGCAGGGCAAACAAAATTGTCAGGCTGCCGAAAACAACCTGGATGCCGCGGTTCGCTTTCAGGGTGCCAAAGAACATGAATAAAGTGAAAACACCCCAGAGACCGAGGTATGCGCCCAGGAAACTTTCGCTGCTGGCTTCGGCCATGCCCATGCGTGGCAGCATCAGGATGCCAACCAGGCTCAGCCAGAATGCACCGTAAGAAGTGAAAGCGGTCGTACCGAACGTGTTTCCTTTTTTAAATTCCATCATCCCGGCGAGGACCTGAATCAGCCCGCCATAAAAAATGCCCATACTCACAATCACTGCAGTGAGAGGGAAAAAGCCTGCATTGTGTAAATTCAACAAGATAGTGGTCATACCAAATCCCATCAGCCCGAGCGGGCCTGGATTTGCTAAGGGTTTGCTGTGCATAGATCCTCTGTATCAGAATTATTATTAATTGATAATCGGGGGAAGAACGCTTGGAAATGGGTAAAAAAGCCACATATCTTTGGAAGCGCGCGGCATCATAAGGAGGGTTGCGTCAGCAAACATTGATCTGGCGTAACAGCAATTGAAGATTTTTTTTCACTTTGCCCCTTGATGCTGAGCAGCATGGCCCCATCTTATTCCCAACCGCAGTTGTTACCGTCGGGAAATCCGTTAAATGGGGCTGTTGAAATCGAAAAGATTGGCCACATATACAGTAGCAACCTGAACGAATATGAATTTAAGTGGAGACGTTTTAGATGGGTAAAATTATTGGGATCGACCTGGGCACCACCAACTCTTGTGTAGCTATCATGGATGGCACGACTGCTCGTGTACTGGAGAATGCTGAAGGCGACCGCACCACTCCTTCCATCATCGCTTATGCGGCAGATGGCGAGACTCTGGTAGGTTCTCCGGCTAAACGTCAGGCTGTGACTAACCCGCAGAACACCTTGTTTGCGATCAAGCGCCTGATTGGCCGTCGCTTCCAGGACGAAGAAGTTCAACGCGACAAAGGCATTATGCCTTACCAGATCGTAGGCGCTGACAATGGCGACGCCTGGATCGACGTTAAAGGTCAGAAAATTGCACCTCCGCAGATTTCTGCAGAAGTGTTGAAAAAAATGAAGAAAACTGCTGAAGATTATCTGGGCGAACCAGTCACTGAAGCGGTTATCACCGTACCTGCATACTTCAACGATGCTCAGCGTCAGGCAACTAAAGACGCCGGCCGTATCGCAGGTCTGGAAGTCAAACGTATCATCAACGAACCAACCGCAGCGGCACTGGCTTACGGCCTGGATCGTGAAATCGGTAACCGCACTATCGCGGTATACGACCTCGGTGGTGGTACTTTCGATATCTCTATTATCGAAATTGACGAAGTTGACGGCGAAAAAACCTTCGAAGTTCTGGCAACCAACGGTGACACACACCTCGGTGGTGAAGACTTCGACAGCCGCATGATCAACTATCTGGTCGAAGAGTTTAAGAAAGAACAAGGTATGGATCTGCGTAACGATCCACTGGCGATGCAACGTCTGAAAGAAGCTGCTGAAAAAGCGAAGATTGAACTGTCTTCTGCTCAGCAAACTGACGTGAACCTGCCGTACATCACTGCTGATGCGTCAGGTCCAAAACACATGAACATCAAAGTGACCCGTGCAAAACTGGAATCTTTGGTAGAAGACCTGGTTAACCGTTCTATCGAACCACTGAAAGTGGCTCTGAAAGACGCAGGTCTGTCAGTTTCTGATATTCAGGACGTCATCCTGGTGGGTGGTCAGACCCGTATGCCAATGGTTCAGAAGAAAGTAGCTGAATTCTTTGGTAAAGAACCACGTAAAGACGTGAACCCGGACGAAGCTGTGGCAATCGGTGCAGCAGTTCAGGGCGGTGTGTTGGCAGGCGACGTTAAAGACGTTCTGCTGCTGGACGTTACCCCGTTGTCTCTGGGTATCGAAACCATGGGCAGCGTGATGACTCCGCTTATCACTAAAAACACCACCATCCCGACTAAACACAGCCAGGTGTTCTCTACTGCGGAAGACAACCAGTCTGCAGTAACCATCCATGTGTTGCAGGGTGAACGTAAGCGTGCAAGTGATAACAAATCTCTGGGTCAATTCAACCTGGATGGTATTCAGGCAGCGCCTCGCGGTCAGGCACAGATCGAAGTCACCTTCGACCTTGACGCCGATGGTATTCTGCATGTGTCTGCGAAAGACAAGATTACCAACCGTGAGCAGAAGATCACCATTAAGGCATCTTCTGGTCTGAGCGAAGAAGAAATCCAGAAAATGGTCAACGATGCTGAAGCCAATGCTGAATCTGACCGTAAGTTTGAAGAACTGGTTCAGACCCGCAACCAGGCGGACCACCTGATCCACGGTACCCGTAAGCAACTGGAAGACGCCGGCGATAAACTGCCAGCTGAAGACAAAACCGCAGTAGAAGAAGCCCTGAAAGCACTGGAAGTTTCAGCTAAAGGTGAAGACAAGGCTGACATCGAAGCGAAAATCCAGGCGCTGGTACAGGTTTCCGGCAAACTGATGGAAATGGCTCAGCAGCAAGGCCAGGCCGAAGGCGGCGATAACAGCGCGCAGAAAGATGACGACGTTGTTGACGCTGAATTCGAAGAAGTTAAAGACAAAAAATAATCGCCCTTAAGCGGGCACAGTAAGAAGTTTTACTGATAACCAGCACGGGCGTCGAGGAAACTCTACGCCCGTGCACGCATGTTGAGGGTAGGTTAAAGCATGGCGAAGCAAGATTATTACGAGATTTTAGGCGTATCCAAAACAGCGGATGAGCGTGAAATCAAAAAGGCTTATAAGCGCCTGGCAATGAAACATCACCCTGACCGCAATCAGGGCGATAAAGAGTCCGAAAGTAAGTTTAAAGAAATTAAAGAAGCTTATGAAATCCTGACCGATGCGCAAAAACGTGCAGCCTACGACCAGTACGGTCATGCAGCCTTTGAACAAGGTGGCATGGGCGGTGGTGGCGGTTACGGCGGCGGTGGTGCAGATTTCAGCGACATCTTTGGTGACGTCTTTGGCGACATCTTTGGCGGCGGTCGCCGTCAGCGTGCCAGCCGGGGTTCCGATCTGCGTTACAACATGGATCTGACTCTGGAAGAGGCCGTTCGTGGTGTCACCAAAGAAATCCGCATCCCGACACTGGATGAATGTGACGTTTGCCACGGCAGCGGCGCGAAAGCGGGTAGCTCTCCGACCACCTGTCCGACCTGTCATGGCGCAGGCCAGGTTCAGATGCGTCAGGGCTTCTTCACTGTCCAGCAGGCGTGTCCGACCTGTCAGGGCCGCGGTAAAGTCATTAAAGATCCGTGCAACAAATGCCACGGTCATGGTCGCGTAGAACGATCTAAAACCCTGTCAGTGAAAATTCCTGCGGGTGTGGACACCGGTGACCGTATTCGTCTGGAAGGTGAAGGCGAAGCGGGTGAGCACGGCGCTCCGTCAGGCGATCTGTACGTTCAGGTTCAGGTTAAAGCGCACAAAATCTTTGAGCGTGAAGGCAATAACCTGTACTGCGAAGTGCCAATCAACTTTGCCATGGCTGCACTGGGTGGCGAAATTGAAGTGCCAACGCTGGACGGACGCGTAAGTCTGAAGATCCCTGCCGAAACACAAACGGGCAAAATGTTCCGTATGCGTGGACGCGGTGTGAAATCTGTACGCGGAGGTGCTCAGGGCGACCTGATGTGTCGCGTGGTCGTTGAAACGCCGGTCAGCCTGAGCGAAAAGCAGAAGCAACTGCTGCGTGATCTGGAAGAAAGCTTTGGTGGTGTGTCGGGTGAAAAAAACAGCCCGCGCTCTAAAAGTTTCCTGGATGGCGTGAAAAAGTTCTTTGACGATCTGACCCGCTAATCTGTCGCTGATTTCAGCGGCTGAAAGCCACATAGAATCCCCGGCAGCGGTTGACGCTCCGGGGATTTTTTTAGGATTTTTTTGAAGGAACGCATGACTAAACTGTTCGTAAAAACCGAGCTATACTTCAGAAATAATCGACTTTTTACGAAGTGATGAGCTGCGTAGAATGCGCATTTCATTGTGGCAATCCTTTTAACGCCACGGTTTTTCTAAAGGAGAGTCAGAATGTCGAATATCATTCGTCAGTTTTTACGCTTAGAGGCCGCAGGCGGTATCGTACTGATCCTTGCCGCTATCGTGGCGCTTATTATGGCGAATACCCCATTGCAGGGAACGTATCAGGCGTTTTTAGATATTCCCGTTACCCTTCGTTTTTCCGAACTGTTAATCGACAAACCGCTTTTACTTTGGATTAACGATGGGCTGATGGCGGTATTTTTCCTGATGATTGGCCTGGAAGTGAAGCGTGAGCTGTGTGAAGGCGCGCTGGCAAATCGCGAACAGGCGCTGTTCCCGGCGATTGCCGCGCTGGGTGGCATGATCGTTCCGGCTCTGATCTACTTACTGTTTAATGGCGGTGACGAAATTGCTCGTCAGGGGTGGGCTATCCCGGCAGCCACGGACATTGCTTTTGCGCTGGGTGTGATGGCGTTGCTGGGTTCCCGTGTGCCAACTGGTCTGAAAGTATTCCTGCTGGCGCTGGCTATCATCGATGATTTGGGTGCGATTGTGATTATCGCGCTGTTTTATAGCCATGATGTGTCGATGATGGCATTAGGATTATCGGCGGTCTGCATTGCGGCCCTGGTTTTCCTGAACTGGCGTGGTGTAACTAAGCTGACGCCTTATTTGCTCATTGGAGCGGTATTCTGGGTGTGCGTACTGAAATCAGGTATTCACGCGACGCTGGCGGGTGTGATCCTCGGATTCCTTATCCCGCTCAGAACCAAAGAGAATAAAACATCTCCGGCGCGTCGTCTGGAGCATGGAATTCACCCGTACGTTGCCTGGTTCATTCTGCCTGTTTTTGCTTTCGCCAACGCGGGTATCTCCTTGCATGGCGTGACGGCTGCCGGTGCGTTTTCAATGTTACCGATGGGTATCATGGCGGGGCTGTTGCTGGGTAAACCGCTAGGCATCATTCTTTTCGGCGGTCTGGCGCTGAAACTGGGCATCACCCGTATGCCCTCTGGCATTTCGTTTAGCCAGATTGCAGCAGTGTCTGTGCTATGCGGAATTGGCTTCACCATGTCTATTTTTATCGGCTCACTGGCATTTGCTTCACTGGATCCGGCGCTGCTGACTTACGCAAAAATGGGCATTCTGATGGGATCAGTGGCTTCAGCTGTTTTAGGTTTTCTGATGCTCAGCCGCGCTTTGCCGAAAAAAGCGCATCACTAAACCCTGTGCTGTGCGGGTAACCGCGCAGCACGATGCTGACTTCATACTGCAGGAAAGGATGAAACCATGCCTCATATTAATTACAACCATTTGTATTATTTCTGGCACGTGTGTAAATCAGGTTCTGTCGTGGGAGCCGCAGAGGCTTTGTATCTGACGCCGCAGACCATCACCGGCCAGATTAAATCGCTTGAAGAAAGGCTGGGCGGTAAACTTTTTAAGCGCCAGGGACGCGGACTGGTGCCTTCTGAGCTGGGGCAGCTGGTGTATCGCTATGCCGACAAAATGTTCACGCTCAGTCAGGAAATGCTGGATATCGTGAATTACCGCAAAGAATCGAGCCTGCTGTTTGATGTGGGCGTGGCGGATGCATTATCCAAGCGGCTGGTCAGCCGTGTGCTGGAAGCCGCAGTGCCTGACAATGCGCAAATTCACCTGCGCTGTTTTGAATCAACGCATGAAATGCTGCTTGAGCAACTGAGTCTGCATAAGCTGGATATGATTTTGTCTGATTGCCCTGTGGATTCCACCCAGCAGGAAGGATTGTTCTCCGTCAAACTGGGCGAAAGCCCGATCAGTTTCTTTTGCTGCCAGCCGATGTCAGGCATGAGTTTTCCTGCCTGTCTCGAGCAGCGGCCTTTGCTGATCCCCGGTCGTCGATCAATGCTGGGGCGCAAGCTTCTTAACTGGTTTAACACGCAGGGGCTGAACGTCAATATTCTCGGTGAATTTGATGATGCGGCACTGATGAAAGCCTTCGGAATGAACAATAATGCAATTTTTGTCGCACCGGCTATCTATTCGTCGACAGAATTTCAGGATGAAAATATAGAAGAAGTCGGGCGGCTGGAGGGGATTATGGAAGAGTACTATGTGATTTTCGCGGAGCGTATGATCCAGCATCCTTCGGTACAGCGGATTTGTCACACCGATTTCACGGCGCTGTTTGAGTAGCTTTACGCGTTGAGACTCAAATTTCAGATATAAAAAAACCGGCGTGAGCCGGTTTTTTTATCAAGCATTTCAGCGTAATGCGATTATTGCATTGCGTTGATTTGCGCAGTCAGGTTTGACTTATGACGCGCTGCTTTGTTTTTGTGGATCAGGCCTTTGCAAGACTGACGGTCCACGATTGGTTGCATTTCGTTAAATGCGTTTTGTGCAGCAGCTTTGTCGCCTGCTGCAATAGCCGCGTATACCTTCTTGATAAAGGTACGCATCATAGAACGACGGCTCGCGTTGTGCTTACGGCGTTTTTCTGACTGTACGGCGCGTTTCTTAGCTGATTTGATATTAGCCAAGGCCAACTCCCAAATATTTTTCTATTGATGAACAATTCAAAGGCCGAGGAATATGCCTTTTCGGTCTTCTTTTGTCAACGGATTTGTGCAAATAAGCGGCGTTTTAAAGAGTGAACTTTGATCGTCGCTTGTTACGTTGTGATGGCGCAGGATTTTAACAGCTTCCGGCATCGGAATACAGTCTTTCGCGAGAAAAATCGACAGGAGAGTGTACAAACTGCCCACTACGGCCATTAACGCTTTGTTTATGCGAAAAGTCACGCATTCCCTGTATGCAACGAAAGATTTTCATCGCCACGTCGCCATTTGAACCGCAATATCTGCCGTATGCAAGAGAGAATGGTGAGATCCTGCTAATCGCTGGTTAACCTTGGAGGCTGTACAAGGTATAATCCGCCGATTTCCATCGTTATGAGTCAGCATTGGATTTGAGCCAGCTATGGAGCTAATTCGCGGAATACACAATATTCGAGCACGTCATCATGGATGTGTGCTGACTATTGGCAATTTTGATGGTGTACACCGTGGCCACCAGGCCCTGATTGAACAGCTTAAGCTGGAAGGTCAACGTCTGGGGTTACCGGTGATGGTAATGATTTTTGAGCCGCAGCCTCTGGAACTGTTTGCTGGTGATAAAGCACCTGCACGCCTGACCAGCTTGCGCGACAAAGCCAAGTATCTGGCAGAGTGCGGCGTTGATTATCTTTTATGTGTGCGTTTTGAACCCCGGTTCGCCGCCCACATGGCGCAGGCCTTTATCTCGCAATTGCTGGTTGAGAAACTGGGCGTAAAATTCCTGACCGTCGGGGATGACTTCCGTTTTGGTGCCAGTCGTCTGGGAGATTTTGAGCTATTGCAGAAAGCCGGTGAAGAATACGGTTTTGAAGTGATCAGCACGCAAACTTTCCGTGAAGGCGAGAACCGTATCAGCAGCACGGCTATCCGTAATGCGCTGCGGGATGACGATTTAGCCCTGGCCGAAAATTTACTGGGCCATCCGTTCAGTATCTCGGGGCGAGTGGTGCATGGCGATAAACTGGGGCGAACTATTGGCTTCCCGACCGCCAACGTTCCCCTCAAACGAGTCGTTTCGCCGGTACGCGGCGTGTATGCCGTTGAAGTCTTAGGCCTCGGGCCTGAACCTTTGCCGGGCGTCGCGAATATCGGGATACGTCCGACAGTCGGTGGTGTGCGCAAGCAGTTGGAAGTGCACCTTCTCGACACCACATTAGATTTATACGGGCGCCACATTGACGTGGTGCTCCGCGCGAAATTGCGCAACGAACAGCGTTTCTCCTCGCTTGATGCTTTAAAGCAACAGATTGCGAACGATGAAGTGACGGCCCGTGAATTCTTTGGGTTAAAGACACTGCGCTAAACATGTACTGACAGGCGTGTAACAAAGCCTGGAATCCAGCCGAAAACGGAACCGAGAATCTATGAGTGACTACAAGAACACCCTGAATTTGCCGGAAACAGGGTTCCCGATGCGTGGCGATCTGGCCAAGCGTGAACCTGACATGCTGAAAAATTGGTATGACCAGGATCTGTACGGGATTATTCGTGCTGCCAAGAAAGGCAAGAAAACCTTTATTTTGCATGACGGCCCTCCGTATGCGAACGGCAGCATTCATATTGGTCACTCAGTTAACAAAATTCTTAAAGACATTATCGTTAAGTCCAAAGGGCTGGCGGGCTTTGATGCGCCGTATGTTCCGGGTTGGGACTGTCATGGTCTGCCAATCGAGCTGAAAGTCGAACAACTGATCGGCAAGCCGGGCGAAAAAGTCACTGCGGCAGAGTTCCGTGAAGCGTGCCGTAAATACGCAGCAGAGCAGGTTGAAGGCCAGAAGAAAGACTTCATCCGCCTGGGCGTATTAGGTGACTGGGATCATCCGTACCTGACCATGGACTTCAAAACTGAAGCCAATATCATTCGTGCGCTGGGTAAAATCATCGGAAACGGTCACCTGCACAAAGGGGCTAAGCCGGTTCACTGGTGTACAGATTGCGGTTCATCACTGGCTGAAGCTGAAGTTGAGTATTACGACAAAGCGTCTCCTTCTATTGATGTGGCGTTCAACGCGACTGACGCTGCCGCTGTGGCTGCGAAATTTGGCGTATCTGCCTTTAATGGCCCGATCTCTCTTGTTATCTGGACCACCACACCGTGGACCATGCCTGCGAACCGTGCGATTTCACTGAACCCTGAGTTTTCTTATCAGCTGGTTCAGGTTGAAGGCCAGTGCCTGATCCTGGCAACCGATCTGGTTGAAAGCGTCATGAAACGTGCCGGTATCGCAGAATGGACCATCCTGGGCGAGTGTAAAGGTGCGGATCTCGAACTGCTGCGCTTCAAACACCCGTTCCTCGGTTTCGACGTTCCGGCAATCATGGGCGACCACGTCACCCTCGATGCCGGTACCGGTGCCGTGCATACCGCACCTGGCCACGGTCCGGATGACTTTGTTATCGGCCAGAAATATGGTCTGGAAGTGGCGAACCCGGTAGGGCCGAACGGCTGCTACCTGCCAGGCACTTACCCGACGCTGGACGGTAAATTCGTCTTTAAAGCCAACGACCTGATCGTTGAGCTGCTGCGCGAAAAAGGCGCATTGCTGCACGTTGAGAAAATCACGCACAGCTATCCGTGCTGCTGGCGTCACAAAACGCCGATCATCTTCCGCGCGACGCCGCAATGGTTCATCAGCATGGATCAGAAAGGCCTGCGTCAGCAATCTCTGGAAGAGATCAAAGGCGTGCAGTGGATCCCGGACTGGGGTCAGGCGCGTATCGAAAACATGGTCGCTAACCGTCCTGACTGGTGTATCTCCCGTCAGCGTACGTGGGGCGTGCCGATGTCTCTGTTCGTCCACAAAGACACTGAGCAACTGCATCCGCGCAGCCTTGAGCTGATGGAAGAAGTCGCTAAGCGTGTTGAAGTGGACGGCATTCAGGCATGGTGGGATCTGAATCCGGAAGACATTCTGGGTGCAGAAGCTGCTGATTACGTCAAAGTGCCGGATACGCTGGACGTGTGGTTTGACTCCGGTTCAACGCATTCTTCCGTTGTGGATGTGCGCCCTGAATTTAACGGTCATTCTCCGGATCTGTATCTGGAAGGTTCTGACCAGCATCGTGGCTGGTTCATGTCTTCTCTGATGATTTCGACTGCCATGAAAGGCAAAGCGCCTTACAAACAAGTTCTGACGCACGGTTTCACTGTGGATGGTCAGGGCCGTAAAATGTCTAAATCCATCGGCAACACCATCGCGCCACAAGACGTGATGAACAAGCTGGGTGGCGACATTCTGCGTCTGTGGGTGGCGTCTACGGATTACACCGGTGAAATCGCTGTGTCCGACGAAATCCTCAAACGCGCTGCGGACTCTTATCGCCGCATCCGTAACACCGCGCGTTTCCTGCTGGCGAACCTTAACGGTTTCGATCCGGCGCTGCACAGCGTGGCTCCGGAAGAGATGGTCGTACTGGATCGCTGGGCTGTGGGTCGTGCGAAAGCTGCACAGGAAGAAATCATTGCCGCGTATGAAGCCTATGATTTCCACGGTGTCGTTCAGCGCCTGATGCAGTTCTGCTCGATCGAAATGGGTTCCTTCTATCTCGACATCATTAAAGATCGCCAGTACACCGCGAAAAGCGACAGTGTCGCCCGTCGCAGCTGCCAGACTGCGCTTTACTATATCAGCGAAGCACTGGTCCGCTGGATGGCGCCAATCATGTCCTTCACCGCAGATGAAATCTGGGCTGAACTGCCGGGTAGCCGTGAGAAATTCGTCTTTACCGAAGAATGGTATGACGGTTTGTTCGGTCTGGCGGGCAACGAATCCATGAACGATGCGTTCTGGGATGAGCTGCTGAAAGTCCGTGGCGAAGTGAATAAAGTGATTGAACAGGCGCGTGCTGATAAACGTCTGGGCGGTTCTCTGGAAGCGGCGGTAACACTGTTTGCTGATGATGCGCTGGCAGCCGATTTGCGTTCTCTGGGCAACGAACTGCGCTTCGTGCTGCTGACTTCAGGTGCGAAAGTTGCCGCCCTGTCTGATGCTGACGCCGCCGCTGTGCCAAGCGAATTGCTTAAAGGCCTGAAAATCGGTCTGGCGAAAGCAGAAGGCGACAAATGTCCGCGCTGCTGGCATTACACTACTGACGTCGGTCAGAACGCGGAGCATATCGACATCTGCGGCCGTTGTGTCACTAACATCGCTGGTGACGGCGAAGAGCGTAAGTTTGCATAATGAGTAAATCGATTTGTTCCACCGGACTCCGCTGGCTCTGGCTGGCGGTCGTGGTCATTATCGTGGATCTGGGCAGTAAGTTTCTCATTATGGGAAACTTCCAGCTCGGCGAATCCATGCCTTTGATCCCGTATTTAAATCTGTTCTACGCCCAGAATCACGGTGCTGCGTTCAGTTTCCTGGCAGATAAAGGCGGCTGGCAGCGCTGGTTCTTTGCGTTAATCGCCCTGGTTATCGTCGTGGCGTTAGTCGTGCTGATGTACCGCGGCAGCGCGAAGCAAAAGCTAAACAATATTGCCTTCGCCATGATTATCGGTGGCGCACTCGGCAACTTGTTTGACCGCCTGTATCACGGGTTCGTGGTCGACTTTATCGATTTTTATGTCGGTAACTGGCACTTCGCGACCTTCAATCTGGCCGACAGTTTTATCTGCGTCGGTGCGGCAATGGTGGTGCTGGAAGGATTTCTGGCTAAACCGAATGAAGCCACGAAGAGCAAAGGATAGGAATTATGTCTCAACAGGTGAAACACGACAGCGCCGTGCTGGTGCATTTTACGTTGAAGCTGGAAGACGGCTCGACGGCAGAATCAACCCGCGCCAATGGGAAACCTGCGCTGTTTCGCCTTGGCGACAGTAGCTTGTCTGACGCGCTGGAAAATCAGCTGTTAGGGCTGAACGTTGGGGATAAACGTGCATTCACGTTAGCCCCTGAATCGGCATTCGGGACTAAAAGCCCGGATCTGGTTCAGTTCTTCTCCCGTCGTGATTTTCAGGAAACAGGGGTGCCGGATGTCGGCACCATCATGTTATTCAGCGGGCGCGACGGCAGCGAAATGCCGGGCGTTGTCCGTGAAGTGACTGAAGATTCAATCACTGTAGATTTCAACCATCCGCTGGCAGGGCAACATATCGATTTCGATATTGAAGTGCTGGAAATTGACCCGGAGCTTGAGGGGAAACATGCAGATATTGCTGGCTAACCCGAGAGGGTTTTGCGCAGGCGTTGACCGCGCAATCAGTATCGTTGAGCGTGCGCTGGAAATTTACGGCGCGCCTATCTATGTGCGTCACGAAGTGGTGCATAACCGCTATGTGGTCGACAGCCTGCGTCAGCGCGGGGCGGTTTTCATTGAGCAAATCAGCGAAGTGCCGGATGGCTCAATTCTGATCTTCTCCGCCCACGGTGTTTCTCAGGCTGTGCGCGCAGAAGCGAAAGCACGTGACCTGACAATGTTGTTTGACGCGACCTGTCCTCTGGTGACCAAAGTGCATATGGAAGTGGCGCGCGCCAGTCGTAAAGGTACCGAAGCCATTTTGATTGGTCATGCCGGTCACCCGGAAGTGGAAGGCACGATGGGCCAGTACAGCAACCCGAACGGGGGTATGTATCTGGTTGAAGCACCGGAAGATGTGTATAAATTGCAGGTGAAAGATGAAAACAACCTGTGCTTTATGACGCAAACCACCCTGTCAGTTGACGATACTTCTGCGGTGATTGATGCGTTGCGCGAGCGTTTCCCGAATATTGTCGGGCCGCGCAAAGATGATATCTGCTACGCGACCACTAACCGTCAGGAAGCCGTGCGTACGCTGGCGGATGGCGCAGATGTTGTGCTGGTGGTGGGATCGAAAAACTCATCGAACTCTAACCGTCTGGCCGAGCTTGCTCAGCGTGTCGGTGTTCCATCTTATCTCATCGATTCGGCGGCTGATATTCAGGAAAGCTGGCTGAAAGATGCGAAAAGCATTGGCGTAACGGCAGGCGCATCTGCACCGGATATTCTGGTGCAGGACGTGATCAGCAAGCTGAAAACCTTTGGTGGCCTCGATGTGATTAACATCGAAGGACGCGAAGAAAATATCGTGTTCGAAGTGCCGAAAGAGCTGCGCGTAGATGTAAAACAGATCGACTGATATAAAAGCTTTCAGACTTTTGTTTCAGAGAATGGGATGCCCTGACCGGCATCCCATTTTTCATTTCATTGCATAGAGATTAATCGATTAACCTTTTATAATGAAAGTGTCTGTTTTTCCTTGGGCGGAGTTTACAGATGCGAAATGTAGAGTTTACTGCGAGTCCTAATTTTTCCGGGTGGGTTGACCTGCAGACCGGGCACTTTGATGCCGAAAATGTTCAGCACAAATCGACCTGCATCCGCGATCTGGCAGGCGTGTTTTCAGATGATGCAGCACGCCAGGCACTGCCAGAAGATTTTGAGGTTTACTGCGTTGAAATGCTGGTATCACCCCAGCAGGAAGGAGAACTCCACACCGGCACGACTCACCTGATGCCTGGCAAAGTGGGGGATGAGTTTTTCATGACACGCGGGCATTTCCATCAGCGCCGTGAGCAGGCTGAATTTTATTTTGGCCTGCGGGGTAAAGGGGTTTTATTGCTACAGCCAGAGAATGCCCCTGCATATGCGGAATACGTTTTTGCTGGCAGCGTTCATCATATCCCTTCTTTTACGGCTCACCGTCTGGTGAATACCGGCCACGATATTCTTTCAGCTCTGGCCGTCTGGCCTGTTATCGCAGGGCATGATTACCAGAGTTTGCAATCCGATGGCTTTCGGATCCGGGTGTATGATCGCGAGGGCAAAGTGTCACTGGAGGTCGCCAGTGACTGATTCCAGCTTTCAGGATTTCGGGTTGCCGCTGAGTATTACGCAGCAGCCAATGGGATTTATTTACCATGAAGATGTCATGGGGCCAGTGCCGGAGTTCCGAACGCTGGATCAGATCCGGCCTTCACTGCGCGATCCCGCCTGTGACGGGCCGGAGCATGTCTACGTCATTGCCATGGATGTCGCGCGCAAAATCCATCATCAGGAATTACAAAACCGGATGCTGCTCTTTGGCCTGGTGACCTATGCCTCAGGACGTCTGGGAGATGAACCGGTTCGCAGTCAGGGGCATATTCACCGTATCAGCCAGCACAGCGGGTGGTCGCCGCCGGAACTTTATGAAATCTGGCAGGGAAAGGCGGTGATTTACATGCAGGAGTATGTGGAGCAGGAGCCGGGCCGCTGTTTTGCTATCCATGCCGCGCCGGGAGATAAAGTGCTGGTGCCACCGGGTTGGGCGCATGCCACTATCTCCGCCGACCCTCATGTGCCGCTGACTTTTGCGGCCTGGTGCGATCGCGAGTATGGCTTTGAATATGATGCCGTTCGTCAGCGTAAAGGTTTAGCCTGGTATCCGTTGTTGCAGGGTGATCACATTACTTGGCAGCAAAATCCTCATTATTCGCCGACCCGTTTATATGCGACGCATCCCAGGCAATATGTAGAATTTGGTATTACGGATGAGCCGCTTTACCGGCAGTTTGAACAAAATCCGGCGCGCTTCCAGTTCATCTCTGATCCGGGGAGCGTAGCGAATAAATGGGTGAACTTTGTTCCCTGACGTAACGGAAAATCCAATAAAAACGGGCGAATCAATATGTCGCCCGTTTTATCTCAAAATGAATGTTTTACTCTTTACCCAAACACGCCCAACGCGACGCCAAGGGCTGCCAGAACCAGTAAACTTAACATCGCTTTCACCGGGGATAACCCGCGTTTAGCCATGAAATACCAGACCCCCACCACCACCAGCAATGGCATCAGCTGAGGGAAAATGCCGTCAATCATTTGCTGCACATGGATATTTACGCCATCTTTCGTGACGAACTCCAGGTTGGTTCCCAGTTTGACATAGCTGGCCGCTACGCCGCCCATGACGAATACTCCCAACAAGGAGAGCGCCTCACGCGCTTTATTCGACTTGTTGCTGACCAGCATTTCTACCGAACCCGATCCCATCCGGTAACCTTTCATGAAAAGCCAGTAGGAACCGCCGATCATAATCGCGTTAAAGGAGAGGATGTAAAACAGCGGACCGATAATGCTGCCACCGGCGGCAAGCGCCATACCAATACTGAGTAAAATTGGGATGAGCATTCCGGGGATCATCGAATCTCCGATACCGGCTATCGGCCCCATCAGCCCGACTTTCAGAGTGTTGATCGCTTCGCCATCAATCGGTTCACCGTTGGCTTTTTTCTCTTCTAACCCTACGGCCATACCATTAACAATCGCGCCGATTTGCGGTTCAGTATTATAAAAAGATGCGTGGCGGCGCATGGCTTCAATACGTTCTTTAGGATCGCGGTAAAGCTTTTTGATAGCAGGCATCATGCCCAGACAAAAACCAAAAGACTCCAGTCGCTCAAAACTCATGGACGAAAGGTTGTACATCATCCATGCCCGCCAGCAGCGGCGCAGATCCTTCTTATCAAGTAAAACCGGTGCGCTATTCATCAGAATTCATCCTCGTCATCAGCGGGTGCCGGTGATGCGCTGGCGCTGACCGGCTCCGGCTTGTAGTTATAGTGAATCAAAGACAACAAGGCACCGACGATGACCAGTGCCACCATATTCAGATGCAAAAAGACGATGCAGATGAAACCCACCAGAAAATAAATCCACAGCGTGTAGCTTTTTATAATCTGTTTGAGGAGGATGGCGATCCCAACCGCAGGCAGAATGCCACCGACCACGTTCATGGTGGTAATCATCATCGCCGGCAGGCTGTCCATAAAGGCGCTGATGTACTGTGCACCGAAAAACACGGCAATAAAGGTAGGGATGAATCTGAGTAAAAAGTTGGTGATCTGAGGGCCGATTGCGCTGTTGAAATAGACGCCGCGATCGTCGCCTTTTTCCAGCGAAACGTCAGCACGGTGATTCCAGTAGGAGTTCAGAACCATCATAGCGTTGAACAGGATGGTACCTGCAATACCAATGGTGGCTGCCAGCGCGACGGCGACATCAGTGCCTTTACCGGATAAGATCCCTAATGCGATCGCCGGGAAAGCGACAAAGTTGAGATCGGAAGGCATCGATCCTCCCGGCGTTACCAGTGCGATATACACTGCCTGAACGGCCACGCCGATGATAATGCCGGTCGTCACATCGCCCAGGATCAGGCCGACTAACATACCCGAGACTAAGGGGCGGGTGATGGTGTACCAGCCTCCAGTCAGGCCCAAAAGCCACGGAGTACTGAGCGCGCCGAGATAACACAAGATCCCGATAAGTGTTGCTTCAAACCACATAAGCCACCCCTGTTAATTGAGTTTTTTTTGGGCATCCTGCCACGTATAAAAGCTGCTATCGGGTACCAGTCGAAATTCGATCCGGTGTCCGAGTTCACTGAGATAGTTGAAAGCTTCTATTTCTTGCGGATTCACTGACTGATTGGGGCCAATGACCTGTGTATTGCTGCGTGAGCTCATCGGGCCGACATTGATTTTTTTATTCAGATTGGTGAGATCAATTCCGGCCTGTGCCAGACGCTGCAGAGTCACCGGCGATTTTCCGATAACGAAATAGCGTTTATCGCTGGCGATCACTTTGGGTAATTTGGCGATAGCCGTGGCGATGTCGAAAAGCCAGACCTTGGTATCAGAAACCGCCCCTTTCATTACAGAAGAGAGCAGCGGGTCAGCGGCCACCTCGTCATCAATAGCCACAATGCCGTCGCAGGGTAATTCTTTCGCCCAGCGGGTCACCAGTTGCCCATGAATGACCCGGTCATCGATGCGTACAAAAGATAAAGCCATAATGACTCCTTAGAATTCTTCGTCGGATTGTGCGAGCGGTGGTGTGGCGCAACACATCGTCTCTGCTGCTTGCCGGACCAGAGTTTTGGCAACATCAAAGACATCGTTGTCACCGATATAATCCATGCTCATCAGCAGCATAGGGAAATTTACGCCGCAGATAACGGCCACAGGTCTGAGTGTGTCCGGGGAAAAAGCATGACAGCACGCCACGTTCCACGGCGTACCGGATTGCATATCGCACAGCACCAGAATGCCGTCGGCTTGCTGACTTCTGAGTTCAATTTCATGGGCAAATTCCTGTTTAAAGGTTTCAATGCCGCCTTCTTCCCGCAGGCTGACGGAAGAGGTCCGCGCCAGTTCGCCGTAAACCATCCTTGCGCTGTCCAGAAGTCCTTCAGCGAGTTTGCCGTGGGTGGCTAAAATGACATGAATCACGGTTATCCCCTTACCCAGGCTTTGAGTGTTGCCAGCGTTTTCCCGTCCGGGTGAACTGGCCGGATGCGGTAGGCGCCCACCGCAGCAGGAACAATAAAGGTTTCAGCGTAATGGACGGTGAAAGGTTCGAAGCAGTGATCCGGGCTTTCAACAATGGCTTCGTCACCCTGAACCAGATTCAGAACGTTGACGCGGCCTTCAGTATGATGATCGACGGCCTCACTGAACCAGTGGCGGCGGGTTTCAATGAACTCGCGTTCATGTAAACCAGTTCGTTCTTCGCGCCAGCCTTTGCCTTGGGCCATTGGTTCGATATGGTTAATCAGATGGGATTGTACCCAGGCAGTATCGCGCTGCCAGTCAATAACCTGTTCACCATGCTCAAGGTGAACCGGGCGCGGAAGCCCGTCGAGGCCCAAGCGTCCCCAGTCCCAGAGTTTGAAAGTGAAAATATAGGGTGTGGCGCTGATTTCCAGCACCATTGTGCCTGCGCCAGAGCAGTGAACCGTGCCCGCCGGTATCAGAAAATGGTCGTGCGCTTTGGCCGGAAAGCGGTTGATGAACTTCTCATCGTCGAAGGCTTTTTCACCCCGCTGAGCGGCTCTGAGTTCCCCGAGCATTGCCTGGGGAACGACGCCGGTTTTAGTGCCCAGATACACTTCTGCATCCGGCTCAGCGGCGAGAATGTAATAACTCTCATCCTGCGTGTAATGCATGCCAAAATTTTGCTGAATATATTCAGTGAGCGGATGTACCTGGCAGCTCAGGTTCTGGCCTCCGATGGTATCGAGAAAATCAAAGCGAATCGGGAATTCAGCGCCAAAACGCGCATGGACTTTTTCTCCCAACAGAGCCTGCGGATAGAGTAAAACCAGGTCCTGAGAGGGGATCTCAACCCGAACGTTGCCGAAGCGCATTAGCAGGCTGTTTTCCTCGGGCACGCAATCAAAACACCATGCGTAGTTCGGGGCTTCCGGGTCGAGATCAAACTGGCGCTTCATCCACTGACCACCCCAGACGCCGGGGTCAAAGAAAGGGACGACGCGAAAAGGCCGGGCAGTGGTCTGGCGCAATCCTGCGTCAAAGGCTTCGCCGGAGACCATCACCGGATGCTGTGGGCGGTTGGTATCGAGAATGAAATCCGCTGATTTCAGCAGCGGTGTTTTGTGGCGGTCAAACACGCGCCATTCAACAAAAAAGGCGCGCTTATAGCGGCGCAAAATATCTTCATTGACGTTGTTCACGCCCCAGTTACCCAGTTCGCCACGGCGATACCGTTGCTGAATTTCCCAGCGCGCCAGATCGGCATAAACCAGAATATCGCCACGGGAAATCAGTGCTGCACCGGGACCGAACACCACAACCAGACCTTCCGCTGCGTTGATTTTCGCCTGAATCTCACTGATTTTTTCACTGTCAAAAAACTCCTCTAACTGATGGCATGAGATGACGCCAAATACACGATCGTCAGTCAGGTTGCGTTTGATCAGGGTGTGGACTTCCCCTTCAGGGCGTTTGGCCTGATCCGCATCGACGATCAGACTGGCTGGCAACAACTGAATCAGATGATTCTGCAACTCAGTGAGGTCCACGCCCGGATAGCAGTCAATCACCAGCACGGTTCTGGTCGCGGTACGCTGGGTAATTTTCTGCAAAAGCGTGCGGGCAATGGTTTCCCATCCTTCACAAGCGGCATGATCAAAACCCTGAACGCAAATCTCTGGGGATTTATCGTAAGAGGCAGTACGTAGTGGTGATGACATATTCCGCTTTCCCTCTGGTGTTGTATTTTTAAGCAGTTCTGATACTGAGATTAATCGATTAACTTCTATCAGCAACAGACTGCTAAATGGGATTAACCTCAAGAAACCGGATAAAACAGGTGGGTAGGGCACATGTTGTGAGAGTGCTCACGAAAATAATGATAAAAATGCTCATTTTTAGGTTAATCGATTTATCTTGTGCTTATTCTTACCGAAGATTCACACAGGAGGTTGCGATGGCAACCATTACGCTGGCGGACGTTGCTGCGCATGCACAGGTTTCAACGGCAACGGTCTCACTGGTTTTGCGCAACCAGGGGCGGATTTCGGACGTGACCCGCAAACGGGTGCTGGCCGCGCTGGAAGAGCTGGGATACGTGTATAACCAGACGGCGGCGAATCTGCGTAACCGCAGCAGTAATCAGGTCGGGTTGCTGCTGCACGACATCACCAATCCTTTCTATGCAGAAATGACGGCGGGATTAAGTGACGAGATGGAAAGTCATCAGATGATGTTATTTCTGGCCAATACGGCGGAATCAGCGCAACGCCAGCAGCGGTTTGTCGATTCTCTGCTACAAAACAATGCCAGCGGTATGGTGATGTGTGCGGCGAGACAAACGCCGGCGCTGTTTTATGAAAGCCTTAAGCGGCGCCAGATCCCGGTGATTATGGCAGTTCGCTCTCCGGCGGACAGCGGGTTTGATTATGTGGGCACGGATAACTTTCTCGGCATCCAGCTAGCGACGCAGCATCTGCTTAATCAGGGACACCGGAACATCGCATTTATTGGCGGGCAGGAAGGATCTTCCACCCGCGCTCAGCGCCTGGGAGGCTATAGCAGTAAATTGCTGGAAAATCAGATCCCTGTGCGCAGTGAATGGATCATCAGTTGTGAAGCGACACAGAGTTCAGGCGCACAGGCTTGTACGGCGCTGCTTGCTGCCTTCCCGCAGATTACGGCGGCGGTGTGCTATCAGGATATTGTGGCGTTGGGTGTCATGCTCGCGCTCCGGCAAAAAGATAAAGTCATTGGCCGCGATTTTGCGCTGGTAGGGTTTGATGATATTTCAGAAGCTTCATTGGTTCAGCCAGCACTCACCACGGTTTCCGTCGCCGCCCGTGAAATAGGGCGCAAAGCCGGACAGCTTTTGTTTAGCCGCATCCAAGGCAATGATGAACCGCCGAAGCGGATCATTCTACCCCCGTCACTGGTGATCCGTGAGTCCTGTGGTAGCGCAAAGTTCTGAAGAAGGAAGGGAAACGCCGGCTGCCCGGCGTCTGTGTAAAATCACAGTTTAAACAAATTCTGCGGCGCACCCACCGTGGTGGTTTCTACATGCAGTAACGCACCTTCCAGCGCATGCGGCGCGTCGAGGTTTTTACGGGCTGACGTGATAAACAGCTCTGTCATATCCGGCCCACCAAACGTGCAGCAGCTCGGTTGCGTCACCGGCACCGGTTGCGTGTCCAGCGTCAGTAATTCACCCTGATTAATCTGCTGACGCAGCAGGCATTTTGATCCCCAGCAGGCGGTGATCAGCCAGCCATTTTGTGTCAGTGCTGAGCCATCCGGTGTTTTATCGCCTGAAGAGAAGCAGGATATTTTAAGCGGATTGATCCGGCGGGAATTGGCCGAGAAGAAGCGTTTCTTCTTGCTGTCGGCAAACCAGACTTTACCTTCATGCCAGACCAGCGTATTGGTACAACCGACACCGTCGAGCATCATTTCAGGTTTATCAGCCCCCGCTTCATAGCGGAACCATTCGCCGTTGTCCTTCTCTTCCTTTATATCAAGCGTACCAAACCACAGTGAACCGTCGGGCGCGATGGCTGCTTCGTTCGGTCGCGTGCCTTCGGCACCGGGATAATCGCAAAGCTTCTGGCGGGATTTTTGCTCGTAATCGTAGAGGTGGATCCCGTCGACGGAAACCAGCAAAAAATGATTTCTTTTTTCAGTCAGCAACACTGCGCTGGTCAGCGCCGGGAGTTCATGAATTTGAGTTTGTCCGGTATCAGGCCAGTAGCGCAAAACGCGCTGAGCCAGAATATCGACCCAAAGCAAAGATTGTGTGCGCTGGCACCAGACGGGAGTTTCACCCAATTCGGCTCGATAGTCGCCAATGGCAGTTATGTCGGACCGGAATAATGCTGACATCGCAAAGCTCTCCTGCAGGTTACAAAATGGATATAGCGACAACTGTCTCTATGAGTCTAGTCTGGCTTTGCCTCTGCGGGATAGATGAAATGATGTAAAAAGAAAGGGCCAGCCCGTCAATAAGACGTAAAGCCGGCCCTTAAAGTTCAGTCGTAAAGGCTTAGAAGTCGTAACGCAGACGGATCAGGTTCATATCACCGAGGTTATCGGTAGAGGATGTGAACACGTGCTCGTAATCAACACGGAAACCGTAATCAAGCTGGAAGGACACACCCAGACCGTTATCAATACGCTGGTAATTACGGCCAGTCACATAGGTCAGACGGTCGCCCATGAAGTATGGCTGAATAGTTTTAACTGCCAGCTGATTGATAGGGAAGGCATAACCGAGGAAGTATTCCAGACCGTATGCATCACCTGCGAAGAAGCGATCTTCAGTTTTTACGCCAGTGGTCAGGAAGTCATGGTAGTAACCGCCGCCGAAGGATGCTGTCCAGTTGCCAGGTTTCCAGCTCAGCGCGGTACCGACAATGCTCTGGTTGTAGTCTTTAGACGTGTTATCACCCGGGTTTCTCATTTCTGCGTCGGTGTAGTTGTACGCCGTACCCCAGGTCAGGTCTTTGGTGATGTGGTAATCCACACCGACGGAACCGCCGCCGTTACGTTTGTAACGCAGGCCATTTTTGCCGGTCAGCAGCTCATTGTCCTCGAACAGGTAAGAGGCATACACGTCAGCATCGCCGAAGGTGTTTTTGTATTTCAGCATTTTACGTGAACGGTAAGAACCGTCGTAGTCGCCGTTCACACCATTACCTGGTGCCTGGGCGAGCATGTCGTAGTCCCAGATATCGGTTTTCGCACCGACCACATCGTAGTAAACGCTGTTTTGCTGACCAAAAGTCAGCTGGCCGTAGGTTTTGCTTTTCAGACCGGTGTAAAGCATACGGCGGCTGGTGTTATGCGCGCCTTCTGCATAGTGATTATCCCAGCCAGTCAGGGCAGGGATATTTACGCCCAGTTCGTAGTAGTTAATCCAGCTGATATCATCAAACAGATAATAATCGGCAGAGAAACGGAAACGAGTGCCGCCATCAAAACCGTTGGTTTTGTAGTTTTTCACGCCGTTCTGGAACTGGAACTGCGGACGAATACTGCCGCCAACCTGGAATTGCAGGCGGCTCAGCGGATCGTTCGGCTGCGGGTCTTGTTTGATCAGGGTGATTTCTGCGTGTGAAGCGAAAGAGGCAAAGCCGAAGAGCAGGCCAGCAGTTGTCGCCTGCGCGACTTTGTTTAAGTTGAATTTCATATTGAGTCCCTGTGCCAACATGCTGATTAGAAAATTCAGCAACAATATTGGCCCTGTATTTTTATTTTTCCCCTCACTGATGACTGTCTGGTGAGGGTGAAGACGCGCCTTATGGATCCAGGCTACTCATTTTGACTGCGTTTAAATCAAATTTCGGCAGTTAAAATTAGGTTGCTATTTATTACCACAATCATTGGTTTTATCAATATTATTTATCAACATATAATAAAAATTTAATGTTTCAGATCTAAGAAATGCTGCGTTTGGTGCTTTATTTGTCATTCCGGCAGCAGGAAAAAATTTGCGAATATTGCCGCCATATTCGCTTGTATCCTGAATCACATATTGTCAGACGGTGCCCTGAAGGACGGTGGTAAAATCACGAAAGTGGATGATAAGGTGACCGGGCTGTTTGAATAGCAGTGTTTATGCAGACTATTGCATGATTATGCGAATGGTGTTTTTACGGACTTTTTGGTGGATTTTGCCCGGTAAGTTCCAGTTTCGTCAGCGGGTTAACACAAAACCCTACGTTTAGTAACCTGAAACCAGATAGCTTTTACTGATATTAACCGGCCTGTATCATAATTTTCTAATTATGTGGCAATTTCGCTGGCTCCCTCATAGCGGGGCCGATAACCTGATTCTGTTTCATGGCAGAACCCCTATAAGAAGAGAGTAATTATGAGTAACGCTGATATTCGCATGGCCATTGTTGGCGCAGGTGGCCGTATGGGCCGGCAGCTGATTCAGGCCGTATCCGATGCCGATGGCGTGGTGTTGGGCGCAGCGCTGGAACGTTCTGGCTCTTCCTTAGTGGGTGCCGATGCGGGTGAACTGGCCGGTGTCGGTACTATGGGCATCAAAGTGCATGACAATCTGGACGCTGTGGCGAATGACTTCGATATTTTGATCGACTTTACCCGTCCGGAAGGCACGCTGGCGCATCTGGAGTTTTGCCAGAAGCACCATAAAGGCATGATTATCGGGACTACGGGCTTTGATGAGGCCGGGAAGGCTGCAATCAAGCAGGCTTCTGAGGTCATTCCGGTGGTTTTTGCCGCCAACTTCAGCGTGGGCGTGAATGTTGTTCTCAAGCTGCTGGAAAAAGCGGCCAAAGTTATGGGCGATTACACGGATATCGAAATCGTGGAAGCGCACCACCGTCATAAAGTTGATGCACCTTCAGGTACAGCACTGGCGATGGGTGAAGCGATTGCCGGAGCATTAGGCCGTGATCTCAAAGAGTGTGCGGTGTATGCCCGTGAAGGTCATACGGGTGAACGTGATCCAAAAAGTATTGGTTTTGCCACGATTCGTGCAGGCGATATCGTCGGTGAACATACCGCGATGTTTGCGGATATTGGCGAGCGTGTTGAGATTACGCACAAGGCTTCCAGCCGTATGACTTTTGCCAATGGCGCGGTTCGTGCAGGTAAATGGCTTTTTTCA
Source organism: Rahnella bonaserana (assembly GCF_019049675.1). Taxonomy (GTDB): domain Bacteria; phylum Pseudomonadota; class Gammaproteobacteria; order Enterobacterales; family Enterobacteriaceae; genus Rahnella; species Rahnella bonaserana. The sequence continues at coordinate 120,567 of NZ_JAFMOW010000067.1, read as the reverse complement.
CATAAAAGCGGTCTTTATGACATGCGCGACGTGCTCGGGTTAGACGATTTGTAAAAGATGATTTAGATGTGATGTGGTTGTTTTGGTCATAATGTTTTGATAAAAGGGCAGTTCCTTGATTGCCCTTCTCTTTTTATTTAAAAATAATGGCTTTACTGCTATTTATGTTCGTATTGTCTTTTTTTGAGTGTTTTCTCTTATTTTGCACATTGCAATGCTTGTTTTTTGAGCATGGCAACTCTCCCGTTCTGTAACAATCCCACTTTCCTCGCCAATTTCCAGACATCCTCTCCCGCAAACGGTTACTATGCTTACTTAGGCGCTATTTTTATGGCAGTCATAGAGCCTTTTCTCTGAGTTGTACAAAAAGAAGAGAAATATTGGTGCTTTTGGTAGACAAACCGTACTGCCATCATTAGAATGCGCGCAATTTGCCAAAAATTGGCTTTGGGAGCGATTTTTGCATTGATTTAGATCGGGTTATCTGAATTAATATGCAGATATTGTGATTTATTATTCTTGGAGGATGCTTTGATAAAGTCAGCGCTATTGGTTCTGGAAGACGGAACCCAATTCCACGGTCGGGCCATCGGGGCAGAAGGGTCGGCAGTGGGGGAAGTGGTCTTCAATACGTCGATGACCGGTTATCAAGAAATCCTCACTGATCCTTCCTATTCCCGCCAGATTGTCACTCTCACTTATCCCCATATCGGTAATGTCGGCACCAATGCCGCTGACGCAGAATCCTCCGCAGTACACGCTCAAGGCCTGGTCATTCGCGATTTACCTCTGATTGCCAGCAATTACCGTAGTGAAGAAAACCTCTCTGATTACCTCAAGCGCAACAACATCGTTGCCATCGCCGATATTGATACCCGTAAGCTGACCCGTCTGTTACGCGAGAAAGGCGCACAGAACGGCTGCATCATCGCGGGCGATTCACCGGATGCTGAACTGGCGCTGCAAAAAGCCAAAGCATTCCCGGGGCTGAAAGGGATGGATCTGGCGAAAGAAGTCACGACGACAGAATCCTACAGCTGGCAGCAAGGCAGCTGGACGCTGGAAGGCGATCTGCCGGAAGCGAAGAAATCTGAAGAACTGCCATTCCACGTGGTGGCGTACGACTACGGCGCGAAACGTAATATCCTGCGTATGCTGGTGGATCGTGGTTGCCGTCTGACAGTAGTTCCTGCGCAAACTTCAGCCGAAGACGTGCTGAAGATGAATCCGGACGGTATCTTCCTGTCCAACGGCCCGGGTGACCCGGAGCCATGTGATTACGCCATTGCGGCGATTAAATCTTTCCTCGAAACCGACATTCCGGTATTCGGCATCTGTCTCGGCCACCAGTTACTGGCGCTGGCCAGCGGGGCGAAGACCGTAAAAATGAAGCTTGGCCACCATGGTGGCAACCATCCGGTAAAAGATCTCGATAAAGATATCGTGATGATCACCGCACAGAACCACGGTTTTGCAGTTGATGAAACGGATCTGCCTGCCAGTCTGCGCGTGACCCACAAATCTCTGTTCGACCACACAGTGCAGGGCATTCATCGCACAGATAAAGCCGCGTTCAGCTTCCAAGGCCACCCTGAAGCCAGTCCGGGCCCGCACGATGCGGCACCGCTGTTCGACCACTTCATTGAACTGATTGAAGCTTTTCGCGCTACAAATAAAAACGACGCCACTCTTATAGGCAAATAAATCAGGAGCAAGAAAAAATGCCAAAACGTACAGACATAAAAAGCATCCTGATCCTGGGCGCCGGCCCGATTGTTATCGGCCAGGCTTGTGAATTTGACTACTCGGGTGCGCAGGCGTGTAAGGCGCTGCGTGAAGAGGGTTACCGCGTCATTCTGGTGAACTCCAACCCTGCGACCATCATGACCGACCCTGAAATGGCCGATGCGACTTACATCGAGCCAATTCATTGGGAAGTTGTGCGCAAAATTATCGAGAAAGAACGTCCGGACGCCGTGCTGCCAACCATGGGCGGCCAGACCGCACTGAACTGTGCGCTGGAACTGGAACGTCAGGGTGTGCTGGAAGAGTTCGGCGTCACCATGATTGGTGCGACCGCCGATGCGATTGATAAAGCGGAAGACCGTCGCCGTTTCGACGTGGCGATGAAAAAAATCGGCCTCGACACTGCCCGTTCCGGTATCGCACACACCATGGAAGAAGCGCTGGCGGTTGCCGCTGATGTTGGCTTCCCGTGCATCATCCGTCCTTCCTTCACCATGGGTGGCACCGGTGGCGGGATTGCGTACAACCGTGAAGAGTTTGAAGAGATTTGCGAACGCGGTCTGGATCTTTCCCCAACCAAAGAGCTGCTGATTGATGAGTCGCTGATTGGCTGGAAAGAGTACGAGATGGAAGTGGTGCGTGATAAAAACGACAACTGCATCATCGTCTGCTCTATCGAAAACTTCGATGCAATGGGTATCCACACCGGTGACTCCATCACCGTGGCGCCAGCGCAGACCCTGACCGACAAAGAATACCAAATCATGCGTAACGCCTCGATGGCGGTACTGCGTGAAATCGGTGTAGAAACGGGTGGCTCTAACGTCCAGTTCTCGGTGAACCCGAAAAATGGCCGTCTGATCGTTATCGAAATGAACCCGCGCGTATCACGTTCTTCCGCGCTGGCTTCTAAAGCGACGGGTTTCCCGATTGCCAAAGTGGCCGCGAAACTGGCAGTGGGTTACACCCTCGATGAGCTGATGAACGACATCACTGGCGGCAAAACCCCGGCCTCGTTCGAACCGTCCATCGACTACGTTGTGACCAAAATTCCTCGCTTTAACTTCGAGAAATTTGCCGGTGCCAACGACCGTCTGACCACGCAGATGAAATCTGTCGGCGAAGTGATGGCGATTGGCCGCACCCAGCAGGAATCTCTGCAAAAAGCCCTGCGCGGTCTGGAAGTTGGCGCGAGCGGTTTTGACCCTAAAGTAAGTCTGGATGACCCGGAAGCGCTGACCAAAATCCGTCGTGAACTGAAAGAAGCCGGTGCCGAGCGTATCTGGTACATCGCTGATGCATTCCGCGCCGGGATGTCCGTTGACGGTATCTTCAACCTGACCAACGTAGACCGCTGGTTCCTGGTGCAGATTGAAGAACTGGTGAAACTGGAAAATGAAGTGGCTGAAGGCGGCTTCAACATTCTGACCCACGATTACCTGCGCATGCTTAAGCGCAAAGGGTTTGCGGATCTGCGTCTGGCGAAACTGGTTGGCGTTTCAGAAAGCGAAGTGCGCAAACTGCGCCACAAATACAATCTGCATCCGGTCTACAAACGTGTGGATACCTGTGCGGCGGAATTCTCAACCGATACAGCATACATGTACTCCACGTATGAAGAAGAGTGCGAATCCAACCCGACCAATGATAAGCCAAAAATCATGGTGCTGGGCGGTGGTCCAAACCGTATCGGTCAGGGTATCGAGTTCGACTATTGCTGCGTACACGCCTCACTGGCGCTGCGCGAAGACGGTTACGAAACCATTATGGTTAACTGTAACCCGGAAACCGTGTCTACCGACTACGACACCTCCGACCGTCTGTACTTCGAATCTGTCACACTGGAAGATGTGCTGGAAATCGTGCGTATCGAACAGCCGAAAGGTGTGATTGTTCAGTACGGCGGCCAGACTCCGCTGAAACTTGCGCGTGAACTGGAAGCCGCTGGCGTACCCATTATCGGTACCAGCCCGGATGCAATCGACCGCGCCGAAGACCGTGAACGTTTCCAGCAGGCGGTTCACCGTCTGGGGCTGAAACAACCGGCGAACGCCACCGTTGCCACTATCGAACAGGCTGTCGAAAAAGCGGCGGGTATCGGTTATCCGCTGGTCGTTCGTCCGTCTTATGTTCTGGGCGGCCGCGCGATGGAAATCGTCTACGACGAAATCGACCTGCGCCGTTACTTCCAGAACGCGGTGAGCGTTTCCAACGATGCACCAGTTTTGCTGGACCGTTTCCTTGACGACGCCGTTGAAGTTGACGTTGATGCTATCTGTGATGGTGAACGCGTGCTGATTGGCGGCATCATGGAGCACATCGAACAGGCTGGCGTTCACTCCGGTGACTCCGCATGTTCATTACCGTGCTACACGTTGAGCAAAGAAATTCAGGATGTGATGCGTCAGCAGGTCGAGAAACTGGCTTTCGAGCTAAGCGTTCGCGGCCTGATGAACGTCCAGTTTGCGGTGAAGAACAACGAAGTTTACCTGATTGAAGTTAACCCGCGTGCAGCCCGTACCGTACCGTTTGTGTCCAAAGCGACCGGTGTGGCGCTGGCGAAAGTGGCGGCTCGCGTGATGGCGGGTCAGACTCTGGCACAGCAGGGCATTACCGAAGAAGTGATCCCGCCTTACTACTCCGTGAAAGAAGTGGTACTGCCGTTCAACAAATTCCCTGGCGTTGACCCGATTCTGGGGCCGGAAATGCGTTCCACCGGTGAAGTCATGGGCGTGGGCCGCACCTTCGCAGAAGCCTTTGCCAAAGCGCAGCTGGGCAGTAACTCCGGCATGAAGAAAACCGGTCGTGCATTGTTGTCAGTTCGCGAAGGTGACAAAGGTCGTGTGGTGGATTTAGCCGCTAAACTGCTTAAACGCGGCTTCGAGCTGGATGCGACACACGGTACCGCAGTCGTGCTGGGCGAAGCCGGGATTAACCCGCGTCTGGTCAACAAGGTGCATGAAGGCCGTCCGCATATTCAGGACCGTATTAAGAACGGCGAATATGTCTATATCGTGAACACCACGGCGGGACGTCAGGCGATTGAAGACTCCAAGCTTATCCGTCGCAGCGCACTGCAATACAAAGTGCATTACGACACCACGCTGAACGGTGGGTTTGCTACCGCGATGGCGCTGTCTTCTGACCCGACCGAGCAGGTGATTTCAGTGCAGGAAATGCACGCGCGGATCAAGGACTAATCTTTTCACATTCTCTTATCAGCCGCAGGTTCGCCTGCGGTTTTTTTTGCATAAATTTCATCACCGCACCTTCAGATATCATCTTTTTTGTCGACAGTCGTTAGAAGTTCCGCAATGACACCTCACTTCAGTAATATCCCCCGGCACGATAAAATAGAGATAAATAATATCCGTCATTAATTTAAAATATGACGCATTATATAAAATGATGTTTTTGATGTAGTTTTTATTTCCCAGATCTCTTTTTATAACTCATTACTGTTTATGGTACGCATGTGAGTTTTCGAAACACATGCACGTTCACTTTAAACATATTTATCTAAGGTGAACTATTTTAAATAAATCGGAGGGTTACATTATGGCAGATCAAGATATTTATCTTATTAAAAAAAGCTCGGGAGTGGACAATTGCCCGGACGGTAAATTATGCTTATTTACTAACGTGGGTTTCAACAAGGTAGTAGGCGATATTCTGGTCATTTCTCCTGATATTCAGGTAGATCAGGCACAATTAGAAAGCTATGGATTCATCCTTGGCGAAGGGGGCGGCGTTTCGAGCGTCGTCAATAATATGAGTCAGGCTGCTACATTGGTGTCGGGAATTTATCTTGATGGGCAGACGCTGGCAGTCTCTGCGGGGAAGGAAATTTCTTCACTTTATGATTATCCTCTTGGAAGCAATTCCTGGAATGACGCGGTGCGTTCGGTGGTGAGTGCCCCGGTGAATGAAGTAAATCTGGTAATACTGGCTGAAAGTGATTTTAGTGTTGGTATTGATGAACGGTATTTATTTAAATGTAAAATTGAAAATAATAGTGCAACCACAGTAGAAAATGTCACGATTAATGTGACGATTAATAATACAGATATTATCTCTGTGTCTACGGTTCCTGCCGTTACTGTTCCTGCGAACAGTTCCGTTATTCTTCGAATTCCGGTAACAGGAAAAGCGGTAGGTTCAACAGAACTGGTGTGCAGATTACATGCCCCCATTGGTGTGATCAATACGGGTAATAATGTGGTCACTACATTGGTTCATGTGACTGAACCAAAACCATTACAAGTTACTCAGCAATTAATGTCCCACTGGAAATTAGTCTGGGACCAACCCGAATATATTTACAGTTATCATCTGGTGCTCACATCCCGGGATGAACAAGTGAGTTCCTGGGAATTGTCGTTTGTTCTGCCTGAAAGTGCAGAGGTCAGCCCTGATTGGCTGAAAACGAATGCTAACTGGATCATTTTGAATATTGAAAAGTCTGTAGAGGGCCACGTTTATCTGGAAAGCAGAGCGGGACACATTATCGGGCCAAATCAAGATGTGCCCCTTGATATACAGATTATTTACCCTGGAGAATCAAGTGATTACGACGTAATCAATAATTTACGGCTTGAGCAACTAAGCTAAAACGCCGGGTATCTTCAACGCGAGATAGCGTCTGGCAGGCGATTTAAGTGCAGGAAATGCACGCAAAATCAGCAAATGATCATCAGCTGGTTCCATCCGGACGTTAAGACGCCCGCTACCGAAAGGGGCGGGCGTTTTTTATATCCGTTCGGCTAAATGTTAAATATAATAATTAAATATGTTTTACATTAAAGCTATATTTTTTATCTATTCATACCTTCATATGAAAGCTATTTTCACATAAGCTATTATTTTAGATCGATTTTTTTGGTTAATGTGATGAGTGTCATGCTGTTTTAATGTTTAATTATTGTTATGTGTTTGTGTCTGATTTTATACTCAAGGCCTTGGTTAGTTCACATCAAGAATTAACCCTTCTTGCAGCGCTTTCAGTCAAAATGAGGTATTTCACATGTACAAAACTCCTGTCAGCCTTCTGGCTTTGCTTATCGGTTCAGTTCTTGCGCCGGTCTCACAGGCTGCACTTCCCGGAAAGCCAGGCCTCGGTGCGGATGAGACGACGTTTTCCATCGTTGATATTAACCAGTCAGCCACGGCCTATAACCAGCTGGTCACAGTGAAGAATGCGGCAAATGTTACTGTAACCTGGAATTTGTGGACGGGTGACGCCGGGCAGACGGCCAAGGTGTTACTGAACGGTACGCAGGTATGGAGCGGTCCGTCCGGGGCGACGGGTAGCGCAACATTTGCGGTCAGTAAAGGTGGGCGTTATCAGTTGCAGGTCGCGTTATGTAACAGCGAAGGCTGTACCACCAGTGACGCCAAACAAATTGTGGTGGCAGATACCGACGGCAGTCATCTGCTGCCGTTAACCAGCACTCTGAAGGAAAACAACCAGCCTTATAACAACAAGTCTGGCAAGGTCGTTGGTGCATATTTTGTGGAGTGGGGCGTTTATGGTCGCGGATTCTCCGTGGATAAAATCCCTGCGCAGAACCTGACACATATCTTGTACGGCTTCACGCCGATTTGCGGCGGGGACGGTATTAACGACAGTTTAAAAAGTATTGAGGGCAGTTTTCAGGCCTTGCAACGCGCCTGTGCGGGACGTCAGGATTTTAAAGTTGCAATACACGATCCCTGGGCTGCGGTTCAGATGCCTCAGCAAGGTGTCAGTGAATATTCAGCACCTTATAAAGGTAATTTTGGCCAGCTGATGGCGCTGAAGAAAGCCTATCCAAACCTGAAAATTGTCCCTTCCATCGGTGGCTGGACGTTGTCAGACCCGTTCTATTTCATGAAGGATAAGGCGAAACGAGACGTCTTCGTGGCTTCGGTAAAAGAATTTCTGCAAACCTGGAAATTTTTCGACGGTGTGGATATTGACTGGGAATTTCCGGGCGGTGGCGGTGAAAACCCTGCACTGGGCAGCACGGCGGATGGCGATACCTATGTGCAGCTGATGAAAGATCTGCGGGCGATGCTTAATGAATTGTCCGCCCAGACAGGAAAAACCTATGAACTGAGTTCGGCGATCAGTGCAGGCCGGGACAAAATTGATAACGTGGATTACAGCGCTGCGCAGCAGTATATGGATCACATTTTCCTGATGAGTTACGACTTCTATGGGGCTTTCTCACTGACGACGCTGGGGCATCAAACTGCGTTGTACGGATCCGCCTCGAAGCCCGATACCGATTACACCACCGATCATGGTGTGCAGGCATTGCTGTCACAAGGTGTGACGCCGGGCAAAATCGTGGTGGGCGCCGCTATGTACGGGCGTGGCTGGACAGGGGTGAAGAATTTCCAGAATAACGATCCTTTCACCGGTACCGCGACTGGACCTACCGCAGGTACCTGGGAAAATGGCATTCTCGATTACCGTCAGGTGGCGAAGCTTAAAGCCAGCAGTGACTGGCAGTACAACTATGATACGGCGGCTGAAGCACCGTATTTGTGGAAGCCTTCCACCGGTGATTTGATCACTTACGATGACAACCGCTCAGTGATCGCCAAAGGTAAATATGTTCTGGCTAATCAGCTTGGCGGCCTGTTTGCATGGGAAATCGATGCGGATAATGGCGATATTTTGAATGCCATGCATGAAGGCTTGGGGGACGGCAGCGGCGGCGGCACAACGAATCTTGCGCCACTGGCCAGTGCGGGCACGAACCAGAACGTGACCGGTCCGGTGACTGTGGTACTTGATGGTTCAGCCTCCCGTGACCCGGAAAATAGTGCGCTGACGTATCAGTGGACCAAAGTCTCCGGCCCGGCAGTGACGCTGACCAACGCAGACAAAGCCAAGGCGCAGTTTAACGTCCTTACTACCGCACAAGATCAGGTGTGGGTATTCCAGCTCAAGGTGACTGACCCGCAGGGGCTAAGTGCTACCGCGCAGGTTCAGGTGACAAACTCGGCGGTTCAGGCGAACCAGCCGCCGGTGGTGACGCTGCCAGCGACCATGACCGTAACGGCAGGTAACACCTTCGCGCTGGTCGCACAGGCAACGGACGCTAACAGCGATCCGCTAACCTATCAGTGGACGTTACCTGCCGGTCTGAACGCCAATTCGCTGACCACCAGCGCCATCAACGTTACAGCCCCGGCGGTCACCAGCAGCACGGTGTATCCGGTCAGTGTAATGGTCAGCGACGGAAAATCATCCGGTACGGCCAGCTTACAGCTGACAGTAAACCCGGCGACCTCGGGCGGATGTGGCGTGACAACGGATCCTGCGGCAGCACAAGTGCCTGCCTGGGAGAGCAGTAAAATCTATAATACCGGTGATGCCGTAAGCTACAACCAGCTGATATGGAAAGCGAAATACTGGACACAAAACAATCCGCCATTGCGCAGCAGCGATCAGTGGCAACTCGTCAGCAATATCACTTTGCCTTACGACAATGCGGCCACCTATGTTCAGGGTGAAATGGCCACTTACGGCGGCCATAACTGGAAAGCGAAAGTCTGGACACAGGGTGTGACGCCGGTTGCGGGTGACAACTGGCTGGATCTCGGGGCCGTCAGTTGTCCGTAAATCCTTTCATGGAATTCAACAGGGCCTGAGGGCCCTGTTATTCATCGTGTTTACGGCAGTTATTAAATGTTAAAAATACTTTATGATGAATGCATATTTTGTCGATATGAGTTCACTGATGATTTTAATAATTTATGCCCATCCCTATCCGCGCCATTCAAGAGCCAATCAGGGGCTGCTGTCGGCAGTCAGTGATTTGCCCGACGTCGAAGTGCGCTCGCTCTACGACCTCTATCCCGATTTCAATATCGATATCGCCGCCGAACAGAAAGCGGTTGAACGCGCGGATCTGGTGGTCTTCCAGCATCCGATCCAGTGGTACAGCCTGCCGCCGCTGATGAAGCTGTGGATCGACAAAGTGCTAGAGCACGGCTGGGCCTACGGTCATGAAGGCAATGCGCTGAACGGAAAACATTGCCTGTGGGCGGTGACGACCGGTGGCAACGAGCACCATTTCGAACTGGGCGATCACCCTGATTTTGATGTGCTGGCGCAGCCGCTACAGGCGACCGCGATTTATTGCGGCATGCACTGGCTGCCGTATTTTGCCGTTCATAACACCTTCATTTGTGACGAAGTTGCGCTGAAGGCGGCGGGCGAAGAATACCGCCGTCGTCTGACAGCATGTCTGAGCCTGAAAGAAGGCTGTCCGCCGGAGGTGAGTCTTGGATAACCATAACCTGATGATTGAGGGGCTGATTTATCTCGGCTCGGCGGCGCTGTTTGTGCCGATTGCGGTGCGTCTGGGTCTGGGTTCCGTACTCGGATATCTGATTGCCGGTTGCATTATCGGTCCATGGGGACTGAAGCTGGTGTCAGATGCGGAGTCGATTCTGACCTTTGCAGAAATCGGCGTGGTGCTGATGCTGTTTGTCATCGGGCTGGAGCTGGATCCTAAACGGTTATGGACTATGCGTGCTTCGGTCTTTGGCGGTGGCAGCATCCAGATGGTCGGCTGCGGCGTGGTGCTCAGCGCGTTCTGTTATTTCCTCGGGCTGGACTGGAAAATCGCGTTGCTGATTGGCCTCACGCTGGCGCTGTCCTCAACGGCCATCGCCATGCAGGCAATGAGCGAGCGCAGCCTGACAGCGTCACCGATTGGACGCAGCTCGTTCGCCGTGTTGCTGTTCCAGGATATCGCCGCCATCCCGCTGGTGGCGATGATCCCGTTACTGGCAAGCACCGGTGAAGCGACTACGCTGATGAGTTTTGGCCTGTCGGCGGCAAAAGTGGCCGGTGCGCTGGTGCTGGTTATTCTGCTCGGACGCTATGTCACGCGGCCATTACTGCACTTCGTGGCGCGCTCAGGCATGCGTGAAGTGTTCAGTGCCGTTGCGCTGTTTCTGGTATTCGGTTTCGGCATCTTGCTGGAAATGGCTGGCATGTCGATGGCGATGGGCGCGTTTCTGGCTGGCGTATTGCTGGCAAGTTCTGAATACCGTCACGCGCTGGAAAGCGATATTCAGCCATTCAAAGGCCTGCTGCTCGGCCTGTTCTTCATCGGCGTCGGGATGTCTATCGACTTCGGCACGCTGGTCCATCAGCCATTACTGATTGCCACATTGCTGATCGGATTTATGGCGCTGAAAGCCGCTTTGCTGTGGCTGATTGCACCCTGGCTGGGTGTGCCGAAAAAACAGCGTGGCCTGTTTGCCATTCTGATCGGACAGGGCAGTGAATTTGCCTTTGTGATTTTCAGCACTGCGCAAATGGCCGGCGTGTTGCCGGTGGAATGGTCAAAGGCGCTGACGCTGGCCGTTGCACTATCCATGGCGGTGACGCCATTGCTGCTGGTACTGTCCGCGCGGCTTGAACGTAATGCGCCAAAAGATGATCGTCCGCAAGACACCATTGATGAAGAAAATGCGCAGGTAATTATCGCCGGGTTCGGGCGTTTTGGTCAGATTGCCGGTCGTCTCTTACTGGCAAATAACGTGCATACCGTGGTTCTTGACCACGATCCGGACCACATCGAAACGCTGCGTAAATTTGGTACCAAAGTATTTTACGGCGATGCCACGCGCGTTGATTTGCTGGAATCGGCAGGGGCTGCGCAGGCCAAAGTGCTGATTAACGCCATTGATGATGTGGAAGCAAATCTTCAGCTGACTGCGCTGGCGAAAGAGCATTTCCCGAATCTGAAAGTGATTGCCCGTGCGCGTGATGTCGATCACTGGTATCAGCTGCGCCAGTTAGGTGTCGAAGCGCCGGAGCGTGAACTGTTTGAAGGTTCGCTTCGTGTCGGTCGTGATGTGCTGGAAGCGCTGGGGCTGGATGCCTACGAAGCCCGCGAGAAAGCCGATCTGTTCCGCCGCTATAACCTGAAAATGCTGGAAGCGACTATCGAGAATTACGAAGATACTGAATTCCGCATCGCCAGTATGCAGCGTGCGAAAGATATGCTGACGGCTGCCATCGAGCAGGATCAGGTTCGTCTGGCTTCCGGTCAGCAACAGGGCTGGCGCGGCAGTATTGACGGAAAAGCCCCGGAGAAAGAGGTGATTGAAGCGAAGGGGTAAAAGACTTAAACAGAAAACCGGTGCCTGATGCACCGGTTTTTTTCTTTCAGAACTCAGCTCAGTGCGACTTTAATACCTAAACCAATCAGCACGCCACCCAGCAGCTTATCGATAATTTTTTGCGCTTTTGCCAGACCGCGACGAACCGGCGGACTCTGGATCAGTAATGCCAGTGACGGCCACCAGATAGCGGATAAACCAACGATAATCGAGGCATACCACAGCTTCTCGCCAAGGCTTGAGTTGATCTGCAAAACCTGGGTGAACATCGCCAGGAAGAACAGCGTTGCCTTAGGATTCAGCAGATTACACAGATAACCCTGCACGAACGCCGTACGCAGTTTCACCTGCTGCGGTGCCAGCCCGTCGAGATTCATTTTACTGTTGCTGCGTGAAAATAAGGCCTGAATACCGACCCAGATCAGATAAGCCGCACCGACATATTTCAGCAAATCGAATAACCACGGCGTGGTGGTGATCACCACCGCCAGACCCGCCACGCAGTAAGACATATGCGTGATCACGCCACAAATCACACCCAGTGACGTCATGAGTGCAGCGATGCGCGGATAGCGGGCCGCATTTTTGATGACCAGAAAGAAATCAGGGCCGGGAGAAAGCATGCCGAGGAAGGCAATACTGGCAACAAAAAGGGTGGTTTCAAGCATGAAAATAACCGTCGTCAATGTTCAGAACAAAAGAAGGCGGCATGATACGCCAATCCCCGGTAAGTTAAATCACTCTTATTGCTTTTTTTGCGGGCGGTGAATGGTATGCAGGATCCGGTCATAGAATACCCGGTGCGTGAAAGCCCTGAGGCGCATCATCAGCGTGAAATTACCCGGTTGTGCATCGAATGTGCCCTGATGCTGTTGCAGCATGGCGCGGAAAGTATGCTGGTCGAACAACTTTCGGCCAGGCTGGGTATCGCGCTGGGAATGGACAGGGTTGAAAGCTCGATCTCTGCCAATGCCATTGTGCTCAGCACGCTCAGCGGTGGTTACTGCCTGACGTCAACGCGTAAGAATGTCGATCGCGGGATCAACATGCAGGTGGTGACGGAAGTTCAACATACGGTGATCCTGGCCGAGCATAAACTGCTCGACAGCGCGCTGGTGGCAAAGCGCCTGCAAAAAATCCAGCCGCTGCGCTATCCGCGCTGGCTGATGGTGCTGATGGTGGCGCTATCCTGCGGGTGTTTCAGCAAGCTTAACGGCGGCGGATGGGATGCTTTCATCGTGACCTTTTTAGCCAGCGGCGTCGCTATGGCCGTACGTCAGAGCCTCACTGCGCAACACATGAATCCGCTGATCAACTTTTGCTGTACCGCCTTTGTGGCGACGTCCATTTCAGGGCTGCTGTTGCGGCTGGGCATTTTTGAACAGTCATCAAACGTCGCAATGGCCGCCAGCGTGTTATTGCTGGTGCCAGGCTTTCCGCTGATTAACGCCGTGGCGGATATGTTCAAGGGACATGTGAATACCGGGCTGGCACGCTGGGCGATGGCAAGTTTGCTGACGCTGGCAACCTGCATTGGTGTGGTCATGGCAATGGCGTTTTGGGATTTGCGGGGTTGGTCATGAATCTTTTATGGGCACTGATCGAGGATATGCTTTTTGCCGCGGTGCCTGCCCTGGGCTTTGCAATGGTATTTAATGTCCCGCGCCGGGCATTACCCTATTGCGCACTGCTCGGCGGGCTCGGCCATGGCACCCGGATGTTACTTATTCATGGCGGGATAAACATTGAGTGGGCGTCCCTGCTGGCGGCTTTACTGATTGGCATTATGGGTATTCGCTGGTCACGATGGTTACTGGCCCATCCTAAAGTTTTCACCGTTGCCGCCGTTATACCCATGTTCCCCGGAATATCAGCCTACACGGCGATGATTTCCGTGGTAGAGATTTCACACCTTGGGTATAGCGAGGCATTGCTGTCGACGGCGCTCACTAATTTTCTGAAAGCCAGTTTTATCGTCGGGGCTTTATCTATCGGATTATCATTACCGGGATTGTGGCTGTACCGTAAACGCCCCGGTGTGTAAGGGTTGTTGTACAACACAGCGATACAGGACGAAATGCAGTTTAACAGTTCAGCATTTTCGACTGAATTACGGCGAAAGCTTCCGGCTTTTGACCACTCTTTCGGGTCTGAGCTGGCACTTTTGACGGGGAATATCCCGGCAGGGTTAACGCTCTCTTATATCTTTGTAAAGCGCAGGTCTTCCTATCGACGGCTGATAGGGCTTTCCGTATAGTGTCAGCTCTTTTTTCGGGTCACGCTCCAATTCCTTTTCTACACAGGGCTTCACAATGATTATTAGCCTGATCGCCGCACTGGCGACCGATCGCGTTATTGGCATGGAAAACGCTATGCCTTGGCATTTACCCGGTGATCTGGCCTGGTTCAAGCGTAATACGCTGAACAAACCTGTCATCATGGGACGCAAGACGTTTGAGTCAATCGGACGCCCATTGCCTGGCCGGCTGAATATCGTCATCAGCTCTAAACCGGGCGAGCATGAAGGCGTGACCTGGGTAACGTCCGTTGACGCTGCGCTGGCGGCTGCCGGAGATGTGGAAGAAGTGATGGTGATGGGCGGGGGCCGCGTTTACGAGCAGTTGCTGCCAAAAGCTAACCGCTTATACCTGACTCACATCGACGCAGAAGTCGAAGGCGACACGCATTTCCCTGATTACGAGCCGGATGACTGGGAAAGCACTTTCAGCGAATTCCATGATGCGGATGAGCAGAACTCCCACGGTTATTGCTTCGAAATTCTGGAACGCCGCGCCTGATCTCTGATCAGTCCAAAATAAAAAAGGCACCCTTTGAAGGTGCCTTTTTGCTGTCTGAATGTTGACGATTGAGTTAAATCGCTTTCGGGATCTCAGACTGCTCTTTTTCACTTTGGCGTTTTGACGGCTGCGTGAAGTAGGTTTTATCTTCCCAGCGTAACATCGTCAAATCTCCGCCCCAGCAACAGCCGGTATCGAGTGCGTAAATACCTTCCGGTGCGCCTTTTCCTTCCAGTGACGCCCAGTGACCAAACGCAATGCTGTAACCCGCTTCCTGTACCGGACCCGGAATATCAAACCAGGGTTTGAGAGGTTTTGGCGCGCTTTCCGGCACATCTTTGCAAATCATATCCAGCTGACCGTTAGGGAAACAGTAGCGCATACGGGTAAAAGCATTGGTACTGAAACGCAGGCGTGCCAGACCGGAAAGCTCAGGGTGCCAGTTGTTTGGCATATCGCCATACATTGCATCCAGAAATAGCGGATAGGTATCGCTGCTCAGCACGGATTCCACTTCACGGGCGCACATCTGCGCTGTTTCGAGATCCCACTGAGGCGTGATCCCGGCGTGCGCCATGACCAGCTTCAGTTCCTCGTCTACCTGCAACACCGGCTGGCGTCGCAGCCAGTTGATCAGCTCATCAGCATCCTCGGCTTCAAGCAAAGGCGTGATGCGATCTTTCGGTTTGTTAAAGCTGATACCGGCGTAAACCGCCAGCAGATGCAGATCATGGTTACCAATTACTATGCGAACCGAGTCGCCCAAACCGCTGACAAAACGCAGCACTTCGAGAGAGGATGGACCGCGGGCAACCAGATCACCGGTCAGCCACAGGACATCATTTTGCGGATCAAAATCCACCTGCGCCAACAGCGCCTTGAGTTCATCGATGCAGCCGTGAACGTCACCAATAAGATATGTCGACATGAGGATTAATTTATCAGCGTAGGGATGGCGAGGCGGAAGACCGGAACAGGCACACGGAAGGATTCACCGTCTTGTGCGACCATTTCATAATGGCCTTCCATCGTGCCCAGCGGCGTTTCTAAAATCGCGCCGCTGGTATAGTGAAATTCATTGCCAGGCAGGATCAGCGGTTGTTCACCGATAACCCCTTCGCCCTGAACTTCTGTCTGACGGCCATTACTGTTGGTAATCAGCCAGTAACGGCGAAGCAGTTGCACATTAAAACGCCCCAGATTGCGGATGGTGATGGTGTAGGCGAAGACAAAACGTTCTTCTTCCGGTATCGACTGTGACTCAACGTAGATACTTTGCACCTGAACACAAACGCGGGGCGAATTAAGCATAACGCTACTCCTGAAGTTCCGGGGTTTTAGGTCGTGTAGACAACCAGTTAGCCAGTTTACAGAATTGCTCTACAGAGATATTTTCAGCACGCATGCTGAGATCTAAGCCCAGTTCGGTCATTTGCTCTGGTGTGAACAGGTGGCCGAGGCTGTTGCGTATTGTTTTACGACGCTGGTTGAATGCATCGGTGGTCAGACGGCTCAGAATACGAATATCCGGTACCGGGTATGGGATCACTTCATGCGGCACTAAACGAACCACAGCGGATTCCACTTTAGGTGCTGGTGTGAAGGATTCTGGTGGAACTTCCAGAACCGGGATCACGTTGCAATAATATTGCGCCATCACTGTTAAACGACCATACGCTTTGCTGTTCGGACCTGCAACCAGACGGTTTACCACTTCCTTCTGCAACATAAAGTGCATGTCTTTGATGGCATTGGTATAGGTGAACAAATGGAACATCAGCGGCGTAGAGATGTTGTAAGGCAGGTTACCAAAAACGCGAAGTGGCTGACCGAGTTCCTCAGACAGTTCGCCGAAATTGATTTTCATCGCGTCAGACTGGATGACACGCAATTTGCCCTGAAACTTAGGATTGTTTTCCAGACGCGTAGCCAGATCACGGTCGAGTTCGATCACCGTCATGCTGTCCAGGCGTGAAGCGACAGGCTCAGTTAATGCCGCCAGACCCGGACCGATTTCAACGACAGCCTCGCCCGGCATAGGATGAATGGCCGATACGATGCTATCGATAACAAACTGATCGGTTAAGAAGTTTTGCCCAAAACGTTTACGGGCAAAGTGACCTTGGTGGACTCTACTATTCATTGTTGTTATTTATCGTTGCTGTTATTTGCCATGTGAATGGCGAGATTTATTGCTGTCTTGAAACTGCCCGCATCGGCGGTGCCGGTGGCGGCGAGTTCAAGGGCGGTACCGTGATCAACGGAAGTCCGGATAAAAGGCAGGCCAAGCGTGATATTCACTGCGCGACCGAATCCCTGATATTTTAGCACCGGAAGGCCCTGATCGTGATACATCGATAAAACAGCATCGGCATGTTGCAGATATTTAGGCTGGAATAACGTATCAGCGGGCAGCGGGCCGATGAGATTCATCCCTTGCTGGCGCAGTTCGTCCAGTGCAGGAATGATAATATCGATCTCTTCGTGCCCCATGTGGCCACCTTCGCCAGCATGTGGATTCAGACCACAGACATAAATTTGCGGCGCGGTAATACCAAATTTGGTTTTCAGATCATGATGCAAAATGGTGATGACTTCATGCAGACATTCGCGGGTAATCGCCCCCGGCACTGCCAGCAAAGGCAAGTGGGTGGTCGCCAGCGCAACGCGCAATTCTTCGGTCGCCAGCATCATCACAACACGGTTGCAATGGCTGCGGTCGGCGAAGAACTCTGTATGACCGATGAAGGGGATACCGGCATCGTTGATAATGCTTTTCTGAACCGGACCGGTTATCAGTGCGGAAAATTCGCCGCTGATGGCACCGTCGCAGGCACGCGCCAGCGTTTCTACCACGTAGGGCGCGTTAGCCACATCCAGTTTACCGGCTGTCACCGGTGCGGCGAGTTTAACCGGTAAAACGGTCAGTGTGCCTGCTGCCTGAGGCTCTGGCGGCCGGCCTTGCTGATAATCGCGCAACTGAATACTCAGTCCCAGTTTCTCAGCACGTTCAAGCAGTAAGGCCGGATCGGCACATACCACTAACTCAACAGGCCATGCCTGCTGAGCCAGAGCGAGTACCAGATCCGGCCCAACCCCGGCTGGCTCGCCGGGGGTGATGACCACAGATTTTGTCACGGAAGTATTATTTTCCATTACCATCCATAATTTTCACATACGCTTCAGCACGTTGTTCCTGCATCCACGTCTGAGCTTCTTCCGCAAATTTGCGGTTGAACAGCATGCGGTAAGCACGTTCTTTCTGTGCTGCATCTGTTTTATCGACCTGACGGGTATCCATCAGTTGGATCAGGTGCCAGCCGAACGAGGAGTGAACCGGTGCGCTCATTTCACCTTTTTTCAGGTTCATCAGTGCATCACGGAACGCCGGATCGTACATGTCTGGTGAAGCCCAACCTAAATCGCCGCCCTGATTGGCAGAGCCCGGATCCTGAGAAAGCTGTTTAGCTTCTTCAGCGAAGGTTGCTTTGCCGCTCTTAATATCCGCAGCCACTTGTTCCAGTTTTGCGCGCGCCTGTGCATCGGTCATTACCACTGAAGGTTTCAGCAGAATGTGACGGGCATGAACTTCAGTGACGGAAACGGTTTTGTTATCACCACGGATATCGTTCACTTTCAGGATATGGAAGCCTACGCCTGAACGGATCGGACCGATAACCTGACCTTTCTGCGCGGTGCTCAACGCCTGTGCAAACAGGGAAGGCAGTTCCTGCAATTTGCCCCAGCCCATGTTGCCGCCTTTCAGCGCCTGGGAGTCAGCAGAGTAGGTGATAGCCAGTTTGCCGAAATCCGCACCATTGTTCAGATCAGAGACGATTTTCTTCGCCAGCTGTTCTGCAGAATCAACCTGATCCTGCGTCGGGTTTTCCGGTAATGGCAACAGGATGTGGCTGAGGTTGAATTCAGCACCGCTGCCGTTTTGCGCAGCAACCTGTTTGGCCAGCTGATCCACTTCCTGAGGCAGGATCGTAACGCGACGACGTACTTCGCTGTTACGCACTTCGCTGATGATCATTTCTTTGCGGATCTGAGCACGGTAGGTGCTGTAGTTCAAACCGTCATACGCCAGACGGCTGCGAAGCTGATCAACGGAAATGTTGTTCTGCTGGGCGATACCGGCGATGGCTTTGTCGACATCCTGATCGGTTGGCGTGATCCCCATACGGGTCGCCATCTGCAACTGGATCTGATCCATGATCAGACGATCGAGGATCTGGTGACGTAACGTCGCATCATCCGGCAGCTGTTGTTTAGCCTGCTGTGCCTGCTGTTTAACGGAATTAAACAAACCATCTACGTCACTTTGCAATACCACGCCGTTGTTCACGACGGCAGCAACTTTATCAACTTCCTGAGGGGCAGCAAACGCAGTGCTGGCACAAAGCGTCACGCCGAGGAGAAGTGTTCTCCAGTTCTTCATACTTTTTCCATTTGTCTAATCCGCAAGCGCGGGTTTCAAGTTCACTGAGTTCGTAGTGTCTTCACTAAATCAGCCCTGTCCGCACGAAATTACGTGCAGACAGGAAATCAAGAGTGTTGTCGGGCTTAGAAAGCTCGCTGATATGGCAGTATGCCGGTGGCCAACATTTCTTTTGTTCCGAGGGTTTGATTGTTCCCCAGGCCTCTAAGTTCAATATTGAAACCAATCTTATTGTCATACTTACTTTCGGACTTGGTCGTGTCGTAGTTGGTGATCTTACGTTCGTAACCGACATTGATTGCCCAGCAGCAGGTATTGTATTGCAGGCCGATTAACTGATCGGCGCTCTGCTGTGCTTTGGTATCGTAATAATACGCACCCACGATGGCCCAGCGGTCGGCAATCGGCCAGCTGGCGATACCGCCGACCTGAGAAATACCGTCCTGATATCCCGGGTTGGTAACCTGAGGTAATGTCGCCTGAATATATTCCGGGCTGGCATAACGGTAGCTTAACTGAATCATTTTTTCTGAATCAGCACGATACTCAAGGACTGCATCGCCCAGCGCCAGTGCATCAAGACGGGTGTCATATTGCACACCGCCGCGAACGCCCCAGAAGTTATTGATTTTGTAATAAGTGTCACCCGCCCAAACCAGGCTGCCGGTGTCATCACTTTTATCCAGCACGCTGTTCTGATCGCCAGTACGCGGCGGCTGGAAATAATAAATCTGTCCGGCAGAGGCGTTGAAACGCTCTTCCAGATTTTCGTCGTAAATACGGGTGGTTAAACCACTCGCCACCTGATTGGCAGAAGCGATTCGGTCAAGACCACTGTAACTTTTATCGCGGAACAGACCGGTGTAGTCGGACTGCAACAACGTGGAGTCATAGGTATTGATCGAGCTCTGGTTACGATACGGAATGTACAGGTACTGCACACGCGGCTCGAGGGTCTGGGTGTAATCACTGTTCCAGTCCATCGTGCGGTCAAACACCATTTTGCCGTCGGTTTTAAACTCTGGCATAACGCGGTTCACGGATGAACGTAGTTTGGTGTCCGGGTTCGCATCATAATAGGCGTCCGGAATATCCTGCTGATAGTGGGTAGCCATCAGCTTGACTTCGTTATCCAGACTGCCCCAGCCATTACTGAGCGGCAGGCTGAGCGTCGGTTCGAAGTGTGTACGCACCGCTTCCGGGTTATCCGGGTTCACGCTGGTGAATTTCACCGCCTGACCGTAAAGGTGCAGGTCGAACGGACCCACATCGTTTTTATAGTAGTTAATGTCCAACTGCGGCTGAGCACGGTAAGCATTGCTGTTACCGTAATCAGAGAAGACCTGGAACTGTTTACTCGCCAGCGTGACGTCCCAGTTCTGATTTGCATAACCTACGCTGAATTTCTGCGTGGAATAGCCATCGGTACTGGAGCCGTATTTCGAATCGAAATCGGTGAAGTAGTAAGGATCACTGACTTTGGTGTAATCGACGTTGAAACGCCACACCTGATCGTAAACACCCGCATGACGCCAGTAGTACATCCAGCGTTTGGTGGTGTTGTCACTGGTACGGCCTTCGTCCTTCAGGAACTGATCGTCGATCTCCTTATCATTGCCCAGATAATCGAACTCCATCAGGCCTGCACCGGCGACGGTGAGATAACGGAATTCGTTCTGCAGCTGCAGACCACGATTACTCATGTAGTTTGGTGTGATCGTGGCGTCGTAGTTTGGCGCAATGTTCCAGTAATAAGGAACCGTCAGGCCGAAACCATTGTTGCTGCTGTATTTAGCGTTAGGAATAAGGAAACCCGAACGGCGCTTATCCCCAATCGGTAACTGCATATACGGGCTGTAGAACACCGGAACCGGGCCGATATGGAAACGTGCGTTCCAGATCTCAGCCACTTCTTCCTGGCGGTCCTGAATCACTTCTGAACCGACGACGCTCCAGCTGTTATCACCTGGCAAACAGGTGGTGAACGTGCCGTTATCCATGATGGTGTAGCGGTTATTGTCACGCTGCTTCATCTTGTCAGCCTGGCCACGACCCTGACGGCCAACCATCTGATAGTCACCATCCTGAACATCAGTGTCTTTCGTGGTCAGGTTTGCAAAGCCTTTCGGGCCCTTCAGCTTGATTTGATTATCGTTATAACGCACGTTGCCGGTCGCTGTGGCGGTTCGGGTCGGCGTAGGCTGATTAGGATTCGCGATTTGATTGAGCTGAACCTGATCAGCATCCAGCGTGCTATTTCCCTGAACAACGTTAACGTTGCCGCTAAACAACGCGCTGTCGGGATAATTGCCTGTCGCCTTATCGGCATTAATAGTGACAGGCAGTGAGTTAGGATCACCCTGCACTAAAGGTTTGTCATAGGTCGGAACGCCGAGCATACATTGTTCTGCGAGATCGGCCATTGCGCCGTGACTGTACAATACTGACCAGATTGTGGCGGCCAGCATTGTCGGTAAGCGTGTTTTCAGACGTCTGTTTTTCATACGTAAAATGGTGTTCCGTCATCAGAGGCATCATGCCGGCAAACGGTCAGAGACTATCTCACTCATCATGGTTGCGCTAGTGTTAAATCCCACCTGTTACGTTGCTGCCGTTAGGCACAACGATAAATGCCGGTTATGATAAAGCAATTTTTAAGCGACGGCATGGCGAATTGAGGAGTATATGCAGTATTGGGGAAAACTGCTCGGACTTATCCTTGGCTTATGGTCAGGTTTAGGGTTCTGGGGAATTGTTGCAGGGCTGGTGATAGGGCATATGTTTGATACCGCGCGTTCCGCGAAACGCCGGGGATATTTTGCCGATCAGCAGACACGTCAAACCATTTTTTTCCGCACCACCTTTGAGGTGATGGGGAATCTGACTAAATCAAAAGGCAGAGTTACCGAAGCAGATATTCAGATCGCCAGTCTTTACATGGAACGTATGCAACTGCATGGCGAGCAACGTGAAGCCGCGCAACGCGCCTTCCGCGATGGCAAAGAAGCCGATTACCCTTTGCGGGAAAAAATGCGTGAATTGCGTAGTGCGTGTTTTGGTCGTTTTGATCTGATACGGACTTTTCTGGAAATTCAGATCCAGGCCGCATATGCCGACGGTTCATTGCATCCTAACGAACGCGAAGTGCTGTATGTGATTGCCGAAGAGCTGGGTATTTCACGGATGCAGTTCGATCAGTTCCTGCGCATGATGGAAGGCGGTCAGCAGTTTGGCGGCCATCAGCAGGGCGGGCGTTCCTACGGCGGCGGTTATCACCAGACGCAGCAAGGCCCGACGCTGGCGGATGCCTGTAAAGTGCTGGGTGTGAATGCCACCGACGACGCGACGACCATCAAGCGTGCCTATCGCAAACTGATGGGCGAGCATCATCCTGACAAACTGGTGGCGAAAGGTTTGCCACCTGAAATGATGGAAATGGCTAAGGAAAAAGCGCAGGCGATCCAGGCGGCGTATGACCTGATCAAGCGCGAAAAAGGCTTTAAATAAGTTTCTTTGGCTCGCTGCAAAACTAAAAGGCGCTGAATCAGCGCCTTTTTTTTCACTCTTTTTCACTCTGATGGATATCAGAAGTCCGGCTCGCAATTAAACACCTGCGGCACATCCGTTATCGGATGATAAAAAGATAATTCCTGCGCATGCAGTTGCAAACGGTCTGCCGCCGCCAGCGCCTGCGGATGGGCATAGAATTTATCCCCCAGAATCGGATGCCCCAGCGCCAGAAGGTGCACGCGCAGCTGATGAGAACGTCCGGTGATTGGCCGCAGTTTCACCCGCGTGGTGCCGTCATCATCCCATGACATCACTTCGTATTGCGTCAGCGCCTTTTTACCGGTTTCATGGCAGACCTTCTGCTTTGGCCGGTTGGGATAATCGCAAATCAGCGGTAAATCAATAATGCCGTAATCTTCTTCAACCCGTCCCCAGACCCGCGCGATGTACACTTTCTTGGTTTCACGCTCGCGGAACTGACGTTTTAGTTCGCGCTCGGCGTCCTTGGTCAGCGCCACCACAATCACACCGCTGGTCGACATATCCAGACGATGGACCGACTCGGCTTCTGGGAATTCCTGCTGAATCCGGGTCATCAGGCTGTCCTGATGCTCGGCCAGTTTGCCGGGTACCGAAAGCAGCCCGCTCGGTTTATTGACCACCATGATGTGCTCATCCTGAAAAATCACCTGTAACCAGGGATCGGTCGGCGGATTGTAATTCTCCAGCGGCCGGGTTTTGGAAGGCTCAGGGATTGTCGGTTGATGTTCGCTCATAGCGGTTTCAGTCTGCTTTCGGGTTGAAATAAAGAAGGGATGCAGACCGGCTGCATCCCGTCGGGCTTACTGGTGGCTGACCACCACCAGGCGGATAGCATCCAGACGCCAGCTGGCATCGTTCAGATTCGCCAGTACCTGCTTCCGGTTAGAGTCTACCGATTCCAGTTCGTCATCACGAATGTTCGGGTTCACTTCCTTCAGCGCTTTCAGGCGATCCAGCTCTTTGGTCAGTTGCTCGTCGGCTTCAACTTTCGCCGCTTCAATCAGCGCGCGCGCCTGCTCAGCAATTTCCGCTTCTGCCTGTTGCAGCATCGCGTGAACGTCCTGCTGCACCGCATTCACCAGCTTGCTGGAGTTATGACGGTTGATGGCGTTCAGCTGGCGGTTAAAGCTCTCAAATTCGACCTGAGCCGCCAGATTGGTGCCTTTGCGATCCATCAGCATACGCACCGGCGTCGGTGGCAGGAAGCGGGTCAGTTGCAGATGTTTTGGCGCCTGACATTCCACCACGTAAACCAGTTCAGCCAGCAGTGTACCGACCGGCAGCGCTTTGTTTTTCAGGATCGATACCGCACAGCTGCCGGTATCGCCGGACAGGATCAAGTCCAGACCGTTACGCACGATCGGATGTTCCCAGCTGATAAACTGCGCATCTTCACGGGACAGTGCCTGTTCACGATCGAAAGTCACGGTACAACCGTCTTCCGGCAGCCCCGGGAAATCCGGTACCAGCATGTGATCTGACGGTGTCAGTACGATCAAATTGTCGCTGCGATCTTCCTGATTAATGCCGACGATATCGAACAGATTCAGCGCAAAGTTAACCAGATTAACGTCGTTATCCTGCTCGCCGATTTCCTTCGCCAGTTGCTGAGCACGTTCGCCACCGTTGGAATGCATCTCCAGCAGGCGGTCACGGCCATTTTCCAGCTTCTCTTTCAGCGCGTCATGTTCTGCACGGCATTTAAGAATAAACTCGTCCAGACCTGTCTGTTCGGCAGGGATCGCCAGGAAGGCAATCAACTGCTCATACGCGCTGTCGTAAATGGTACGGCCCGTCGGACAGGTATGTTCGAACGCGTCCAGACCTTCATGGAACCAGCGAACCAGCACCGACTGTGCGGTCTGTTCGAGGTAAGGCACCATGATGTCGATATTATTTTGCTGACCGATACGATCCAGACGACCAATACGCTGTTCCAGCAGATCCGGGTTAAACGGCAAGTCGAACATCACCATTTTGCTGGCGAACTGGAAGTTACGGCCTTCGGAGCCGATTTCAGAACACAACAGAACCTGTGCGCCTTCTTCCTGAGAAGCAAAATAGGCGGCAGCGCGGTCACGTTCAATGATCGACAATCCTTCGTGGAACACGGCGGCGCGGATCGCTTCGCGCTCACGCAGAACCTGTTCCAGCTGCAGTGCGGTCGCCGCTTTGGCGCAGATCACCAGCACTTTCTCGTCGCGGTTGGCGGTCAGATAACCGAGCAGCCATTCGACGCGCGGATCAAAGTTCCACCAGGTGGCGTTCTCGCCTTCGAACTCCTGATAAATCTGCTCCGGGTACAGCATGTCGTGCGCACGGGCTTCGGCAGTTTTCTTCGCGCCCATAATGCCTGAGACTTTAATCGCAGTCTGATACTGAGTGGGCAGCGGCAGTTTCACCGCGTGCAGATGACGCTCCGGGAAACCTTTCACGCCGTTACGGGTGTTACGGAACAATACGCGGCTGGTGCCGTGACGATCCATCAGCATGGAAACCAGCTGCTTCGCTGCCGCTTCATCGCCTTTATTGGCGGCGGTCAGCAGGGCATCGGTATCGGCGTTGCCCACGCTTTCACCAAGCAATGCCAACGCTTCCGGCGTCAGTGGTTCTTTGTTGAGTAACAGCGTGACGGCATCAGCCACCGGCTGATACTGCTGCTGTTCTTCGATGAATTCTTCGTAATCGTGGAAACGATCCGGATCCAGCAGGCGCAGACGCGCAAAGTGACTTTCCTGACCCAGTTGTTCCGGCGTCGCCGTCAGCAGCAGGACGCTGGGGATTTGCTGGGAAAGCTGCTCGATGACCTGATATTCACGGCTCGGCGCATCTTCGCTCCACACCAGATGGTGCGCTTCGTCGACCACCAGCATGTCCCAGGCCGCATCAGAAAGCTGCTCAAGACGGGATTTATTGCGGCGCACGAAATCAAGTGAACAGATCACCAGCTGTTCAGTTTCAAACGGATTGGTCGCTTCATGCACCGATTCAGCGTAGCGGTCGTCATCAAACAGGGAGAAACGCAGGTTGAAGCGGCGCAGCATTTCCACCAGCCACTGGTGTTGCAGGGTTTCCGGCACCACGATCAGCACGCGTTCGGCACGGCCAGACAGCAGTTGCTGATGAATAATCATGCCGGCTTCAATGGTTTTACCCAGACCCACTTCATCGGCCAGTAACACGCGCGGCGCGTGACGCTGGCCGACTTCGTAAGCAATGTGCAACTGATGCGGGATCAGGCTGGCGCGCATACCGCGCAGGCCGCCGAATTCCAGACGGAACTGCTCGCGCTGATATTTACGGGCGCGGAAACGCAGGGCGAAGCGATCCATACGGTCAATCTGACCGGCAAACAGACGGTCCTGCGGCTTACTGAACGTCAGCTTGCTGTCGAGCAGCACTTCACGCATCGCGACGCCGGTTTCTTCGGTATCCAGACGGGTACCGATGTAAGTCAGCAGGCCTTTATCTTCTAAGACTTCTTCGACCTGTAACTGCCAGCCTTCATGACTGCTGATGGTGTCACCGGGATTGAACATCACGCGGGTGATCGGGGAATCATTTCGGGCATACAAACGGTTTTCACCGGTGGCGGGGAAAAGCAAAGTAACCATGCGCACATCCAGTGCTACTACGGTCCCTAATCCTAATTCGCTTTCCGTATCGCTTATCCAGCGTTGACCCAATGTAAACGGCATAATCTCTCTCTGTGTTGTTTGCTCGGTATACGACGACTGCGCAATGCTTGTTCAGCCCGTGAACTTTCTCGGGCAATAGTTTTCTTTCCCCGCCGGATGGCGCGGAGTAGTTCGCTGTGTGAGGATGTTTCAGAAATGGGAAAGGGCGCTATGGTAATGGAAGGTAAGCCTTTCGTCACCTGCGAATCAGAGAGCAATGCTTTTTTTGCTTAGAATAATCCCATCTGACCTGTAATCAGTGTAGCAAAGTCGTCATGCAGGAAAGGCAAAATACCGTCGGCAACCGGCTCCAGCTGACGTTCGATGTAATGATCGTAATCGATGGGAGACTGGCGGTTCTCCAGAGGTTCAGGCCCGGACGTGGTCATCACGTAACTTATCCAGCCACCGTTCTGGTACTGTTTTGCGCGCCCGTGCTGAACATTATAGTCATCCGCCAGCCTTGCGGCGCGAACATGTGGCGGCACGTTTTTTTCGTAATCACTCAGTTTGCGGCGCAGGCGTTTGCGGTACACCAGCTTGTCATCAAATTCGCCGCCAAGCGTGCGCGCCACATAATCGCGAACATAATCCTGATACGGCTGCCGGTGGAAAATGCGCTGATACAGTTCCTGCTGAAACTCCTGCGCCAGCTTCGTCCAGTCGGTGCGTACGGTTTCCAGTCCTTTATAAACGATGTGCTCGCCATCGGCGTCGTTCACCAGCCCGGCATAGCGTTTTTTGCTGCCGGTTTCCGAGCCACGAATGGTTGGCATCAGAAAGCGCTGGTAGTGAGTTTCAAATTCCAGTTCCAGCGCACTCTCCAGCCCGTATTCCTGCTGCAGATGGGCTTTCCACCAGACATTGACCTGTTCCACCAGATGACGGCCAATGACATTGGCGTCTTCCTGTGAATGGGCTTTATTGAGCCAGACAAAGGTGGAATCGGTGTCACCGTAAATCACCTGATAGCCTTCAGCCTCAATCAGTTCACGGGTCTGGCGCATAATGTCGTGTCCGCGCAGCGTAATAGAAGACGCCAGGCGTGGATCAAAGAACCGGCAGCCGCTGGAACCGAGGACGCCATAAAAGGCGTTCATGATGATTTTCAGCGCCTGCGAGAGCGGTTTGTTTTTCTGCTTTTTAGCTTCCTCACGCCCCATCCAGATCTGGCGGACGATCTCCGGCAGACAATGTTTTTCTCTCGAGAAACGGGCGTTACGATAGCCCGGTACGGAATGTGCGTCGTCCGGTTGTTGCAGTCCGGCAACCAGTCCGACCGGGTCGATCAGAAAGGTGCGGATAATCGACGGGTACAGACTTTTGTAATCGAGCACCAGCACCGAATCATACAAACCGGGGCGCGAGTCCATCACAAAGCCGCCGGGGCTCATTTCGCCCTGTAATTCGCCCAGATTGGGCGCGACATAACCGGCGCGGTGCATGCGTGGTAAATAAAGATGGGTGAATGCTGCCACGGAACCGCCGCTGCGATCTACCGCCAGACCTGTGACCGAGGCACGTTCCAGCAAAAACGGCATCAGCTCGGTTTTGGCAAAAATACGCGTCACCAGCTCGCAGTCTTTCAGGTTATAACGTGCCAGCATCGGTTTATCTTCGCGAAAACGCTGCTCGATTTCGGCCAGCCGCTGATAAGGATTGTCGCTGGCTTTGCCTTCGCCTAATAAACTTTGCGAGACGAATTCCAGGCTGAACGAGTTGAAGTTCCAGAATGCGGATTTCAGTGCTTCAATGCCGTCAATGATCAGACGACCGGCGGCTGCCGCGAAAAAATGTCCCTGTTTGAACCCGTGCTCGCGCCATTCGAGTTCACCGCCGCCACGCCCGAATTTCAGCGGGATTTTGTAGCGGTCAGCATGTTTCTGTAAAACCCGCAGGTCAAACTGCACCACGCTCCAGCCGATAATCGCGTCGGGATCGTAAGTTTCCAGCCATTCATTGAGCTTTTCCAGCAATTGCGGACGGCTGTCGACGTAGACCAGGTTGAAATCGAACTGAGCATCAGGATCGCCGTTGGGCGGTCCTAGCATATAAACGTGGCGCTGCCCGCAGCCTTCAAGCCCGATGCTATACAACTCGCCGTTGCCGCTGGTTTCGATATCCAGAGAACACAGTTTGAGCGGTGGCCGGTAGTCCTCTGCCGGTTTCATTTTGGTGTCCAGCAACAGCTTGTCCGGCCCCGTTTTACCGCTGAACCAGACCGGCGCGGTGATATAACGCTCCATCAGGAAGCGTTCCGGCGGGCGGATATCCGCTTCGAAAACATTGACGCCATTTTCTTTCAGGAGTTTTTCAATCCGCATTAACTGCCGGTGTTGCGGGCAATAAAGCCCAAGGACGGCGCGGGAATGAAAATCCTGCAACGGCAACGGCCGCAGACTGATATTTTTTTCATCGGCGAGAATACGCTCCGCCGCCGCACGCTGTTCGGCGGGAATAAACGCCACCGATTCCTGCATGGGCAGGCGCACTTTTTGCGGGCCGTCGTCTGTCGCCAGCCATAAATCCACCTCCGTACCCCGCGGCGTGTCGCGCCAGTGACGGGTCAGCACAAATCCCTGACGCGGCGCCGTGTCAGTGGTTCGGGCAGAAGCAGGTACGGATTTTGCGTTAATAAGCGCCTCGGAACAGATGAAATAAAAGATGAAATGCGAAGACAGAGTATGGTTATTTATACAGTCTTTGTCTACGCCTCAGGTTTCTGCCAAATACGCATACAATTACTCGGTTGACTGTGATAGTTCATGCGCTGACAATTCAGCCGCTTGATGTATTTACTACAATGAGAATGCAGAAAACTCACACTTGTCTCATTTATCTGCGCAATTGGCGCAGGCGTAACTGAATTCTGGGAATTTATGGAAGCCTATCTACAACATCTGGTCGCTCAGTCGGTGGGCTTCGCATTAATTATCGTCGCTGTGGTGGCTTTCTTCGAGTCGCTGGCGCTGGTCGGGCTGATCCTGCCCGGTACCGTAATGATGGCGACGCTTGGCACGCTGATCGGCAGTGGTCAGGTCGGGTTATACGAAGCGTGGCTGGCGGCGGGTATCGGGTGTTTCCTGGGAGACTGGGCCTCGTATTTCATTGGCCGGGGTTTCAAGGAACCGCTGCACCGATGGCGTTTCCTCAGGCGTTATCAGTCATTGCTGGATAAAACCGGCCACGCACTTGATCGACACAGTTTTGCCACCGTGATTATCGGGCGTTTTATCGGCCCGACGCGTCCGCTGGTACCTATGGTGGCGGGAATGCTGAACCTGCCGCCTTATAAATTTGCACCGCCGAATATCATCGGTTGCATCACATGGCCGCCGGTGTATTTCCTGCCGGGCATTCTGGCGGGCGTTGCGATTGATATTCCGGCCAGCCACAACAGTTCAGTCTTCAAATGGATGCTTTTTGCCGCCGTAGTGCTGATCTGGCTGAGTGTCTGGTTACTATGGCGCTGGTTCCGTTCGGGCAAAGCTTCGCCTGATGCGATGACTAAATGGTTGCCTCTGCCACGTCTGCGCGTCGTTTGTGTGCTGAGCCTGATCGCAACAGTAGTGAGTCTGGTCATGCTGAGCAAACAGCCAATGATGCCGGTTTACGGTCATCTGCTGTGGAAAGTGATCACCCGCTGATTTCAGGCAGACTCTCTGAAACGTCTGGTTTTGAAACGGTTATCCCTAATACTCTGGCCTCCGGCGCGCTGCCGTCGGCCAGTGCCTGCGTAGGCCCGTCGTAGAAAATCCGGCCATCAACAACCAGTAGCGTGCGTGGTGCAATCCGCGCCGCGTCGTCCAGATTATGCGACACCATCAGCAACGTGAGATTACGCTGCCCGCACACTTTATCCAGCAAACTCAGCATCTCACTACGCAGTGCCGGATCGAGTGCCGAAAATGGTTCGTCGAGCAACAGGATTGGCTGGCTGCGTAACAGGCAGCGCGCCAGAGCCACACGCTGGCGCTGGCCGCCGGAAAGCTGCGACGGTAAGCGATCCAGACAGTCTGCCAGCCCGACTTGTCGGGCGATGTCCTCCAGTTCGCGCTTCTGTTGCGCGCTGAGTTTCAGCCCCGGATGTAACCCCAGCCCCATGTTCTGACGCACCGTCAGATGCGAGAACAGGTTGTTTTCCTGAAACAGCATCGACACCGGACGTTTTGCCGGTGGCGTCATACTGTGATCGGCGCCGTTGAGCAGGATCTGCCCGCTGACCGGAGCCAGAAAACCGGCGACCAGGCTGAGCAGGGTACTTTTACCTGCGCCGCTCGGACCGAGAATTGCCACGCGTTCACCGGCTTCGATCTGCAAATCGAAGCGCATTGGCAGGTGTTCGTACAGGTACGTCAGTTTATTCAGCGTCAGCATGGCGGCCCGGTAATTTCTCAATCAGGGTGAATAACAGGAAGCATAACATCAGCAATAACAGCGCCGTCACCGCACCGTCCTGGCTGCGATAAGAACCGATCTGCTGATACAGATAAAAAGGTAAGGTGCGGAAATTCTCGTTGCCGAACAAAGCAATCACGCCGAAATCACCCAGCGACAGCACGCAGGCAAACGCCAGCGCCTGTGCGATCGGGCGTTTCAGTGCGCTGAGTTCCACCCAGCGCAGTCGCTGCCAGCCGTGCATATCCAGTGAAAGGCATAGCGGTGTGTAACGTTCTGCCACGTCGCGCATCGGGTTATCCAGCACTTTTAAGGCATAAGGTACAGCCATCAGCGCATTGGTCATGATCACCAGCGGCCATGGCGATTGTGGCAAACCGGTGGTGTCGCCAAGCAGCAGGAAAAAGCCGGTTGCCAGCACAATGCCCGGCATCGCGAGGATCAGCATACCGCTCATATCCATCGCCTGCGCCCAGCCGTTTCGCTGGCGTAGACGCAGCTCGCGACTGCTCCACAACAGCATCATGGTCAGCAGGACACACACTATCCCGCTGCCCAGCGCGATACGCACGGATGTCCATAATGCCTGCCAGAGGACGGGTTGTTGTAAAACACCGACCGCTGCCCGGTTGATACCGTCAGCCATCACCGCGAGTAACGGCGGGAGAATCAGCAACAATGCCAGACCCACCAGCACGCTATCGGTAATGCGCCTCAGCAGAGAATCATCGGGATTTCGCCAGCGCTGTGCATGCGTCTGCCCGACCGGCAGCGCCTGACTGAGTTTCTGGCTGAGCAACACCAGCGTCAGACAACAAAACAGCTGAATGAGTGCCAGCGTGGCCGCGCGGCTTAAATCATAGTCGTAACTCAGCGCCTGATAGATCGCCAGTTCAATGGTGGTGGCCTGCGGACCGCCGCCCAGCGAAAGCACCGTGGCGAAGCTGGCGAAGCACAACATAAAGATCAACGAGGCGGCAGGGAAAATCTGCCGGCGAATCGCAGGCCATTCAACAAAGCGGAATTGCTGCCAGGCATTCATCCCAAGCTGCGC
Organism: Rahnella bonaserana; assembly: GCF_019049675.1. Classification (GTDB taxonomy): domain Bacteria; phylum Pseudomonadota; class Gammaproteobacteria; order Enterobacterales; family Enterobacteriaceae; genus Rahnella; species Rahnella bonaserana. Next base: position 88,767 of record NZ_JAFMOW010000067.1, on the reverse strand, counting down.
AGCCAGCTGTCGCTGCTCGACGGCGATATTTTCCAGCGCCTGTAATAAGAGCCGGGCTGCCAGCGGCAGATTGAAAAAGACGTGGGCCAGTAAAATGCCCTGTAAACCATAAGGCGAGAAACGGTAATCCACGCCCAGCCAGCCGCAAATCTGCGCCAGCCAGCCCTGTCGTCCGTAGACGCTGAGAATGCCAAATACCGCCACCAGAACCGGCAATACCAGCGTCATGGCGCATAAACGTAATAACAGCTGACGGCCGGGGAAGCGGCGGCGGAACAGCGCACGGGCCAGTAAAATGGCGGGCAGCACCGAGCAAATCGCTGAAAGCAACGCCTGCCAGAAGGTAAAGCGGATCACATGCCAGAGATAGGGATCCTGCCACAGCGAAGCGCCGCTCATCTGTGGCGCGTGACGCCACAGAGAGCCTAACGCCAGCGCCGCCACCAGCAACATCACCAGTGAAGCGATGGCGCCCGGCCACAGCCAGCGCGGGATCAATGGCTGACGGCGCTCTGCCATGCCTGGATCCATTGTGAACGGTGAGTGGCGACATCCTGTGCGCTGTATTGCAGAGATTTAGCCGGGATCGTCAGCTGTTTAAAGGCGTCAGGCAGCGGCGTATTAATCACCGGATACATCCAGTTGCCGGCCGGGATCACTTTCTGGAAATCTTCCGTAGTAACGAATTTCATGAACTCTTCGGCCAGTTTCGGTTGCTGGCTGTTCGCCAGCTGACCCGCCACTTCGACCTGCATGTAATGGCCTTCGGTGAAATCTGCTGCCGCGTAGTTATCTTTCTTTTCTTCCACGATGTGGTAAGCCGGAGACGTGGTGTAGCTCAGCACCAGATCGCTTTCACCTTTGAGGAATAACCCGTAGGCCTCGCTCCAGCCTTTGGTGACGGTGACGGTTTTCTTCGCCAGTTTTTCCCACGCTTGCGGTGCTTTATCACCATAGACTTTCTGCATCCACAGCATCAGACCCAGACCCGGCGTACTGGTGCGCGGATCCTCGTAAATCACTTTCCATTTCTGGTCGCTGTTGATCAGTTCATCAAGACTTTTTGGCGGGTTCTTCAGTTTGTTTTTGTCGTAGACGAACGCGAAATAACCGTAATCGTAAGGCACGAAAGTGGTGTTGTCCCAGCCGCCAGGCACCGTCAGTCTGGCATCAGTTTTAGGCGCTTTGGTGAATAACCCGGTTTGTTCAGCCGCCTGCAACAGGTTGTTGTCCAGCCCGAGAACGACATCGGCTTTGCTGTTTTTGCCTTCCATCCGCAGACGGTTAAGCAAAGAGACACCGTCTTCCAGCGCAACGTATTTCAGTTCGCAGCCGCATCGGGCTTCAAAGGCTTTTTTGATCGCCGGCCCGGGACCCCAGTCGGCAGAGAAAGAATCGTAGGTATAAACCGTCAGAACAGGTTTTGCAGCCAGTGCAGGTGCAGAAAGTAACAGCAGGCAGGACAATAATTTTTTCAACTTTGCGCTCCAAAAAAATGAAAGGGCAAAGGATTTTGAGTAAGCATCGCGCAGTCTCAAATCCCTCCGCCGGTATAAACCGGATCAGGTTCGACGGGTTTCAAATCTCAGCCTTTTAAACTTGCAGTGCGTGTGTTGATCGGGCGTCGTGCAGTGCTCGAAATGCTCACGTACTTTGGTACGCTCCGCTTTCTGTGCGCTGGACTTCACCCGCTGAACACGCGCTCGCGGCGTTTAAAGATCGAGTTCATTCTTCTTGAAAAAGAACGCACTCTGGCACCCCGTTGAGAACGGATGTCATTCTAGAGATTAACGGCGCGATGCGATAGTCCGATTAACTGTCCGGCGGCGCAAACCAGGCGGATTTGAAGTCGAACCAGCCGAGGGTGTTCATGCGTACGCCGCGCATACTGCGCTGCCCCTGCAACACCAGCCAGTGATGGAACAGCGGATGGATCTGATGGCTGACCGTTTGTTTCTGACTCCATTTGGCGATGGATAAATTCCCCGCGTGCCACTGCGCGGCGTCATCTTCCATCTTTTCACTAAAGCAGTGTTTCGCCAGCGGCAATTCGTAGAAATGCGCGAACAATGAAAATTCCAGCGGCAGGGTAAAGTTGGCGCTGCCGAGCCACAGATCACTTTTGGCGTCGCCGCGGTGCCAGACAGCATAATCCACGACCTGAATAATCAGCTCAATGCTTTCCGCCGCCAGCAGCGGCTGCAGCGCATTGCAGATCGCCTGATGCTCGGAATGCTCGCCGTAAAAAGTCAGTGTCACCTGCCTCAGGTTTTGCGGTTTGGCCGGCCGCGGTTGTGGCGCTTTATGGTGCCAGCGTGGCAGCAGACCGTAGGCCGGAGACCAGTAGCGCTGATAAATCGGTTCTGCATTATTCAGCAGGGCGATGGGATTAAGTAAATCGCACAGCCACTGGCGGGTTTCCCCGGATTGTCCGACCGGCGAACGCTGGTCAAATAACAGGAAATAGCAGCCTTCTTCGAGACGACTTTCCAGCTCGCTTTTGCCGGATTCATCGGCCTGAAGCTGTACGCCGGAATGCACCAGTTCTTCACTCAGTTCCGGCAACACCCAGATATTCACTTCGTCAATCAATGCCCGGAAGCCAAAATAATCGTCAAAGGCGCGGATACGCAGCTGTGTTTTCAGATTACGCACCACGGCGTAAGGGCCGGTGCCGACAGGATGGCGGGCGAAATCGGGCAGCGACTGCCACTCCTGTGGCAGGATCATCGCGTGAATATTGCCAAACAGCCACGGCAGCCAGCGATCGGGTTCATTCAGGTAGATATCAATAACATTTGGCGTAGGTGTCGTGACTGACTTCAGGTTACTGAACAGCGGATGCGTTTTGAGCCGGGTGAAGGTGGCAATGATATCCGCCATCTCCAGTTCACGTCCGTGATGAAAATGAATGGCAGGGCGCAGATAAAAACGCCATTGCAACGGCGAAATTTCCTGCCAGTGATGGGCTAAATCGCCTTCGACTTCCCCTTTTTCCTCATTTATGCGCGTCAGGCCGCTGAAAATTTGCCGGGCAATATGGGTTTCTGAGCGGCGCAACATGGTGCCGGGCAGCAGATTAACCAGCGGACGGTAATACAACACACGCAGGATATGCTTACCCTGACGGAAGCTGCGGCCAAGCTGGGATAAGAGCATCTGGCGCACCAGGTTTTTGTCGCCAACCAGTTGTACCAGCTGATCAATGCGATCCTGCTCCAGCAGCTCTTCAGCGCGCTGTTGCTGGAGTGCGAGGCCGGTATACAGAAATTTCAGCGTGGAACGTTTGCCGCGTCCGGCTTCCGCATCCCATGTCAGCCAGCCCTGTTCCTGCATGGTGTTGAGCAACGAGCGCATGTGCCGGCGTGAGCAACTCAGAACTTCCGAGAGCGCCTGTAGCGTTGTTTCGGTTTCTTCACCGTGACAGCTTTGCCACAGGCGGATGAACTGTTGTTGCAAACGGGACGAGGACATAAAAGAGGAACTCCGGGGCGATTTTCATCAATTTATCTTTCCTCATATTACGCTGATACTGTTTCTCAACGAAAGCCTGTTGTGAATCACCGGAGGTCAGCATGAAACGCAGTCTGAACGCCCGTTTCTACCAGCGTTACTTCGAAGCCATTAAAAGGAACGCCTCTAAAAATCATGCAGACTGGCTGTCCTGGGTTCCGGTGCAATACCGTCTGGATATTCTGTCCCGTCTGACACAGTGGGACATGGAAACGCTGGACGACGAGCAATACCGCCGGCAACTGTGACTTCAGGTCTGACTACATTCGATTTTCTGAGTAATGGTGTATTGTCACCAGCCAGTGAGGAAACTCACTGGTTTTTTTATTCGTATACCCTTTACATTTCGAGCCGCAGACGCGTTGGCCGCTCTTACTCACCCGAATCACAGACCTGTGTCAGCTCATCGGGATTCGTACGCTTGCCGCCTTTCTGCAACTCGAACTGTTTTGGGTATACACTGTATGTTGTGCTGTAAGACATTCATTTCTCAGGGACGACGTCATGCCAAAACCTCGTTTTAATCGTATTTATGTCACCTTTCTGGTGGTCTCCTTGCTGTGCGGCGTGGCGGGGGCATTGCAGGCGCCGACGCTGAGTCTGTTTCTGACTAATGAAGTGAAAGTCCGGCCGCTGTGGGTCGGGTTCTTCTATACCGTTAATGCCATCGCCGGGATCGCCATCAGCTTTCTGCTGGCAAACCGTTCCGATAACAAAGGTGACCGGCGAAAATTGCTGATGTTCTGCTGTCTGATGGCACTCGGTAACAGCCTGGTCTTTGCCTTTAGCCGCGATTATCTGGTGCTGATCACCGTTGGCGTGCTGCTGGCGGCAATTGGCAATGCGTCAATGCCGCAGCTGTTTGCGCTGGCGCGTGAACATGCGGATCGCTCCGCCAGTGAAGTGGTGATGTTCAGCTCGATGATGCGTGCGATGCTCTCGCTGGCCTGGGTGCTCGGCCCGCCACTGTCGTTTATGCTGGCGCTGAATTACGGCTTTACCCCGATGTACCTGAGTGCCGCCGCAGTGTTTGTCGGCAGCATTCTGATGATCCTCTTTTTCCTGCCTTCGGTGCCGCGCCTTGAACAGCCGGTGGACGAAAAAGTGGTGCCGGTTAGCGCCTGGCGCAACAAAGATGTGCGGCTGTTGTTCTTTTCCTCCCTGCTGATGTGGACCTGCAATATCATGTATGTCATTGATATGCCGCTTTACATCACCAGCGATCTAGACCTGCCGGAAGGGCTGGCTGGGCTGCTGATGGGAACAGCTGCCGGGCTGGAAATCCCGGCGATGTTGCTGGCGGGTTATCTGGTCAAACGTACCGGCAAACGTAAACTGATGCTGTATGCCGTGGCGAGTGGTGTGATTTTCTATGCCGGACTGGTGGCGTTTCAGTTCAAAGCTGCACTGATGATCCTGCAACTGTTCAATGCGATTTTCATCGGCATCGTGGCGGGGATCGGCATGCTGTATTTTCAGGATCTGATGCCGGGAAGGGCGGGTTCAGCGACGACGTTATTCACCAACAGCATTTCCACCGGTGTGATTTGCGCGGGTTTGTTGCAGGGCTTTATTGTGGAAAACTTCGGCCATTATCCTGTCTACTGGGCAGCAACCGGGCTGGCGGTAGTGGCGCTCGGGCTGATGTATAAAGTGAAAGATGTTTAAATGCCGCAAGGTTAATGAGTGATTTATTCGCTCTTTAACCTATTTAACTGAATAATATATTCCGTTTTTTGCTTGTGCTGGTAACGTCTTAGTTATTTTGAAATGTCTGTATTTATCCTCGAAAACGTAATGTTTTAAGTGCTACACATCCTTCTAGCCTGTATGGCTAATGAAAAGTATTTTCTATAACATAGTCTTTCTTAACGCTCTTATGCAGGGCATTAAATATGATTCCAGTTGTACTTATCAGGAAAACATATAAATCATTTATTGATAATCAAAAAAATCTGAGGACTGCTGTATTGAGTTATGCCTGACGTGGCTGGGCGATTTATTAAAAGAAAGGCCGGTACAACAAACGGGTGGCTGGTTTTCCGGCTGGCTTTGCGGTGGGTTCTCTCCGCCACTGACACCTGATAAAAAAGCCTTAATCCCCCTCTGATACTGCAAAGCTGAGGCTATTGCTTGAACCATCATACCGGCGGCACGAGAGCAATCTGATGAGCTGCAAGGAGAGCCTGCAGGATCGGAAACGTCATGCGGAATACGATCAGTTCTTTGTTAATTATAAAAAATTTTGTCAGGCTGAAATGCCGTTACGCTACAGTGCTTAAGAATGTTTATTTCTCGCTCCTAATTTAGGATTGATTAAAATATCATCTTCTTATCCTATGTGGGATATCACTAAATATATTAATAAACTATACAAGGAGGTAGTGCCATTATTAGAATTTATAATTACCAGGAATAATTAACGAAAAGTGGCGGTTTTACGCGCAGCACCGGCAGTTGAATAAAAACATTGGAAGTTTTTTAATATGATTAATATTATTTCTATAGAAAAAAATTATGCTTCGTTTCTTGCTGAGCAACAAGCTAAGGGATGTTGTTTTGGTTTTTGTCTGACCTGGCTGGGAGACATTATAAAAGAACGGCCATTACAGCACTCCGGCCGCTGGTTGTCCGGATGGTTTTCATCCGTACCGTCTGCTGATAAAAAAGCTCTGTTACCTGCAAAAGCTGCCCGTCAACGTCTGCTTTTCGAACGGGCGATGAGGAAGCAAAAAAACTATGTCAGACGTTATGAGGAGAATCACTTAGACAGCTTTGATGCGTTAACTTATGACGAAGTCACGGTGAACTATAAAAATGCGCGTCAGCAGGCAAAAGAAAAAATAACCGGTATTCCGGGGCTGCATTACTCGCTGAGTGAGCGAAGTGATTTTATGTCATTTAAGGGGATGGAGTCTTACAGAGATAAAAAAACCATCTCAGGCGTGGTCATTTTATTCCGTTTCACAAAAGGAGAGGGCAAAGCGGCATTCCATGCCGTCGCTGCATTTCGTCATAGTGAGTTCGAGGCTTTTTTCCTCGATCCTAACTTCGGTTTATTTAAGACAGTTTCAAAATATCCCATGCTGGAAATTACTCAGTTCTTATCAGGGAAGTACAGGAATGTTTTGCCTCTAAGTGAGATAACCATCTCAAGACGCTTGCAGATAGCATGAGTCTGTCAGGAGAAAAGAGACTTGCCATGCGCAAAAAAGCGGGAGGATTTCCCGCTTTTGCTTTTTCTTCGCAGGCCAGTAAATAATTAGCGCATAAAGGCAGGCTGATTTTTCTCGTAGCTGGAGATGTTTCCTTCGTGCTGTAACGTCAGGCCGATGCTGTCCAGACCATTGATCATACAGTGACGACGGAAGCTGTCGATCACAAACGGATAGCTTTTGTCGCCAGCTTTCACGGTCTGCGCTTCCAGATCTACTTCAAACTGAATGCCTTCGTTATCTTTCACCAGTTCGAACAGTTCGTCGATTTCCGCTTCGCTCAGCGTGATCGGCAGCAACTGATTGTTGAACGAGTTGCCGTAGAAGATATCGGCGAAGCTCGGCGCGATTACAGCATGGAAGCCGTAATCGGTCAGTGCCCAGGGCGCATGTTCACGTGAAGAGCCGCAACCGAAGTTTTCGCGTGCCAGTAAAATGCTCGCGCCTTTATAACGCGGTTTGTTCAGCACGAAATCAGGATTGGGTACCTGACCTGCATCGTCCAGAAAACGCCAGTCGTTAAACAGGTGCTGACCGAAACCGGTGCGGGTCACTTTCTGCAAAAACTGTTTCGGGATAATGGCATCGGTATCGACGTTAGCTGCATCCAGCGGAACCACCAGACCGATGTGTTGGGTAAATTTAGCCATGGTGTTTTCCTCAGTTCAGTTCACGGATATCAGCGAAACGGCCGGTAACCGCAGCCGCAGCCGCCATCGCCGGGCTGACCAGATGCGTACGGCCGCCACGACCCTGACGGCCTTCGAAGTTACGGTTACTGGTGGACGCGCAACGCTCGCCGGGTTCCAGACGGTCATTGTTCATTGCCAGACACATTGAGCAGCCTGGCAGACGCCATTCGAAACCAGCTTCAATGAAGATCTTATCCAGACCTTCTTCTTCCGCCTGCGCTTTTACCGGACCGGAACCTGGCACGACAATCGCCTGTACGCCGGTCGCGACCTTACGGCCTTTAGCAATGGCTGCCGCTGCACGCAAATCTTCGATACGGGAGTTGGTGCAGGAACCGATGAAGACTTTATCGATCGCCACGTCGGTCATTTTAATGCCCGGTTGCAGATCCATATACGCCAGCGCTTTTTCAGCGGATGCACGCTCTACCGGATCGGCAAAGGAGGCCGGATTCGGGATGGTCTGGTTCACCGCCATCACCTGACCTGGATTGGTGCCCCAGGTAACCTGTGGTGCGATTTCAGACGCGTCCAGTGTGACAATGCTGTCAAACTTCGCGCCATCTTCCGTTTTCAGGGTCTTCCAGTACTCAACTGCCGCATCCCAGTTCTGGTCTTTCGGCGCGAACTGACGGCCTTTCAGATAGGCAAACGTGGTTTCGTCCGGCGCAACCAGACCGGCTTTCGCGCCCATTTCGATCGCCATGTTGCACAGGGTCATACGACCTTCCATGCTCAGCGCCTCGATGGCTTTACCGCAGAATTCTACAACGTGACCGGTACCGCCAGCGCTGCCGGTTTTACCGATGATCGCCAGAACGATATCTTTCGCCGTGATGCCGACAGGTGCATCGCCAGTCACTTCGATTTTCATGGTTTTGGCACGGCCCTGTTTCAGGGTTTGCGTCGCCAGAACGTGTTCCACTTCTGATGTACCGATACCGAAGGCCAGTGAACCAAACGCACCGTGCGTGGCAGTATGGGAATCGCCGCACACAATGGTCATGCCCGGCAAGGTCATGCCCTGCTCAGGGCCGATAACGTGAACGATGCCCTGATACGGGTGGTTCAGGTCATACAACTGCACGCCGAATTCCGCACAGTTTTTAATTAATTCCTGCATCTGGATGCGCGCCATTTCGCCGCTCGCATTGATGTCTTTGGTTTGTGTGGACACGTTGTGGTCCATCGTCGCAAAGGTTTTACCCGGCTGGCGCACCTGACGGCCCATCGCGCGCAGGCCGTCGAACGCCTGCGGAGATGTCACTTCGTGAACCAGGTGGCGATCGATGTATAACAATGGCGTTTCGTTTTGTGCTTCATAAACGACATGCGCATCAAACAATTTCTGATACAGAGTTTTGGCCATGTTATGCCCCTTCTTTCACAAAGCGGGCAATGATATCGCCCATTTCACTGGTACCCAGTGCCTGCTGACCGTTAGCCAAATCACCCGTACGGTGGCCGGCTTCCAGTGCTTTATTGACAGCCTGCTCGATGGCATTGGCCGCATCATCCGCACCCAGGCTGTAACGCAGTAACAGCGCGGCAGACAGGATTTGTGCAATCGGGTTAGCGATGTTTTTACCGGCGATATCCGGCGCTGAGCCACCCGCAGGTTCGAACAACCCAAATGCCTGCTCGTTCATACTGGCAGAAGGCAGCATGCCCATCGAGCCGGTGATCATCGCGCATTCATCGGACAGGATGTCGCCGAACAGGTTTGAACACAGCAGTACGTCAAACTGGGACGGGTCTTTAATCAGCTGCATAGTCGCATTATCGATATACATGTGGCTCAGGCTGACATCCGGATAATCTTTGGCGATTTCGTTAACCACTTCGCGCCACATGATGGAGGTCTGCAGCACGTTCGCTTTATCGATGGAGGTCACTTTGCTGCGGCGTTTGCGCGCAGATTCAAAGGCGATGCGGGCGATACGCTCAATCTCAAAGCGGTAATACACTTCGGTATCAAACGCTTTCTCATGCATACCCTGACCTTCGCGGCCTTTAGGCTGACCGAAGTAAATACCCCCCGTCAGTTCGCGCACACACAGAATATCGAAACCTTTTGCGGCGATGTCGGCACGCAGCGGGCAGAATTCTTCCAGACCCTGATACAGACGGGCAGGGCGCAGGTTGCTGAACAGTTTGAAATGTTTGCGCAGTGGCAATAATGCGCCGCGCTCAGGTTGATCGTTTGGCGGCAAATGTTCCCATTTCGGGCCACCGACGGAACCGAACAAAATCGCATCAGCTTGTTCGCAACCGGCGACGGTCGCTTCCGGCAACGGGCTGCCGTGTTTGTCGATGGCTGCGCCACCCACATCGTATTCGCTGGTGGTGATCTTCAGACCAAAACGCTGACGTACTGCGTCCAGAACTTTATATGCCTGGGCCATAACTTCCGGGCCAATTCCGTCTCCGGGTAAGACGGCAATATGATGGGTCTTGCTCATGTTCACACCGTTTCCTGATTATTTTGAATGTTGTTGTGTTGCTGACCTGCGTGCTGCAAACGTTGTTTTTCAATCTCAACTTGTTTGCTGCGCCAGATGTTATTCAGTACGTGCACCATCGCTTTTGCGGAGGATTCCACAATGTCCGTCGCCAGACCGACACCATGGAAACGGCGGCCATTGAAGGAGACGACCACGTCAACCTGACCCAGTGCATCGCGGCCCTGGCCTTTGGCGCTCAGCTGGTATTTCACCAGTTCAATCTGATAACCGGTGATGCGGTTGATGGCCTGATATACGGCATCAACCGGACCGTTGCCGGTGGCGGCTTCGGTGATGATTTCTTCGCCGCAGGACAGATTGACTGACGCAGTGGCGGTAATTTTGGAACCGGACTGCACGCTGAAGTTATCCAGACGGTAGAATTCAGGCTCTTCCTGCTGCTTGTTAATGAAGACCAGTGCTTCTAAATCGTAGTCGAAAACCTGGCCTTTCTTGTCGGCCAGCTTCAGGAAAGCGGCATACAGATGGTCCAGATTGTAATCGGCTTCTTTGTAGCCCATTTCTTCCATACGATGCTTAACGGCAGCACGACCGGAGCGGGAAGTCAGGTTCAACTGAACCTGATTCAGCCCGATGGATTCCGGGGTCATGATTTCGTAGTTTTCGCGGTTTTTCAGCACGCCGTCCTGATGGATACCAGAGGAGTGCGCGAAGGCGTTAGAACCGACAATCGCCTTGTTGCCCGGGATCGGCATGTTGGTTATCTGGCTGACAATCTGGCTGGTGCGGTAGATTTCTTTGTGATTGATGTTGGTGTGAACGTTCATGTAGTCGCTGCGGGTGCGGATCGCCATGATCACTTCTTCCAGCGCAGTATTACCGGCACGTTCGCCGATACCGTTCAGTGTGCCCTCAACCTGACGCGCACCGGCCTGAATGGCGGCGATGGAGTTACCGACCGCCATGCCCAGATCGTCGTGGCAGTGAACGGAAATAATGGCTTTATCAATGTTAGGCACGCGTTCATACAGGTTGGTGATAATGCCACCGAACTGAACCGGCGTGGTGTACCCAACGGTGTCTGGAATATTAATGGTGGTCGCGCCGGCTTTGATGGCAGCTTCTACAACGCGGCACAAGTTATCCAGCGGGGTACGTCCTGCATCTTCGCAGGAGAATTCGACGTCGTCGGTGTAATTACGGGCGCGTTTCACGGAGTGAGTTGCCATCTCCAGCACCTGATCAAATGAACGCTTCAGTTTGGATTCAATGTGCAGGGTAGAGGTGGCCAGGAAGACGTGGATGCGGAAAGCTTCTGCTACGCGTAACGCTTCGGCTGCCGCGTCGATATCACCATCTACGCAACGGGCCAGACCACAAACACGGCTGTTTTTAATCTGGCGGGCAATGGTTTGTACAGACTCGAAATCGCCGGGAGAGGAGACCGGGAAACCGACTTCCATCACGTCAACGCCCATCCTTTCCAGCGCCATTGCAATTTGAATCTTCTCTTTAACACTCAGGCTGGCCTGTAACGCCTGTTCACCGTCACGCAGCGTGGTATCGAAAATAATGACTTGCTCGCTCATGGGTTGTTCCTTGTCTGCTTTTATTTTCGCGCCCTGCGGAGAGATAAAAAAAAACCCGCGCATCGGCGCGGGTTTATTGTCTGTGGAGGTTGAAATCAGTTCTGATTTTCGCCCACTGGCTTACCGCGCAAATTTTCTGCGTTGAGTAGTAGGCCTAGGAGACGGGTGATCATGAACATGTGTTTTCAGCTTCTCGTAATTGGGTGGTCAGAACGGACATCGTTCAAACAGTGCCTAAAGTGATACGGGAATGTGTGTGGTATGTCAACCTTCACAATGTGGAAATTCCAGTAAATTTAAAAAATGATAATTCATCTCATTTAGCATTAAACACTAGTTTACCAAATGTATCTGGAACGAAGGATTTGTTCATTCAGGCGGCAGTAAAGAGAAAAAAAAAGTCCATAAATGGACATTAATTTTTCGACTCATCAGTAATAATCTATTTAATACAACTGGTTAGAGGTAGTTTAGTGCAGCTTAACTTATTATTCATTTTCAGCATGTTGTTTCTATAAACATTTTATTGTTCTATATCATCAGTTTTGCCAAGACGAAAAGAAGATAGCATTTATCTTTCTGATTATTGGAAATGAAAGTCGATTTCTTTCTGAAATTAGAACGCATTAATCTACTTAATTTATCTGTCGGTTTTTCTGTATGCCCGAATTCATTTCGGTGACATTTTTAATAAAACAAATAATTAAAGATAATCAGCCTTAAACAGGTTTAGGTATCTTGAATAGGAAATGAAATGTCCGATCTGACTACTGACAATCAAACTAAACCTGCTGAAGCGGAAACACATCTTCGCAATGTTGATTTGAATTTGTTAACGGTATTTGATGCCGTTATGCAATTACAAAATATTACGCGCGCAGCTAATATGCTGGGGATGTCCCAACCGGCGGTGAGTAACGCTGTCGCCCGTTTAAAAATCATGTTCAATGATGATTTGTTTGTCCGCTTTGGCCGTGGGATCCAGCCTACAATGCGCGCGCGCCAGTTATTTGGCCCTATCCGCCAGGCTCTGCAGTTGGTGATGAACGAGCTCCCGGGAGCGGGTTTCGATCCTAACGTGAGTATTCGTGAATTCAATGTGGCGATTTGCAGCCCGCTGGATAAGCGTCTGACTTCGCAGGTACTGAATGCAGTCGAAACTTTATCGACGGATGTCAGTATTAAATTGCAAACCATTGTGAATGACAATATAGAGCATCAGCTACGTTATCAGAATATTGAATTCATGATCAGTTATCGTAAGTTTGACCGCCCGGATTTTTGTAATCAGGCGTTATTTAATGATGAACTGGTTCTGGTTGCAGCACAAAAACATCCGCGGATCAGTCCGCATATGTCAGATGAGAAATATCTGAAAGAAAAACACGCAGTCATGATGCTTGACCGTTTTTATTCATTCAGTTCACCCTATTATGATGACCCTGAATTGCATTCGCAGATTGCTTATCAGGGAACGGATCTTTCCAGCGTAATGGAAATCGTGTCGAAAACAGAGATGGTCGCGCTGGTGCCGCGCTGGATGGCGCAATCGAGTGCCGGAATATTAAATCTGTCCGTTATCCCGTTACCCTGGATGAAGAACAACCTGACTTGTTATCTGTCATGGCATGAATCTTCCAGTAAAGATAAAGGCAATATGTGGATGAAGTCGTTATTAAGCCAATGCATTCTTTCTTTATAGCGTGTGACTCTGATACATCCCATTTTTACTGTGTTTCCTCCCACAGTAAAAATGGCTGGTTATAGTTTTTTTTGTGGTTTTTTATCCTGCCTGGTTTTTGCTCCTCGTTAGAGCCATGCAGGTTTTTTTCATTTCTAAAAACCCCTCTCTGGTTTTCCAAAAGAGCACTTCTGCTTCTACAATTTGATTTCACCGTGCAATGTTTGCCGGTAGACTGTGTTAAATCTTTGTAACAGAGCAATGCAGTCAGCTCCCTCCTTTATCTGATTGCGCTGGACGCCGGTATAGACGCTCAATGAATCCAACCCTAAATGACTACCATCTGATCACCCGTTTTCGCCAGCAAGTCATCAGCCGTGCTGACAATATTGCATTCCGTGAATGGTCGCCTGCGGCTGAAAGCACACTTACCTGGCGTGAACTTGGAGAGAAAGTCGATGCGCTGTCCGACGTTTTGCTTCAGGAGAACGTGGGTATCCAGGAGCGGATCGCCATTTGCGGAAATAACTCGATCGCCTGGGCGATGACCGATCTGGCTATTTTGCAGTTACGGGCCGTCACCGTTCCCGTGTATGCGACCAATACGCCCGCGCAGTCTGCGTATGTCCTTAATGATGCCGATATCCGCATTTTGTTCGTTGTCGGGCAGAGTCAGTATGATGCGGCGGTGGCTTTGCGAGAACTGTGCCCGCAACTGAAACATATCTTTGTGCTCGATAACGACGTGGATTTGCGCAGTGTGCCCATTGCCCGGCATGTTTCAGGCATTGTTCCTCAGGACAGAGTTCTGGCTGCGGAACGTGAGGCGCGGGTTAACACCTGTGAACTCAACGATCTCTTTACGCTGATTTACACCTCGGGAACAACGGGGGAGGCGAAAGGGGTCATGCTCGATTACGTCAGTATTGCGACGCAACTCAAACAACATGAAAAGCGTCTGAGCATTTCTGACCGCGATGTTTCGTTATGCTTTCTGCCACTGGCACATGTTTTTGAACGCGCATGGAGTTTCTTCGTCATGCACAGCGGTGCGCAGAATGTTTTCCTGCGTGAAACCGATCTGGTGCGTGATGCATTGCAGGCCGTGAAACCCACGGTGATGTGCGCCGTTCCGCGTTTCTATGAAAAGGTATTCAGCGCCATACATGACAAAGTGGCCCGCGCCGGAACCGTAAAAAAACGGCTGTTCCACTGGGCTGTCGCGCAGGGCAAAGAGAAGTTTCTGACGGAACGCCGCAAAGCGCGTTATCCCTTCTGGCTTACCCCGGCGTATTTCATCGCCGATAAACTGGTACTGAAAAAACTGCGCAATCTGCTGGGCGGAAATTTACGCTTCCTGCCGGCAGCGGGCGCCAGTCTCGATGATAACGTGATTCTGTTTTTTGAATCTTTTGGTTTAAAAATCAAATACGGTTATGGCCTGACAGAAACCTGCGCCACCGTTACCTGCTGGGAAGAAAATGATTTCCGCTTCGGTTCGGTCGGTACAGCGTTACCCGAAATTGAAGTGCGCATTGGCGAAGAGAATGAAATACAGGTTCGGGGCCCGACGCTTTTACGGGGTTATTTCAATAAGCCGGAAGAAACGGCGGCCAGTTTTACGGCTGATGGCTGGTTTAAAACCGGTGATGCCGGAAAAATGGACACAGAAGGTAATGTATTTATTACCGAACGCCTGAAGGATCTGATGAAAACCTCAGGCGGCAAATACATTGCGCCGCAGCGCATCGAAGGCACTCTGGTGCAGGATCGTTACATTGAGCATGCGGCGGTTATCGCCGATGAACGTCACTTTGTTTCCGCGCTGATTGTTCCCGATTTTGACGTGCTGAACGTATACGCGCAAAACCATCATATCGATTATCTCAACCGTACCGGGCTGGTTAAAAACGAGCAAATCCTTTCACTGTTTGCGCATCAGCTGCGCGAAATCCAGCACGAGCTGGCCGGTTTTGAGCAGGTGAAAAAATTTGTGCTGCTGACCAAGCCTTTCACGATGGAGGATGGCGAGCTGACGCCGACGCTTAAGTTGCGGCGCAAAATCATCTTCAGCCGTTACCAGAAAGAAATCGACCTGCTTTACCGCGAGTAATTCCTTTCGGATCTGTTTTTCCACTTTCCCTGCGCAATCCCCGGCAAACATGAGTTTGCCGGTTTCATCCTCATCTGTATGTCAGTCACGGACATAATTTAATACTGTAATTTTTCCGGCCTTCCTGATATTTCTGACTGGTTGTTACTCTCAGGCAGTGTTTTGTGCCGGGCAGAAGAATGAAGGCAGTGTGAGCCGATATAACGATATTTCCTGACCCTTTTTGGCGTTTGCCTGACTCAGATTCTGACGCTAAGGTACTGAGTTAGGTTTGTGAACGCCAATAAGAACAGCAGGGTTTTTTAATCCCGATAGAAAGTCCTAAAATTCAGCGGTTTAACCATAAACCGTTGCCTGATAGAACAGCTGGCTGAAATAAAAAGTCATCCTATACAAGAAGCAAAAAGCCTGGAGGCAAAACCATGGAGATGTTGTCAGGAGCCGAGATGGTCGTCCGGTCGTTAATCGACCAGGGCGTTAAGCACGTATTCGGTTATCCCGGCGGAGCGGTGTTGGATATCTATGATGCCCTGCATACGGTCGGTGGGATAGATCATGTGCTGGTGAGACATGAACAGGGTGCTGTTCATATGGCTGACGGTTATGCGCGCGCCACGGGTGACGTGGGCGTAGTGCTGGTGACTTCCGGTCCCGGCGCAACCAATGCTATCACCGGTATTGCCACGGCTTATATGGATTCCATTCCACTGGTGGTGCTATCAGGCCAGGTCCACAGTTCACTCATTGGTTATGACGCGTTTCAGGAATGCGACATGGTGGGGATTTCCCGTCCGGTGGTGAAACACAGTTTTCTGGTAAAACGCGCGGAAGATATTCCGACAGTGCTGAAAAAAGCGTTTTATCTGGCGTCTACCGGGCGTCCTGGCCCGGTCGTCGTCGACTTGCCAAAAGATGTGGTAAACCCGCAGATTAAACTGCCTTACGCCTATCCTGAACAGGTGACGATGCGCTCCTACAACCCGACGGTGCAAGGCCATCGCGGGCAAATCAAACGTGCCGTACAAACCTTGCTGGCGGCTAAAAAACCAGTGCTGTACGTCGGCGGTGGTGCGATCAACTCTGAGTGTGATGCTGAGTTGCTGCAACTGGCGGAGAAACTCAATTTGCCAGTGACCAGTTCCCTGATGGGGCTGGGCGCGTTCCCTGGCACACATCGCCAGAGCCTTGGCATGCTCGGTATGCACGGCACTTACGAAGCGAATATGGTCATGCACAACGCGGATCTGATTTTCGGCGTGGGTGTGCGTTTCGACGACCGTACTACTAATAATCTGGCGAAATACTGTCCGAATGCCACGGTCATGCACATCGATATCGATCCCACGTCAATCTCCAAAACCGTGAATGCGGATATTCCGATTGTCGGTGATGCAAAACAAACCCTGGTCCAGATGCTGGAGTTGCTGGCACAAAGCGATGAAAAGCAGGAATTCGATGCGCTGCGCGACTGGTGGCAAAACATTGAAAACTGGCGTGGTCGCGAATGCCTGAGCTACGACAAAAATACCGGTACCATCAAGCCGCAGGAGGTTATCGAAACGCTGCACCGTCTGACCAAAGGCAATGCCTACGTGACGTCCGACGTCGGCCAGCATCAGATGTTTGCTGCGCTGTATTATAAATTCGACAAACCGCGTCACTGGATCAACTCCGGCGGCCTCGGCACGATGGGCTTTGGCCTGCCAGCCGCGCTGGGTGTAAAACTCGGTCTGCCGGATGAAACAGTGATTTGCGTGACCGGTGACGGCAGTATTCAGATGAACATTCAGGAACTGTCGACTGCGCTGCAATACGATTTGCCGGTGATCGTGGTGAACCTGAACAACGGTTATCTGGGCATGGTGAAGCAGTGGCAGGATATGATTTACTCCGGCCGCCATTCCCAATCTTATATGCAATCGCTGCCTGATTTCGTGAAACTGGCGGAAGCTTACGGACATGTGGGGATCGCTATCCGCACGCCGGATGAACTGGAAAGCAAACTGGCGCTGGCGCTGGAACAGAAAAATCGTCTGGTATTTGTGGATATCAGCATAGATGAAACAGAACACGTTTACCCGATGCACATCCGTGGCGGTGCGATGGACGAAATGTGGTTAAGCAAAACGGAGAGGACCTGATCATGCGCCGGATTTTATCAGTATTACTGGAAAACGAATCGGGCGCGTTGTCCCGCGTAGTCGGCCTGTTCTCTCAGCGTGGCTACAACATTGAAAGCCTGACCGTAGCACCCACTGACGATCCGACCCTGTCGCGTATGACCATTCAGACCGTCGGCGATGCCAAGGTGCTCGAGCAGATCGAAAAGCAACTGCACAAGCTGGTCGACGTACTGCGCGTGACCGAACTGGTGCAGGGCGCTCACGTTGAGCGTGAAATCATGCTGGTGAAGGTGCAGGCTTCCGGCTATGGTCGTGAAGAAGTTAAACGTTCAACGGAGATTTTCCGCGGTCAGATCGTGGACGTCACTGCAACGCTTTACACCGTTCAGCTTGCGGGAACCAGCGACAAGCTTGACGCTTTTTTAGCCAGCATCCGTGATGTGTCTGAAATTGTGGAAGTTGCACGCTCCGGCGTGGTCGGTGTTTCGCGTGGCGACAAGATTATGCGTTAAAGCTCAAATAATCAGCAAGATGTAAAGTTCTGCTGATAGTTAAAAGCCCGGCTCATGAGCCGGGCTTTCTTTTTTGCGAGCCAGGTGAAGCGATTCGGTAAAACACCTTGCCCGGCAGGGGCTTCTGCGGTTAGATAAAGCATTATCTTTATTAAGGGGTTTGCTCAGTGAAGCTGGATGAGATCGCGAGGTTAGCGGGCGTTTCGCGTACCACGGCCAGTTATGTGATTAATGGCAAGGCGAAACAGTATCGTGTCAGCGATAAGACAGTCGAGAAAGTCATGGCTGTCGTGAAGGAACATAACTATCACCCTAACGCGGTGGCAGCAGGTTTGCGCGCCGGTCGTACCCGCTCTATTGGTCTGGTGATCCCTGACCTGGAAAACACCAGCTACACCAAAATTGCCAATTTCCTTGAGCGGCAGGCCCGTCAGCGTGGCTATCAGCTGCTGATCGCCTGCTCTGAAGATCAGCCTGATAATGAAATGCGTTGCATCGAACATCTTCTGCAACGTCAGGTTGATGCCATTATTATTTCCACGTCTTTGCCGCCGGAACACCCTTTCTATCAGCGCTGGGCTAACGATGATTTCCCGATCATTGCGCTCGACCGTGCCCTTGACCCTGAGCACTTCATCAGCGTGGTCGGGGCAGATCAGGAAGACGCACTGATGCTGGCGCAGGAATTGCGGACTTTCCCTGCTGAATCGGTACTCTATCTCGGCGCACTGCCGGAGCTTTCCGTGAGTTTCCTGCGTGAGCAGGGATTTCGTCAGGCATGGGCTGATGATCCCCGTCAGCCGAAATACCTTTACGCCAATGCGTACGATCGCGAATCGGCTGCCGTAGTCTTTGCTGAATGGCTGAAAACCAACCCAATGCCGCAGGCGTTATTTACCACCTCCTTCCAGCTGTTGCAGGGCGTAATGGACGTGACGCTGAAAACGGAAGGGCGGCTGCCGGTCGATCTGGCGATTGCCACATTTGGCGATAATGAGTTGCTCGATTTCCTCGAGTGTCCGGTTCTCGCTGTGGCGCAGCGTCACCGGGACGTGGCTGAACGCGTGCTGGAGCTGGTGTTGGCCTGTCTGGATGAGCCGAAGAAACCGAAAGCCGGGCTGACCCGTATCCGGCGTAATCTGTTCCGCCGTGGCCGTCTGAGCCGCAAATAAACCTGCTGCGGGCATTCATCCTGACTGCCCGTTGTTTTCCCGTCTCTGCAAAACCTTCATAAGTAAGAATGAATAAAGCCTCTTGCCGGTTGTGATAATCAAATACGAAAATTCCCATACAATCAGAATGGATAATTTAAGAACATTCCCAGACTGCTGAATTATTAACAAATGTTTTTGTCATTCCTGCGCTGATATAAACCTGCCAATCAATTTCTAAAATACGTTAATACTCCTCACAAAAGTGCTGTAGAATTCCCCGCTTAATATCCCGCCGTGCGGGTCTGAAGCGTTGCTGATGAGTTTTGAATCAGCCGGAAGACTGATGCTGTGCGGGTTGACAGGCAAAATGATGAAGATTTAGACGTGACGGCCAGAAAAAAACTGAAAATGATTTTTGTTATGGCAAAACGGTCAGGAAATGAGAGTTAGCTAGCAGAAGAATATAAATAGTTAAATAATGTTCAGTTTGGCTTTTTTTTAAACGAAATTATTAACCCTCCGAAATTTCTTCAACTAATCATGACGTTATTTTCTCTCCCCTTCTAAAAAACATCATCACCTTGCGCTAAGTAATTGCCTGGCTGCGTAAATAATGCCAAACCTTCTCTGCTCTGGCTTGACAAGGTTTTAAAAGCATCCGTAAACTCTTTTCTGTGGGAATTTGTGGGGGAAAGTGGTGAAAAGGGTCACAGAGGGGTAGATCGGTCATGTTTCGTGGCGCGACGATGGTTAACCTCGACAGCAAAGGGCGACTTGCCGTACCCACCCGTTATCGGGATTTGCTGAGCGAAGAATCGCAAGGTCAAATGGTTTGCACCATAGACCTCCATCACCCATGTCTCCTCCTTTACACTCTCCCTGAGTGGGAAGTGATCGAACAAAAATTGTCCCGTCTGTCGAGCATGAACCCTGTTGAGCGCCGTATTCAGCGCCTGTTACTCGGTCATGCCAGTGAGTGTCAGATGGATAACGCCGGGCGCCTGCTGATAGCGACGACACTGCGACAGCACGCCGGGCTCGAAAAAGAAGTGATGCTGGTTGGGCAGTTCAATAAGTTTGAACTGTGGGATGAACAGACCTGGTATCAACAAGTTAAGGAAGACATCGACGCTGAACAATCGTCTCAGGAACCTCTTTCTGACCGATTACAGGACTTGTCATTATAAGCATGGTTGAAAACTACAAACACACTTCCGTTTTGCTGGATGAAGCCGTTAACGGCCTCAACATTCGTCAGGACGGCATTTACATAGACGGAACTTTTGGCCGCGGTGGCCACTCACGTCTGATTCTGTCCCAGCTTGGGCCGGACGGACGCTTGCTGGCGATTGACCGTGATCCACAAGCGATCAAAGCCGCAGAATCCATTAATGATCCTCGTTTTTCGATTGTTCACGGACCTTTTTCTGATCTCGCTGACTATGTGCGTGATCGCGGTCTTGAAGGCAAGATCGACGGCGTATTACTGGACTTAGGTGTTTCATCTCCGCAGCTTGACGATCCTGAACGCGGATTCTCATTTATGCGCGACGGGCCTCTGGATATGCGTATGGATCCAACCCGCGGTTATTCAGCAGCTGAATGGCTGATGAAAGCCGAAGCCGAAGACATTGCCTGGGTGCTGAAAACGTTCGGCGAAGAACGTTTTGCCAAGCGAATTGCGCGCGCAATCGTTGAGCGTAACCGTGAGCTGCCGATGACCCGAACGAAAGAGCTGGCGGATTTGATTGCCAACGCTTCACCGGTTCGTGAAAAGCATAAGCATCCGGCCACGCGCAGCTTCCAGGCTATCCGTATTTACATCAACAGTGAGCTGGAAGAAATCGAACGTGCGCTCGATGGCGCTCTGGAAATTCTGGCGCCTGAAGGTCGTTTATCGGTGATCAGTTTCCACTCTCTTGAAGACCGCATTGTGAAGCGTTTTATTCGCCAGCACAGTCGCGGTGCGCAAGTGCCAGCGGGTATTCCGATGACAGAAGCCCAAATCGCTGAGCTCGGCGGCCGTTCGCTGAAGTCCGTCGGTAAAATGATGCCTTCAGAAGCTGAAGTCGCGGAAAACCCTCGCGCACGCAGTTCAGTTCTGCGTTTTGCTGAGAGAACAACAGCGTGATCGGCAACGAACGCCACGGTTTAGTAGGGGTCATTGCCAGCGATATTCTGCGCAATGGCAAGATCCCGCTGATTTTGCTGATTGCTGTTCTGATCAGCGCAATCTTAGTGGTGACAACTGCTCACCGTACGCGTTTGCTGACGGCTCAGCGCGAACAATTAGTTCTGGAACGGGATGCGCTGGATATTGAATGGCGCAACCTGATCCTTGAAGAGAATGCCCTCGGCGATCACAGCCGGGTAGAACGCATCGCAACGGAGAAATTGCAGATGCAGCACGTTGACCCATCTCAAGAAATTATTGTGGTTCAGCCTTAAAATGCGCACGGAGAATACAGGCAGCTAATGAAAGCAACACGCACCGCGAAGTTAAAGCGTCCAGAAGATCAAGCCAGCTTTATCAGCTGGCGTTTTGCGTTGTTGTGCGCCTGTATTCTGCTGGCATTGGTTGGCCTGATGCTACGTGTGGCATACCTGCAGGTCATTAACCCGGATAAGCTGGTGAGAGAAGGGGATCTGCGTTCCCTGCGCGTGCAAACCATTCCTACTTCGCGTGGCATGATTACCGATCGTTCCGGTCGCCCTCTGGCGGTCAGCGTTCCGGTCAATGCTATCTGGGCAGACCCGAAAGAAATTAACGATCGCGGCGGCATTACCGTCGATACCAAATGGAAGGCGCTGGCTGACGCGCTGAACATGCCGCTTGCCCAGCTTTCCGCCCGTATCAATGCCAATCCAAACGGACGCTTCGTTTACCTTGCCCGTCAGGTCAACCCTGCCGTTGGCGAATATGTCCATAAACTCAAACTGCCGGGGATTTCCCTGCGACAGGAATCGCGCCGTTATTATCCGGCCGGGCAGGTGACGTCGCATGTCATCGGCGTGACCAACATTGATGGCGAAGGCATTGAAGGCGTTGAGAAGAGTTTTGACCGCTGGCTGACCGGTAAACCCGGTGAACGTACCATTCGTAAAGACCGCTTTGGTCGCGTTATCGAAGATATTTCTACCGTCGACAGTCAGGCCGCTCACAACCTGGCACTGAGTATCGACGAGCGTTTACAGGCGCTGGTTTACCGCGAACTGAATAATGCGGTGGCGTTTAACAAAGCCGAATCAGGTACCGCCGTGCTGGTTGATGTCCAGACCGGTGAAGTGCTGGCGATGGCTAACAGCCCGTCTTACAACCCAAACAACATGCCGGATACGCCCAAAGATGTGATGCGTAACCGTGCGATTACCGACATTTTTGAACCGGGTTCCACAGTGAAACCGATGGTGGTGATGACGGCACTGAAAAACGGTGTGGTACGCGAGAACAGTGTGCTGAACACCTTGCCGTACCGGATCAATGGCCATGAAATTAAAGATGTTGCGCGTTATGGGGAGCTTTCCGTTACGGGCATCTTGCAGAAGTCGAGTAACGTCGGTGTTTCACGACTGGCGTTATCGATGCCATCCGCTGAGCTGGTAGATACTTACTCGCGATTCGGATTGGGAAAACCCACCAATTTGGGGCTGGTTGGGGAAAGCAGTGGCATATACCCTAAAAAACAACGGTGGTCTGACATAGAGAGGGCCACCTTCTCTTTCGGCTACGGGCTAATGGTGACACCTCTCCAGCTAGCGCGAGTCTACGCAACGATCGGCAGCATGGGCGTTTATCGCCCATTGTCGATCACAAAAGTTGATCCGCCGGTATCCGGCGAACGTGTTTTCCCTGAACCGCTGGTACGTACTGTCGTACACATGATGGAAAGCGTCGCATTACCTGGCGGCGGTGGCGTGAAAGCCGCGATCAAGGGTTACCGTATTGCGATTAAAACGGGTACCGCGAAGAAAGTCGGTCCGGACGGTAAATACGTTAACAAATACATTGCCTATACCGCCGGCGTTGCGCCAGCAAGCAATCCAAGATTTGCACTTGTGGTGGTGATTAACGATCCACAAGCAGGGAAATATTACGGTGGGGCCGTTTCCGCACCGGTGTTTGGCGCCATCATGGGCGGCGTATTGCGTACCATGAACGTTGAACCGGATGCGCTGACTGCCGATGAAAACGCAGACATAGTGAATAATCAAAAAGAGGCTTCAGGTGGCAGATCGTAATTTGCGCGACATCTTAGCGCCCTGGGTGAGTGATGCCCCGGCAGTAGCGCTAAAAGACATGATTCTGGACAGCCGCGTTGCGGCTGCCGGCGATCTGTTTGTCGCGGTTTCAGGCCATACCAGTGACGGGCGTCGTTTTATTCCCCAGGCAATTGCCCAGGGCGTCGCTGCCGTCGTGGCCGAGGCAAAAGGTGAACAAGAGCACGGAACGGTCTGCCAGATGCATGGTGTACCGGTCATTTATCTCGAAGATCTCAACGTCCTGCTGTCAGAACTGGCGGGACGTTTTTACCAGCAACCGGGCAAAGCGTTACGTCTGGTTGGCGTAACCGGTACCAACGGTAAAACCACCACCACGCAGTTGCTGGCGCAGTGGAGTCAGTTACTGGGTGAAACCAGCGCAGTAATGGGCACCGTCGGCAATGGTTTGCTGGATAACGTGGTACCGGCAGAAAATACCACCGGTTCCGCCGTGCAGGTTCAGCACATTCTGGCCGATCTGGTGAGGCAGGGCGCAACCTTTGCCGCAATGGAAGTTTCTTCCCACGGACTGGTTCAGCACCGTGTTGCCGCATTGCCGTTTGCGGCGGCCGCCTTTACCAACCTGAGCCGTGATCATCTTGATTATCACGGTGATATGCAAAGTTACGAAGACGCCAAATGGCAGCTTTTCTCTTCGCATCAGGTGGGGCAGAAAATAATTAATGCTGACGATGAAGTCGGGGCGCGCTGGTTAGTGAAAACGCCTGATGCCATCGCCGTCAGTATGGAAGACAAAATCCCGGCGGGCTGGAAAGGCCGCTGGCTGGTGGCGCGCAGCGTGAATTATCACGATAACGGCGCTACCGTAAATATCGATTCAAGCTGGGGCGAAGGTAAGTTTGACAGCCGCCTGATGGGCGCCTTCAACGTCAGCAACCTGCTGGTTGCGCTGGCAACGCTGCTTTCCCTGGATTATCCGCTGGCGCAATTACTGGCTACGGCTTCTCAGCTACAACCGGTTTGCGGTCGCATGGAAGTCTTCAATGCAGCGGGCAAACCTACCGCTGTCGTTGATTACGCCCATACGCCTGACGCGCTGGAAAAAGCGCTGGCGGCAGCGCGTCTGCATTGCCGCGGCACGCTGTGGTGTGTGTTTGGTTGCGGCGGTGACCGTGATAAAGGCAAGCGTCCTTTGATGGGTGGCATTGCGGAGCAATACGCTGATCGTGTAATCGTCACCGATGACAATCCGCGCAGCGAAGAGCCGCGCGCTATTGTTGCGGACATTCTTGCTGGCCTGCTTGATGCAGGGCGTGCGCAGGAAATTCATGGTCGTGCAGAAGCCGTCACCAGCGCAATTATGCAGGCGAAAGAAGAAGACGTCGTGCTGATTGCCGGTAAAGGGCACGAGGATTACCAGCTTGTTGGTAACCAGCGCCTCGATTATTCCGACCGCGTAACGGTTGCACGTTTGCTGGGGGTGATCGCATGATCCGCGTTTCCCTGCAAACTCTGGCCGATGCGCTCAACGCTGAGCTTATCGGCACAGATACCCAAATCGACAGCGTGACGACAGATACCCGTCAGGTCACGGAAGGCTGCCTGTTTGTTGCGCTGAAAGGCGAAAAATTCGATGCCCACGATTTTGCGGCTGATGCCGTAAAAGCCGGTTCAGGGGCTTTGCTGGTAAGTAAGCGCTTACCGGTGGATGTTCCTCAGTTAGTGGTTGCTGACACCCGCATTGCCCTTGGGCAACTGGGTGGCTGGGTGCGTCAGCAGGTTCCGGCCCGCGTCGTAGGCCTGACCGGTTCATCCGGCAAGACGTCTGTGAAAGAGATGACTGCTGCGATTCTGCGTGAGTGCGGCAACGTGCTTTACACTGCAGGCAACTTTAATAACGACATCGGCGTGCCGCTCACATTGCTGCGCCTGACGGCAGATCATGATTTTGCCGTCATTGAAATGGGCGCGAATCATGCGGGTGAAATCGCCTATACCACTGCGCTGGCCCGCCCTGAAACGGCACTGGTGAATAACCTGTCAGCCGCACATCTGGAAGGTTTTGGTTCTCTGGCGGGCGTCGCGCGTGCGAAAGGCGAGATTTTCGATGGCCTGCCGGAAAACGGCATCGGCGTGATCAATGCAGATAACAATGACTGGGCGAACTGGCAGCACAAGCTCACCGGTAAAACTGTCTGGCGTTTCTCCCCGACTTTCGGTGAAGGCATCGATTTCAGTGCTTCTGACGTCAAAATCAGTCCGCTGAATACTACGTTCACCTTGCATTCTCCTCAGGGCAGCATTGATGTTTCGCTGCCGGTGCCTGGTCGTCACAATATCGCTAATGCACTGGCTGCGGCTGCGCTGGCCATGTCGGTCGGAGCATCGACGGAGAACGTGCGCGCGGGTCTGGTGACCCTGCAATCTGTCAAAGGGCGTTTGTTCCCCATTGCACTTTGCGAAGGTAAAACCCTGCTGGATGACAGCTACAACGCTAACGTCGGTTCCATGACAGCCGCTGCGCAGGTGCTGGCAGAGATGCCTGGCTACCGCGTGATGGCGGTGGGTGATATGGCTGAGCTGGGCGCGGAAAGCGAAAGCTGCCACCGTCAGGTCGGCGAAGCCATCCGTGACGCAGGTATCGACAAAGTATTCAGTATTGGTCATGACAGCCGCATCATCAGTGATGTCAGCGGATGTGGTGAACATTTAGAGGATAAGGCAGCCCTGACGGCCCGTTTAACGAGCTTACTGTCTGAACACGCGGTAATTACCGTTTTAATTAAAGGTTCACGTAGTGCCGCAATGGAGCAGGTAGTACGCGCGTTACAGGAGAATGCAACATGTTAGTTTGGCTGGCCGAACACTTGGTCAAATATTATTCCGGCTTCAACGTCTTTTCCTATCTGACGTTTCGCGCCATTGTCAGCCTGCTGACTGCTTTATTCCTGTCGCTGTGGATCGGGCCCCGCATGATTGCCCGTCTGCAAAAAATGTCTTTCGGCCAGGTTGTCCGTAACGACGGTCCTGAGTCGCATTTCAGTAAACGTGGTACGCCAACCATGGGCGGCCTGATGATTCTGGCGTCCATTACGATTTCCGTATTGATGTGGGCGTATCCGTCCAACCCGTACGTGTGGTGCGTACTGTTTGTTCTGATTGGCTACGGCATCGTTGGGTTTATCGATGACTACCGCAAAGTGGTTCGTAAAGACACCAAGGGCCTGATTGCCCGCTGGAAATATTTCTGGCAGTCGGTGATTGCGCTGGCGGCGGCCTTCACTATGTACGCCATAGGTAAAGATACGCCAGCGACCGAACTGGTGGTGCCGTTCTTTAAAGACATCATGCCGCAGCTCGGTCTGATGTACATCCTGCTGAGCTACTTCGTGATCGTGGGAACCAGTAACGCCGTTAACCTGACCGATGGTCTGGACGGTCTGGCGATTATGCCAACGGTCTTTGTTGCAGCAGGCTTTGCGCTGGTGGCATGGGCGACCGGTAACATGAATTTCGCCAGCTATCTGCACATCCCTTATCTGCGCCACGCGGGTGAACTGGTGATTGTGTGTACGGCGATTGTCGGTGCCGGACTTGGGTTCCTGTGGTTCAACACCTATCCGGCACAAGTTTTCATGGGCGATGTCGGCTCTCTGGCTCTGGGTGGCGCGCTGGGTACCATTGCCGTGTTGCTGCGTCAGGAGTTCTTACTGGTGATTATGGGTGGTGTATTCGTGGTCGAAACACTGTCGGTGATCCTGCAGGTTGGGTCCTTCAAGTTACGTGGACAGCGCATTTTCCGTATGGCGCCTATCCATCATCACTACGAACTTAAAGGCTGGCCGGAACCGCGCGTCATCGTGCGCTTCTGGATTATTTCGCTGATGCTGGTGCTGATTGGCCTGGCGACGCTGAAGGTACGGTAATTATGGCTGACTATCAGGGTAAAAAAGTGGTCATCATCGGGCTGGGTCTTACCGGCCTGTCCTGTGTTGATTTCTTTGTTGCACGTGGCGTGATGCCGCGTGTCATTGATACCCGCGTCAGCCCGCCAGGACTCGATAAACTGGCGGATAACATTGAGCGTCATCTGGGTTCGCTCAACGAAGACTGGCTGCTGGATGCTGATTTAATTATTTCCAGCCCGGGCGTTGCGCTGGCGACGCCAGCACTGAGCGCTGCTGCTGATGCAGGCGTGGAAATTGTCGGTGATATCGAACTGTTTTGCCGTGAAACGACGACGCCAATTGTTGCGATCACCGGTTCTAATGGGAAGAGCACCGTCACCATGCTGGTGGGCGAAATGGCCAAAGCGGCGGGCTGGCGCGTCGGCGTTGGCGGCAATATCGGCCTGCCGGTGCTGACCATGCTGGATCATGAATACGATCTTTTTGTGCTTGAGCTTTCCAGCTTCCAGCTGGAAACCACGTACAGCCTTCACGCGGCGGCGGCGACCATTCTGAACGTGACGGAAGATCATATGGATCGCTATCCGTTTGGTTTGCAGCAATACCGTGCGGCAAAGCTGAAAGTGTATGAAAACGCTGCGCTGTGTGTTGTTAACGCAGACGATGCCCTGACCATGCCGGTGCGTGGCGCGGATAAACGTTGTGTGAGTTTTGGTGTCGATGTGGGTGATTACCATCTGACCCGTCAGCAGGAGGATATCTGGCTGCGTGTTCATGGTGAAAAAGTGCTGAACACCAATGAAATGCCGCTGACCGGACGCCATAACTACACCAATGCGCTGGCAGCACTGGCGCTGGCGGATGCGGCAGGTGTACCTCGTGCGTCCAGCCTGAAAGCGCTGACTACTTTCACCGGTCTGGCTCACCGCTTCCAGATAGCCTGGCATCACAATGGCGTGCGCTGGATTAATGATTCCAAAGCCACCAATGTGGGCAGCACTGAAGCGGCGCTGAACGGTTTGCACGTTGAAGGCACGTTACATCTGCTGCTGGGCGGAGACGGAAAATCTGCTGATTTCTCTCCCCTGACCCGTTATCTGCAAGGCGATAATCTGCGTATTTATTGCTTTGGCCGTGATGGTGCTGAGCTTGCAGAGCTGCGACCTGATGTTTCCTCCTTGTTTGAAACCATGGAACAGGCGATGCGGGAAATCAGCAAGCACGTGGCTTCCGGCGATATGGTTCTGTTATCTCCGGCTTGCGCGAGTCTCGATCAGTTCCGCAGTTTTGAACAACGTGGTGATGTCTTCACCGCGCTGGCGAAGGAGCTGGGCTGATGCGGTTGCGTATTCCGGGGATGAGCCTCATCGCAAAATTTAATGACTGGGTGATGGGTGCAAAGGAAAGCGACTCCGTCACGCTGGTGCTGTACGACCGGACATTGTTGTGGCTGACCTTTGGTCTGGCGATTGTGGGTTTTGTGATGGTGACGTCGGCTTCTATGCCTATCGGTCAGCGTCTGGCAGACGATCCGTTCCTGTTTGCTAAACGTGATGCCATTTATCTCGGTCTGGCTTTTGGTTTATCGCTGGTGACGCTTCGGGTGCCGATGGCCGTCTGGCAGAAGTACAGCAACGTTCTGCTGCTGCTTTCGGTGGTGATGTTGCTGGTGGTTCTGGTGGTCGGTAGTTCCGTCAACGGGGCCTCGCGCTGGATTTCTCTCGGGCCGTTGCGTATTCAGCCTGCTGAGTTCTCGAAGCTGTCGCTGTTTTGCTATCTCGCCAGTTATCTGGTGCGCAAGGTCGATGAAGTGCGCAGCAACTTCTGGGGCTTTTGCAAACCCATGGGCGTCATGGTGGTGCTGGCCGTATTACTGCTGGCTCAGCCTGACCTCGGTACCGTCGTCGTATTGTTTATCACCACGCTGGCGATGTTATTCCTGGCGGGGGCGAAAATGTGGCAGTTCCTGGCGATTATCGGTTCCGGTGCGTTTGCGGTTGTGCTGCTGGTTCTTGCCGAACCGTACCGTATGCGCCGTGTCACCTCGTTCTGGAATCCGTGGGCCGATCCGTTTGGTAGCGGCTACCAGTTAACCCAGTCGCTGATGGCATTTGGCCGTGGTGAATTCTGGGGACAGGGCTTAGGGAATTCAGTACAGAAACTGGAATATTTACCGGAAGCGCATACCGACTTTATCTTCTCCATTTTGGGTGAAGAGCTGGGGTATTTCGGTGTGGTTTTGGCCCTGTTGATGGTATTCTTCGTCGCTTTTCGTGCGATGTCCATCGGGCGCCGTGCATTAGAGATTGATCAGCGTTTTTCCGGATTTTTGGCCTGCTCCATCGGCGTGTGGTTTAGCTTCCAGGCGCTGGTCAATGTGGGCGCTGCGGCGGGTATGCTGCCGACCAAAGGTCTGACGCTGCCGCTGATCAGTTACGGTGGTTCGAGCTTGCTAATTATGTCGACGGCAATCGTGTTATTGCTGCGAGTGGATTTTGAAACGCGGCTGGCTAAAGCCCAGGCGTTTGTAAGGAGTGCCCGATGAGTGGCAATACCCGGCGTTTAATGGTGATGGCTGGCGGTACAGGTGGACATGTGTTCCCGGGGCTGGCAGTGGCGCATCATCTTATCGCGCAAGGTTGGGAAGTTCGCTGGCTGGGTACAGCAGACCGGATGGAAGCGGATTTAGTGCCGAAACATGGCATCGACATTGATTTCATTAAAATCACAGGATTACGTGGGAAAGGTCTGAAAGCGCAACTCACAGCGCCGATTCGCATATATCATGCGTGGCGTCAGGCGAAGGCCATCATGAAACGCTTTCAGCCAGATGTGGTGTTAGGCATGGGCGGATACGTTTCTGGCCCGGGCGGTCTGGCGGCATGGTCACTGGGGATTCCGGTGGTGCTGCACGAACAAAATGGCATTGCGGGCATGACCAATAAGGGTTTGTCGCACATTGCCACCAAAGTATTGCAGGCGTTCCCCGGTGCTTTTCCGAAAGCGGATGTCGTGGGAAATCCGGTGCGCACGGATGTGCTGGCGCTGGAATTGCCCGAAACGCGCTTAGCCGGACGTGAAGGCCCGATCAGAGTCTTGGTGATTGGGGGCAGTCAGGGCGCGCGGGTGCTTAATCAGAGCATGCCTGAAGTGGCGGCGCTGATGGGCGATAAAATTACGTTGTGGCATCAGGTGGGTAAAGGTGCGCTGGAGTCAGTGAATCAGGCTTACGAAAAAGCCGGTCAGACTCAGCACAAAATTACCGAATTCATTGATGACATGGCAGCGGCTTATGCCTGGGCGGATGTGGTGGTTTGTCGCTCCGGCGCGTTAACGGTCAGTGAAATTGCTGCCGCAGGTTTGCCCGCCATTTTTGTGCCATTCCAGCATAAAGACCGCCAGCAATACTGGAACGCTTTACCGCTGGAAAAAGCGGGTGCTGCAAAGATTATTGAGCAAAAAGATTTTAGTGCCGCCGCTGTCGCTGATCTGATGGCCGGATGGGACAGAACCCATCTGATGGAAATGGCAAGAGCCGCCCGTGCAGCCGCCATTCCTGATGCGACAGAGCGTGTTGCCGCAGAAGTGGTTGCCGCCAGTAAAAAATGAAATTGAACGGGCCATGCAGTGCGTGGTCCTAGCCGTAAGAAACGGATTAATCAGTAACCTGAAATAGTGAATAAAAACGTGAATACACAACAATTGGCGAAACTGCGTACCTTCGTGCCCGAGATGCATCGTGTCCGGCACATTCACTTTGTTGGCATCGGTGGTGCCGGCATGGGTGGTATCGCCGAAGTGTTGGCAAATGAAGGCTATCAGATCAGTGGATCTGATCTGGCACCGAACGCGGTGACACAGCAACTGACGGCTCTGGGCGCGACGATTTATTTTAATCACCGTCCTGAAAACGTGCTGGATGCCAGTGTGGTTGTGGTGTCTACGGCGATTTCTTCCGATAACCCGGAAATCGTTGCCGCACGTGAAGCGCGAATACCTGTGATCCGCCGTGCAGAAATGCTCGCTGAACTGATGCGTTTTCGTCACGGTATTGCTGTGGCAGGTACGCACGGTAAAACGACGACTACGGCGATGGTCACCAGTATTTATGCTGAAGCCGGTCTGGATCCGACATTCGTTAACGGTGGACTGGTCAAGGCTGCGGGTACCCATGCGCGTCTGGGTTCAAGCCGTTTTCTGATTGCGGAAGCTGATGAAAGCGATGCGTCGTTCCTGCATCTGCAACCGATGGTGGCGATTGTGACCAACATCGAAGCGGACCATATGGATACGTATCAGGGTGACTTTGAAATCCTGAAGCAGACGTTCATTAATTTCCTGCACAACCTGCCATTCTACGGACGTGCAGTGATGTGCATTGATGATCCGGTGATCCGCGAGCTGATCCCACGCGTGGGCCGTCATATGACGACTTACGGTTTCAGCGAAGACGCGGATGTGATTATCGAAAATTATCGTCAGGTCGGCGCACAAGGACACTTTACGCTGCGCCGTCAGGACTTGCCGCTGATCAGCGTTACGCTGAATGCGCCGGGTCGTCATAACGCCCTGAATGCTGCGGCCGCAGTAGCCGTTGCGTCAGATGAAGGGATCTGTGATGACGCCATTCTTCGCGCACTGGCAGGTTTCCAGGGTACGGGACGTCGTTTCGATTTCCTGGGCGAATATGCGCTGGATAACGTGAATGGCAAAACCGGCAGCGCGATGCTGGTTGATGACTACGGTCATCACCCGACAGAAGTCGATGCGACGATCAAAGCCGCGCGGGCAGGCTGGGCGAATAAGCGTCTGGTGATGATTTTCCAGCCACACCGTTACACGCGTACCCGTGATTTGTACGACGATTTTGCGAATGTGCTGTCTCAGGTTGATGTGCTGATTATGCTGGATGTTTATCCGGCCGGTGAAGCGCCAATTCCCGGAGCTGACAGCCGTTCACTGTGCCGCACCATCCGCGCGCGCGGGAAATTGGATCCGATTTTGGTTTCTGATATTGAAGCCGTGCCGGAAAGTCTGGCGCAGATCCTGGAAGGTGACGATTTAGTTCTGGTTCAGGGTGCCGGTAATGTCGGCAGAGTGGCCCGTAAATTGGCTGATCAAAAGCTGCAACCAGTGAAGAAAGGTGAAGAACATCATGTCTGAGAAAGTAGCAGTATTGTTGGGCGGTACTTCCGCAGAACGCGATGTGTCATTACAGTCTGGCGCTGCGGTGCTGGCTGGCTTACGTGAATCTGGCATTGATGCTCACGGCATCGATACCAAAACTTTTAATGTGGCGCTTCTTAAAGAAGAAGGCTTCAGCAAAGTCTTTATCGCACTGCACGGTCGCGGTGGTGAAGACGGGACGTTGCAGGGCTTGCTGGAACAAATCGGTTTGCCTTATACCGGCAGCGGTGTGATGGCTTCTGCGCTGACCATGGATAAATTCCGCACCAAACTGGTGTGGCAGGCGTCAGGTTTACCGGTCGCACCGTTTGTTGCACTGCATCGTTCACAAATTGAAGAAGCAGGGCAGGGCGCTCTGGCAGCAAAAATCGCCGAATTAGGTCTGCCGGTGATCGTCAAACCAAGCCGCGAAGGTTCCAGCGTCGGGATGAGCAAAGTGACAACGGAAAAAGAGTTGTTGCCCGCCCTGCAGGAAGGCTTCCGTCATGACGATAACGTACTGATCGAAAAATGGCTGAGCGGCCCGGAATACACGGTCGCCATCGTGGGTGACGAAGTGATGCCATCCATTCGTATCCAGCCAGCCGGAACATTTTATGACTACCAGGCAAAATATCTGTCTGATGAAACACAGTACTTCTGTCCGAGCGGTTTAAGCGAAGCACAGGAACAACAGCTTTCTGCACTGGCATTGCAGGCGTATCAGGCGCTCGATTGCAGCGGCTGGGGTCGTGTTGACGTGATGCAAGACAGCGACGGCAGCTTTAACCTGCTGGAAGTGAATACGTCGCCGGGCATGACCAGCCACAGTCTGGTGCCTATGGCAGCCAAACATGCCGGATTAAGTTTCCCGCAGCTCGTTTCCCGTATTCTGGCACTGGCGGACTGATATGTCTCAAGCCGCCCTGAATACCCGAGAGCGCGAGACGGTCGAAAACAACGGCCGTCGCAGTAACGGTGGCCAGCTGGCTGGGATCGTGTTTCTGTTGTTGGTAGTAGGAACGATTTTATGGAGTGCGTGGGCTGTTGTTGGCTGGATGCAGGATGCGAACCGATTGCCGTTGTCCCAGTTAGTGGTTACCGGGGAACGTCATTACACGACCAACGATGATATTCGTCAGGCGATTCTCTCCTTAGGGGCTCCGGGAACGTTCATGACGCAGGATGTAAACGTCATTCAGCAGCAGATTGAGCGTTTACCCTGGATAAAACAGGTCAGCGTTCGTAAGCAATGGCCGAATGAATTGAAGATACACCTGGTGGAGTATGTGCCGGTCGCACACTGGAATGATCTGCATATGGTGGATGCCGATGGCAAATCATTCAGCATACCCGCTGAACGTGTGGTCAAACAGAAAATGCCGTTGCTTTACGGTCCGGAAGGCAGCGAACAGGATGTTTTGCAGGGCTTTCAATCAATGAGCCAGGCGCTGGCCGCCGGTAAGTTTCAGTTGAAAGCAGTGGCAATGAGTGCACGTCACTCGTGGCAGTTAACTCTGGATAATGACGTCCGGCTGGAATTGGGCAGAGATGACCGGATGGGACGTTTACAACGTTTTATTGAGCTCTACCCGCGATTCCAGCAACAGGCAGAGGCCGATAAGAAACGCATCACTTATGTCGATTTACGTTATGACAGCGGTGCATCGGTAGGTTGGGCGCCAGAGTTTATTGACCAGCAAAACAGTAATCAGCAACAGAATCAGGCACAGGCTAAACAACAATGATCAAGTCGACGGACAGAAAACTGGTAGTTGGGCTGGAGATCGGTACGGCAAAGGTCGCCGCATTGGTGGGGGAAGTTCTGCCCGATGGCATGGTCAATATTATCGGCGTGGGCAGTTGCCCATCCCGTGGCATGGACAAGGGTGGCGTGAATGATCTGGAATCGGTGGTGAAATGCGTACAGCGCGCCATCGATCAGGCTGAACTGATGGCGGATTGTCAGATTTCCTCTGTTTACCTTGCTTTGTCTGGTAAACATATCAGTTGTCAGAATGAAATAGGGATGGTTCCTATTTCAGAAGAGGAAGTCACACAGGAAGATGTAGAGAACGTCGTGCATACCGCAAAATCTGTACGTGTGCGTGATGAACATCGGGTTCTGCATGTGATCCCTCAGGAATATGCCATTGATTATCAGGAAGGGATTAAAAACCCGGTCGGACTTTCCGGCGTGCGTATGCAGGCTAAAGTTCACCTGATTACCTGCCATAACGATATGGCGAAGAACATTGTTAAAGCGGTAGAACGCTGCGGCTTAAAAGTTGACCAGCTCATTTTTGCCGGTCTGGCCGCCAGTTATGCCGTTCTGACCGAAGATGAGCGTGAATTAGGTGTGTGTGTGGTCGATATTGGTGGTGGAACCATGGATATCGCGGTTTATACCGGCGGCGCACTACGTCATACTAAGGTTATCCCTTATGCAGGGAACGTGGTCACCAGCGATATCGCTTATGCGTTTGGTACACCACCGACCGATGCCGAAGCGATCAAAGTTCGCCATGGTTGTGCATTAGGTTCGATTGTCGGCAAAGACGAAAACGTCGAAGTGCCGAGCGTAGGTGGACGTCCACCACGCAGTCTGCAACGTCAGACACTGGCTGAAGTTATCGAGCCACGTTACACAGAATTGCTGAATTTAGTGAACGACGAAATTTTGCAATTGCAGGAGCAGTTACGTCAGCAAGGCGTAAAACATCATCTGGCCGCCGGTATTGTTCTGACAGGCGGTGCAGCACAAATTGATGGTCTGGCAGCCTGTGCGCAGCGGGTATTTCATACCCAGGTGCGTATCGGGCAACCCCTGAACATCACCGGGCTGACAGATTATGCGCAGGAACCTTACTACTCAACGGCTGTAGGGCTGCTGCACTACGGGAAGGAGTCTCACCTGAGCGGTGAGGCCGAAGTGGAAAAACGCGCCTCAGTGGGCAACTGGTTCAAACGAATCAACAGCTGGCTGAGAAAAGAGTTTTAATGGTTTAACAACGGGATCATGCTGTTATGGTTTTTGATCCCGACGCGACAGGCACAAAACGGAGAGAAACTATGTTTGAACCTATGGAACTGACCAATGACGCGGTGATTAAAGTCATCGGCGTCGGCGGTGGCGGTGGCAACGCTGTCGAACACATGGTGCGTGAGCGCATCGAAGGTGTTGAATTCTTCGCCGTTAACACCGACGCACAGGCGTTACGTAAAACGGCAGTAGGCCAGACTATTCAGATCGGTAGCGGTATTACCAAAGGTCTGGGTGCTGGTGCGAACCCGGAAGTGGGTCGCAATTCTGCAGAAGAAGACCGTGAAGCCCTGCGCGCTGCGCTTGAAGGTGCTGATATGGTCTTTATCGCAGCGGGCATGGGTGGTGGTACTGGTACCGGTGCTGCGCCAGTGGTTGCTGAAGTAGCTAAAGATTTAGGTATTCTGACCGTTGCTGTCGTGACTAAGCCTTTCAATTTCGAAGGCAAAAAGCGTATGGCATTCGCGGAGCAGGGTATCGCTGAACTGTCCAAACATGTGGACTCCCTGATCACTATCCCGAACGACAAGCTGTTGAAAGTTTTGGGTCGCGGTATCTCTCTGCTGGACGCTTTCGGTGCGGCCAACGACGTGCTGAAAGGCGCGGTGCAGGGGATCGCAGAGCTGATCACCCGTCCGGGTCTGATGAACGTCGACTTCGCTGACGTGCGCACCGTTATGTCCGAAATGGGTTATGCCATGATGGGCTCCGGCGTGGCATGTGGTGAAGACCGTGCTGAAGAAGCGGCTGAAATGGCGATCTCCAGCCCGTTGCTGGAAGATATCGACCTGTCAGGCGCTCGCGGCGTTCTGGTCAACATCACCGCTGGCTTCGACCTGCGTCTGGATGAGTTTGAAACTGTGGGTAACACTATCCGTGCTTTCGCCTCTGACAACGCGACCGTGGTTATCGGTACTTCCCTTGACCCGGAAATGAATGACGAATTGCGCGTCACCGTGGTTGCAACCGGTATCGGCATGGACAAACGTCCTGAAATCACTTTGGTGACCAATAAGCCAGCCGCACAGCCAGTGATGGATCATCGTTATCAGCAGCACGGGATGTCTCCGCTGCCGCAGGAAACGAAACCCGCTGCTAAAGTGGTCAATGATCAAAGCGCGCAATCTAATAAAGAGCCCGACTATCTGGACATCCCGGCCTTCCTGCGTAAGCAGGCAGACTAGTCCGAATTGTAGGATCTCCGCTCTTTGTGCTAAACTGTCCCGCCGACCTTAAGGTATGCTTAGGTCGGTTGGATGGATAAACATTGCGAGATAAAAACGATGATCAAACAACGTACATTAAAACGTATCGTTCAGGCGACGGGCGTCGGTTTACATACCGGCAAGAAAGTCACCCTGACTCTGCGTCCTGCACCGGCAAATACCGGGGTCATCTATCGTCGCACTGACTTGAATCCACCGGTTGATTTCCCGGCAGATGCAAAATCCGTGCGTGATACCATGCTCTGTACTTGCCTGGTTAATGAGCATGACGTACGTATCTCTACGGTTGAACACCTTAATGCGGCATTAGCTGGCCTGGGCATTGATAACATCGTTATCGAAGTCGATGCGCCTGAAGTGCCGATTATGGACGGTAGTGCTGCGCCTTTCGTCTATCTGCTGATGGATGCAGGGATTGAAGAGCTGAACAGCGCCAAGAAATTCTTGCGCATCAAAGAAACCGTGCGTGTTGAAGACGGTGATAAGTGGGCTGAGTTCAAACCATTCAATGGTTTCTCTCTGGACTTCACTATCGACTTCAATCACCCGGCGATCGATTCCAGCTCACAGCGCTACAAAATGAACTTCTCCGCAGAAGCATTTGTTCGCCAAATTAGCCGCGCACGTACTTTTGGTTTCATGCGTGATATCGAGTACCTGCAGTCACGTGGTTTGTGCCTGGGTGGCAGCTTTGATTGCGCTATCGTTGTGGATGATTACCGTGTGCTTAACGAAGATGGCTTGCGTTTTGAAGACGAGTTTGTTCGTCACAAAATGCTGGATGCTATCGGTGACCTGTTCATGTGTGGGCATAACATCATTGGTGCGTTTACCGCATTCAAGTCTGGCCACGCCTTGAACAACAAGTTATTGCAAGCGGTGCTGGCTAAGCAGGAAGCCTGGGAATTAGTTACCTTCCAGGATGAAGCTGAATTGCCACTGGCTTTTAAAGCGCCTTCCACAGTAATGGCGTAATCGATACTCGTATTACTTATTACGACTGGTTGTTTTGGCACCCTCTCCGGCCAGCTCAGCCAGTCGTTCTAATGCCTTCCTCAGTTTTTCCGGGCTACGACTCGCCAGCCCTCTTAATTCCTCAGCACTTTGCGCACTCAAATGTCTGACCGGCATGGATTCAGAAGCGATTGCTTTATTTTTAATCGCAATCTGCGAAGCATTTTCCATTTTCGCCATGAGCGAAGGATTAATCCTGATGTCGATTGATGACAATGATGGTAGAATTTGCGCTCGAAGTGCAGAGAGTAATGCAGGTTGTTCATAGCGTAATCGCATCATCCAGCTGGCATTAGCAATCTCGAGTACTAAAACACCCTGTCGATAATTACCGACACGACACCATGGTTGCATGGGCGCCGGTAACAGACCTTTGACTGCGCGGTTGAGTTTTAATAACGCCGCAGCACGCTGTTGAACAATGCGCAGCGGACTTTGCTCTGTGGAAGAAGCGTCATCGAACAGGATATCTAATAATTGTGGGCGACTATCGCGCATGACCAGCTCCGGCGGATTGTAAACTTGTGATTGGCATTCTAAATCGTTGGCGACAATTTGGCAGAAGGTATTTTTGGCCGCATCTCCTGTTGGGGATGGTCGCGGCCAGCCTTGGCGTGTCAACGAACCTTTCGCAAACGGAACTGCCTGCGGTTCCCAATACGTCCTCAAGTCTAAACCGTCTTAACATCGGTAGTACAGGGCTGAGTAATCTTGCATTGCTCCAGGCGAACCGCCGCCCGTCGTTCGGTGTGGATTACTGGCAGCAACATGCGTTGCGCACGGTCATCCGTCATCTCTCTTTTGCTCTGGCTCCGCAGGTGGTTTATACCGTTGCCGCGCCGGAAGTGGTCGCTGAAGAAGCCGGACCATTACACGTTCAGCAACTGGCCCTGCTGGTCACGCTGAATGCTTTACTGACCCATGAATCCAAACCACCGGTAATCATCCGTCAGACGCAACAACCTTTTCTAACCTTCTCTTTACCGCACAAAACCGGCCTGTGGTTAGCACAGGTACAAGGTATTCGTGCGGGTCCAGCCTCCCTGATTTAACAGACTGTAATTTTAAACTCTATCTATAAATCAATAAATTAGTGGCCATCCGACATGGCCTCCAAGAGATATTAAGCATAATGTTAATCAAATTATTGACCAAAGTTTTTGGTAGCCGTAACGATCGTACACTGCGTCGCATGCGTAAAGTTGTTGACCTGATCAACCGCATGGAACCTGAGATTCAAAAGCTGACCGACGAGCAGCTGCAGGCGAAAACCAACGAGTTCCGTGAGCGTCTGGCGAAAGGTGAAGTGCTGGAAAACCTGATCCCGGAAGCGTTTGCTGTGGTGCGTGAATCCAGTAAACGTGTATTTGGGATGCGTCACTTTGACGTGCAGTTACTGGGCGGTATGGTACTGAACGAACGTTGCATCGCGGAAATGCGTACCGGTGAAGGTAAAACGCTGACCGCAACGCTGCCAGCCTACCTGAACGCACTGAGCGGAAAGGGCGTTCACGTCGTGACCGTCAACGACTACTTAGCCCAGCGTGACGCCGAAAATAACCGTCCGTTGTTTGAATTCCTCGGTCTGAGCATCGGCATCAACTTGCCGGGTATGCCTTCACCGGCTAAGCGTGCTGCTTACGCTGCTGACATCACTTACGGCACAAACAACGAATACGGCTTTGACTATCTGCGCGACAACATGGCTTTCAGCCCTGAAGAACGTGTACAGCGTAAACTGCATTATGCGCTGGTGGATGAGGTTGACTCCATCCTGATCGATGAAGCACGTACCCCGCTGATCATCTCTGGTCCTGCCGAAGACAGTTCAGAAATGTACACCCGCGTGGACAAACTGATCCCTAAACTGATCCGTCAGGAAAAAGAAGATTCCGACACCTTCCAGGGTGAAGGCCACTTCTCTGTGGATGAGAAAGCGCGTCAGGTTCACCTGACCGAACGTGGTCTGGTGCTGATCGAGGAAATGCTGGTAGAAGCAGGCATCATGGAAGAAGGCGAATCGCTGTATTCTCCGACTAACATCATGCTGATGCACCACGTGACTGCGGCACTGCGCGCGCACGTGCTGTTCACCCGCGATGTCGATTACATCGTGAAAGACGGTGAAGTCATTATCGTCGATGAACACACCGGCCGTACCATGCAAGGTCGTCGCTGGTCCGACGGTCTGCATCAGGCAGTGGAAGCTAAAGAAGGCGTTGATATTCAGAACGAAAACCAGACGCTGGCATCCATCACCTTCCAGAACTATTTCCGTCTGTACGAAAAACTGGCCGGTATGACCGGTACTGCGGACACGGAAGCATTCGAATTCAGCTCAATCTACAAACTGGATACCATTGTTGTGCCAACTAACCGCCCTATGGTGCGTAAAGACATGGCCGACCTGGTGTACATGACTGAAATGGAGAAAATTGGCGCGATTATCGAAGATATCCGTCAGTGTACTGCTAAAGGCCAGCCGGTTCTGGTGGGGACTATCTCGATTGAAAAATCAGAAGTGGTTTCTAACGAACTGACGAAAGCGGGCATCGCGCACAGCGTTCTGAACGCCAAATTCCACGCCAAAGAAGCCGACATTGTTGCTCAGGCGGGTCAGCCAGGTGCGGTAACCATCGCTACCAACATGGCGGGTCGTGGTACCGATATCGTGCTGGGCGGCAGCTGGCAGGTTGAAGTTGAAAACCTGGGTGAAGAAGTCACCGACGAGAAAATCGCTGAAATTAAAGCCGCATGGCAGATTCGTCACGACGCGGTTCTGGCTTCAGGTGGTTTGCACATCATTGGTACTGAGCGTCACGAATCACGTCGTATCGATAACCAGCTGCGCGGACGTGCGGGTCGTCAGGGTGATGCCGGTTCATCCCGCTTCTACCTGTCTATGGAAGATGCCCTGATGCGTATCTTCGCGTCTGACCGTGTATCAAGCATGATGCGTAAACTGGGTATGAAACCAGGCGAAGCGATTGAGCACCCATGGGTGACCAAAGCGATTGCTAATGCGCAGCGTAAAGTTGAAAGCCGTAACTTCGATATTCGTAAGCAATTGCTGGAATACGATGATGTGGCGAGCGATCAGCGTCGTGCCATCTACAGCCAGCGTAACGAACTGCTGGACGTGTCTGATGTGAGCGAAACCATTGCCAGCATCCGTGAAGATGTGTTCAAAGCGACTATCGACAGCTACATTCCACCACAGTCTCTGGAAGAAATGTGGGATGTGAAAGGTCTGGAAGAGCGCCTGAAAAACGATTTCGAACTCGAAATGCCGATTTCTGAGTGGCTGGATAAAGAACCGGAACTGCATGAAGAAACCCTGCGCGAACGTATCATGGAACTCGCGAAAGAGTCTTACGCCCGTAAAGAAGAAGTGGTTGGCGCTGAAATGATGCGTAACTTCGAGAAAGGTGTGATGTTGCAGACCCTCGATTCCCTGTGGAAAGAGCATCTGGCGGCGATGGATTACCTGCGTCAGGGCATCCACTTACGCGGTTACGCGCAAAAGGATCCTAAGCAGGAATACAAACGTGAATCCTTCGCGATGTTTGCTGCGATGCTGGAATCCCTGAAATATGAAGTGGTCAGCGTGCTGAGCAAAGTTCAGGTGCGTATGCCTGAAGAAATTGAAGCGATGGAAATCCAGCGCCGTGAAGAAGCGGAACATCTGGCCCGTCAGCAGCAACTGAGCCATCAGGATCAGCAGGAAATTGAAGTGGCCGAGGCCGCGCGTCTGGCTGCTTCCGGTGAACGCAAAGTGGGACGTAATGACCTCTGCCCATGTGGTTCCGGTAAGAAATACAAACAATGCCATGGCCGCCTGCAAAAGTAAGATCTCAGGTTAAGTCATCGTGTTAATCTTAAAGGCGGCTAATCACCGCCTTTATTTTTTGTCTAAAAGTTCGTACAGGACAGTCTTTGCAGTCAGCGGATAGGTGGATACTGTGACGCTTAAACAACTGAATATCTCAGTCGGCATTATTCGTAATGCTCAGAAAGAAATCTTTATTACTCAGCGTGATGCGTCATCGCATATGGCTGGTTTCTGGGAGTTCCCCGGCGGGAAAATCGAAGCGGGTGAAACGCCGGATCAGGCGGTGATCCGCGAATTGCAGGAAGAAGTTGGTATTGATGTGAAATCACCAGTACTGCTGAAAACGCTGGAGCATCGTTTCCCCGACCGTATCATCACTTTGTATTTTTTCCTGGTGGAAGAGTGGCAAGGTGAACCCTATGGCAAAGAGGGACAGCCGAAGCGCTGGGTTGCTCAGTCTGATTTGAAAGAGGAAGAGTTTCCTCCGGCAAACGAAGCCATCGTGACTGCCCTTAAAAACAATCAGTACTGAATACCGCAGGATTAGATGACATGATCAAAAAAGGGGCCAAAGCCCCTTTTTGTTTACCCGTTATCTGACTTAAATCTCTTCTTCACTCCAGTCGTCCAGATCATTCACATCGCCCTTACTCGGGATGCGTTTCTCTTCGTCGGCCCATTCACCCAGATCAATCAACTGGCAGCGCTTGGAACAAAAAGGGCGAAAAGGGCTTTTCTCGCCCCAAACCACCGTTTTGCCACACGTCGGGCAATTTACTTCAATAATTTCAGGATCCATTTGCAACTCCTAGCAGCAGGCAAGTTCGAAATTCAGTCGCGCGGGAACCACGCCATGTTCGCTGTCCAGGGGTAAAAAGCGAATGGCATAACGGGTTTTATGCCCGGATACTTGCGGATAAAGTTGGTTTTCCATCGAGAGGCGCAATCGTAACAGATCTGCGCCTTCGGCGTTGTCCTGGAAAAAACCATTCAGGCTGATCTGATTACGGAACGCGCCAGACTGGCGGATCAGACCCAGAACCATGGTGAGTGAGTTATTCAGCGGGGCCAGCGTTTCGAGCCAGTTTTTTACTTCACTGTCACGCTGGGACTGAGCCAGATGCAGCCATATGTGCAGCGTCGGGAGATCAAAACTACAGCAGCCACCCGGAATACTCAGACGCTGGCGGACCAGAGCAATCAGGCGATCTTCCTTCAGCGCCTGCCCGATACGCGGGGCTTTCATCAGCACGGATGCGCACTGTTTGAGCTCGCTACGTAAGCCGTCAACTCTTGACAGATCAACGCCCGGAACGTCTTTCCATTGGGATAATTTTTGTTGCTGGCGTTCCAGTTCTTTCAGTAAATCAGTACGGACTTCCCCGCGTTCCAGTACGTCGAGCAAATCGGATGCGGTACGGAAAAATAACAGGGCAGAAGCAATGGAAGTGATCTGCGCATTAGAGTGCATCTGTTGCAACAAAAATTCGATACGCAGCCAGGTGCGCATCTTCTCATTCAGGGGATGTTCAAAAAGAACGGTTGCAGCTACATCAGTCATGCTTGGCAATATCCTGTCTGTTTACTGATGCCGCAAATTCCAGATAGCGGCAATGTAATAAGGCAACACGCGGTTCGATGGATTTCGGGTCACCGCTGTTATCAATGATGTCATCCGCACAGGCCAGCCGCTTTTCACGACTCACCTGCGCAGCAATAATATTTTCAGCCTGCTGACGACTAATTCCGTCACGAAGCATGGTGCGTGAAAGCTGAATCTGCGGTTCAACATCTACTACCAGTACGCGACTTACCTGCGTCTGTAATCCATTTTCAATCAGCAATGGCACTACCCAGAGTACATAAGGCGTATCGGCCTGTGCAAAAAGCTGCTGTGTTCTGGCGTAAATTATTGGGTGCAGTAACTGGTTAACCCATTCTTTATCAGGCGGATAACTGAATATCTTTTCCCGCAGAGCCGGGCGGTTCAGTGAGCCATCGGCAAGAATAATTTCGTTACCAAATCGCTGATGGAGCTGGTCTAGCGCAGGTTCTCCCGGCGCAACTACCTGACGGGCAATAACATCGGCATCGACAATGTTCACACCGTGGCGGGCGAAACTTTCGGCAACGGTACTTTTGCCACTCCCGATACCTCCGGTCAATGCAACGATATAGCTCATGCTGATGCTCTGATAAAATTAGACAGGTAAATGATAAAGAGATTGTGATTAAGTGCAAGCCGTCGTCGTCCCGCTTTTCATGCGAAAATTATTCAGCAGCACAATCAAAAGTCTGTGATGTTAGTTGCAAAAGCCATCTTGCCGTTGTCATTTTCCTGTGTATGATAAAACCACTGGAAAGGGTGTCTAAAAATTTGCTGTACACCCTAGCGACCCGTCGCCAAACCAGGACAAACCCGTCATGCGCATTGAAGAAGATTTGAAGTTAGGTTTTAAAGACGTACTTATCCGCCCTAAACGTTCTACTCTCAAAAGCCGTTCCGAAGTTGAACTGGAACGCACATTCACATTCAAACACTCTGGTATCAGCTGGTCTGGCACACCGATTATTGCCGCGAATATGGATACCGTCGGAACATTCCGTATGGCGACCGTTCTGGCTTCTTTCGGTCTTCTGACCGCGGTACATAAGCATTACACCGTAGAACAGTGGCAGGCATTTATCACGTCTTCGGATGAATCCGTCCTGCGCAATGTGATGGTTTCGACCGGAACATCAGAAGCGGATTTCGTTAAAACTCTGCAAATTCTGGCTCTGTCGCCGCTGTTGAAATTTGTTTGTCTTGATGTGGCGAACGGGTACTCCGAGCATTTTGTCGGTTTCCTGCAACGTGTTCGTGAAGCCTGTCCGGATAAAGTGATCTGTGCCGGTAACGTGGTCACGGGCGAAATGGTTGAAGAGTTGATCCTTTCAGGTGCAGATATCGTTAAAGTCGGTATCGGGCCTGGGTCGGTATGTACAACGCGTGTGAAAACCGGTGTAGGTTATCCGCAACTTTCTGCGGTTATCGAATGTGCTGATGCGGCGCACGGCCTGGGCGGACAGATTGTCAGTGACGGCGGCTGTGCTGTTCCTGGCGATGTGGCCAAAGCCTTTGGCGGCGGTGCTGATTTCGTTATGCTTGGCGGTATGCTGGCTGCGCATGATGAATGTGAAGGTACAGTCGTTGAAGAAAATGGCGAAAAATTCATGCTTTTCTATGGCATGAGCTCAGAATCTGCGATGAAACGTCACGTTGGTGGGGTTGCAGAGTACCGTGCGGCAGAAGGTAAAACGGTGAAACTACCT
The DNA here is from genome assembly GCF_019049675.1 of Rahnella bonaserana. Taxonomy (GTDB): domain Bacteria; phylum Pseudomonadota; class Gammaproteobacteria; order Enterobacterales; family Enterobacteriaceae; genus Rahnella; species Rahnella bonaserana. The sequence goes on along the minus strand of NZ_JAFMOW010000067.1, from coordinate 43,988 downwards.
CTGCGTGGTCCGGTTGAAAACACTGTTCGCGATGTCCTCGGTGGCCTGCGTTCTGCCTGTACTTATGTCGGTGCTGAGCGCCTTAAAGAACTGACCAAACGTACGACCTTTATCCGCGTCGCGGAACAGGAAAACCGTCTGTTCGGCAGCAAATAATTTCGCGATGACTGATGCGGCGGGACTCGTTCTCGCCGCTTTCTGCACATTCTGCTTTATTCTTTTTCCTATCCCATCACTGATCCCAGCTGGAATATCGGCAGATACATTGCAATCACCAGCCCGCCCACAATGATGCCCATTACCGCCATCAGTACCGGCTCGATGGTTTGCGACAACGTATCCGCCAGTGAATTCGCTTTATGATTATGCAGCTGCGCCAGCTTTTGCAGTAACTCATCGAGAGAACCTGACTCCTCACCGATTTTAATCAGCTGATGGCATAAGGTCGGAAACAGCGGTGACTGGACAAAAGCTTTGTGTAACGGGATCCCTTGTATGATCTGCTCACGTATCTGACTCAGTGCGGCCTGAAAATGCAAATTGGATACAGACGCAGAGGCTGCCGCCAGCCCCGCGATTAATGTCATTCCGGCCTGTTGTGTCATGGCCAGTGTTTGAAAAATTTGCCCGAGACTGCTGTCTGTGACCAGGCGTGAAGTCAGGGGCAACCGCAGCAGAAGCCTCTGCTCACGGAGTTTCCAGTGAATGTGCGGATGCATTTTTTGCAGATATCCGAAACAGCAAAGCAGTAATCCTCCGGCTATCCACGGACCCGTTGTTATTAACGCTTCTGATGTGTTGATCAACATTTGTGTAAACCACGGCAACTTAGCATCAAAGGATGCATAGATTTTCGCAAACTCAGGTAACACCAGGGTCAGCATCAGCAGGGTAACAATCGTAGCGATCGCGCTGACAAGCAGCGGATAACGTAGCGCCTTTTTCACCTTGTCTCTTAATTCGGCCTGTTGCTCCTGCTGAGTCGCCAGTTGCAGGCAGCATTTGTCCAACTGTCCTGTCAGTTCACCAATCGAAATAATTTGCCGGTAAATATCAGGGAACGTGTCGGGATACTGACCGAGCATCTCCGAAAGAGGTTTTCCCTCACGAACCCCTTTGGCGATATTCAATAACACGCAGTTCCATGCTGGTTTCGTGTGCTCATTGCCCAGTAATGTCAGGCTGTTCATCAGAGGTAATCCAGCCTGCAGAAGCGTTGCCAGTTGTCTGACAAAGGCGACGCGCTCCTGATTCTTCCAAAAGTGTCGTCTCAGGCGTTGCTTCATCCTGATACTGACCGGCTGCAAACCAGCAGCAAAAAGCTGCTGGTAAATGATGTCTTTATTTATCTCTATGCTGTTACCTTGCTGAATGCTGCCCAGGGTATCGACAGCCTGCCATTGGTAAAGCCGCCACTCTTTAGATCCCGCCCCGGTGTCGCTCATAAGCCAGTCTCTTCGCCGGTGACTCTGTAAAGCTCCTCAAGCGATGTAATACCTTGCTCGACCAGCAACATTCCCGCTTCCTGCAAGGTTTTCTGCCCCTGCTCGCGGGCGATTTTACTCAGCTCAGTGACGCCCGCTCCCGCGACCAGTGCCTGCTGTAAACGGGGAGTGATATTAAGTATCTCGTAAATTCCCGTTCGCCCGTAGTAGCCGGAAAAACATTGATGGCAACCTGCAGCTAACCAAAGTGGCAACGTACAACTGCGGCCATCAGGGCCTTTTTCGACCAGTGACATATGCGCTTTGCGACAATGCGGGCATAGCTTTCGAACCAGCCGCTGTGCAATGACCAGACGTAAACTGGCTGCAATATGAAAACTCTCGATCCCCATTTGTCTCAGGCGGGTCAGGGTTTCGCAGGTGGAATTGGTATGCAGGGTGGAAAGCACCATATGCCCAGTCTGCGCCGCTTTTACGGCAATCTCGGCAGTTTCTTTATCCCGGATCTCACCGACCATAATCACATCAGGATCCTGACGTAATAAGGCCCGCAGGACACCGGCAAAACTCAGATCAGTTTTACTGTTGATCTGCGTCTGATTAATGCCGCTGACCGGGATCTCAATCGGATCTTCGACGCTGCAGATATTGCGGGTAATGGCATTCAGATGTCGCAGACCAGTGTAAAGCGTCACTGTTTTTCCGCTACCCGTCGGCCCCGTGACCAGAATTAATCCCTGCGGGTGTTTAAGCGCGGCCTTGAAATAATCGAGATCACGCGGCGTGAATCCCAGTTGTGACATCGACAGATCCTGCTGCGTCATATGGAGTATTCGCAGCACAATCTTTTCACCGTGCAGCGTTGGCAGTGACGAAACCCGCATGGAATATCGCTGATTTTGCAGCATTACCGAGAGCTGCCCGTCCTGTGGCAATCTGCGTTCTGCCACATTGAGCTGTCCCATGATTTTTAGCCGTGCGCATATACTGGCGGCCATTGAAAATTCAGGACCGGGGATTTCCTGTAATACGCCATCAATCCGGACACGAACCCGGAAGCTGTGCTCAAAAGGTTCGAAGTGAATATCTGAAGCACGACGGGTGATGGCGTGCCTGAGGATTTGGTTAAGTACATTGATGACCGGTGCATCACTTAGGGCGTCCAGTTCATTCTCATCACGAGGAAGTGAAGGAGTTAGCTCTTCCTGCGCGACATTTTGTTGCGAGCCTGAGTGGCCTTTTTCCATGACCTGTTCAAGCCGCGCCTGTGGCCAGCGTTCAAGCTGGACTTTTAATCCGGTGGCGAAACGCAGAACGTTGCTCAGTGATTCAGTGTCCGCCTCAGTTTCATGGCAGGCAACGCGAATTGTTTGCGGGTCACGATGCAAAATGACGGCTTTATAGCGCTGGCAAAGGGCTTCAAGCGATGCTTCGCTTTGCTGCCTGTCGTTATGTAACGGCGAAACAGGATCCAGTGGAGTATCGGTCATTGTGTCGCTCCCTGACTGTCAAAACGGAATACGCTTTCGCACGCCTCAACCATCGACGTGTTAGCGGCGTTCGTACAACTACGATTCCAGACAATTCCTCCGGCCAGATTATCGACCACCGGCGTCATGACGACGCTGAGCCCTTCCAGCGCCTGTTGCCCGGTGAGCGAGATGACTCCAGTGCTGACTTGTACCTGACTGACATATCGGCTGCTGGTGGCCGCGGGTATCCCCTGAGTGCCAGCGTTACAACCCGTCAGTGTGCCGGCATCAATCACACACAATTCGACGCCGGTTTTATACGGCACCATGGTTTGCAGCATGTCTGTCATGGCGGCTTTCTGGATATAACTCTGGTAAGCGGGTATGCCGATGGCACTGAGGATCGCAATAATCGCGATCACTACCATCAGTTCAATGAGGGTAAATCCTTGTTGCCGGTGCATGGCGTTCTCCGTTTCGTAAAACTGCGTGGGTTAAGCTCGGGCAGCAAACTAAACGCAGAAATAACCAGACTCCAGCCCCATTGTTGGCTTTTCCACGATGTCTTCCAGGATAAATATGTATGTCAGTCAGGTTGGCAAAACTTTTGCGCGATACGCCGCAACTGTGAAGATGAAATGAAAAAGGGGATGGCAGTCAGACCGGGAGAATGAGAGGGTAATGCGGCAAGATGAAATAGACCGGAAGAAGTCGTGTTGCCCCTGAAAAGGAAGTCAGGGGCAACAGCGGAGCGATTAGCTAAAACGCATGGAGAGATCCATTGCTCTGACATGTTTGGTCAGCGCGCCGACGGAAATGTAATCCACGCCGGTCTCCGCGAATTCACGCAGTGTTTTTTCCGTTACATTACCGGAGACTTCCAGCAGTGCACGGCCGGCAGTCAGCGCAACGCCTTCACGCATCATCGGCACGGTAAAGTTATCGAGCATGATGATGTCAGCTTTCGCATCCAGCGCCTGCTGAAGTTCATCAATGGATTCGACCTCCACTTCTACAGGCACGTCGGCATGGATCCACAACGCGCGTTCCACGGCCGCTTTGATGGAGCCGCAGGCAATGATGTGATTTTCTTTGATAAGAAATGCATCAGCCAGACCCAGACGGTGATTGCTTCCGCCACCGCAGAGCACAGCATATTTCAGTGCTGTACGCAGACCCGGCAGGGTTTTGCGGGTATCGAGCAACTGAGTTTTTGTGCCTTGCAGAATTTTCACGTAGTGATTCACTTCGGTTGCCACGCCGGAAAGGGTCTGCACAAAATTCAGGGCGGTGCGTTCGCCGGTCAGCAACATGCGGGCAGAGCCGGAAAGTTCGCATAAAGTCTGGTTTTCAGAAACTGCGTCGCCGTCTTTAACATGCCATTTAACGGTGATTTTATCTCCGGCCAGCTGCTTAAAGACTTCATCCAGCCAGCGTTGCCCGCAAAAAATACCGGTTTCACGGGTGATGATGGTGGCGGTCGCGTTTTTATCCTGTGGCAACAATTGCGCCGTTAAATCATTGTTAGCATTAGCTTCGCCGCCGAGGTCTTCGCCCAGGGCTTGAGTCACAAGAGCAGGAATATCATTCTGGATACGTTCGAGTAACTGTGCGCGGCGACTTTCAGGGCTGTAGCTGCGGGTAGACATACAAATACTCCGAAATGGCGGATAAGAAGGACAAAAAAACATGCTACCCTGTTGCTGTGATAAGTACCACACAAGCACATCATTGAGGTCTTTGATGCACTTAGAACAAGGCTGGATAGCCGAAGCCCAGCGGGTCGTTTCTCCCCATTTTGATCTCCGTCCTGACGATGAAATCCCCTCGTTGCTGGTTATCCACAACATCAGTTTGCCGCCCGGAAAATTCGGTGGTCCTTATATTGATCAATTGTTTACCGGTACGCTGAACCCGCAGGACGACCCTTATTTTGAAGGCATCCATCAACTGCGTGTAGCTGCACATTGCCTGATCCGCCGCGATGGCGAAATTGTTCAATATGTTCCTTTTGATAAACGAGCCTGGCATGCGGGTGTCTCCAGCTGGCAGGGGCGTGAACGCTGTAATGATTTCTCCATTGGCATCGAGCTGGAAGGCACGGATTTTGAGCCTTTTACGGACGTGCAATATCGCAGTCTGGCCGCTGTTACTGAGTTGTTAATCAAGCACTATCCCATTAATCTTGATGCCATTACCGGACACAGTGATATTGCTCCGGGGCGTAAGACCGATCCCGGCCCTGAATTTGACTGGGCATTTTATCGCAAGCTGATAGCCCTGCCGGTAGGGCAGAATAGTGCTTCTGACCAGTGAGTTATCGCGGTCTCTGGTGCGTGTTTTAAGCCTGTGATGTGTTGAGAGAGAGTGACAATCGATGACGTTATTTACTTTGCTGCTGGTGCTGGCTTGGGAACGGCTGTTCAAACTGGGTGAACACTGGCAGCTGGACCATCGGTTCGAGGTGATATTCCGCCGCGGGCGGCAGACTTCCTTAGTGAAAACGCTGGCTATCATGGTTATCTGGATGGCAGTGATCTGGGTCGTCCTGCGAGCGCTGCAGGGGATATTCTTTGGCGTACCCACGCTGATTTTGTGGGTGATTTTATGTCTGCTGTGCATTGGCGCGGGCATTAAACGTAAGCATTATCGCGCTTATCTTAAATCAGCCCGTCAGGGGGATGCTGATGCCTGCAAGGAAATGGCCGAAGAGCTCGCACTGATCCACGGTCTGCCAACGGATTGCACGGAAGAAGCCCGTTTGCGGGAACTGCAAAATGCGCTGTTATGGATTAACTACCGCTACTATCTCGGCCCTTTATTCTGGTTTGTGGTGTGCGGTCCTTTCGGACCGGTAGCATTAGGTGGATACGCAGTTTTACGCGGTTATCAGACCTGGCTGGCGCGCCATATGCCGCCTTTAAAACGTGCTCAGTCCGGCGTTGATGCCTTGTTGCATATTCTGGACTGGATCCCGGTTCGTCTGGCTGGTGTGGCATATGCCTTACTGGGGCATGGTGAGAAGGCTCTGCCGGCCTGGTTCGCTTCACTGGGTGATATTCACTCGTCGCAGTATCAGGTGTTAACACGTCTGGCGCAGTTCTCACTGGCTCGTGATCCGCATACCGATCCGGTACAGACGCCGCGTGCCGCGGTGAGTCTGGCACGTAAAGTGACAATGATTATTCTGGTCGTTGTAGCGCTTCTGACGATTTACGGTACTTTGATTTAATTCTTTTTTCTGAAAAAGAAAGCGCAATAAAAAAGCCCGGTACATTTCTGTGTCCGGGCTTTTTGCTTTTCGTCAGTGCTGCTTTTGGAAGGTAAGCTGACGGTTATCGGCGGCCGGCTCGCCGAAGTCTGGCATGCCGTTTTCATCCCAGCGGAAGGTTTTGATGCGCGTATGCCTGTTCGGGTCATACAGCGGATCACCTTCGATTTCCGTGTAATTTCGGGCGTGATATACCAGAACATCTTCGCCCTGTTCGTTGCGGGTAAAGCTGTTGTGGCCGGGACCGAACTGTTTGTTCTGTGCCTGAGTGGTGAACACCGGATGCTGTGATTTGTGCCAGCTCGCCGGATCCATCAGGTTGCTGTTGAGATCCGCCCAAAGCAAACCGATACAGTAATTTTCGTCGGTGGCGCTGGCGGAATAGGTGATGAAAATTTTATCACCATGTGTAATGACAGCAGGACCTTCATTGACCCAAAAACCGATGATTTCCCAGTCCAGTTCCGGTTTGCTGACCATGACTGGCGGTGATTTCAGCGTCCACGGGTCTTCCATTTCAGCCAGATACAGATTCGAGTTTCCACGAATTGCCGGGTCTTTCTGCGCCCAAAGATAATAACTTTTGCCCTGATGCTCAAAGTGCGTGGCATCGAGGGAGAAACTGTCGATCGGCGTCTGGATCCGGCCTTTCTCCTGCCATTTCCCCGTGAGCGGATCTGCATCTTCGCAAACCAGCGCATACATACGATGCTGGAATAATCCGTCCACAATCTCCTGCGATGGCGCAGCGGCGTAATAGATGACCCATTTTCCGTCGATGAAATGCAGCTCCGGTGCCCAGATCAGCGCGCTCATCGGGCCCGTTCGAGGTTTATACCAGACGACGGACGCTGGCGCGTCGGCAAGGCCGGTCAGCGTTGGCGAGCGGCGGATCTCCAGCCTGTCGTATTCAGGAACCGACGCAATAAAGTAATAATTTCCGTCGCTGTGCAGCCAGATATGCGGGTCTGCGCGTTGCTCAATCAGCGGATTAGGGTAATTACTCATGTTTCAGCTCCTTGCTGTTCAGTGGGACGCTGGGGATATCCGCGTCCTGTGCATTTTTCGCGTTGTGATATTCATTCAGTTCGCGGTAATTACGGCGGCGAATTTCGAGATCAGCCTGAATGGTACGCATGGTTTCGCGATCCACTTTCAGTAAGCGCACAACACCGGCAGTAATCAGATAACCCACGCCCGGAATGATAGTGAACAGCAGCATAATCCCGTTGATCGCGTGATCACTTTGCTGTGTTGCTCCGGCATTGTAGCCATAAGCTGACAACAGGAATCCGACCATCGCACCGGCTACCGCCAGCCCGCATTTGAGGAAGAACAGGTTGCCGGAGAAGCTGATGCCGGTCACGCGTTTACCTGTTTTCCATTCGCCGTAATCATCCACATCGGCCATCAGTGACCAGTGCAGCGGGGAAGGGAGCTGGTGCATGATGTTCAGGATGAAGTACGCCACAAGAATCAGCGTTGTCGCGTGCGGATCAAGGAAATAGAAGCCGCAGGAGAAAATGGTCAGGATAATGTTGGCCCAGAAGAACACTTTCAGTTTGCAGTATTTATCGGTCAGTGGTTTTGCCAGCGCGCTGCCGATCATCATGCCGACTACGCCAAGGCTGATGAACATACTGGCGAACGAGGTGGATTTTTCCATGACCCATGTGACGTAATACATGGTGGCTGCCATACGGATGAAACCCGGGCACACGTTGCAGAACGTCAGCAGCAGGATGCGTACCCACTGGTCGTTTTTCCATACATCTTTCAGGTCAGACTTTAAGGCATGTTTAGAAGGTACTGCCGGCTGGATACGTTCTTTCACTGAGCTGAAGCAGAACAGGAACATAAACAGCGCGATAATCGCCATTACGCCCATCGACATCTGGTAGCCCTTGGCCTTGTCCGCGCCGCCAAAAAAGTCTGCCATTGGCAGAAGCGTTGATGACAGGATAAGTGTCGCAATCCCCACCATAAAGAAGCGGTAAGACTGGCAGGCCACGCGTTCGTGCGGATCGGCAGTAATAACCCCACCGAGCGAGCAATAAGGAATGTTTATGGCGGTGTAAGTCAGGGACATCAGGAAGTAAGTTACAAAAGCATAGATAACCTTGCTGTTGTAGCTCCATTCCGGCGTGGTGAACATCAGCACGCTGAACAGAACATAAGGCACCGAAACCCATAACAAATACGGGCGGAACCGTCCCCAGCGGGTGGTCGTTCTGTCGGCAATCGCACCCATGATCGGGTCGGTAACCGCGTCAATGACGCGCACAGAAAGCAGTAAAACGCCGACCAGCGCCGGGGCTAATCCGAATACGTCCGTATAAAAATAATTAAGAAACAACATGATGGCGCCGCCAATCATATTGCAGCCCGCATCCCCCATGCCGTACGCCACTTTCTCTTTGAACGACAGCGCGCCTTCCTTCATGGATGTTCTCTCCGGATAGATGTCAAAAGGACAGTTGTTAAAAAACTGTGTGATAGCCCAGAGTATTGGCTTAGAAAGGCAATAAGAGTCAGGAGTTAAGAGTCATGAAGATGGACGATTTGGTCATCTCAGAAAAAGTGTGACCTGTATAACAGGACGCCCCGGCAAGTGACTTAACCGGGGCGTCTGAGGATTTTAAATGATTACTCTTGCTTAAGCGTTAACGGATTTCCCGCTTTGCTGATTCTTGATCCAGTAACCAATGCCCAGAACCACCAGCCAGACAGGGATCAGCCATACGGAGATCGCCATGCCAGGAGTGATCGCCATGATCACCAGAATCGCCGCCATAAAGAGCAGGCAGATGTAGTTACCCACCGGATACAGCAGCGCTTTGAACTTAGGTTCCACGCCTTCACGACGCTTCGCCTGACGGAATTTAATGTGTGCCAGGCTGATCATCGCCCAGTTGATCACCAGTGCAGAAACCACCAGCGCCATCAGCAGACCAAATGCTTCGGCTGGCATTAGATAGTTAATCAAAACGCACAGCGCTGTGGTGGCAGCAGAGACAAGAATAGACGTTACCGGCACGCCGCGTTTGTCCACTTTCATCAGGGATTTCGGTGCGTTGCCTTGCTGCGCCAGACCAAACAACATGCGGCTGTTGCAGTAAACACAGCTGTTGTAGACCGACAGCGCGGCAGTCAGGATCACCACGTTCAGTGCGTTGGCGACCAGTGCATCACCCAGTTCATGGAAGATCAGGACGAACGGGCTGGTGTCCGGCCCGACGCGGGTCCACGGCATCAGGGAAAGCAGCACGGCCAGTGAGCCCACATAGAAAATCAGGATGCGGTAGATAACCTGGTTGGTCGCTTTAGGAATGCTGACTTCAGGATTATCAGCTTCTGCCGCTGTAATCCCTACCAGCTCAAGGCCACCGAACGAGAACATGATGATTGCCATCATCATCACCAGCCCGGTCATACCATGCGGCAGGAATCCGCCTTGCTCCCACAGGTTACGTACTGTCGCCTGAGGACCGGCAGTATCGCTGAACAGCAACCAGCCACCGAACAGGATCATCGCGACTACCGCAACCACTTTGATGATCGCGAACCAGAATTCCATCTCACCGAAGACTTTAACGTTAGTGAGGTTGATGGCGTTGATCAGCACGAAGAAGGCCGCAGCAGAAACCCAGGTAGGAATTTCCGGCCACCAGAATTGAATATATTTACCCACTGCGGTCAGTTCTGCCATCGCCACCAGCACGTACAGAACCCAGTAGTTCCAGCCGGAAGCAAAACCCGCAAATCCACCCCAGTATTTGTAAGCAAAGTGGCTGAATGAGCCTGCAACCGGCTCTTCAACAACCATCTCACCTAACTGGCGCATAATTAAAAAGGCAATAAAACCTGCAATGGCGTAGCCAAGAATAATCCCCGGCCCCGCGGACTGAATGACGGAAGCGCTGCCCAGAAACAGCCCTGTACCGACGGCCCCACCTAGTGCAATCAGCTGAATATGGCGGTTTTTGAGGCCGCGCTTTAGCTCATCGCCTTGTTGTTGATCAACCATTTACCTGTCCTCTGTCATTGGGGCAAAACCCATAACATTCTGTGTGTTAGAGAGAATGTAAGGCGATAATTACACTTTTTGTATCTAATTATTTACGGCTGGATTGTACCTAAAAAGCAGGATCATCTACCGTTCGGGCAAGAATAATGTTATGCGCAAAAGTTTGCACGGGGTTTATGCATCATCTGCATAACAAATAGCCAAATTGACTGTAAATTTGTTCAGGATCCATAAAATGTGAGCTGAGGCTGGGTAAAAAAGATAAATGATAAAAATTTGTTAAATTGTGCGGGGTCGACGCATTTACTGGGTAGCCATATGGACACAAGGTGAATACTTTGTTACTTTACGGCCACGTTTTTTAAATTGGTATTACCAATTGACTCCGGCAACTTACAGAGTCGCTACTCGCAGAGAACAGCACATATATGGCTTACAGCAAAATCCGACAGCCTAAGTTATCCGATGTGATCGAGCAGCAACTTGAGTTCCTGATCCTCGAAGGCACCTTGAGACCCGGGGAAAAGCTTCCGCCAGAGCGCGAACTGGCCAAACAATTTGATGTATCGCGACCTTCTCTCAGAGAGGCAATCCAAAGCCTGGAAGGGAAGGGGCTACTCCTGCGCCGTCAGGGTGGTGGCACTTTCGTACAAAGTAACTTGTGGCAAAGCGTGAGTGACCCGCTGGCTGAGTTACTGGCCGACCATCCTGAATCACAATTCGATCTCCTTGAAACACGCCATGCCCTTGAAGGGATCGCTGCGTATTACGCGGCGCTTCGTGGCACAGAGGAAGATTTGCAGCGCATTCGCGATTGTCACGTGGTCATACAGACTGCACAAGACAGCGGAGACCTGGACGCAGAAGCCGACGCGGTAATGCAGTATCAGGTTGCTGTAACAGAAGCAGCGCATAATGTCGTGCTGCTGCATCTGGTTCGCTGTATGGGACCGATGCTCGAGAAAAATGTTCGACAGAACTTTGAATTGCTTTACTCCCGCCGCGAAATGCTGGCGATGGTAAGCAACCACCGCGCCAGTATTTTCGAGGCGATTGTTGCACGGGAACCAGAAAAAGCGCGTGCCGCATCTCACCGTCACCTGGCGTTCATTGAAGAAGTTTTGCTGGATCTCAGCAGGGAACACACCCGGCGGGATCGGTCTTTACGACGGCTCCAGCAACGAAAAGATGAAAGTTAACCCACGAGGTTAATTTTTAGAGCCTTCATTTGAGGGTTCACGGCAACTACATGACGGGCCTGTCTTCGTGTGCTTTCTCATCACGAAGACCGTTTTAGAAAGAGCGCAGGAAGACAGGCTCCAGATAAACCAACGTATTAGATACAGATAAGGAAAAGCACCATGTCAGAACGTGTAAATAATGACGTGGATCCGATCGAAACTCGCGACTGGCTACAAGCGATCGAATCGGTCATCCGTGAAGAAGGTGTTGAGCGTGCACAGTTCCTGATCGACCAGGTTCTTAGTGAAGCGCGTAAGGGCGGCGTGAGCGTCGCTGCTGGTGCTGCCAGCCGTAACTACGTCAATACCATCGCTGTTGAAGACGAACCTGAATACCCGGGTAACCTGGAGCTGGAACGTAACATTCGTACCGCTATCCGCTGGAACGCCATCATGACCGTTCTGCGTGCGTCCAAGAAAGACCTGGAACTCGGCGGCCACATGGCATCCTTCCAGTCTTCTGCGACCGTGTACGAAGTGTGCTTCAACCACTTCTTCCGCGCACGCAACGAAAAAGACGGCGGCGATCTGGTTTACTTCCAGGGCCACATCTCTCCGGGCGTGTATGCGCGTGCTTTCCTTGAAGGCCGCCTGACTGAAGACCAGATGAACAATTTCCGTCAGGAAGTTCACGGTAAAGGTCTGTCGTCTTATCCGCACCCTAAACTGATGCCTGAATTCTGGCAGTTCCCGACGGTATCTATGGGTCTGGGCCCGATCGGTGCCATCTATCAGGCTAAATTCCTGAAATATCTGGAACACCGTGGTCTGAAAGACACTTCCGCACAGCGCGTTTATGCGTTCCTGGGCGACGGTGAAATGGACGAACCAGAATCCAAAGGTGCGATCACCATCGCGACCCGCGAGAAACTGGACAACCTGTGCTTCATCATCAACTGTAACCTGCAGCGTCTTGATGGCCCTGTCACCGGTAACGGCAAAATCATCAACGAACTGGACGGCATCTTCGCAGGCGCTGGCTGGAACGTGATCAAAGTGATCTGGGGCAACCGTTGGGATGAACTGCTGCGTAAAGACACCAGCGGTAAACTGATCCAGTTGATGAACGAAACCGTCGATGGCGACTACCAGACCTTCAAGTCCCGTGACGGTAAGTACGTTCGTGAACACTTCTTCGGCAAATACCCAGAAACCGCTGCGCTGGTCAAAGACATGACCGACGATGAAATCTGGGCGCTGAACCGTGGTGGTCATGATCCGAAGAAAGTCTTCGCTGCACTGAATAAAGCACAGAACACCAAAGGCCAGCCGACGGTTATCCTTGCGCATACCATTAAAGGTTATGGCATGGGCGACGCTGCCGAAGGTAAAAACATTGCTCACCAGGTGAAGAAAATGAACATGGATGGCGTTCGCTATATCCGTGATCGTTTCAGCGTGCCAGTGACCGATGAAAATCTGGAAAAACTGCCGTACATCACTCTGGAAAAAGACTCTGCAGAATACAAATACCTGCATGAGCGTCGTGCTGCGCTGAAAGGCTACCTGCCGACTCGTCTGCCAAACTTCACTCAGAAGCTGGAAATGCCGAAACTGGAAGACTTCTCCCAACTGCTGGAAGAGCAGAAGAAAGAGATTTCTACCACTATCGCTTTCGTGCGTGCCCTGAACGTGATGCTGAAGAACGACTCCATTAAAGACCGTCTGGTGCCGATTATCGCCGACGAAGCGCGTACATTCGGTATGGAAGGTCTGTTCCGTCAGATTGGTATTTACAGCCCGAACGGCCAGCAGTACACCCCGCAGGACCGTGAGCAGGTTGCTTACTATAAAGAAGACGAGAAAGGTCAGATCCTGCAGGAAGGTATCAACGAACTGGGCGCCGCTTCTTCATGGCTTGCTGCAGCGACATCTTACAGCACCAACGATCTGCCAATGATCCCGTTCTACATCTACTACTCCATGTTCGGTTTCCAGCGTATCGGCGACCTGTGCTGGGCAGCGGGTGACCAGCAGGCGCGTGGCTTCCTGATCGGCGGTACTTCAGGTCGTACTACCCTGAACGGCGAAGGTCTGCAACACGAAGATGGTCACAGCCACATTCAGTCTCTCACTATCCCGAACTGTATTTCTTACGATCCGTCTTACGCGTACGAAGTTGCTGTCATCATGCATGACGGTCTGGTTCGTATGTACGGTGAAGCGCAGGAAAACATTTATTACTACATCACCACGCTGAACGAAAACTACCACATGCCAGCCATGCCGGAAGGCGCGGAAGAAGGCATCCGTAAGGGTATCTACAAGCTGGATACGCTGGAAGGCAGCAAAGGTAAAGTGCAGTTGCTGGGCTCCGGTTCTATTCTGCGTCACGTACGTGAAGCGGCTGAGATCCTGTCCAAAGACTACGGTGTGGGTTCTGACGTTTACAGCGTAACGTCCTTCACTGAACTGGCCCGTGATGGTCAGGACTGTGAGCGCTGGAACATGCTGCACCCGACTGAAACCCCACGCGTTCCGTACATCGCCCAGGTGATGAGCGATGCGCCAGCGGTTGCGTCTACCGACTATATGAAACTGTTTGCTGAACAGGTTCGTACTTACGTTCCGGCCAGCGATTATCGCGTACTGGGTACTGACGGCTTCGGTCGTTCAGACAGCCGCGAAAACCTGCGTCACCACTTCGAAGTGGATGCTTCCTACGTTGTGGTTGCTGCGCTGGGTGAATTGGCTAAACGCGGTGAAATCGAAACATCTGTAGTGGCTGAGGCCATTAAGAAATTCGATATCAACCCGGAAAAAGTTAACCCGCGTCTGGCATAAGAGGTAAAGACAGATGGCTATTGAAATTAACGTACCGGACATCGGTGCAGATGCAGTGGAAGTCACCGAAATTATGGTGAAGGTGGGCGATAAGGTTGACGTTGAACAATCGCTGATCACCGTTGAAGGCGATAAAGCTTCTATGGAAGTGCCTTCTCCACAAGCTGGCGTGGTCAAAGAAATTAAAGTTGCGGTCGGCGATACCGTCGAAACCGGCAAACTGATCATGATCTTTGAAGCCGCTGACGGTGCTGCTGATGCAGCACCAGCGAAACAGGAAGCCAAAGCAGAAGCGAATGTTCAAGAGAGCGCTGCTGCTGCCCCTGCTTCCAGCGAAAGCAAAGAAGTGAACGTACCTGATATCGGTGGCGACGAAGTTGAAGTCACTGAAATCATGGTCAAAGTAGGCGACACCGTGACAGCTGAACAATCGCTGATCACCGTAGAAGGCGACAAAGCCTCTATGGAAGTCCCTGCGCCGTTCGCGGGCAAAGTTAAAGAAATCAAAATCGCTGCGGGCGACAAAGTCAGCACCGGTTCTCTGATCATGGTCTTCGAAGTGGCTGGTTCTGGTGCAGCCGCACCTGCCGCTGCTGCAGAAACCAAATCAGATGCGGCACCTGCGGCTCCGGCTCAGTCCGGCAGCAAAGAAGTGAACGTGCCTGATATCGGTGGCGACGAAGTTGAAGTCACTGAAATCATGGTGAAAGTCGGCGACAAAATCAGTGCAGAACAGTCACTGATCACCGTTGAAGGCGACAAAGCCTCAATGGAAGTCCCGGCACCGTTCGCGGGTACCGTGAAAGAAATCAAAATCGCTGCGGGCGACAAAGTCAGCACCGGCTCTCTGATCATGGTCTTCGAAGTAGAAGGCGCTGCGCCTGCTGCTCCTGCGGCTAAGAAAGAAGAAGCGGCTGCTCCTGCGAAACAGGAACAGAAAGCGGCGGCTCCGGCAGCAGCTAAAGCTGAAAGCAAAGGCGAATTTGCAGAGAACGACGCTTACGTTCACGCCACGCCGGTTATCCGTCGTCTGGCCCGTGAGTTCGGCGTTAATCTGGCGAAAGTCAAAGGGACTGGCCGTAAAGGTCGTATCCTGCGCGAAGACGTTCAGACTTACGTGAAAGACGCGGTCAAACGTGCTGAAGCCGCGCCGGCAGCAGCAACGGGTGGCGGTCTGCCAGGCATGCTGCCTTGGCCGAAAGTTGACTTCAGCAAGTTCGGTGAGATTGAAGAAGTCGAACTGGGCCGTATCCAGAAAATCTCTGGTGCGAACCTGAGCCGTAACTGGGTAATGATCCCGCACGTTACGCACTTCGACAAAACCGATATCACTGAGCTGGAAGCGTTCCGTAAACAGCAGAACGATGAAGCCGCTAAACGCAAACTGGACGTGAAATTCACCCCGGTGGTCTTCATCATGAAAGCCGTTGCCGCTGCCCTTGAGCAGATGCCACGCTTCAACAGTTCACTGTCCGAAGATGGTCAGAAACTGACGCTGAAAAAATACATCAACATCGGTGTGGCGGTTGATACGCCAAACGGTCTGGTTGTTCCGGTCTTTAAAGACGTGAACAAGAAAGGCATCGCCGAGTTGTCCCGTGAGCTGATGGCTATCTCCAAGAAAGCCCGTGACGGTAAGCTGACTGCTGGCGAAATGCAGGGCGGTTGCTTCACTATCTCCAGCCTCGGTGGTATCGGGACGACCCACTTCGCGCCAATCGTCAACGCGCCGGAAGTGGCTATCCTCGGTGTTTCCAAGTCTGCTATTGAGCCAGTCTGGAACGGTAAAGAGTTCACACCGCGTCTGATGATGCCAATGTCGCTCTCCTTCGACCACCGCGTCATTGACGGTGCCGATGGTGCGCGCTTCATTACCATCATCAACAACGTGTTGTCTGACATCCGCCGTCTGGTGATGTAAGTGAAAAGCCGGCCAGTCGGCCGGCTTTTTTCTGATAATCTCTTCATGCTGTTTGGGATTTTCGGGCGCTAAGCACAAATCGTATGCCGTTTGTTGTTTCAAATTTGTTAACAATTTTGTAAACTGCGGGCGGATAGAACGACCCGGTGGATGATGGGCGTTGCGACATAAGAATGACGTCAGACCCGCCGGACATAAATTAAGAGGTCATGATGAGTACTGAAATTAAAACTCAGGTCGTGGTACTTGGGGCTGGCCCTGCGGGCTATTCTGCTGCTTTCCGTTGCGCTGATTTAGGTCTTGAAACCGTTCTGGTTGAGCGTTATTCCACTCTCGGTGGCGTGTGCCTGAACGTTGGCTGTATCCCTTCTAAAGCTCTGCTGCACGTCGCGAAAGTGATCTCTGAAGCAAAAGCACTGGCAGAACACGGTATTGTTTTCGGTGAGCCGAAAACTGACATCGACAAGGTTCGTGTCTGGAAAGAAAAAGTCATCAACCAGCTGACCGGTGGTCTGGCAGGTATGGCGAAAGGCCGTAAAGTCAAAGTCGTGAACGGCTTGGGCAAATTTACTGGCGCAAATACTCTGGTTGTTGAAGGCGAAAACGGTCCAACGACCATCACTTTCGACAATGCCATCATTGCGGCGGGTTCCCGTCCAATCAAACTGCCATTCATTCCACATGATGACCCGCGTGTATGGGATTCTACCGATGCGCTGGAACTGAAAACCGTCCCTGAGCGTCTGCTCGTTATGGGTGGCGGCATCATCGGTCTGGAAATGGGCACCGTTTACCACGCGCTGGGTTCTCAGATTGACGTGGTAGAAATGTTCGACCAGGTTATCCCTGCCGCTGATAAAGACGTGGTGAAAGTCTTCACCAAAAAAATCAGCAAGCAATTCAACCTGATGCTGGAAACCAAAGTGACCGCGGTAGAAGCCAAAGAAGACGGCATCTATGTCACGATGGAAGGCAAGAAAGCCCCGGCTGAACCACAGCGTTACGACGCCGTGCTGGTGGCTATCGGCCGTGTTCCTAACGGTAAACTGCTGGAAGCAGGCGCGGCAGGCATTGAAGTTGACGACCGTGGTTTCATCCACGTCGACAAACAAATGCGTACCAACGTGCCACACATCTTTGCCATCGGCGATATCGTCGGTCAGCCAATGCTGGCGCACAAAGGTGTTCACGAAGGCCATGTGGCTGCCGAAGTTATCTCCGGCAAGAAACACTACTTCGATCCGAAAGTCATTCCATCCATTGCCTACACTGAGCCAGAAGTTGCCTGGGTTGGCCTGACTGAGAAAGAAGCGAAAGAAAAAGGCATCAGCTACGAAACCGCCACCTTCCCGTGGGCAGCTTCCGGCCGTGCTATCGCTTCCGATTGTGCAGACGGCATGACCAAACTGATCTTCGACAAAGAATCTCACCGTGTTATCGGTGGTGCGATTGTGGGTACCAACGGCGGCGAGCTGCTGGGCGAAATCGGTCTGGCAATCGAAATGGGTTGTGATGCAGAAGATATCGCGCTGACCATTCATGCTCACCCGACTCTGCATGAGTCCGTGGGTCTGGCAGCAGAAATCTACGAAGGCAGCATTACCGACCTGCCAAACCCGAAAGCGAAGAAAAAGTAATTTCTCCTTTGCTGATAAACGCCTCTCCGGAGGCGTTTTTTTTTCCTTTTGTTTCTGTGTGGCACCCTCCGTGCCGGTTCTCATTTATCTCATTACATCTCATTCATTTATTTTCTGACGCTCAATGTTATCGATAAAATAATGTGAGGGGATGTGATTACCTCAAATATACCTGCTTGTTTAAAGTGAATGTATGTCGCCAGTATTGATAACTCAATCTGGTGAAGTTTGTTTAATTTTAATCTCAGGTATTATTTCATGAATAAGCGTAATTCTTTTATTTTACTTGTCGGCACGGCGTTGTGTTTGAGTCATACCGTAGTACACGCAGCCGATGGCACTATTAATTTCACCGGGCAAATTGTTGCGACGACGTGTGATGTGAATGGCGGAAGTACCGCAGCCATTAATGTGGATTTAGGCACCGTCGCCGCGACCTCATTTACGGCAGCCGGTGACACCTCTTCGCCGACCGCGTTTACGATTTCACTCACCAACTGTCCGACAACCTTCACGGCTGCGGCCGTAAAATTTGATGGTACTGCTGATGCGGTGGATAACCAACTGCTGGAAGTGACCGGTGGTGCAACCGGTGTAGGCATTGAAATTGCGGATAATCAGGGGACGCCAATTCCTCTTTATACGGCCTCACGTTTTTATCCTATTGATGCGACTGCCGAAGCGGTGGATATGAACTTTATCGCCCGCTACAAAAGTACGCAGGCAACCGTAGGCGAAGGTGCGGCGAATGGGACCTCTCAGTTCACTATTAATTATCAATAATAAGAATCAAAAATAATCTCTTTAAACTGGCAAGGATGCCAGAGATTCAGACGCGGATGTCTTTTATTTTTATTGACGGAAATATGAGAGGGATATATGCAGCGTCTTATTATTATTTTATCAGGGATGTTAATTATTCTCTTTTCTGTACCTCCGCTTTATGCGGGTGTGATTACAGAAGCGACACGGGTGATATATCAGGGCAATAAAAAAGAAGCCTCTCTGACCGTCAGTAATCAGGGAACCCAAGCCGAGCCCTTTCTGATCCAATCCTGGGTAGATAATAACGGACCTGACGGGACACAAAAATCCTCCGTTCCTGCACCTTTTGTTGTGACTCCCCCTTTATTCCGGCTGAATGCCGGGGAAGATAACAGCCTGCGGATTATCCGCACAGGTGGCCTGCTGCCGGAGGATCGCGAATCCCTGTTCTGGCTAAATATCAAATCTATCCCACGTGTGCCTGAAAACGCTCCCGCCGGTTTATTGCAAATTGTGGTGAAGACGCGTCTGAAGCTTTTTTTCCGGCCCGCAGCGTTGCTCACACCCGCAGGGCAAAGCGCCTGGCGGCAGTTGCAGTTCTCCCGTCAGGGCTCAAACCTGCGGGTGACCAATCCCACACCTTATTACTTCACATTTTTCAGGCTGAACCTCGGCAGCAATCGTGTGGCGACAGGCAACACTATGGTTCCGCCTTTTGGGGAAGCCCGCTATCCGTGGCCTCAGGGTGCGGTCACTGGCGAAGTCAGCTGGCAGGTCGTCAATGATTATGGTGGCGCCAGCGCAGTGGAAAAAAACCGGCTGCGCTGAGGCATGTTATGAATAAAAATCATGTCGTTACGCATCTTTCATCTTCCCTATTACGGTCATGGCTTGTGGCGGGGGTTGTTTTGGGAGCATGTGAAACACGCGCGGATGACCGCTTTAACGTGCAGGCACTGGAAATAGAACATCCGGGGGCGCCGGTGGATATCTCGCAATTTTCCCGGGCAGGCGGGCAGACACCCGGTGTCTACCGTGTGGATGTGCTGGTAAACAATGTGCCGAAAGGGCGGCAGGATGTCACATTTATTGCCCTGCATGACCAGACGCTTTCTCCACTTTTCACGCCGATCCAGTGGCAAAATCTGGGGCTCAGAACCCGCAGTATTCCGGCATTGCGTGACTGGCCCGTACAAAAACCGGTTGAGGATTTCACGCCGCTCATGCCCGGTGTGGTGAGCCAGTTTGACTTTTCCCGCCAGAAACTCCTGATCACCATCCCTCAGGGATTGCTCGACACGCTGGCAAGGGGCGCGGTCAGCCCGGAATTATGGGATGAGGGAACGCCGGCATTACTGCTTAATTACAACCTCAGCGGTGCCCGCACCTGGCAAAATTCTGGCGGCAGCGATCAGAGCCAGTTTCTGAGTCTGAGAAGTGGTGCTAACTGGGGCGGCTGGCGGCTGCGCAACTACAGCACCTGGCGTTACAGCCGCAACATTGACGGGCAATCGCAGCAGGACTGGGACTCGGCGTACAGTTTCCTCCAGCGCGATGTGCCGGTGCTCAAGGGGCAATTTATCGCCGGAGAAAGTACGACACCTGCGGATATCTTTGACAGCTTTTCGTTTCGTGGTGTACAGCTCTCCTCCGATGACAACATGTTGCCGGACAGCTTACGCGGCTTCGCCCCCGTGATCCGCGGCATTGCCAGAAGCAACGCGCAGGTGACGATCAGGCAAAACGGCATGGTGATCTACCAGACCTATGTACCGCCCGGCGCTTTCAGCATTAACGATTTATACCCGACGTCTGCCTCCGGAGATCTGGATGTGACGGTCAGGGAAAGTAATGGCGAGGAACGCCATTTTACACAGGCATTTTCCGCTATCCCGATAATGCAGCGCGAAGGCCGGTTGAAATATGCCCTGACAATGGGGAAATACCGCACTTATCAGTCCGGTGGGGATGAGCCGGAATTTCTTCAGGGATCGCTGATTTACGGGCTGGGTCATGGCGTGACGCTGTTCGGCGGCAGTCAGCTGGCGCAGAACTATAAAGCGGCGAATGCCGGTGTTGGTAGTATGGTCGGGGATTTTGGATCCCTGTCGCTTGATACCACGCTGGCCCACAGCGAACTGTCGGATAACCGGCGGGAAAAGGGAGTGGCGTACCGGCTGCAATATGCCAAAAGTGTGGCCGCTACCGGCTCAACGCTGTCGCTGGCCGGGATCCGCTTTGCCGGGGATTTTTATCGTTTCAGTGATGCCAGTAACTGGCGACAGGATGAAAGCAACGGCACCTATTACGGCCAGCCACGGGAACAGTATCGCCTTAACCTGACCCAGATGATTAACAACGGGCAGGGAGGATCGCTTTCCCTTTCCTGGTATCAGCAAAATTACCGTGAGTCGCAAATTAATCAGCGCAGTCTTGGGATCAGTTACAACGTCAATATTGCCAGTATCGATTACGCCTTATCGCTATCAGATAACCGTACTTACGGCACTGAGAGCGATAAACAGATCGCCTTTAATGTCAGTATTCCCCTGGCGCGCTGGCTGCCAAATGCCTGGGCCACGGCTAACGTCAACAGCGCGAGCCACGGACCGACGCTTTATCAGACCGGTATCAACGGTATGCTGCTTGAGGATAACAATCTCTCTTATGCCGTCAGTGAAGGCTATGGCACTCACGGGCAGGGAAACAGCGGCAGCGCCAGCCTGAATTATCTGGGCAGCGCCGCTCAGCTCAGCGGGGGCTACAACTACAATCAGGACACTCATCAGGTCAATTACGGCTGGCAGGGCGCGGTTGTGGGCCATCCCTTCGGTGTCACTTTCGCGCAGCCTCTTGCCAGCGATCTCTCCGCCATTGCCATTGTCCGCGCGCCGGGGGCGGCGGGAGTGAAATTGCAAAACAATACCGGTGTGTATACCGACTGGCGCGGCTACGCGGTGGTGAATTATCTCAGCCCTTATAAGCGAACCCGCGTGGCGCTGGATACCACATCGCTTAATGAGAACGTGGATATTGACGACAACATCCTTTCTGTTGTTCCCACTGCCGGTGCTGTTGTTATGGCGTCCTTTACTACCCGCTCAGGCAGCCGGTTATTACTCAATCTTACCTATCACGGGCAGCCTGTGCCTTTCGGTGCAGAAGCCTCGGTCGTGGGCGATGAGCAGAACCGCGCCATTGTCGGAGACAACGGGCAACTCTATCTCAGCGGCTTGCCGGAGCAGGGTGTAGTGCGGGTGACGTGGCGCGGGGGACAGTGCGAAGCACCGTTTACATTATCCGGTACACAGAAAGTGGCGGTCTCACAGGCCACCAGCGTATGTCGATGAGGCATTTTATGAAAATGATGATACTGATTGCCTTCCTGCTCTTATTTTCCGGAAAGGGCTGGGCATCCTGCTCTGCCACACCGACCATGCCGCAGTCATGGGATTTAAGTTCTATTGCTGTTACGTCTTCTTTACCACTCGGCAGCGACGTTCCCGGCAGTCAGCACACCTTCAGTGTCAGCGGGCAATGCGGGACCGGTGGAAGTAGCGAACTCCCCGGAGACCCTATCATCGCCTGTTATTACGGTAACGGCTCAGAGATCGCCGGATTTCCAGGGGTTTACTCCACCGGCGTCGAAGGGATTGGGATTGCACTGACCAATTCCAGCGGCCAGCGGGTGGTGGGAGCCACCGTAGCCTGTGATACCCGCAATACCTCACTGGGAAATCTCGATGCCAGTAAGGGCTATCAGATATCCGTTACGCTCTCGCTGGTAAAAACCGCTAACGACATTTCGGATACGGCATTGCAACAAAGTCAGACGCGTTTCGGCTTGGGGGTTTATGGCAAATCCGGCCTGGGCGCGGGGAATTCTATTTCCTACACGGGTAACGTCAATATCAGAACGGAAAGCTGTGATGTACTGAATAACACCATTAATGTCTCTCTGGGTACGGTCTGGCCGGGGCTTTTCTCCGGTGCCTCCGTGGGCGGTGTTACGCCGGATGTGCCGTTTTCCATTGAACTCAATTGTGATGCCGGGGCGAATGTGAATATCCGTATCGACGGCACAGCCGATGATTCGCTGGCCGCTGGCGTAATCAAAATCAGCAGTGGCGCAGAGGGGCAGGCGACCGGAGTGGGGATTCAGATACTCAAAGGTGATACGTCACCCGTGGGCATCGGACAGGAATGGGCAATCACACCCTCGGCCAGTGAAGGAAACCTGAGTATTCCCTTTTTTGCCCGCTATTATCTCAACGGACAAACACTCAGCAGCGGAAGTGCGAACGGCACAGCGACGTTTACGATGATCTATTATTGAAAAAGGTCGCCCTGACAGACGACCTCAATTGAGATTTTTCAAAAAACGGTCTGATGTAGACGATGACGTCTTAGTCCGATCACACATTAAGCGCCGTTATTAAGCCGTTATTAACTTATTGGTCATCAAAATCATACTGTGGGGCGCTTTGGAATGAGGGATAGGATCTGAGATTTTTATTTTTTAAGCGAGCTTCCAGCTCAGTTCTGATTTTTAAGGGAAAGCTCTCATATTCCCTTTCTAATCTTATATTTCCCGCTGGTAAAAGAGCAAAAATATTATCCTGAAGTGTTTTAATTTGTTGGCTGTAGATGCTGACTTCTGTTAGTGCATCGTAGTAATCGAATGCCCTGATCATATACTGATGATGCTCATTCCCGGTGCATTGATCGATTTGAACTGTGCCAAGGTATACAACGGCAATGTTAACCGTTCGTTTATCAAAACCCTCAATATCAGATGAAGTAATAAATGGCCTGGATTTCATTTCTGATAAGCATTTCTCAAGTTTAGTGTTGAGATTATTGTAAGCTAAAAGATATTTTTCACGGCTGTATTCGATATCTTCATTTATATGCGCAAGGCAAGGGAATGTCAGCGCGAGGATAAGTACCAGGAGGATTTTCTTCATACGGAACGTTCCTTGTTATTTAAAGGTTTTTTCCATGCATTTCCAGAACTCATGTTCTGTACCATGCGTGGCCGAAAATATCATTTGTCTGTTTATTGAAAGGTAAATTTGGTTTTTGGCGTACTGGTCAAATGCTTCGGCTGAATGAAAGAAAGTGCTGAAATCTGTCTGATTTATAAAATAACTGCTTGCTAACGCTCCATTTTTGGCAAAAATGGAATACATGACGCCAGATGTAAGTAAATATCTTCCTAGGTTGTAGAGCTCAAATTGCTTTCTGATAATCTGAATGGTTTTCTGACTTTCATAACCAAAAGTTACATTGCCATTGCATCCCAATATTTTAACTCTCCTTAATATTCATATTAAATATAGATGATTTAATTTATTTCATAGCTTCCGTGAATTAAGTAAACCTGTAATTAGTAAATAAATTAATGCGCGAAAAAATATAGCGAAGTTTTATTTTTTAAGCAATGCCTGTTACCTGTCAGTATTCGTCTGGAAAACGCTTATTGATGGTGATCAGTTTCCCGTTCTGAATATCGATATAATCCCCTGTCCGTAAATCCGCCAGAATCTTCATGACGCCGCTGCGCGCTAAATTCGAACGTTCCAGAATAAAGTTTACCACGCTGCTTTTGCTGCGGACTTCTTGTGGTAACCGTTCTATTTCGAGTAACAGACCACAAATAATGTCATATGCGGTGCGGTTGATCATCAGGTCGGAATGATAGTTGCGGTAATCGGTAAAGCGGGTGGTACAGGCGATAACTTCTCTTACCAGTCCATTTTCTGCAATCAGGTCGATAGCCCTGTCGCGCGGCAGCACGCTGATCTTACTTTCCTTATTTCCTTTAAAGATAAAAGAGGCACTGCTGTATTCAGAGGTCATCAACCCAAGCATCGTGGGCGCGTTGGCAATCCCGTACAGCAAATTGTCTGAGGTGCGAAAGCATTTTATTTCGCCTTCAAGCAGCAAAATGATTTGCTGCCTGCCGTCTTCAGCGCGCAGGGTGATGGGGATATTGGGGTTGTCTGTTATCACCGGCGTGGCGTGGGGTAAACAGACTTCAACCAGGCGTGTGATGGCCTCCAGTGGCTTCTGGCCCAGTGGCGACTCTTTGCCATTGCTTGAGAGATTAATGTTTGTCTTCATAGGCGATCAGTATCTCGTCAGAGGGGCAGAACTTCGCTTCATGCGACCAGGTTTAACAGCAGCTTGCAGATGAATTATAAACAGTAAATTTTTACTCCACACGCTTGTCTTTGCTGGCTTCACAAGGCAGTAAGCAGATGTCTGAACGCCATATCGGAAA
This sequence comes from Rahnella bonaserana, assembly GCF_019049675.1. GTDB lineage: Bacteria > Pseudomonadota > Gammaproteobacteria > Enterobacterales > Enterobacteriaceae > Rahnella > Rahnella bonaserana. The sequence continues at coordinate 19,139 of NZ_JAFMOW010000067.1, read as the reverse complement.
GGATTATTTTGCCCTTAACGATTCAGCAAGAATTTAATGTTGCTTTTTTGTAAACAGATTAACACCCCCCCAAAATCCTGCTATGCTGCTTCGGCGCTAAAGGACACTGTGCTCCGGTTCAGGAAGTGTCGTATACCGACAAAGAAACAATCATACCCGCAGTGTCCCCGACTCATCAGACAATCCGATATTCCGCTGTCCCTGCAGGATTACTAGCGGTCTGATGAGGGAAGCCAGGCATAATAAATGACAATGAGAGCGAGGAGAATGTCGTGCTAGAAGAATACCGTAAGCACGTAGCCGAGCGTGCTGCAGAGGGCATCGTCCCTAAGCCACTTGATGCTTCACAGATGGCAGCGTTGGTTGAGTCCCTGAAGAATCCGCCACAAGGCGAAGAAGATACTCTGTTAGACCTGCTGATTAATCGTGTTCCACCGGGCGTCGACGAAGCCGCCTACGTTAAAGCCGGATTCCTGGCTGCAGTCGCCAAAGGCGAAACTACCTCTCCGTTGGTCACTCCTGAAAAAGCCGTTGAACTGCTCGGTACCATGCAGGGTGGTTACAACATTCATCCGCTGATCGACGCACTCGATAGCGCAACGCTGGCACCTATCGCCGCCAAAGCGCTGTCTCATACGCTGCTGATGTTTGATAACTTCTACGATGTGGAAGAAAAAGCACACGCCGGTAACGAATACGCGCAAAAAATTCTGCAGTCATGGGCTGATGCCGAATGGTATCTGTCGCGTCCGCAACTGGCTGAAAAAATCACCGTCACTGTGTTTAAAGTGACTGGCGAAACCAACACCGATGATTTGTCACCGGCTCCGGATGCCTGGTCCCGTCCAGATATTCCGTTGCACGCGCTGGCCATGCTGAAAAACGAACGCGAAGGTATCCACCCGGATCAACCTGGCAGCGTCGGTCCTATCAAGCAAATCGAAGAACTGAACAAAAAAGGCTTCCCGCTGGCCTACGTAGGTGACGTAGTCGGGACCGGATCCTCACGTAAATCAGCCACCAACTCCGTGCTGTGGTTCATGGGCGATGATATTCCTCATGTGCCGAACAAACGCGGTGGCGGTGTGGTTCTCGGCGGTAAAATCGCGCCAATCTTCTTCAACACTATGGAAGATGCCGGTGCGTTGCCGATCGAAGTGGACGTTTCTGACCTGAACATGGGCGATGTCATCGACATCTACCCGTACAAAGGCGAAGTGCGTAACCACGAAACCAACGAAGTGATTGCGACATTCGAACTGAAAACCGACGTACTGCTCGACGAAGTGCGCGCCGGTGGCCGTATTCCGCTGATCATTGGCCGTGGATTAACCACCAAAGCCCGTGAGTCACTGAAACTGCCTCAGAGCGAAGTCTTCCGTATCGCGAAGCCAGTGGCTGCAAGCAACAAAGGTTTCTCGCTGGCACAGAAAATGGTGGGCCGCGCCTGTGGCGTTGCCGGTATTCGTCCGAACGAATATTGCGAACCAAAAATGACGTCAGTGGGTTCTCAGGACACCACCGGTCCGATGACCCGTGATGAACTGAAAGACCTGGCGTGTCTGGGCTTCTCAGCGGATCTGGTGATGCAGTCATTCTGTCATACCGCTGCTTATCCTAAGCCGGTTGACGTGACCACGCACCATACGCTGCCTGATTTCATCATGAACCGTGGCGGTGTTTCACTGCGCCCTGGCGACGGCATCATCCACTCGTGGCTGAACCGTATGCTGCTGCCTGACACTGTCGGCACCGGCGGTGACTCCCATACCCGTTTCCCGATCGGGATTTCCTTCCCTGCGGGTTCCGGTCTGGTGGCATTTGCTGCGGCGACCGGCGTGATGCCTCTTGATATGCCGGAATCTGTTCTGGTGCGCTTCAAAGGTAAAATGCAACCGGGGATCACCCTGCGTGATCTGGTGCATGCGATCCCTTATTACGCGATTAAAGAAGGTCATCTGACCGTCGAGAAGAAGGGTAAGAAAAACCTCTTCTCCGGCCGTATTCTGGAAATCGAAGGCTTGCCGGAACTGAAAGTAGAACAGGCATTTGAACTGGCGGATGCGTCAGCAGAACGTTCAGCGGCAGGTTGTACGATCAAACTGGATCAGGCGCCGATCAAAGAATACCTGAGCTCTAACATTGTGCTGCTGAAGTGGATGATCTCTGAAGGTTACGGCGATCGTCGTACCATCGAGCGCCGCATTAAAGGTATGGAAGAGTGGCTGGCGAATCCGACCCTGCTGGAAGCCGATGCCGACGCGGAATACGCGGCGATCATCGAAATCGATCTGGCGGATATCAAAGAGCCAATTCTTTGTGCGCCAAACGATCCGGATGATGCACGTCTGCTGTCTTCCGTGCAGAACAGCAAAATCGATGAAGTGTTTATCGGTTCCTGTATGACCAACATCGGTCACTTCCGTGCGGCGGGTAAATTGCTCGACAGCCACAAAGGCGCGTTGCCAACCCGTCTGTGGGTTGCGCCACCGACCAAAATGGATGCGGCTCAGCTGACGGAAGAGGGCTACTACAGCGTCTTTGGTAAGAGCGGTGCGCGTGTAGAAATTCCAGGCTGTTCACTGTGCATGGGTAACCAGGCGCGAGTGGCCGACGGTTCTACCGTGGTATCCACCTCTACCCGTAACTTCCCGAACCGTCTGGGTAACGGTGCCAATGTCTATCTGGCATCGGCAGAACTGGCAGCGATTGCATCCCTGCTCGGACGCCTGCCAACGCCGGAAGAATATCTGGGTTATATGGCTGAAGTGGATAAGACCGCGGTGGATACTTACCGTTATCTGAACTTCGACAAGCTGAGTGAATATACCGACAAAGCTGACGGCGTGATCTTCCAAACCGCAGTCTAAATCGTTATATTTGCGCCAGTGTTGAAAAGGGAGCTTCGGCTCCCTTTTTTATTGTGATTTTTTCAGAGGGCTGCACCATGGATTACGATTTTTTGCGCGACATCACCGGTGAGGTCAAAGTGCGTTTTTCAATGGGCCATGAAGTGCTTGGTCACTGGCTCAATGAAGAAGTGAAGGGCGATCTGAGCGTGCTCGATAACGTCGAAGCCGCGCTGAGTGAGCTGAAAGGCAGCGAACGCCAGACACAAATGGTCGGCCACGAATACACGCTGCTGTTAGCCGACGATGAAGTGATGATCCGCGCCAATCAGCTGGATTTTGACGGCGATGAGATTGAAGAAGGCATGAGCTACTACGACGAAGAAAGCCTGGCGTTTTGCGGCGTCGAGGACTTTCTGCAAGTCCTCGCCAAATACCGTTCTTTTGTCACGACCTATCGCTAAACTTACTTGCCCCGTGAGGCGGTCCAGCACAGCAGCGAACCGCCGACCACCATCAGCACGCCCGGCCAGAAACTGGCACCCGGCAGCGTATGCAGCCACAATCCGGCAATCAGAATCGACGAAAGTGGCGTGAAATAGGACAGCGCGGCGACCAGCGTTGCATTGCCTTTTTTCATCGCAATATCCCAGCACTGATACGAAATGGCCGTCACCGCGCCCATCGCCAGCAATTCAATAATAGCCGGCAGCGTCAGGCTGATGCGGTTCGATGAATAGGTAAAATACAGCACCCACAGCACGGCACCGGTTGCCAGCAGAAACAACGGCAGCACGCCTTTGCCCTTACATAACACGCGAACCAGGTTGGAATAGAGCGCCCAGGAAACGGCAGCGCCCAGCGCCAGACCATAGGCCACGGGATTGCCCCGTACATTACGCAGCAGCTGATGGATGTCCAGCCCGTGACCGCCGCTGATCGCCCACAGCACACCGGCAAATGCCAGCACCACGCCCGGCCAGATCCACCAGCGTACGCGTAATTTCAGCAGCGGAACTGCAAAAATCAGTGTCAGGCTTGGCCACAAATAATTGATAAGTCCCAGTTCCAGGGTTTGCTGACGGGTGTGCGCCAGACCAATGGCCAGCGAAAACGCCACCATATAAAAGATAAACAGCAGACCGCAGACGATCAGATAAGCGGGCGATTCTCCGCGCAGGGAGGGTTTTCCACCGACCATCCAGACCATAATTCCACTGACCGTATAAATCGATGCGGCGGCGCCAAAAGGCCCCAGAGATTCAGACAAACTGCGGGTGAGCGCCACGCTCATGCTCCACAATAAAATGGCGAGAACGCCAGACAGCGTTGCGAAACGATCCATATGAAAGGTAAGCCTCTGGAAAAGGAGGCTTTTAAGATAAGCGATTGTCCCGGCGATTTACACCGGAACAATCCGCTTGAGGACGCTTATTCACTGACATCATCAGAAGTAGAAACCGACTTCTAATCCCAGCGTGGAGGTGGTGGTCGCTGGCTGATAATAGCCGACGGTGCTTCCGTTCAGGTTACCTTGTTTCTCGTCAGACTTGCCGTATTTCTGGTGCACATAGCTGGCTTTCACAAACACATCTTTGTTGATATTCCAGGTCAGGCTGGTGAATGGCGAGAGCTTAGATTTCGGCTCCAGCCAGACTGAACCCTGATTACTGTGCGTCCAGGTTTTAATCGGATACAACGCACCGCCTTCCAGACTCAGACGTGAATCTGCAGTCATCTGCCAGTTTGCACCCAGTGACGCTTTAGCATAAGGCTGCAGCGTGACTTCCACCGCGTTGTAATTGCGGGTGGTATTTTCCGACGCAATATACACATCGTCAGAGCGGATGTTTCGCAACCATGCCTGACCGCCGAGTGCGCCTTTCATATCGAAAGAGACGCTGTCGGATGCGCGGTAACGGTAGCCGCGCGTCAGGTCTGCACTGTAGCCGGTGTAATAGGTTTTGCCTTTCAGCGTTCCGTTCGGCACATTGGCCTGATCGTCCAGCGTACTGCCTTTATAACGGACGATCCCGAACATCACGCTCATGTCCCAGGCTTTTAATAAGCCGCTTTGGGTATCGAGATAATTATTGGATCCGAAATTAACGCGCAGGCGCGGGCCATGTTCAGCAACATATTTACCGTCCATATTATCGACGGATTCGTCCCACTTATAATATTCAGCACCGTAACTCACATAGTGCCGCATCCCTTCAGTATTGCTGCCTAACAAACTTTCCCCGGCCCGGGAAACCCCGGAAACCAATAAAGAACTCGCGACCAGCAGGCTGGATACGGTCTTTAATTTACTCATTGTCATTTTATATTTCTGCTTGCAGGTGGATGGAGCTGGTTGCTTAGTAAGCAATGACGCGATGCTAATGGTCGGGAGGGGATATTTAAAGTGATTTATCTGTTTTTAAGAAAAAAGCGATCTTTTGATCTGCCATAAGCTAAATTATTGGTTATTCATGGATTCTATTTGATTTACAGGCTGTGTATTATTTTTGAAATTTGACTTAATTGTTAGATCGATTGGCGATAAATTTGAGTTAAATAAGAATTTAATCACTCTTTAAATATTAATTTGCCTTAAGGAGTATAGACGTCTTTTATTCCGGGCAGGATATTTTACTTAAGTAATGCTTATTGAGTTTCAGGTTGGGGGAATATTCCATATCGGAATTTGTCTATACAAAAAAAAAGCCGGCCAGGTTAACCCTGTCCGGCTTTTTTCTTTTTCAGCGCTGATCAGACGGAAGGCAGATTGCGTCCGTAATAAATTTCCTGCATTTCTTTGTACAGCAAATCGGTGATTTCCTTACGCTCCTGCGCGCTCAGTTCATCCGGTTTGGCATTGAAAAGATAATGTTTAAGATCGAACTCTTTCAGCAACATCTTGGTGTGGAAGATATTTTCCTGATACACGTTGACGTCCATCATGTCGTACAGCGATTTCATATCCTGCGACATGAAGTTCTGAATCGAGTTAATGGAATGGTCGATGTAATGTTTCACGCCGTTCACGTCGCGGGTAAAACCACGAACGCGGTAATCGATGGTAACGATGTCCGATTCGAGCTGGTGGATCAGATAGTTCAGCGCTTTCAGCGGTGAAATTACGCCACAGGTCGAGACTTCGATATCAGCGCGGAAGGTGCACAGCCCGCCTTCGGGATGACTTTCGGGGTAGGTGTGCACACAGATATGACTTTTATCCAGATGCGCGACCACAGAATTCGGCAACGGCCCCGGATGTTCAGTGTTATCAACATCGCGCGGATCCATCGGCTCTTCACTCACTAAAATCGTGACGCTGGCGCCCTGTGGTTCGTAATCCTGTCGCGCCACATTGAGGATATTGGCACCGATAATGGAGCAGGTTTCGGTGAGGATCTCCGTTAACCGGTTGGCGTTATATTCTTTGTCAATGTAGGCAATGTAGCCATCACGATCGTCTGCGGTTTTAGCGTAGCAGATATCGTAGATACAAAAACTCAGGCTTTTGGTCAGGTTGTTGAAGCCATGCAGTTTCAGCTTTTGCAATTTAGTTCACCCCCTTATGGATGCAGTATCAGCGCGCGGCTGACAGGGCATTCAGTAAATATTGCGGCAGGGCAAAGCTGCCGTGATGAATCGCCGGATTGTAATAACGACAGGTGATATCTGCGGCGTCAAAGCGTGCCTGCAAGGTTGCGCTGTCGATCTGGCGATATTCCGGGCTGTTGGTCGCCCAGGCAAAGGTCATGATGCCGCCGTAATAGGTCGGGATCGCGGCCTGATAGAAACTGACGTCACTGAAATAGTGGCTCAGTTTTGTGTGGCTGTTGACCGCTTCATCCTGCTGAAGGAAGCACACGCCATTTTGCGCCACGAAAATGCCGCCCGGTTTGAGACAACGGGCACAGCCTTCGTAGAACGCCGACGTAAACAGACTTTCTCCGGGACCGATCGGATCGGTGCAGTCAGAAATGATCACATCATAGGTTTCAGCGGTCTGATTGACGAAGTTCACACCGTCGTCGATCACCAGGTTGAAACGCGGATCGTCATAGGCTCCGGCATTATGGTTGGGCAGATACTGGCGGCAAAACTCCACCACGCCGGCATCAATTTCCACCATCGTCACCGATTCCACACCTTTGTGGCGGCACACTTCGCGCAGCATTGCGCCGTCGCCACCGCCAATGATCAGCACCTTTTTCGCGTTACCGTGGGCGAACAACGGCACGTGGGTCAGCATTTCGTGATAGATGAATTCATCACGCTCAGTGGTTTGCACCACACCGTCGAGCGCCATTACGCGGCCCAGCGCGGCATTCTCGAAAATCACCAGGTCCTGATGTTCGGTTTTGTCTCGGTACAACTCTTTATCGACGCTGAAGTACTGGCCAAAATGTGCGTGCAGCGTCTCATACCATATTTCTTTGGATGACGAGCTCTGGGACATGTTGTTGTTTCTCCTGATCAATCGCAGCCATAAAAATGGGCGCACATGATAGCTAACTCTGCCGGTCCATGCACGGTTTCAGACAAACCCATTTAGGTTAAGTGTAGCTGAGGCAGGCATGGTGCGGATAACTGAGGGGAGGAGAAGCGGCTCCGGCAACAAAATGCCGGAGCGCCAGGCCCGTAAACAGGCTTAAAAATTAGTTGGTGTAGGCCAGCAGACTCAGGGAATCACGCGCCAGAGATTTGCATTTGGTCGGTTTAGGCACGGCAATCCCGCTGAGATCGCGGTAGCTGTCTTCGCCCATCGACTGCATATTAAAGCTGTTGTAATTGCTCAGATCCCAGCGGTTTTGCTGGGCAAAAAATACGATAGCCCGTTTGATTTGGGTATTCGGCAGCTGTTCGTAACCGCAGTTGTTTTTCAGATAAACGAAAACGGCAGTCAGATCCGCCAGATCTTCCGCTTCTGATTCACTCAGCGCCTGACTGGCGGAGGAGAAGCCAAGCAGCGACAGTAATAGCAAACACAATGTTGTTTTTTTCATCGGCGTGTTCTTGTTCTTTTAGATAGAAAGTCAGAAAGACTTGGCTCACAAACAGTTAAAAGGACGTTACCATATTTGCACTGAGCGGCACCAAATTTCTTTTCCCGCTGAGCCGCTTGACCTTCCCCTTAGGGGAAGGGTTAGGCTGTCGTACTATTATGGCACGCTTACGCCATCCGTCTGGCAATTGCCCTCATAAGGACTGAAAAATGAACCGTCGTGATTTCGTGAAGTGGACAACCCTGATGGGGGCCGCCAGTACGCTGCCCGGCTGGAGCCGCTTCGCGCTCGCCGCAGACCGCCCCGCATTGCCCATTCCCGCGCTGCTTGAACCGGATATCCGCAACGGCATTATGCTGACGTTGCAGCGCGGCAAGAGCCAGTTTTTGCCCGGTGTTAGTACCGCAACCTGGGGCGTAAACGGGGATCTTCTCGGCCCTGCGCTGCGTATCCGTCGCGGTAAACAGGTCGATGTCACCGTTAATAATCGTCTGGATGTCGCCAGCACCGTTCACTGGCACGGGCTGGAAATCCCCGGTGACGTCGATGGTGGCCCTCAGGCATTGATCGCTCCTGGTGAGAAACGCAAAGTCAGTTTCACGCTCGATCAGCCAGCCTCGACCTGCTGGTTCCACCCGCACCCGCATCAGACCAGTGGTTATCAGGTGGCGATGGGACTGGCCGGTATGGTGCTGATTGAAGATGAAGCCAGCGACCTGTTGCAGATCCCGAAACGCTGGGGCGTGGATGATATTCCGGTCATTTTGCAGGATAAACGCCTGAATGATGCCGGACAGATTGATTATCAGATGGACGTGATGACCGCCGCCGTGGGCTGGTTCGGACAACACATGCTGACCAACGGCGCAGTGTATCCGCAGCATGGTATTTCCCGCGGCTGGGTGCGTTTCCGTTTACTCAATGGCTGTAATGCGCGCTCGCTGCACATTGCTACCAGTGATAAGCGGCCGATGTACGTCATCGCCAGTGACGGGGGTTTTTTGCCAGAGCCGGTGAAAGTCAGCGACTTGTCATTGCTGATGGGCGAGCGTTTTGAAGTGCTGATCGATTGCAGCGACGGCAAAGCTTTTGATCTGGTCACGCTGCCGGTGAAACAGATGGGCATGACGCTGGCACCTTTTGACAAACCTTTACCGGTGCTGCGTATTCAGCCGACGCTGACACAAAGCGGCAGTTCACTGCCGGACACGCTGGTGCCGCTGCCGGCGCTGGTTTCCGTCGATAATCTGCCGACCCGCTGGCTGCAACTAATGATGGATCCGCAGCTGGATCAGCAGGGCATGGCGGCGCTGATGAAACGCTATGGTCACAAGGCAATGGCTGGCATGAGCATGGATCACGGCGGCGGCGATATGGCGGCGATGCCGGGTATGTCGGGTTCAGAGCATGACGGTCACGGCAGTATGGCGGGTATGGATATGAGCAAATCATCCGCCGGTTACGACTTCATGCAGGGCAACAAAATCAACGGTAAAGCCTACGACATGAATGTGCCCGCTTTCGATGTGAAACAAGGTCAGTACGAAAAGTGGACCCTTTCCGGCGAAGGCGACATGATGCTGCATCCTTTCCATATCCACGGCACGCAGTTCCGTATTCTTTCTGAAAATGGTCAGCCTGTGCCGCCGCATCGTCAGGGCTGGAAAGATATCGTGCGCGTTGAAGGTGCCCGCAGCGAAGTGCTGGTGCGCTTTAACCATCTGGCCGATAAACAACATGCTTATATGGCGCACTGTCATCTGCTGGAACACGAAGATACCGGTATGATGCTTGGATTTACGGTGTCCGCGTAACGGATTTTCCTTCCTGTAGTTTCTTAATCATTTCTGAAAATAAGCTGGCCTGAGACGCTTCTCCGGCCAGTGTCGTCACTCTTTTCTCCTGTTCCCTTCTTCTTCCTGGGGAGCCCCTTACGTATCAATCTTTCAAATTGAAAGGTTAAACTTTCAAAATGTGATCAATATATAATTAATATAAACTCATAATGATTATATTTTCAGCGTGGAGTAACAAAACATGAAAGCTTAAACCCACGTTCCCCTACAGGAGAAGATGATGATCGATGTGATAACGCACGGTGCTGAGTGGTTTATCGGCCTGTTTCAAAAAGGCGGGGAGGTGTTTGTCGGGATGGTCACCGGCATCCTGCCTCTCTTAATCAGTTTGCTGGTGATAATGAACGCGCTGATTGTTTTTGTCGGACAACGGCGGATCGAACGTCTGGCACAGCGCTGTGCAGGTAATCCGATTTCGCGCTACCTGCTGCTGCCGGTGATCGGCACCTTTGTTTTCTGTAACCCGATGACCCTCAGCCTCGGGCGCTTTATGCCTGAAATCTACAAACCCAGCTATTACGCGGCGGGCTCTTACAGCTGCCACTCTATGAACGGCCTCTTCCCGCACATTAACCCCGGCGAACTGTTTGTCTATCTGGGCGTCGCCAGCGGGCTGACCACGCTGGGACTGCCGCTCGGGCCACTGGCTGTCAGCTATTTTCTGGTGGGCATGATGACCAACTTCTTCCGCGGCTGGATAACGGATCTCACCACCCGCATCTTCGAACGCAAGATGGGCATTCAGCTCGATCGTCAGGTTCAGTTGTAGGCAGGTTCCATTTATTCAAATCCAATTCTAAAAATCGGAGCAGAAAATGAGCGTTACGATCCGTATTAACCGGGGTGAAGGTGGCTGGGGCGGTCCGCTGTTGATTGACGCGGTGCCCGGCAAAAAAGTGGTGTATATCACGGCGGGCACGCGCCCGGCGATTGTCGACAAGCTGGCGGAGCTGACCGGCTGGGAAACGGTGGACGGTTTCAAGGAAGGCGAGCCCCCGGCGGAAGAAATCGGTGTGGCGGTCATCGACTGTGGCGGCACGCTGCGTTGCGGCATCTACCCAAAGCGGCGCATTCCGACCGTAAACATTCATTCGACCGGCAAGTCTGGCCCGCTGGCGCAGTTTATTACCGAAGACATTTACGTCTCCGGCGTGCGTGAGCATGACATTGTTATTGAAAGCACAGACGCCGCGGAACCGGTAAGCGCGGCGGCGAAACCCGCTGCGGCAGGACGCGACTACGACACCACCAAAAAAATCACTGAACAGAGCGACGGCTTGCTGGCGAAAGTCGGTATGGGTATGGGCTCCGGCGTTGCCGTGCTGTTCCAGGCCGGACGCGACACCATTGATACGGTACTCAAAACCATCCTGCCATTTATGGCCTTCGTGGCGGCGCTGATCGGCATCATTATGGCCTCCGGGCTGGGTGATCTGGTGGCGCACGGGCTGACGCCGCTGGCGAAAAGCCCGGTCGGACTGGTGATGCTGGCGCTGATCTGTTCCTTCCCGCTGCTTTCTCCCTTCCTCGGCCCCGGCGCGGTCATCGCGCAGGTTATCGGGGTGCTGGTGGGGGTACAGATCGGACTGGGTAATATCCCGCCACATCTGGCGCTGCCTGCACTTTTCGCCATCAACGCTCAGGCGGCCTGCGATTTCATTCCCGTCGGATTGTCGCTGGCCGAAGCCAAACAGGACACCGTGCGCGTGGGCGTGCCTTCGGTGCTGGTCAGCCGTTTTCTGACCGGCGCACCGACGGTACTTATCGCCTGGGCCGCTTCCGCTTTCATCTATCAGTAAGGAGTTATCGTGCAAACCATCTATCAAACCACTATCACGCAAATCGGCGACTTCGCGCGTGAGGCGCTGACCGACCAGATGTTGATCACTTTCCGTGAAGGCGCACCGGCAGACATTCAGGATTACTGCTTCATTCATCAGCACGGGAAAACCGAAGGGGAATTGCATCGCGGCGCTTACATGGAACTGGCCGATGTGCGTTATCCGGTGACCGCCGTGGGCGACGTGGCGATGCAAAATCTGCGTGAGCTGGGGCATATCACCCTGCGTTTTGACGGCAGTGCCGAGGCAGAGTTTCCCGGCAGCGTCCATGTAAAAGGCACCACGCCCGACGATATTCCGCTGGGCAGCATATTGAAATTTATCGATTAATTATCTGAATCAGGAGTCAGTTATGGAACAGGTTGCAGTGGTGATCGGCGGAGGGCAGACGCTGGGCGCATTTCTCTGTCAGGGGCTGGCTGAATCCGGCTATCGCGTGGCGGTGGCGGATTTGAATGAGAAAAATGCCGCGTCGGTGGCAGAACAGATTAACCGGCAGTTTGGTGAGGACCGGGCATTTGGCTTTACCGTCGATGCCACCAATGAAGCCAGCGTAGAGCAACTGGCGAAAGCGGTGGATCAGACATTCGGCAAGGTCAGTTTGCTGGTGTACAGCGCGGGAATGGCGAAAGCATCGCCGATCACGGATTTCGCTCTCAACGACTTTGATCTCTCTTTGCAGGTCAATCTGGTGGGGTATTTCCTTTGTGCCCGCGAGTTTTCCCGTCTGATGATCCGCGACCGTGTGCCGGGAAGGATTATTCAGATTAACTCCAAATCCGGCAAAGTGGGCAGCAAACACAACGCCGGTTACAGCGCGGCCAAATTTGGCGGCGTGGGGCTGACGCAGTCACTGGCGCTGGATCTTGCGGAATACGGCATCACCGTGCATTCGCTGATGCTCGGTAACTTGCTCAAATCACCGATGTTCCAGTCATTATTGCCGCAGTACGCCAAAAAACTCGGCATCAAGGCCGATGAAGTCGAGCAATATTACATTGATAAAGTGCCGCTGAAACGCGGGTGCGACTATCAGGACGTGCTGGATATGCTGCTGTTTTACGCCAGCGATAAAGCCTCATATTGCACCGGTCAGTCGATCAATATCACCGGTGGTCAGGTGATGTTCTGATGCCATCCGCCCCTGTCTTGCAGGGGCGGATGGCAATTTTAATGAGCAAACCATGTTAATAAGAAAATCACATTAAGGAGAACATGATGACCCCGACTTCGGCATTAATCCTCTGTGCGGTACTGGCCTGGGTGGCGCAAATCGCGCTGGGCTGGTGGCAGTTGCAACGCTTTAACCGGGCATTCGACAAGTTGTGTTTGCAGGGAAACGTCGGCGTCGGGCGTTCCGGCGGGCGTTTCAAACCCAGAGTGGTGCTGGCGCTGGCGTTCGATCAACAGGAGAAAGTCTGTGACGGATTTTTACTGCGCGGCCTGACGATCTTCGCTCGCCCTCAGCCGGTTTCATCGCTTAATGGCATGAGCCGGGAACAATTGATGACAGGTGTGATCTTCCCGAAAGATCCGAATATTCAAACTGCACTATCATTAGCGATTGAACCGAAATCATGATATTTTCACTTTAAAAGCTATTATCTTTCAAAGAGAATGATGGCAGTGAATTTATCTTAAAATTTGAGCGAAAATCGTGATGAAACCTAAGCAACGGCAGGCGGCGATACTGGAGCACTTGCAGCAATATGGAAAGACGGCGGTGGACGATCTCGCCGCGCATTTCGCCACTACCGGCACCACTATCCGCAAAGATCTCACCCTGCTGGAAGAAGAGGGCGCAGTGATCCGCACTTACGGCGGCGTGGTGCTGAGCCGTGAAGAAGGCGATCAGCCCATCGATCGTAAAACTCACATCAATACCGGCAAAAAACTGCGCATCGCCCGCGCGGCCATTCAGGAAATTCAGGACGGGGACTCGCTGATTTTTGATGCGGGCAGCACCGTGATGCAGATGGTACCTTTTCTCAGCCAGTTCAATAACATCACTGTGATGACCAACAGCCTGCATATCGTCAGTGCGCTGGTGGAACTGGATAACGACCAGACAATCCTGATGCCAGGCGGCACCTACCGCAAAAAATCCTCTTCCTTCCACGGCAGTCTGGCCGAAAGCGCCTTCGATAAATTCAACTTCGATAAGCTGTTTATTGGTGCCGATGGCGTCGATCTCGACGGCGGCGTCACCACTTTCAACGAAGTTCACGGTGTCAGTCAGGCGATGTGTAAAGCGGCTGAACGTATTTTCCTGCTGGTGGACTCGTCAAAATTTGGCCGTAAAAGCCCGAATGTGGTGTGTCATTTAAGCAAGGTCGATACGTTAATCACGGACAGCGGGTTAAGCCAGCAATATCGTGATGCCATCGAAAAGCTGGGGATCCGCATTATTTTAGTCGGGGAAGACGATGAGTGACGCGGCTGAATGATAATTTCCGCAGCGCCCGGGCAACGGCCTTCAGAACATCCGTCTTTTCCCCTGCAGGGGCCCAGATGCCAGCTCAATGGCGGAATGCACGGGTTACATATCTGAAAAATGGTGCTTTTGGGATAAAAAAATATCGCGGTAACTAATGACTAAGTTGAGCTGACCCGGTTGCATCGGAAGCTGACACCGGCGTTACTCATCGGCGGGTTCTTTGGTATAATCCTTTCCACTATATGGTCGCTGCTTTTCTATAAAGCAGCGATAAATATTCTTAAATCAGGTGGTTAGTCTTTATATGAAACATCGCGTTGACGTCATGATTTCCGAACAGGAAGTCAAAACCCGAATTGCCGAGTTGGGCCGTGAAATCACCGAGCATTACCGTGACAGCGGCAGTGAAATGGTGCTGGTTGGATTGCTGCGCGGTTCATTCATGTTCATGGCTGACCTGTGTCGCGCCGTGGATGTGCCACACGAAGTGGACTTCATGACCGCCTCAAGCTACGGCAACGGCATGTCTACCACCCGCGACGTTAAGATCCTTAAAGATCTCGACGAAGACATTCGTGGTAAAGATGTACTGATCGTTGAAGACATCATCGATTCCGGTAATACACTCAGCAAAGTGCGTGAAATTCTGCAACTGCGCGGCCCGAAATCTCTGGCCATTTGCACCCTGCTGGATAAACCAGAACGCCGGGAAGTTGACGTTAAAGTCGAATACGTCGGTTTCCCGATCCCGGATGAATTCGTTGTCGGTTACGGCATCGACTACGCTCAGCGTTATCGCCATCTGCCGTATGTAGGTAAGGTCGTAATGCTGGACGAGTAGAGATTCACAATTAGCATTTTTTGCAACGGCTTCCTAATGGAAGCCGTTTTTATATATCTTTTTCCGATTAGAAGAACCACTGCTGCCAGGTAATAAAAAACCCGCTCAAGGCGGGTTTTTTATCACTTTCACTTATCTGCTCAGGCTCAGGCCTTCATCGCTGTCGTAAGTGTTAGCGCAATTATCGGCAATTAAAGCGCGATAACATTAGCTGCTGACGGGCCTTTAGCGCCGTTCTCGATAGAGAACTCCACTTTTTGGCCTTCGTCTAAGGTTTTAAAATCGCTGCTCTGAATGGCGGAGAAGTGAACGAACACGTCTTTGCTGCCGTCTTCAGGAGTGATGAAGCCGAAGCCTTTTTCAGGGTTAAACCATTTTACTAAACCAGTCATTTTGTTAGACATAGATACTTCCTTTCATTTTTTTGAGCCGCTTGTGCAGCTAAGATGGCCTGTTTTGCAGAGTTTTACTTATTGGGCACTTAGGAGGAGGCTCATGAAGAAGGGTATCTGAGGATAACGCTTGAACTGAGGACTGCTTTACTAAAACTGCTTTCATAAGGTCTGTGTTCCAAACCGATGCAATCATATTAGTCATGGAACGATTCAATAAGCAAGGATTAATTTTACTGATGGTAAGGTGTATAAAAAAGCACCTGCAATCCCTGCGACTTAACATAAGAACGAGATTAATGAGATAATTCCCTTGCCACATATACAATAAAAGCCCTGACCGTTGCAGTCAGGGCTTTTAAGGTACTACAGACTTCAGATTTAACATTAATGAACTTAATAATAATTACTGCTAATGATACTTCTTTTAAATGTACACGTTTACCACAGTTAATATTGGGTGATAATTAAAAATTTCCCTCCAGTTAACGTATGAATGTATTCCGCCAAACTTCTGTACAACTCAAGAATGGCACTTTAAACAAGTACACTTCCCCTGCGACATTTACTTTTGATGCGTGGCCTTACTTTCGTTGCGATAATACCCAACTCTTTTAAATCAAATCGCAACAACAACTTCTTTTACATCATGACCTTACATCGTCGCGTTTACTTACTTACTTACTTACTTACTTACTTACTTACTTACTTACTTACTTACTTACTTACTTACTTACTTACTTACTTACTTACTCTTGCGATGTTAGAACAACTACATGGCCTTAAAGCATTGTTGATATAATAAAACCGAAAATCTCATATCAACTATCCCATACAAAAAACTTCGTGGCCTTTATCGCAAATAACATATAAACCTGACAAACTTCCTATTTCTAAACAGCAAACTGCAATAACACCGCTGTTGAACGCTAATTTACGGATTTCTAAAATAGTGTCAATACTGTTTTTTAAAACATGTTTTTATTAACAGGCTAAACAAGCCAGCAAACAAGAAAATTCTTATTTTCCCAACCTCCTTTATCGCTCCCAACAAGCCTATTTTTGGCTTGTTTCTTTCCACCTAACCCCCAGTTATTGACAGGACTCCGAGGCGCGCCGGAGGCGCTTTAATATTAACCAGACAATGGTCTACGCTCACTTCGCGCCGGACTTCCTGCAGGACGCCATTTCTTTCAATCCACTGAGAGGAAAAGCGGGGCTGGAGTGTCCACATAGTGTCCACGTCTAAACATCTTTTAGGGGCTTGTCGCTGCTTACACCGCATATAACTCATTGATTAATAGCGATCGCGTTGTAAGTGCAGGAAAAATAAATGGTAAAAAAGGCACATTTTTGTGCCTTTTGTTTTTTGAAATTCGGTAGAGTAGTGCGGCTGGTTATTGCGGGTCGCCGTTCAGCAAGGCGGAGACGCCCTGACGGTAGCGCTGTTCCAGCGTTTCGCGGCTGGTGGCGTCAACTTGCAGGTTGCGCAAACGTCCGTCCTGAATGCCGTAAACCCAGCCGTGCAGCGTGACTTTCTGGCCGCGTTTCCAGGCCGATTGCATCACCGTGGAGTGACCGAGGTTGTAGACTTGCTCAACCACATTCAGTTCACACAATTTATCGAGACGTTTTTCTGGCGACAGTTCGCCCAGCAGAGAACTGTGTTTGTACCAGATGTCCCGGATATGCAACAACCAGTTATTAATCAAACCCAGTTCAGGGTTTTCAACCGCCGCCTGCACACCGCCACAGCCGTAGTGACCGCAGATAATCACGTGTTCGACTTCCAGCACGTCGATAGCATATTGCACAACGGACAGGCAGTTAAGGTCGGTGTGGATGACCAGGTTGGCGACGTTACGGTGAACGAAAAGTTCGCCCGGCTCAAGACCTGTCAGGCGCTCGGCGGGGACACGGCTATCGGAACAGCCAATCCACAAGAAACGGGGTTTTTGAGACTGGGAAAGGCGTTCAAAGAAACCAGGATCTTCGTCAATCATGGTTTTGGACCAGGCTGCGTTGTTACTGATGAGTCTTTCTATGTCATTCATGGAGGTCAATAGCCTGTAACGAGCTCACTGCGATGGGGTAATATAGGGCAATGCCCCGACTTTTCAAACTGATTCGGTATCTCCACTTACTCATTCCTACAACAGGGTTTTCACAAGAAGGTACGCTCCCTTTATGAATTATGCATTGGAACTGGAAAAGTTAACCAAAACTTACGCCGGTGGTGTACAGGCTTTGCGTGGAATCGATCTGCGCGTCGAAGCTGGCGATTTTTATGCCCTGCTTGGGCCGAACGGTGCGGGTAAATCCACCACCATTGGTATCATCAGTTCACTGGTCAACAAAACTGCCGGCAAAGTGCAGGTGTTTGGCTACGACATCGATAAAGATATCGTCAACGCTAAACGCCAGTTAGGTCTGGTGCCGCAGGAATTCAACTTCAACCCGTTTGAAACCGTCATGCAGGTGGTGGTCAATCAGGCCGGCTATTACGGCGTGCCGCGTCCTCTGGCGCTGCAACGTGCGGAAAAATATCTCACACAGTTGGATCTGTGGGGCAAACGCAACGAGCGTTCGCGCATGCTCTCCGGCGGGATGAAACGTCGTCTGATGATCGCCCGTGCGCTGATGCACGAGCCAAAACTGCTGATCCTCGATGAACCAACGGCGGGCGTGGATATCGAACTGCGCCGCTCCATGTGGGGCTTCCTGAAAGAGCTGAACGCGCAGGGCACCACTATCATTCTGACCACGCACTATCTGGAAGAAGCGGAAATGCTGTGCCGTAATATCGGCATTATTCAGGGCGGCCAGCTGGTGGAAAACACCAGTATGAAAGAGCTGTTGTCGAAGCTGAAATCCGAAACGTTCATTCTGGATTTAGGCGCAAAAAGCCCGCTGCCGGTGCTCGAAGGCTATCGTAGCCAGCTGACGGACACGTCAACGCTGGAAGTGGAAGTCATGCGCGAGCAGGGACTGAATTCCCTGTTCAGCCAGCTGAGCAAGCAGGGCGTGCAGGTATTGAGTATGCGTAACAAGGCGAACCGTCTGGAAGAGCTGTTTGTCACGCTGGTGAACGGCAGTGAGGAAAAGAAATAATGTCGCAATTGTACTGGGTGGCACTCAAAAGTATCTGGATGAAAGAGATCAACCGTTTTGGACGGATCTGGATCCAAACACTGGTTCCGCCGGTCATCACCATGACCTTGTATTTCATCATCTTCGGTAACCTGATCGGTTCACAGATCGGCAGCATGCACGGCTTCACCTACATGCAGTTTATCGTGCCGGGGCTGATCATGATGGCGGTGATCACCAACTCCTACGCTAACGTGGCGTCGTCGTTCTTCAGCGCTAAATTCCAGCGCAACATTGAAGAACTGCTGGTAGCACCCGTACCGACGCACGTGGTGATCGCCGGTTATGTCGGCGGCGGCGTGGCGCGCGGGATCTGCGTGGGGATCCTGGTCACGGCGATCTCGCTGTTCTTCGTCCCGCTGGTGATCCACTCCTGGTGGATCATCGCGCTGACCTTACTGCTGACCGCGATCCTGTTCTCGCTGGGCGGTTTACTGAACGCGGTGTTTGCGACAACGTTTGACGATATCAGCCTGATCCCGACGTTCGTGCTGACGCCGCTGACCTATCTTGGTGGTGTGTTCTACTCGCTGTCGCTGCTGCCGCCAATCTGGCAGGCTGTCTCTAAGCTGAACCCGATCGTTTACATGATCAGCGGCTTCCGCTACGGATTCCTGGGGATTTCAGACGTGCCGCTGGTGTTTACCATGAGCGTGCTGGTGGCGTTTATTGCGGTGTTTTACTTGCTGGCGTGGTACTTGATCGAACGCGGCAGAGGTTTACGTAGTTGATATTTCTGTGCTCCCTCCCCTGCGAAGGGGAGGGGTGGGGTG
>NZ_JAFMOW010000040.1 GCF_019049675.1 Rahnella bonaserana | reverse complement strand
CCCTTTTTTCGGCCTGTCGCTAACTCTTTGATTTTAATGAATCACACGCGCCGCACAAAAAAGAGGGTTTTCTGCAAAAACAGGGATAATCTCTTGCAGTTCAAAGCATAAACCTTAAAACTCAACTGTTCACTGCCGTACAGGCAGCTTAGAAGTCTGCAATACGATTTTACAATCTGTTGATCATAATTGTAGTTCACTACCTAAAAGGCAGAAAAAAGGTGCGGGAATATTCCGCACTTTTTTTATCCTTGCATCCACAATGCGACAAGTAACACCATCAAAATTCCAGACATTTTTAATAAAAATATCTCAAAATATAGCCATGCTTTTTTAGAGTTTGGCAATGAATTGATAAATATATACCATTCTTTTGGAATTGATTTGTTTGTCGAAACGGTTTTCTTAAATATTAGTGGGAAATATACATATATGATTTTCTTAGTTGGTACATAATAAAAGGTAATATTAAAGTTGAAATATTTAAAACAATAGTCATCATTTGTGGTGTGACTGACAGCACGAAAAATTTCACAAATACCCATGTACATTTTTTCGTTTCTATATGTAATCAAAATATAAACTACACAATTAATAAAGAGTGATATTAATACGGCATTGCGTAAATACTCATTCACTATATATAACCTCATATATTCCTTTGCCTATACTCCCTCCCAACTCGCCACCTAGTGAACCCGCAAATTCACCACCAACTATCGCCCCTGTAACACCGACTGCGGCACATAAAAGTGCTCCAGATCCCCCAACTTCTGCGGTTACTAATCCCAATGCAAACATACACACAGTTGTAGAGAGTCCACCAACAGCTGGGCCAATAGCAGCGGACATTCCCACAGAACCAGTAAGAGCACCATATTCTGTGAAAGCTGTCTTAGTACAATCTGCTTCTCTGCCGATGGTGCAAGCATCATAGACTTTGTTAGTGGTACTACCTAAATCAAAAGCTATCCCTATGTAACCAAGTTTTTTCATGGCTTTTATAAGATTAGCAGATTTCTCAATATATGATGCGTATCCTTCAATGCTGCCTATGCCTGTTTGAGTCCATTGGTGCATAATACTTCTACTTGAAAGCCCTAATGCTTTTCTTAAATCATTGTACTGAGCCATACCTAATTTGTCTTTCATAAAACTATTCAATATCAAATTTAACTTTTTAAACTGAATTGCTCTCTGTACGTAAAATTGTTGTCCGATTAATGCACCGCTCGTTCTAAAAGCGTTCTGATAAGTTTTTTCTATGTCTACTAATATTTTTTCTATTTCTTCAAAACATTTTTGGCCTATTTCAGATGCCACCCCAAACCCTTTATTTCCGACAGCCATAAATATATCAATCGTATCTTTATGTTTATGTAAAAAACTGGCTTCCTCCATAGTCAAATCACTTAGTGCAGTATCAACTTTTGCTTTTGCTTTCTTCAAAGTTTCAATTTGTTGTGGATCTTGTTTATCGGGGTCAACTAATAAAAGAATAGACGCTGGTTTTATAGGCCCACTGCCGTTGAGTGTATCGTATAATTCTCTTGCACCTGCTACCGGGTTATAAAATAAATAGTCACCAAAATCTTTTACATTCGCTGGTAGGTCAACAATACAGAATCCTGCGTCCACCGGCACTCGTGGGACTTTTTCCTCTTGCTTGAAAGGTGCTGGCGCTGGCGCTGGCGCTGGTGCTGGTTCAGCAACCTGTTTCTTTGCCGCCTGTGCATGTTGCTCAGGTTCATTGACAGTGGTTTTCTGTGACGCCATTCTCGGCGGTTCAGGAAAGTAACTGGATGAAAATTCGCTTGCGAATAATCTAGATCGACATGGGCAACCGGCGAAACTTTCAAGTGTGCCAATACAAGGAATACCATCGCAAGTGTAGTTTTGTATTCCACCAAACAGATTAAAAACACCTTCGTTTTTACCGCATGTCACTTTATCTCCTACACGAGCTAAATTTAGTCCGTGATGTATAATATGACTTGATGCACTTACCACTTTACCGCCGCATGAGGTTTTATCACCAAGACGTATAAAATATCCGATCATTGCCATGCTTATTTATCCTTTTCAGTATGAAGTGATCCATTTTTCTTTGTTAATTGAGTAATGCGAAATACAATCAAAATCGTTTATTTTCTCATTTTTAGATCTTTCAATTTTATCAATGGCAGTATGGGCAACTTGCATTAAATACGCACTGTCTAATGCGTTTTGTTTTTTTATTTCATCACAATAATCAGCGTAATAATCTTTCCAGTAATCATTTATTTGTTGAAAAAGTGTGTTTTCAAATTTCAGCGTAATTGGAGATAAAGCAGAGCTTTCTTTTTCTATTTTGAAAGCTTGCATAAAACTTCTGGTTCGTAAACCACCGCTGGTGAATATAAGAGACTCTTTGCTATCTACGCTGAAACCGAATGCAATATATATTGAATATGTCTCTGCCAGTGGAGCTACATCAATCATCATTTCAGTCACGCTGACATCATTGAAAGGGTAAACATTCCAATCCTCTGTTGCCCCTTTATTTAATATGAAGGTATATATCAAAGCATCCAGTTTAGAAGTGAATAACAACAAACCTTTTTTATCGGGAGTTGGGCCTGTTGACCAGACGGGTTCCAGCCAGTGAATGCCGTTTTCTCTGACTGATTTTTTTGCCACAACAAACATATCAAGAGGGGCAAGATGGAAATGATCACCGGGAGCATAGAAGTAGAGACGCTTTGTCGTGTGAGGCATAATGATTACCGTTCGTTGAGAAAACGATAATATACGCCTATATTTTATACGGGAATAATGCAAAACTTCAATTAATTAAATGAGTAAAATTTATCCAGTGAATTGTTGTTTCGAATAAGGCTTGAATTATTTGTGCTCTTTTTTCAAAACAGAAATTATTTTGTATAAGAGTTATTTGCTGGATAAAAAAGAGGATATAAATTCATAATAGAAAATTAATGTCCATAATATTTAAAATGATGCGTAGACTCTCCTCCCCCTTCGCAGGTGGAGGAGCAAGGCAAAATCACAGGTTGCGGAAGCAAAAAACTATCGCGCAATCCTCTCGTGCCAGTATTTGGTGAACTCTTCCTCGCCGTTCAGGCTGACCACCATATCGCCGCTGACGATAAAGTGCGTCAGATCGCTGCGCAGTTCGAGGGTGATTTCAGCTTCCATCCACCAGCCTTCACGTCCCATTTTCATGGTCTGCGTCAGCAGATAGCGGGCAGACAAGGGATCGCTGTTGCTGACCGTCAGTTCCCGGCGCAGATTGTGATCCACCGTCGTGTCGATATCATCGAAGCGGTACACCCCTTCGCCGAAAACGCCACCCATGCCATTGGTCACGCTGGTCCAGCTGTCGGTGAGGAAATCGTAAGTGATGTTGCGATCCACGCGCCCTGGCGACAGCACGGTTTGCGGCGTCAGCGCTGCGCTTTGCGGTTCTTTAATCGGCCCCTCAATCGAAAGCGGCTGCTCGCACACCGGCAGACTGAGCTGCGCGCTGTGCAAATCTAACGTCAGCGTCGCGGCTTCTGCCATCGGCCAGATCATCGGCCAGAAAGTGGTCGCCAGCGAGATACGCATCCGGTGACCCGTAGCAAAGCGGTGCGCAATGCCATCAAGCTGTACCGGTACTTTGACTTTCTGACCGGGGATCAGCGGGACAAATTTATCGTGACCGTGCAGATGGGAAAGGTTCAGCCAGCCGTGAGTCACACGATTCACTGCGCCGTCGGGCGAAACGTCTGAAAGCCTGACATACAGCATTGCAGCCGGTTTATCGCTGCTCAGTTCGACGGTGAATTCCGGGAAACCGAAAATGGTCAACGGCTCTGCCAGCGGTTCGCCGTCGAAGATTTCCGCCAAGCCGTCATCGACACGCTGGTCCGGCGGCATTTCACCGGGCACGCCTGCTCCCATCCATTCACCGGCCATCAGACCGTGATTCTGCGGTGAAGAGATATTGATAACACCTGCATCGACGTCCGGCTGGGTATTAAGCTGACCGCGTGTCAGCCAGCGCGGGCTGTGATGAATATTACTGGCGGTGCCGCGATCAAATCCTACCCATTCTCCCTTGCTGACCGGACGCATCGCCGACGGCGGCTGGCTGTCCTGCAACCAGGTCTGGATCATCGGGCCTTCCATCGCGCCGTTGTCTTCGCCTTTCAGCCAGTGATCCCACCAGCGCACGGCTTCCTGCAAGAAACCTATCGCCGGTTCCGGTGTGCCGTCCTGCGGATAGATATGCGCCCAGGGGCCGAGTATGGCGCGGCGTGGTACTTTCAGATTGTCCATCAGGCGGAATACCGCGTTGCTGTAGGCGTCTGCCCAGCCGCCGATTGCCATCACCGGACACTGGATGGCAGACCAGTCTTCGCACACCGATCCGTGTTGCCAGTATTCATCGCGCAGCGGATGTTCCATCCACAGCGCCGGGAAGAACGGCATGTTTTCCAGACGGTTCAGCCAGTCTGTATACCAGCTTTCGCCGACCAGTGCGGGGTCGGCAGGACGGCTCTGGTACGCCAGCATAATGCCGCCCCACCAGAGATTGTCGTTGAGCAGGCAACCGCCTTTATAATGAATATCATCGCGGTAACGGTCATCGGTGGAACAGACGGTAATGATGGCTTTCAGCGCGGCAGGACGGCGGGCGGCAACCTGCAGGCCGTTAAATCCGCCCCAGGATTTTCCCATCATACCGACGTTGCCGCTGCACCAGGATTGTCCGGTGATCCACTGAATAACGTCCAGCGCGTCGTCCTGTTCCTGCAACAGATATTCGTCGGCCAGCAATCCGTCGGATTCGCCGCTGCCGCGCATATCCACACGTACTACCGCATAGCCGTTTCCGGCGAAGAAACCGTGCATAGGTTCATCCCGGGTGCGGGTTCCGTCGCGTTTGCGATAGGGAATGTATTCGAGAATGGCCGGTACTGGCTGGCGTTCGGCATCATCCGGCAGCCACAGGCGGGCAGCGAGGCGCGTGCCATCGCTCAGCGGGATCCACACATGTTCGGTCACGGTGACGGCGTGAGGGAATTCAGTCACGATGCGTTTGGTGCTCATAAGACTCCTGTCGAAGGAATGGCTGCCGGCGGATGTGCAGCGCCGCGCAGGGCGAGAACGTCGTCCAGCCAGCTGGTGCGCATTTCGGGTACGGAGGTCAGCAGTTTTTCGGTATAGCTGTGCATTGGCGCGCTGAAGACCACGTCAGTGTCGCCGCTGGCGACCACCTGGCCCTGGTACATCACCGCCACCTGATGGGCGATACGTTTCACCGTGCCGAGATCATGGGTGATAAACAGGTACGACAGCCCGAGCTGTTGCTGTAAACGGCGCAGCAGATTCAGCACTTCTTCCGCGACCAGCGGATCGAGCGCTGACGTGGCCTCATCACAAATAATCAGTTCGGGTTGCGCAGCCAGTGCGCGGGCGATACAAACGCGTTGTTTTTGCCCGCCGGACAGTTCGCCTGGGCGGCGGTCAATCAGTTTGACCGGCAGTTCTGTAAGACGCAGTAACTCTTCTACGCGCTCGCGAACCTGCTTTTTGTTCATCCCAAAATAGAATGTCAGCGGGCGGCCGATAATATCCAGTAAGGTCTGACGCGGATTCAGCGCCACGTCAGGCAACTGATAAATCATCTGCATGCGTCGCAGCGTTTCTTTATTGCGCTGGTGGAAACTGTGCGAAAGCTGAATGCCGTCGAAATCCACGTTGCCTTCGGTGTCGGGTAGCAAGCCGACCAGCGCCCGCGCCAGTGTACTTTTCCCGCTGCCGGATTCGCCAATAATCGCCAGCGTTTTGCCGCGCGGCAGTTGCAGGCTGACGTCATGTACCACCCGTTTACCGTTATAGCCGGTACTCAGCTTGCGCATTGTCAGCAGCGGCTGACCGGCAGATTCATGACCGTCAGCCAGCGGCGTCAGCGCCTGTTCGCGCTCCGCTACCAGCCTGCGGGTATATTCCTGCTGCGGATTTTCCAGAATGGTTTGCGTGTCGCCGGTTTCCACTTCTTTGCCGTGACGCAGCACCATAATCCGGTCGGCAAGCTGGGCGACAACGGCCAGATCGTGGGTGATGTATAGCGCGGCGGTATTGAACTCACGCACCAGTTTGCGCAGCATCACCAGCACTTCAATCTGCGTGGTGACATCCAGCGCGGTGGTCGGCTCATCCATGATCAGCAAATCAGGTTTACAGGACATCGCCATCGCCGCCATTGCGCGCTGAAGCTGGCCGCCGGAAAGCTGATGCGGATAGCGTTTGCCGATGTTTTCCGGATCCGGCAAATCCAGTGAACGGAACAGCGAAATCGCCCACTGGCGGCTTTCTTCTTTGTTCATCAGGCCGTGGCGGATCGGGCCTTCGCAGACCTGTTTTTCAATGGTCAGCGCCGGATTAAACGAAGCCGCTGCGCTTTGCGCCACGTAGGCAACGCGTCTGCCGCGCCATTCGCGTTTTACGCTGGAAGGCTGAGAGAGGATATCGGTGCCATCAAGAAAAACTTCGCCGCCGGCAATCCGGCAGCCCTGACGCGCATAGCCTAACGCTGCCAGTCCGATGGTGGATTTGCCCGCGCCGGATTCACCAATCAGGCCGAGCACTTCGCCCGCCGCCAGCTTCAGGGAAATATCCTGCACCAGCGGTGAACCGTCGAGGGTTTCGATGCGCAGTCCGCGCATTTCTA
This sequence comes from Rahnella bonaserana, assembly GCF_019049675.1. Taxonomy (GTDB): domain Bacteria; phylum Pseudomonadota; class Gammaproteobacteria; order Enterobacterales; family Enterobacteriaceae; genus Rahnella; species Rahnella bonaserana. The sequence continues at coordinate 3,907 of NZ_JAFMOW010000040.1, read as the reverse complement.
AAATCGTGCGTGTCATGCTTCATCTCCATGCGGCAGGCTGTTACGTGCCAGCAGCCAGTCGACCACCAGATTGACGCCAATCGTCAGCAGGGCAATCGCCGCCGCCGGATACAACGGGGCAAACTGACCAAAATTAATGGCCTGCGCGTTGTCGCGCACCATGCTGCCCCAGTCGGCGTAGGGCGGCTGGATGCCCAATCCTAAGAAGCTTAAGCCCGCGATAAACAGGAAGGTAAAGCAGAAGCGCATACCGAACTCTGCCAGCAGCGGCGGCAGGGCGTTGGGCAGGATTTCTTTGAACAGCACCCAGCGCAACCCTTCACCCCGCAGACGTGCGGCTTCAACGTATTCCTGACAAACAATCGCCTGCGCCACCAGCCGCGCGAGACGGAATACGCGGGTGGCATCGAGCAGGGCGATGGTCAGCACCAGGACCGGAATAGAGGTGCCCATCACGGACAACACGATCAGCGCGAAAATCAGTACCGGAATCGACATGACGGTATCAACGATGCGCGAGAGCACCACATCAACCCATTTGCCGTAAATCGCCGCCGTAAAGCCGGTGACGATGCCGATAATAAAAGAGCTGAAGGTGATGGTGAGCGCGATGGCAATGGTCGTGCGTGCGCCAAACAGGATGCGGGAAAGCATGTCGCGCCCGAGACTGTCGGTACCAAACGGCGTGGCAGCGGATGGCAGCAGCCAGATGTCGCCGACCTGTTCGGTTTCGCTGTGCGGAGCCAGCCACGGTGCAAAAATTGCCGCCAGCAGGTTCACCGCAATAATCGCAATGCCAATCCAGGCCGACAGCGGGATGTTAATGAAATATCGGTTCATGAGTTCCCTCTTTTAGCGCGCATGGCGCAGGCGTGGATTGCACCAGATCGCCAGTAAATCGGCGGTGGTATTGAGGAAAATATAGGTGCCGCCAAACAACAAACCGCAGGCCTGAACGACAGGCAGGTCGCGCTTGGTTACTGCATCCACCATGTATTGCCCGATGCCCGGATAGACGAACACCACTTCCACCAGGATCACGCCGACCACCAGATACGCCAGGTTAAACGCCACCACGTTGATGATGGGCGCAAGGGCGTTCGGCAGGGCGTGAGCGACCACGATACGCCAGCGCGGAATACCTTTGAGCACTGCGCTTTCAATGTACGGACTGGACATCACTGCCGTCACCGATGCGCGCGTCATGCGCAACATGTGCGCCAGCACCACCAGCGTCAGGGTAAGCATCGGCAGTGTGCAGACATAAAGGCGGTCAATAAACGACGAGCTGCTGTCGACCATCGCCAGACTCGGGAACCAGGTAAGACGAATGGCGAAGGCGATCACCAGAATGTAGCCGACGAAAAACTCCGGCACCGATATGCTGATAAGCGTCAACGTATTGGCCAGCCGGTCAAACACGGAACCGCGCCAGATAGCCGACGCGATACCCAGACCTACTGCCAGCGGAATGGCGATCACTGCCGCGTATCCGGCGAGGAACAACGTGTTAGCCAGACGTGGCAGCAGTTCGTCACTGATGGCGCGACCGTTCGCCAGTGAATGCCCTAAGTCACCGTGCATAATGCCCGCCAGCCAGTGCAGATAGCGCAGCACCGACGGTTCATCCAGCCCGAGTTGCAGACGCAACGCGGCAACGGTTTCAGGTGTAGCGCTCTGGCCTAAAATGGCGGTCGCAACATCACCGGGCAGCATTTCCGTGCCGATAAAAATCAGCACAGACACCAGCCACAGCGTGATAACCCCCAACAGGACCCGCTGTAAAATCCGTTTTTTCATCATGCCTCCAGCCAGACGCGCTCAGCCAGACGACCACCCATAAAGTTGAACATCGGATGTGGCTTGATACCGCCGACTTTTTTGCTCGCTGCATCAAGATAATCGCCGAACAGCGGGATCATCGCACCGCCGTTATCGCGCACAATACTTTGCAGCTCGCCGTAGATTTCCGCACGTTTCCCTTCATCGAGCAGCGAACGGGCCTGTAACAGCAGGGCATCAAACTTCTGATCTTTCCAGTGCGTGTCGTTCCATTTGGCGGTGGACTGATAGGCGGTGGAGAACATCTGGTCGGCCGTCGGACGTCCGCCCCAGTAACCCATGCTGAACGGCGCTTTCATCCACACATCGTCCCAGTAGCTGTCGGCAGGCTGGCGTTTGATGTTGACCTGAATGCCGCCTTTTTGCGCCTGTCCCTGGAACAGGGCGGCGGCGTCGAGCGCACCGGCAAAGGCAGCGTCAGAGGAAGACAGCTCGATTTTGAGATTGGTCAGACCGGCTTTTTTCAGATAGAACTGTGATTTATCCGGATCGTAAACGCGCTGTTCCAGACTATGTTTGAAGAAACGGTCAGTTTTCGGAATAGGGTGGTCATTGCCCAAAGAGCCGTAGCCGCGCAGTACGGTGTCGAGAATTTTCTGACGGTCGATACCGTGTTTAATCGCCATGCGCACGTCGTTGTTGTTATACGGCGCGACGCTGCAATCCATCAGGAAAGTAAAGTGCTGGCCGCCGGAAGAACGCACAATGTTGAGCGCCGGACTGCGTTTGAGAAAATCGACAGTTTTGAAATCGACGCGGTTAATCGCGTGAACCTGACCGGAAATCAGGGCGTTGGTGCGTGCGGTCGGGTCGTTGATCACCAGCACTTCCACGGCATCGACAAAGGCGCGATCCGGTTTCCAGTAGTTCGGGTTACGTTTGAACAGCGAACGCACACCGGGTTCGTACTGATCAAAGATAAAGCCACCGGTGCCAACCGGATGAGACCAGTCAGTGAAGCCGTTTGGTACCACCACCAGATGGTAATCCGCCAGCAAATACGGCAGGTCGGCGTTACCGCTGTCGAGGGTAATGAGGATCTGGTTATCGCCCTGTTTGGTCAGGCTGCTGATGGGCGCCAGCTGGGTTTTAATGGCGCTTTTGGATTTGTCGCCGCGATGCAGGTTGATGGAGTAAAGGATGTCATCGGCGTCGAGCTTCTTGCCGTTATGGAAAGTCACGCCCTCGCGAACAGTAAATACCCATTCGGCGGCACCGGGTTTGGCTTCCCATGCGGAGAACAGCTCCGGCGTGGCTTTGTTATTTTCATCAATTTCCACCAGACCGTTCATCAGCATATACGCCTGATTTAAGGGCACCCAGTCGCTGAATAACGTCGGGTCGAGTGTGTCGCTGGTATTTCCACCTGACATACCCAGTTTTAATACGCCGCCTTTTTTAGGTTCAGCTGCAAAAGCAGAGAACGGTGAAAAACCTAAGGCACTGGTAATACCCACAGCGGAAGCGCTGGTAATAAAACCGCGACGGCTAAGTTGTGCATCCTGCATTAATTTCGTCAAAGGGGAATTATTATCTTTCATTAATTATCTCCATAGTACGTGCTGGAATTTTATAGGTGCAGGCGAAATACCCCGGGTGTGTCTAATTGGCGCAATGGATTGCCTTGATGATTTATATCAAAACCCCCTGTTGAACTTGCATGAGAATTTATCATGAGGGTATGCGAAAAATGCGCGGCAGAACACCCTGAAAAGCTTTATTTTTCTGAGCTATCATTGTCTGGAAAGGGAAGTGGCCGGTGGAAATGCATACGGTTGTCGGCTTAATTGGCGTGTTTTGCTACCTTCTGGCTTATGCGCTGGTTCAGATGCGCAGACTAGCGGTTGATGCTAACAGTTACGCCTATCTTAATATAATCGGCGGTGTGTTTGGCCTGTATTCGTTAAGCCATGATTTTAACCTTGCATCCTGTATTTCACAGTCATGCTGGTTGTTGTTTACATTAATTGGTATGAATTCTGCGAGAAAACGCAGATATCTGGAGAAAAATAAAATCCCGCCGGCTGATATATAATTAACATATAAGATTATTATTATTTGGCTC
>NZ_JAFMOW010000041.1 GCF_019049675.1 Rahnella bonaserana | reverse complement strand
GGCTGGGCGGGGCTTATCTCCATCTGGCCTACCTTAACTGGCAGAGTCATCGGATTGCCGTCAGCGAAGAGTCTCACCTTCCTTATAAGCCATCCCCTTTGCATTACATCTATAAGAACAGAACGCTGCCTGCCGTTAACCAAACGGCCTCTGTAGATGAGAATTCAACGCCGGCGGATGAGCTATTAGCAGAAGCCACGGATGCGGCGGACTATTCAGCTACTGAAGATGAGGCCCTGGAAGACGCCCCTGTTGATGAAAGTGATGACAATCAAATCATGGCGTTAGAAAAGAAGAGCCCAGATATCCCATTACAGGAGTGGCTGAAAAAGGCGATGGTGGAGCAGCAACAAGAAGAGAAAAGCGCAAAATAAAAGCATTTTCTTTGTGGTTCAGATTGCTTCTTGCTGGTGTTTAAGTATAATGCGCGGGCTTACCTAATCTTGGTAAGTCTGATTCAATATGAGTCAGTGGGCCGATAAGTTTACTTGCCGGTCAACAATACTCCCGATATGGGGGTTATGTGAAGAACGATTACACTCTCCCATCAATCGAAATGGGTTTGAGGAGTAATCATTTACGTTTAAAATAATTGGAGCTCTGGTCTCATGCAGAACCAAAGAATCCGTATCCGCCTGAAAGCGTTTGATCATCGTCTGATCGATCAATCAACTGCGGAAATCGTTGAGACTGCGAAGCGCACTGGTGCGCAAGTTCGTGGTCCAATCCCGCTGCCGACCCGCAAAGAGCGCTTTACCATTCTGATTTCTCCGCACGTCAATAAAGATGCGCGCGATCAGTATGAGATTCGCACTCACAAGCGTCTGGTTGACATCGTTGAGCCAACCGAGAAAACCGTTGATGCTCTGATGCGTCTGGATCTGGCTGCTGGTGTAGACGTGCAGATCAGCCTGGGTTAATCAGGGTCATTGAGCGATTGAGAGGTTGAAACAATGATTGGTTTAGTCGGTAAGAAAGTGGGTATGACACGTATCTTCACAGAAGATGGCGTTTCTATCCCTGTAACCGTTATCGAAATTGAAGCAAACCGCGTTACTCAGGTCAAAGACCTGGACAACGACGGTTACCGCGCTGTGCAGGTTACTACTGGTAGCAAAAAAGCTAACCGTGTAACCAAACCAGAAGCGGGCCACTTCGCTAAAGCTGGTGTAGAAGCTGGCCGCGGTCTGTGGGAATTCCGCCTTGCAGAAGGTGAAGAGTTCACTGCAGGTCAGAACATTAGCGTTGAAATTTTCGCAGACGTTAAGAAAGTTGATGTTACCGGTACTTCTAAAGGTAAAGGTTTTGCTGGCACAGTTAAGCGCTGGAATTTCCGTACCCAAGACGCTACCCACGGTAACTCCTTGTCACACCGTGTTCCGGGTTCTATCGGTCAGAACCAGACTCCGGGCAAAGTGTTTAAAGGCAAGAAAATGGCAGGCCAACTGGGTAACGAGCGTGTAACCGTTCAAAGCCTGGACGTAGTACGTGTTGACGCTGAGCGCAACCTGCTGCTGGTCAAGGGTGCTGTTCCGGGTGCAACCGGTGGCAACCTGATCGTTAAACCTGCTGTTAAGGCTTAACGTCGAGGAGATAGGAATGGAATTAGTAGTGAAAGACGCGCAGAGCGCGCTGACTGTTTCCGAAACTACCTTCGGGCGTGATTTCAATGAAGCGCTGGTACACCAGGTCGTTGTTGCTTATGCAGCAGGTGCCCGTCAAGGTACTCGCGCTCAGAAGACCCGTGCTGAAGTAACCGGTTCCGGTAAAAAACCTTGGCGTCAGAAAGGTACTGGCCGTGCGCGTTCAGGTTCTGTAAAGAGCCCGATCTGGCGTTCCGGTGGTGTAACCTTCGCTGCAAAGCCACAGGACCACAGTCAAAAAGTAAATAAAAAGATGTACCGCGGCGCGCTGAAAAGCATCCTGTCCGAACTGGTACGTCAAGATCGTTTGATCGTTGTCGAGACGTTCTCTGTAGAAGCGCCTAAAACTAAGCTGCTGGCACAGAAACTGAAAGACATGGCTCTGGAAGACGTGCTGATTGTAACTGGCGAAGTCGACGAGAATCTGTTCCTGGCCGCACGTAACCTGTACAAGGTTGACGTTCGCGATGTAGCAGGTATCGATCCAGTAAGCCTGATCGCCTTCGACAAAGTAGTTATGACTGCTGACGCTGTGAAGCAAGTTGAGGAGATGCTGGCATGATTCGTGAAGAACGTCTGCTGAAAGTGCTGCGCGCGCCGCACGTTTCTGAAAAAGCGTCTACTGCGATGGAAAAGAACAACACCATCGTTCTCAAAGTTGCCAAAGACGCGACTAAAGCGGAAATCAAAGCTGCGGTTTCGAAACTGTTTGAAGTCGAAGTCGAAGATGTGAACACCTTGCTGGTTAAAGGCAAAGTTAAACGTCACGGTCAGCGTGTTGGTCGTCGTAGCGACTGGAAAAAAGCTTACGTAACCCTGAAAGAAGGCCAGAATCTGGACTTCATCAGCGGCGCTGAGTAAGTCGGAGGAGTATGAACAATGGCAATTGTTAAATGTAAACCTACATCTCCGGGTCGTCGCCACGTTGTTAAAGTGGTTAACCCTGAGCTGCACAAGGGTAAACCTTATGCTCCGCTGCTTGAAAAACTGAGCAAAAGCGGTGGCCGTAACAACAATGGCCGTATCACCACCCGTCATATCGGTGGTGGCCACAAACAGCATTATCGTCTGGTTGACTTCAAACGCAACAAAGATGGTATCGCTGCAGTGGTTGAGCGTCTGGAGTACGATCCGAACCGTTCCGCGAACATCGCGCTGGTTCTGTACAAAGACGGCGAACGCCGTTACATCCTGGCGCCGAAAGGCCTGAAAGTGGGTGACCAGATCCAATCTGGTGTTGATGCTGCAATCAAGACAGGTAACACCCTGCCTATGCGCAACATCCCAGTAGGTTCAACGGTTCACAACGTAGAAATGAAACCAGGTAAAGGCGGCCAGATGGCTCGCTCAGCTGGTGCCTACGTTCAGATCGTTGCTCGTGACGGTTCCTACGTGACTCTGCGTCTGCGCTCTGGCGAAATGCGTAAAGTTCAGATCGATTGCCGCGCCACCTTAGGTGAAGTCGGTAACTCTGAACACATGCTTCGCGTTCTGGGTAAAGCAGGTGCTGCTCGTTGGCGTGGTATTCGTCCTACCGTTCGCGGTACTGCGATGAACCCAGTCGATCACCCACACGGTGGTGGTGAAGGTCGTAACTTTGGTAAGCACCCGGTAACTCCGTGGGGCGTTCAAACCAAAGGTAAGAAGACCCGTAGCAACAAGCGTACTGATAAATTCATTGTACGTCGCCGTAGCAAAAAATAATTAGAGGATAAGCCATGCCACGTTCTCTCAAGAAAGGTCCTTTTATTGACCTGCACTTGCTGAAGAAGGTAGAGAAAGCGGTGGAAAGCGGTGACAAGAAGCCTTTGCGCACTTGGTCCCGTCGTTCAACGATCTTTCCTAACATGATCGGTTTGACCATCGCTGTCCATAATGGTCGTCAGCACGTACCAGTATTTGTTTCCGACGAAATGGTCGGTCACAAACTGGGTGAATTCGCGCCGACTCGTACTTATCGCGGCCATGCGGCTGATAAAAAAGCTAAAAAGCGCTAAGGTAGGAGGAAGAGATGGAAACTATCGCTAAACATCGCCACGCTCGTTCTTCTGCTCAGAAGGTTCGCCTTGTTGCTGACCTGATTCGCGGTAAGAAAGTGTCGCAAGCTCTGGAAACTCTGGCCTACACCAACAAGAAAGCTGCTGGTCTGGTTAAGAAGGTGCTGGAGTCTGCCATTGCTAACGCAGAACACAACGATGGCGCTGACATCGATGATCTGAAAGTCACGAAGATTTTCGTAGACGAAGGCCCAAGCATGAAGCGCATTATGCCGCGTGCTAAAGGTCGTGCAGATCGCATTCTGAAGCGCACCAGCCACATTACTGTGGTTGTGTCCGATCGCTGAGACTCTGGAGACTAGCAATGGGTCAGAAAGTACATCCTAATGGTATTCGACTGGGTATTGTCAAACCTTGGAATTCTACCTGGTATGCAAATACCAAAGATTTCGCTGACAACCTGGACGGCGACTTTAAAGTTCGTCAGTTCCTGACTAAGGAATTGGCGAAAGCTTCCGTTTCTCGCATCGTTATCGAGCGTCCAGCGAAGAGCATCCGTGTGACTATTCACACTGCTCGTCCTGGCATCGTTATCGGCAAGAAAGGCGAAGATGTCGAAAAACTGCGTAAGGTCGTAGCGGATATCGCTGGCGTTCCTGCGCAGATTAACATCGCCGAAGTCCGTAAACCGGAACTGGACGCAAAATTGGTTGCTGACAGCATCACTTCACAGCTGGAACGTCGTGTTATGTTCCGTCGTGCTATGAAGCGTGCTGTACAGAACGCAATGCGTCTTGGCGCTAAAGGTATCAAAGTTGAAGTAAGCGGCCGTCTTGGCGGTGCTGAAATCGCGCGTACCGAATGGTACCGTGAAGGTCGTGTTCCGTTGCACACTCTGCGTGCGGATATCGATTACAACACATCTGAAGCGCACACCACTTACGGTGTAATCGGCGTTAAGGTATGGATCTTCAAAGGTGAGATCCTGGGTGGTATGGCTGCAGTTGAACAACCGGAACCGGCTGCTCAACCTAAAAAGCAGCAGCGTAAAGGCCGCAAGTAAGGAGAGTCGCTGATGTTACAACCAAAGCGTACAAAATTCCGTAAGGTGCACAAGGGCCGCAACCGTGGTCTTGCGCAAGGTACGGATGTGAGCTTCGGCACTTACGGTCTGAAAGCTGTTGGCCGTGGTCGTCTGACTGCTCGTCAAATTGAAGCAGCACGTCGTGCGATGACCCGTGCAGTTAAGCGTCAAGGTAAGATCTGGATCCGAGTATTCCCGGACAAACCGATCACCGAGAAACCGCTCGAAGTTCGTATGGGTAAAGGTAAAGGCAACGTAGAGTATTGGGTTGCTTTGATCCAGCCTGGTAAAGTCCTGTACGAAATGGACGGTGTGCCTGAAGAGCTGGCTCGTGAAGCCTTCCAGCTGGCAGCAGCCAAACTGCCTATCAAAACCACCTTTGTAACTAAGACGGTGATGTAATGAAAGCACAAGAGCTGCGCGAAAAAAGCGTGGAAGAGCTGAACACTGAGTTGCTGAACCTTTTGCGTGAGCAGTTTAACCTGCGCATGCAAACGGCAAGCGGTCAGTTGCAGCAAACACACCTGTTGAAGCAAGTGCGTCGTGATGTTGCACGTGTGAAAACTTTACTGACTGAAAAGGCGGGTGCGTAATGACTGACAAGATCCGTACTCTGCAGGGTCGTGTAATCAGTGACAAGATGGAAAAATCCATTGTTGTTGCGATTGAACGTGTGGTGAAACACCCGATTTACGGTAAATTCATCAAACGTACGACCAAATTGCACGTACATGACGAGAACAATGAATGTGGTATCGGCGACGTTGTGGAAATCAGCGAATGCCGTCCACTGTCTAAGACTAAGTCTTGGACCTTGGTTCGCGTTGTAGAGAAAGCGATTCTGTAATACAGTAGCGCCTCTCAAAAATAGATAAACGGCTCATGTACGTGGGCCGTTTATTTTTTCTACCCATAATCGGGAACCGGTGTTATAATGCCGCGCCCTCATATTGTGGGGATTTCTTAACGACCTATCCTGGGTCCTAAAGTTGTAGTTGACATTAGCGGAGCACTAACATGATCCAAGAACAGACTATGCTGACCGTGGCCGACAACTCCGGTGCACGTCGCGTAATGTGTATCAAGGTTCTAGGTGGCTCGCACCGTCGCTACGCAGGCGTCGGCGACATCATCAAAATTACCATCAAGGAAGCAATTCCTCGCGGTAAGGTGAAGAAAGGCGATGTGCTGAAGGCGGTAGTGGTGCGCACCAAGAAGGGTGTTCGTCGCCCGGACGGTTCTGTCATTCGCTTCGATGGTAATGCATGCGTTATTTTAAATAATAACAGCGAGCAGCCAATCGGCACGCGTATTTTTGGGCCGGTAACTCGTGAACTGCGTAATGAGAAGTTCATGAAAATTATCTCTCTGGCACCAGAAGTACTCTAAGGAGCGAACCATGGCAGCGAAAATCCGTCGCGATGACGAAGTTATCCTGCTTACCGGTAAAGATAAAGGTAAGCGCGGTAAAGTAAAAAATGTCCTGTCTTCTGGCAAGGTCATTGTTGAAGGTATCAACCTGGTTAAAAAACATCAGAAGCCTGTACCGGCCCTGAACCAACCAGGTGGCATCGTTGAAAAAGAAGCTGCAATTCCGGTTTCTAACGTTGCTCTCTTCAACACGGCTACTGGCAAGGCGGACCGTGTAGGCTTTAGATTCGAAGACGGCAAAAAAGTCCGTTTCTTCAAATCTAACAGCGTAACTATCAAGTAATTTGGAGTAGTACGATGGCGAAACTGCATGATTACTACAAAGACGATGTCGTAAAAAAACTCATGGCTGAGTTTGGTTACAATTCTGTCATGCAAGTCCCTCGGGTCGAGAAGATCACCCTGAACATGGGTGTTGGTGAAGCGATCGCTGACAAGAAACTGCTGGATAACGCAGCAGCTGACCTGGCAGCAATCTCCGGTCAAAAACCGCTGATCACCAAAGCACGCAAATCAGTTGCAGGCTTCAAAATCCGTCAGGGCTATCCGATCGGCTGTAAAGTAACCCTCCGCGGCGAACGCATGTGGGAGTTCTTTGAGCGTCTGGTCTCCATTGCTGTACCACGTATTCGTGACTTCCGCGGCTTGTCTGCTAAGTCTTTCGATGGTCGTGGTAACTACAGCATGGGCGTGCGTGAACAGATCATCTTCCCGGAAATCGATTATGATAAAGTCGATCGCGTTCGTGGTTTAGATATTACTATCACCACTACTGCGAAATCCGATGATGAAGGCCGTGCATTGCTGACAGCCTTTAACTTCCCGTTCCGCAAGTAAGGCAGGGTTACTAATGGCTAAGCAATCCATGAAAGCACGCGAAGTCGTTCGCGTAAAACTGGCTGATAAATACCGCGCTAAACGCGAGGAATTGAAAGCTATTATCTCTGGTGTGAACTCATCCGACGAAGATCGTTGGGATGCTGTTCTTAAGCTGCAGTCTCTGCCGCGTGATTCCAGCCCGTCTCGTCAGCGTAACCGCTGCCGTCAAACTGGTCGTCCGCATGCTTTCCTGCGGAAGTTCGGGTTGAGCCGTATTAAGGTCCGTGAAGCCGCTATGCGCGGTGAAATTCCGGGTCTTAAGAAGGCTAGCTGGTAATTGTCACCAATTGAATCACGGGAGTAAAGACAGATGAGCATGCAAGATCCGATCGCGGATATGCTGACCCGTATCCGTAACGGTCAAGCCGCGAACAAAGTTGCGGTCACCATGCCTTCCTCCAAGCTGAAAGTGGCTATTGCCAACGTGCTGAAGGAAGAAGGCTATATTGAAGAATTTAAAATCGAAGGCGACGCCAAACCTGAACTGGAATTAGTACTGAAGTACTTCCAGGGCAAGGCAGTGGTAGAAAGCATTCAACGTATCAGCCGTCCAGGTCTGCGCATCTATAAGAAAAAAGATGAGCTGCCAAAAGTTATGGCCGGTATGGGTATCGCTGTTATTTCTACCTCTAAAGGTGTTATGACCGATCGTGCAGCTCGCCAGGCTGGTCTTGGTGGCGAGATTATCTGCTACGTAGCTTAATTGGGAGGAAAGAATGTCTCGTGTTGCAAAAGCACCCGTCGTCATTCCTGCCGGCGTAGAGGTAAAACTCAACGGTCAGGTTATTTCGATTAAGGGTAAAAACGGCGAGCTGTCACGTACTATCCATGACGCTGTTGTAGTTAAGCAGGAAGAAAATACACTGACTTTCGCTCCACGCGAAGGCGCTGTAGACGGTTGGGCCCAAGCGGGTACCACTCGTGCACTGTTGAACTCTATGGTTGTAGGTGTTACCGACGGCTTCACTAAAAAGCTTCAACTGGTAGGTGTTGGTTATCGTGCTGCTGTTAAAGGCAACGTGGTGAATTTAGCTTTAGGCTTCTCTCACCCGGTCGATCATCAACTGCCGGAAGGCATCACTGCAGAATGTCCGACCCAAACTGAAATCGTGCTGAAAGGCGCTGATAAACAGGTTATCGGTCAGGTTGCTGCGGATTTACGTGCCTACCGTCGTCCTGAGCCTTATAAAGGCAAGGGTGTCCGTTACGCCGACGAAGTCGTGCGTACCAAAGAGGCTAAGAAGAAGTAAGGTAACACTATGGATAAGAAATCTGCTCGTATCCGTCGTGCGACCCGCGCACGCCGCAAGCTCAAAGAATTGGGTGCGACTCGTCTGGTGGTACATCGTACCCCGCGTCATATTTACGCACAGGTCATCGCACCAAACGGTTCTGAAGTAATAGTTGCTGCATCTACTGTAGAAAAAACTATCACTGAGCAACTGAAGTATACCGGCAACAAAGATGCTGCCACTGCTGTAGGTAAAGCTATCGCAGAACGCGCATTGGAAAAAGGGATCACGAAAGTATCCTTTGACCGTTCCGGTTTCCAATATCATGGTCGAGTCCAGGCACTGGCAGATGCTGCCCGTGAAGCTGGCCTTCAGTTCTAAGGAAGAGGTTTAAGATGGCTCACATCGAAAAACAAGCTGGCGAACTGCAGGAAAAGCTGATCGCGGTAAACCGCGTATCTAAAACCGTAAAAGGTGGCCGTATCTTCAGCTTTACCGCACTGACAGTAGTTGGTGATGGTAACGGTCGCGTTGGTTTTGGCTACGGCAAAGCACGCGAAGTTCCGGCAGCGATCCAGAAAGCGATGGAAAAAGCCCGTCGCAACATGATGAATGTCGCGCTGAACAGCGGCACCCTGCAGCATCCTGTTAAAGGTGCTCATACGGGTTCCCGTGTGTTCATGCAGCCGGCTTCCGAAGGTACCGGTATTATCGCCGGTGGTGCAATGCGCGCCGTCCTGGAAGTTGCAGGGGTTCATAACGTATTGGCTAAAGCTTATGGTTCCACCAACCCGATCAACGTGGTTCGTGCAACTATCGATGCTTTGGCAAATATGAAATCCCCACAAATGGTCGCTGCCAAGCGTGGTAAATCCGTTGAAGAAATTCTGGGGTAATTAACCATGGCAAAGACTATTAAAGTTACACAAACTCGCAGTTCCATTGGCCGTCTGCCGAAGCATAAAGCTACTCTGCTGGGCCTGGGTCTGCGTCGTATTGGTCACACCGTTGAGCGCGAGGATACTCCTGCTGTACGCGGTATGATCAACCTGGTTTCCTACATGGTTAAGGTTGAGGAGTAAGAGATGCGTTTAAATACTCTGTCTCCGGCTGATGGTGCCAAACAAGCGCCAAGGCGTGTAGGTCGTGGTATTGGTTCTGGCCTGGGTAAAACCGGCGGTCGTGGTCACAAAGGTCAGAACTCACGTTCTGGCGGTGGCGTACGTCGTGGTTTTGAAGGTGGTCAGATGCCTTTATATCGTCGTTTGCCGAAATTCGGCTTCACCTCCCGCAAAGCTATGATCACGGCAGAAGTTCGTCTGTCTGAACTGGCTCTGGTGGAAGGCGACGTGATCGACCTGAACGCGCTGAAAGCCGCTAACGTAGTTGGTATCCAGATCGAGTTCGCGAAAGTAATCCTTTCTGGCGAAGTTGGTCGTGCGGTAACTCTGCGTGGTTTGCGTGTCACCAAAGGCGCTCGTGTTGCTATCGAAGCTGCTGGCGGTAAAATTGAGGAATAAGTAGCAGATGGCTAAGCAACCGGGATTAGATTTTCAAAGTGCCAAGGGTGGACTAGGCGAACTGAAGCGCAGACTTTTGTTTGTTATCGGTGCGCTGATTGTTTTCCGTATCGGCTCTTTTATTCCGATCCCTGGTATTGATGCCACTGTACTTGCCAAATTGCTCGAGCAGCAAAGAGGTACCATCATTGAAATGTTTAACATGTTCTCTGGTGGTGCCCTTAGCCGTGCTTCAATCTTTGCTCTGGGGATCATGCCGTACATTTCGGCATCGATTATTATCCAGCTTTTAACGGTGGTTCATCCAGCGTTAGCAGAAATTAAGAAAGAAGGGGAGGCTGGCCGTCGTAAGATTAGTCAGTACACCCGTTACGGTACGCTGGTATTGGCAGTGTTTCAGTCGATCGGTATTGCTACCGGTCTGCCGAACATGCCTGGTATGCAGGGCCTGGTGTTAAATCCAGGCTTTGCGTTCTACTTTACCGCAGTTGTAAGCTTAGTGACCGGGACAATGTTCCTGATGTGGCTGGGTGAGCAGATTACTGAACGAGGTATCGGTAACGGTATTTCAATCATAATTTTTGCCGGTATCGTAGCGGGTCTCCCGCCGGCGATTGCACATACTATTGAACAAGCTCGGCAAGGCGACCTGCACTTCCTCCTGTTGCTGTTGGTTGCAGTTTTAGTGTTTGCAGTGACTTTCTTTGTGGTGTTTGTTGAACGTGGTCAACGTCGTATCGTCGTTAACTATGCTAAACGCCAACAAGGTCGTCGTGTCTATGCAGCACAGAGCACGCACTTACCGTTGAAAGTGAATATGGCAGGGGTTATCCCGGCAATCTTCGCTTCCAGCATTATTCTGTTCCCTGCCACGATTGCATCATGGTTTGGGGGCGGGACTGGTTGGAACTGGCTGACAACGATTTCGCTGTATTTGCAGCCTGGACAACCGCTTTATGTGTTACTCTATGCGACTGCAATCATCTTCTTCTGTTTCTTTTATACTGCGTTGGTGTTCAACCCGCGTGAGACAGCAGATAACCTGAAGAAGTCCGGTGCATTTGTACCAGGAATTCGTCCGGGAGAGCAAACGGCGAAGTACATCGATAAAGTAATGACTCGTTTAACCTTAATTGGTGCGATGTATATTACTTTCATCTGCCTTATCCCGGAGTTCATGCGTGACGCGATGAAAGTTCCATTCTACTTTGGTGGTACTTCTCTACTAATCGTAGTCGTCGTTATCATGGACTTTATGGCTCAAGTGCAAACTCTGATGATGTCAAGTCAGTACGAGTCTGCATTGAAGAAAGCAAACCTGAAAGGCTATAACCGCTAATCTGGTGAGTTTGCGAAGTTACGGAGAGTAAAAATGAAAGTTCGTGCTTCCGTCAAGAAATTATGTCGTAACTGCAAAATTGTTAAGCGTAACGGTGTCGTTCGCGTAATCTGCAGTGCAGAACCGAAGCATAAACAGCGTCAAGGCTGATTATCTCGCATATTTTTCTTGCAAAGTTGGGTTGAGCTGGCTAGATTAGCCAGCCAATCTTTTGTATGTAAGCAGCAATACTATTTGAGTATCCTGAAAACGGGCTTTTCAGAATGGTGTTGCCGTATATAAATAGTAGGAGTGCATAGTGGCCCGTATAGCAGGCATTAACATTCCTGATCAGAAACATACCGTGATCGCATTAACTTCGATCTACGGCATCGGTAAAACCCGCTCACAGTCTATCTGTGCTGCATCCGGTATTGCTGAAAATGTTAAGATCAGTGAGCTGTCTGAAGAGCAAATCGAAAAACTGCGTGACGAAGTTGCCAAGTTCATTGTTGAAGGTGATCTGCGTCGTGAAGTCACCCTGAGCATCAAGCGTCTTATGGACCTTGGGACTTATCGTGGTTTGCGTCATCGTCGTGGTCTTCCAGTACGCGGTCAGCGTACCAAGACTAACGCACGTACCCGTAAGGGTCCGCGTAAACCGATCAAGAAATAATCGGGGTGATTGAATAAATGGCAAAGGCACCTGTTCGTACACGTAAACGTGTAAGAAAACAAGTCTCTGACGGCGTGGCTCATATCCATGCTTCTTTCAACAACACCATTGTTACCATTACCGATCGTCAGGGTAATGCTTTGGGTTGGGCAACAGCTGGTGGTTCCGGTTTCCGTGGTTCTCGTAAATCCACTCCGTTCGCAGCTCAGGTTGCAGCAGAGCGCTGCGCTGACGCAGTGAAAGAATACGGTATCAAGAATCTGGAAGTTATGGTTAAAGGACCTGGTCCTGGTCGTGAGTCTACTATCCGCGCATTAAACGCGGCTGGTTTCCGCATCACTAATATTACTGATGTGACTCCTATCCCTCATAACGGTTGTCGTCCGCCGAAAAAGCGTCGCGTATAACGCTGCTTTTAGGTTTGTTGGAGAGAGAAAATGGCAAGATATTTGGGTCCTAAGCTCAAGCTTAGCCGTCGTGAGGGCACAGATTTATTCCTTAAATCTGGTGTTCGCGCGATCGATACCAAGTGTAAAATTGAACAAGCTCCTGGTCAGCATGGTGCGCGTAAACCGCGTCTGTCTGACTATGGTGTGCAGTTACGTGAAAAGCAAAAAGTTCGCCGTACCTACGGTGTTCTGGAGCGCCAGTTCCGTAACTATTACAAAGAAGCAGCACGCCTGAAAGGCAACACCGGTGAAAACCTGTTGCAACTGCTTGAGGGTCGTTTGGACAACGTAGTTTATCGTATGGGCTTCGGCGCTACTCGTGCGGAATCGCGCCAGTTAGTTAGCCACAAAGCTATCATCGTAAACGGTCGCGTTGTTAACATCGCTTCTTATCAGGTATCTCCGAATGACGTTGTCAGCATCCGTGAGAAAGCTAAAAAGCAATCTCGCGTGAAGGCCGCTTTGGAGTTGGCTGAACAGCGTGAAAAGCCGACTTGGCTTGAAGTTGATGCTGCTAAGATGGAAGGTGTGTTCAAGCGTATGCCTGAACGTACTGATCTGTCTTCCGACATTAACGAACACCTGATCGTCGAGCTTTACTCCAAGTAAAGCTTAGTACCAAAGAGAGGACACAATGCAGGGTTCTGTGACAGAGTTTCTAAAACCGCGCCTGGTAGATATCGAGCAAGTCAGTTCGACGCACGCCAAGGTGACCCTTGAGCCTTTAGAACGTGGCTTTGGCCATACTTTAGGCAACGCACTGCGCCGTATTCTGCTTTCATCCATGCCGGGTTGCGCGGTGACCGAGGTTGAGATTGATGGTGTACTGCATGAGTACAGCACCAAAGAAGGCGTACAGGAAGATATCCTGGAGATCCTGCTCAACCTGAAAGGGCTGGCGGTGAGAGTTCAAGGTAAAGATGAAGTTATTCTTACCCTGAATAAGTCTGGCATTGGCCCTGTGACTGCAGCCGACATTACCCATGATGGTGATGTCGAAATCGTCAAGCCGCAACACGTCATCTGCCACCTGACCGATGAAAACGCTGCTATCAGCATGCGTATCAAAGTTCAGCGCGGTCGTGGTTATGTGCCGGCGTCTGCCCGAATTCATTCGGAAGAAGATGAGCGCCCAATTGGTCGTCTGTTAGTAGACGCATGCTACAGCCCTGTAGAGCGAATTGCCTACAATGTTGAAGCAGCGCGTGTAGAACAGCGTACTGATTTGGACAAGCTGGTTATCGAAATGGAAACCAACGGTACGATCGATCCTGAAGAGGCGATCCGTCGTGCGGCAACCATTCTTGCTGAACAACTTGAAGCTTTCGTTGATTTACGAGATGTACGTCAACCGGAAGTCAAAGAAGAGAAGCCGGAATTCGATCCAATCCTGCTGCGCCCTGTTGACGATCTGGAATTGACTGTCCGCTCTGCTAACTGCCTTAAGGCAGAAGCAATCCACTACATCGGTGATCTGGTAC
Organism: Rahnella bonaserana; assembly: GCF_019049675.1. Lineage (GTDB taxonomy): Bacteria > Pseudomonadota > Gammaproteobacteria > Enterobacterales > Enterobacteriaceae > Rahnella > Rahnella bonaserana. The sequence goes on along the minus strand of NZ_JAFMOW010000041.1, from coordinate 11,371 downwards.
AGCGTACCGAGGTTGAGTTACTTAAAACACCTAACCTGGGTAAAAAATCTCTTACTGAGATCAAAGACGTACTTGCGTCCCGTGGTTTGTCTCTGGGCATGCGCCTGGAAAACTGGCCACCAGCAAGTATTGCTGACGAGTAACCGGATCACAGGTTAAGGTTTTACTGAGAAGGATAAGGTCATGCGCCATCGTAAGAGTGGTCGTCAACTGAACCGTAACAGCAGCCACCGACAGGCTATGTTCCGTAACATGGCCGGCTCTTTGGTTCGTCATGAGATCATCAAGACGACCCTGCCGAAAGCGAAAGAGCTGCGTCGCGTTGTTGAGCCGCTGATTACTCTTGCCAAGACCGACAACGTTGCAAATCGTCGTCTGGCATTCGCCCGTACTCGTGATAACGAGATCGTGGCAAAACTGTTTAATGAACTGGGCCCGCGTTTCGCGAGCCGTGCTGGTGGTTACACTCGTATTCTTAAGTGTGGCTTCCGTGCAGGCGACAATGCGCCGATGGCATACATCGAGCTCGTTGATCGTGCAGAGTCAAAAGCAGAAGTAGCAACTGCTGAATAATCTGTAGATGCATGAAAAAACCGGGCTTATGCCCGGTTTTTTTACATCTAAAATTCGCCCCTCTCTTTACCCATTCCCGACACAAATGAACCTGAATTTCCTGCCCGTTCGCGCTAAGCTGCAACTATGAACTATGATGATCCTTTCATTATTACAAAGGTTAAATCATGCTCCTGATTGACCAGTGGGTAGAGAAGCACATCAAAGATGCTCAGGAAAAAGGGGACTTTGATAATTTGCCTGGTAACGGGCAGCCAATAAGTCTTGATGATGACAGCGCCGTACCAGAAGACTTAAGAGTCGCATTTCGCATTTTAAAAAATGCAGGCTATTTGCCACCAGCGCTTCAGGACAGAAGGGAAGCTGTCGAGTTGGATCATTTACTGCGGACGCTGGATAATGATGACCCCCAGTTTGCTGTTTCTGAAAAAAGACTCAGAGTTCTTCAACTGCGTTTGCAGCAGGCTGGCATGAATACAGATTTTTTGCGGGGGCAATATAAAGACGCACTGCAGGATAAATTCAGGGGGAAATAGTATGTACAAAATTGGTGAGCTCGCCGGGTTGGCAAATGTTACTGCAGATACTGTTCGCTACTATGAAAAGCAAGGAATGATGGGCGCTGGCACCCGTAATTCTTCGGGTTATCGTCAGTATGATGAAAATGATTTGCAGCGGCTCCGTTTTATCCGTTATGCCAAATCCACGGGCTTTACACTGGAGGCTATCAAAGAGCTGCTATCGATTCGTATCGATCCTTTGCATCATACGTGTCAGGAATCCAAAGCCATAGTAGACGAACGACTTGCCGAGGTTGAATTTAAGCTGCAGGAATTAACTCAGATGCGCGAGTCACTTCAAAGGCTGAGTGCAGCCTGCTGCGGTTCGGCGCATACCAGCGCCAGCTGTTCTATTTTAGAGGCTTTAGAAGACGGTGCAGGTAAGGTTGCCTGAATTCTGTAATCGTTTTATATACTGCTTTCGGACGAATAATTTTCGCAGTATGATGTGCGCGGATTTTGTCCAATTTGTATTTCACATATCGAGGATTTATGACCCAGTATAAGCACCAAAAAGGCATCATTCAGGATAACGCGTTGCAGGCACTTCTCCATGACCCGCTATTCAAACAGCGGATTGAGAAGAATCAGAAAGGGAAAGGAAGTTATCGTCGTAAAGAGAAGAATGGGAAGGGGAGTTATCTGGAGGGCAGTGTTGAGTGTTCAGTCGAATATTCAACACTGCCCTTCTTAATCAGTCAGAGTTTAACTGACAGACTTTAACTTCTAGAGTTTTGGCGTTTGTTGTTCTTTCAGCAAGTCACGAATTTCCGCCAGTAATGTTTCTTCTGCCGTTGGTTTTGGTGGAGCTGCCGGAGCATCTTCCTGCTTACGACGCATCTTGTTCATCAGCGTGATCGCACAGAATATTGCCAGTGCAACGATAACGAAATCAAAAACGTTCTGAATAAAAACGCCGTAATGCATTACTACTGCTGGTGTCGCACCCTGAGCATCTCTGAGAACGAAAGCAAATTGTTTAAAATCTACTCCGCCAATCAGCAATCCCAGCGGAGGCATAATAATATCGGCGACAAATGATGACACTATTTTGCCAAATGCTGCACCGATGATAACACCCACAGCAAGGTCAACCACGTTGCCACGCATGGCAAACTCACGAAACTCTTTCATAAAACTCATAAAATACTCCTTGGCAAATTCATCAAATGTGTCAAAACAAGTAAAGACCATTTGTAGAGTCTTCGCTACAAAAGTTCTCACCCGAATACTAATTAGCGGAAATTCTTATAAGCCTCGTCGCCAATTATAAGAAGAACGGGCTCGGCTGGAACAATCGCTCAACGTCCCTGACAAATTTCTTGTCAGTAATGAACATAACAACGTGATCACCTTGTTGGATCCGGCTGGTACCGTTAGCAATGATCACATCATTCCCGCGCACAATCGCGCCGATGGTTGTACCTGGCGGGAGTTTGATTTGTTCGACTGTACGGCCAACTACCTTTGAGGTGGTTTCATCGCCATGCGCGATGGCCTCGATGGCTTCAGCAACACCGCGGCGCAACGAAGAAACGCTGACAATATCCGCTTTTCTGACATGCCCGAGTAAGGCAGAAATCGTCGCCTGCTGAGGCGAAATTGCTATGTCGATGACGCTGCCCTGAACCAAATCCACATAAGCGCTGCGTTGGATTAGAACCATGGCCTTTTTGGCACCCATTCGCTTAGCCAACATGGCAGACATGATGTTAGCTTCATCATCGTTGGTAATTGCAATGAAAACATCAACCTGCTCAATATGCTCTTCGGCCAGAAGCTCCTGATCCGAAGCGTCGCCATAGAAGACGATTGTATCTTGCAAAAGCTCGGCGAGTTCGGCGGCGCGTTGCTGATCGCGTTCGATGAGTTTCACACTGTAATTTTTCTCAAGGCGTTGCGCCAGACCCGCGCCGACATTGCCACCGCCAACGATCATAATCCGCTTATAAGGTTTTTCCAGTCTCTGGAGTTCACTCATGACGGCGCGGATATGCTGCGATGCCGCCACAAAGAAGACTTCATCACCGGCTTCAATGATGGTTGATCCCTGAGGGCGGATCGGACGGTCCTGACGGAATATTGCGGCCACTCGCGTTTCAATATGCGGCATATGTTCACGCATAGAAGAAAGCGCGTTACCGACTAATGGTCCGCCGTAGTAGGCTTTGACCGCCGCGATACTGACCTTTCCCTCCGCAAAATTCACGACCTGAAGCGCACCAGGATACTCGATAAGTTTGTAGATATAGTCTGTGACTAATTGCTCTGGTGAGATCAGGTGGTCGATTGGAACTGCTTCAGGCAAGAACAGCTTTTCAGATTCGCGGATGTACTCCGTTGAGCGAATGCGAGCTATACGATTAGGCGTGTTAAACAGCGAATAGGCTATCTGACAGGCAATCATATTTGTTTCATCAGAATTGGTCACGGCGACCAGCATATCTGCGTCTTCAGCGCCGGCCTCACGCAACACACGCGGGTGCGAGCCATGCCCCTGAACAACCCGAAGGTCAAACTTATCCTGAAGTTGGCGTAACCGGACGGTATTTGTGTCGACAACGGTAATGTCATTGTTTTCACCCACCAGGTTTTCGGCGAGTGTTCCGCCCACCTGCCCGGCACCGAGAATTATTATTTTCATATGACTCTCTGCTTTGCCTCAACGCTATCAGCCAGCGTAAATGCTGCTGATAGGAAATGATTAACTTTTAATAAGTTTAGCGTAATAGAAGCCGTCGCCATCTTCAGCATGAGGAAGATTTTGGCGTCCGGGATTTTCTATCGTCCCCGTTTCGACCAGTGTAGCTTCCGGGTGCGATTGAAGGAAAACAGCTATTTGTTGAGCGTTTTCGTCCGGCAATACGGAACAGGTGGCATAGACCAATACACCCTTACTTTTTAGCCTTGGCCATACAGCTTCGAGGATTTCTCTTTGAAGACTCGCAAGTTCAGCGATGTCGCTGTCTCTGCGCAACCATTTAATATCGGGATGTCGGCGGATTACGCCCGTTGCTGAACAAGGCGCATCAAGCAAAATACGGTCAAATATACGTTCACCCGCCCAAACCTGCGGCTCGCGGCCATCACCCTGTTTGACTTCGGCATTGAGTCCCAAACGCTGCAGGTTTTCATGAACACGCTTCAAACGTTGCTCATCCACATCAACCGCAAGAACGTGAGCCTTTGGCGCGGCTTCCAGAATATGCGTTGTTTTACCTCCCGGCGCACAGCACAAATCGAGGATCATCTCGGCATTCTGTGGATCCAGCAGAGCAACGCTACCTTGTGCTGAGGCATCCTGAACAGTGACCCAACCTTCTGCAAATCCCGGAAGGAGATTAACCTGGCAAGGCGTGAGCAAGCGCAAAGCATCACGGTATTCAGGATGCGCAACGGCTTCAATCTGTGCGTCGTTAAGTAACTGCAGATACTCATCGCGTGTGTGATGCATACGGTTCACGCGCAGCCACATAGGCGGTCTTTGATTGTTTGCTTCGACAATACTTTCCCACTGACCGGGATACGCTTTTTTGAGGCGATTCAGCAACCAGCTTGGATGAAGATAGCGACTGTCATTGTTCGCCATGCGTTGCAGCAATTCTTCCTGCTGACGCTGGAACTGACGCAGAACCCCGTTGATAAGCCCTTTCAACTGAGGGCGTTTCAGGGCAACGGCACCTTCGACTGTTTCTGCAAGAACGGCGTGTGCCGGAATACGGGTATGCATCAGCTGGTAGAGGCCAACCATCAGTAAATAATGCAACGTTCTCTGCTTGCCGGTGAGCTGTTTTGCCATCAGTTGCTGCAAACACCATTCCAGCTGAGGAAGAACCCGTAAGGTACCGAAGCAGAGTTCCTGAAGTAACCCACGATCTTTATCTGAGACATTTTTTTGCAGACCAGGCAGGACGGTCGAAAGAGAAAGACCTTTGTCCAAGACCTGGCTGATGGCTTGAGCTGCAATACTACGGAGATTATAGGCTGTTTTCATAGTCAAAAAAGCTGACCGAAGCCAGCATTATCAAAGAGATATGGCCCGACGAGATATCGGGCGTAGTCGTGAAGGTCAGGCTAAAAGGGTGCCTTCGGTAAACCATTCGCGACGAGAGTTAAGCAAATCCTGCGCGGACATCGCCTTTTTGCCTGAAGGTTGTAGCTGGGTGATATTCAGAATCCCGTCAGAAGTGGCGACCTGGATCCCTTTTTTGTCAGCAGAAATGATAGTCCCCGGCAAGGCAGCGTGTTGCGTTGCCAGATATTCTGCCTGCCAGACTTTCACCGGCTGATCATCAATCATGAAGAAGCTGACTGGCCATGGGTTAAATGCACGAATACAGCGTTCAAGTTGGTTGGCAGACAGATTCCAGTCTAAGCGGGCTTCTTCCTTGCTGAGTTTCTCAGCATAGGTTACGTGCTCTTCGCTTTGAACTTCAGGTTTGGCTGTGCCGTTCGCTAGTTGCTGTAAGGTTTCAAGCATACCCTGCGGGCCCAACTCAGCCAGCTTGTTGTAAAGCGAGGCACTGGTATCTTCCGGCAAGATGTCACATTCTACTTTGTGCAGCATATCGCCAGTATCAAGGCCGACATCCATCTGCATGATAGTGACGCCCGTTTTAGCATCCCCGGCCCACAATGAACGTTGAATGGGAGCGGCGCCACGCCAGCGGGGCAGAAGAGAACCATGGACATTAATGCAGCCCAGCTTGGGCATCTCGAGCACAGCTTTAGGCAGGATCAAACCATAAGCCACAACCACCATGATGTCAGCCCCGAGCGCAGCAACCAGAGACTGGTTTTCTTCAGGGCGCAGGGACTTCGGTTGAAAAACCGGAATGTCATGGGACTGGGCCAGAATCTTGACCGGGCTTGCGGTCAGTTTATTACCGCGTCCAGCCGGACGGTCAGGCTGTGTGAAAACGCCAACCACCTGATGTTCTGATGATAACAGCGCGTCAAGATGACGCGCTGCAAAGTCGGGAGTACCGGCAAATATGATTCGCAAAGCAGTGTCCTGTGTTACACGAATATTAGTCAGCCCGTGCGTTCAGCTTGGCCATTTTTTCCATTTTCTGGCGGATACGCTGACGTTTCAATGGGGACAAATAATCCACGAATAATTTACCCACCAGATGATCCATTTCATGCTGGATACAAATTGCCAGCAAGTCATCCGCTTCAAGCTCGAAGGTTTTACCGTCGCGATCAAGCGCGCGCACTTTGACTTTCTCAGCACGTGGCACGAGAGCACGTTGATCTGGGATCGACAGGCAGCCTTCTTCAATCCCTGTTTCGCCGCTTTTTTCCAGCAGTTCAGGGTTGATGAGAACCAGACGTTCGTCGCGATTTTCAGAGACATCAATCACGATAATGCGCTGATGAATGTCTACCTGAGTCGCAGCCAAACCGATGCCTTCTTCTGCATACATGGTTTCAAACATATCATCCACGATCTGCTGAATCTCGGCGTTAACTTCTTTGACCGGTTTTGCAGTAATGCGAAGCCGCTCGTCTGGGAAATGTAATATCTGTAATACGGACATATTTTTCTGGATCTTTATTCAAATGATTGAAGATATATAGACTCTATTCTAGACATTTCCCGTCGCGATTGACAGCATCCTCTGCCAATTGAATCAGTCGCTGAAAGGCATTAAGCAAGGAAAGCATAATGACATTACAGGAAGTGTGGATACGTTTGTCGAGAGTTAAACGCCTTGACGCGGGGCTAGCCCAAGGGATTATCCAGTCATTATTTAACAGCGGAATTTATTCTCCCGCTGCATTAGCAGGTTGCGGGCTTTCAGAAGAGCAAATTGCGAATTTTCGACATTGTAATGCGCAATGGGTTGCAGAATCGCTGAGATGGCTGGAAAGCGATCATCGCCATTTGATTCATTTTGGCAGCACTTTGTATTCGGCTTTATTGGCTCAGATATCTTCTCCTCCATTGATCCTGTTCGTGGAGGGGGACCCTGATTTATTGACCTCGCCTCAAATCGCGATGGTCGGGAGTCGCGAATTTACTCATTACGGCGAACAATACGCGCAGGTTTTTGCCAGCGGGTTGGTGAGTAGCGGCTTTACTGTAACGAGCGGTCTGGCTATGGGGATCGACGGAATTAGTCACCGTGCAACACTTGAGGCGCAGGGGAAAACGATCGCTGTTCTGGGAAGCGGATTGCTAAAACGTTATCCGCCCCGGCATTCAAGGTTAGCTCAGCACATTCTTGAAGCCGGAGGGGCGCTGGTTTCAGAGCATTTAGTGACAGCTCCGCCGCTGGCTGCACACTTTCCTCGCCGTAACAGGATAATTAGCGGATTAAGCGCTGGCGTGCTGGTCATCGAGGCAACATTACGCAGCGGTTCCCTTATCACTGCCCGTTACGCGCTGGAACAGGGAAGAGAAGTTTTCGCCCTTCCCGGGCCGTTGGGCAGAGTGACATCAGAAGGCACGCACTGGCTTATTCAGCAGGGCGCTTATCTGGTGACGGAGCCTAACGACATTGCCGAGCATATTGGCAGCGGGCTGACCTGGTTTCCTGATATTCGTGCTTCAGAATCTTTCAAAAAGCCTGCAAACAAGTGTTCTGTTGCGTCAGAGACGATTATTTGTGCGCAAGATAGCGAAGTTGAATTGCCATTTGCTGATGTGTTGGCTAACGTAGAATATGAGGTGACATCTGTTGACGTCGTCGCCGAACGTGCTGGCCAACCTGTGCCAGAAGTGGTAGGTAAGCTACTCGAGCTGGAGTTAGCAGGATGGATCGCAGCTGTATCCGGCGGCTATGTCCGAATTAAGAGGGCAAGCCATGTTCGACGTACTAATGTACTTATTTGAAACTTACATTCACAACGAAGCGGAGATGAATGTTGACGAGGATAGGTTAACGGATGACTTGACCGAAGCTGGTTTCCACCGGGCCGATATTCACAATGCGCTGAGTTGGCTTGAAAAACTTGCGGATATGCAAGAGGGTGGAACCCCATCTTATATGCTGGACTCCGATCCTTCAGCATTACGTATTTATACCGACGAGGAAATAAGCCGGTTAGATAGCAGCTGTCGTGGTTTTTTACTGTTCCTGGAACAGATCAAAGTATTGAACTTCGATACCAGAGAGATGGTTATCGATCGTGTTATGGCTCTGGACACTGAAGAATTCGATCTTGAGGATCTTAAGTGGGTCGTGCTGATGGTTCTCTTTAATATTCCCGGATATGAAAGTGCATATCAGCAAATGGAAGAGCTGTTGTTTGAAGTTAATGAAGGTTATCTGCATTAAGAGATAACAGGTAAAAAAGTAAGATATGACAAAAGCAGCACTTTTTGCTGAGAAGCAAAATGAATCCTGTCCGGAATGCGGGGCCGCTCTGGTGATCCGTAGTGGTCGCCACGGCCCCTTTCTGAGTTGTTCATCCTATCCACAATGCCAGTACATACGCCCTCTGAAATCTCAGGCTGATGGCCATATTGTTAAAGTGCTGGATGGGCAATCATGCCCTAAATGTGAGTCCACCTTAGTGCTGCGTCAGGGGCGTTATGGGATGTTTATTGGCTGTAGTCAGTATCCTGAATGCGACCATATTGAGGTTATTGATAAACCAGAAGAAACCAGCCTGGATTGTCCGCAATGTGGGAAGGGGCATTTGTTGCAGCGAAAATCCCGATTCGGCAAAGTATTTCATGCCTGCGACCGTTACCCGGATTGCCAGTTCGCCATCAATAACAAGCCGGTGGCGGGAGAATGTGTCCATTGCCATTACCCTTTATTGATGGAAAAGAAAACGGCGCAAGGTATCAAGTTATTTTGTGCCAGTAAATTGTGCGGTAAAGCCGTCGAAATAAAAGATAACGAACAAGATGAATAAAAGCTTAGAAAACTCATTTACCCTCGTACTTGATGCGCTGCGTGAACAGCAAGTTGTTGCTTACCCGACTGAAGCCGTCTTTGGTCTCGGATGTGATCCGGACAGTGAACAGGCTGTCGATGCGCTTCTGGCGCTAAAAAAGCGGCCAAAAGATAAAGGTCTTATTCTGATTGCTGATAATTATCAGCAGCTTCTTCCTTATATAGATGACTCATCGCTCACTGAACAACAGCTTGCGCATATCTGGTCATTCTGGCCGGGCCCGGTAACCTGGGTCATGCCTGCAAAACCCTCAACGCCTGAGTGGTTAACCGGACGTTTTACGTCGCTGGCTGTACGGGTTACCGATCACCCGCTGGTCAAAGAGCTTTGCCAAAAATTTGGCAAACCGCTGGTATCTACCAGTGCGAATCTCAATGGTGAGCCGCCATGCCGGTTACCCGCAGAAGTACGGCTTCAGTTTGGGGATAATTTCCCAGTAATTGATGGCGATGTCGGCGGAAGAGAAAATCCATCAGAAATCCGGGATGCCCTAACCGGTTCCCTGATCCGTCAAGGTTAAAGGAAGAGAGTGATGTCATCTTTCGCGGTATTTGGAAATCCGATCGGCCACAGTAAATCCCCTCGTATTCATGCATTGTTTGCCAGCCAGACCGGAATCAATCATACCTATGGCACCGTGCTGGCTCCGCATGAAGAGTTTGAAGAAACGCTGCGAACCTTTTTTGAGGGCGGAGCCTGTGGGGCAAATATCACCGTGCCTTTCAAAGAGCGCGCTTTTGCAGAATCTGACGAACTGACTGACCGCGCTGCAATGTCCGGTGCTGTGAATACCCTGAAAAAGCTCGAAGACGGTCGTTTGCTCGGCGACAACACAGATGGCATTGGTATGCTGAGTGACCTGGAGCGGCTGGCGCTTTTGAAGCAAGGTGATCGGGTTTTATTGATCGGTGCCGGTGGCGCTGCGAGAGGAGTGATACTTCCCTTGCTTTCTCATGGCTGCCCAGTGGTTGTCACCAACCGGACGTTCGAACGGGCACAACACCTGAGCCATATCTTTGAAGAAAAAGGGGATATCCGGGCTATCGCACTGACTGATCTGGGTGAAGAATCTTTCGACCTGATCATTAACGCCACGGCTTCGGGTATTAAAGGTGAGATCCCTGCGATCCCGGAAAAAGTGCTGACAGCTCAGACTCGTGTCTACGATATGTATTATCAGGCAGGTTTAACGCCTTTCCTCACCTGGGCTAAAAATAACGGGGTAACGGGTTATGCCGACGGGTTGGGAATGCTGGTGGGGCAGGCTGCCCATGCTTTCTATCTGTGGCATGGCGTTATGCCAGAGATTGAGCCTGTGCTTGAACAACTAAAAAGAGACTTGCTGGCTTAACCTGCAATGCCTGAACAGTGTGTATTTTACTGTTCAGGCAACGCTATTCTTCATTATTGCTGAGAAAGGTAGAGATCTTTCCAGGTCACATAATTATTCGAAGAATATGTCAGTCCTGCAAGTTCTTCTGACGTCAGCTCCCGTATCTGCTTAACGGGACTGCCTAAATAGAGGTAACCGCTTTCGAGTGTTTTTCCTGGCGGAACCAGACTGCCGGCGCCAATCATCACATCATCCTCAACGATCGCACCGTCCAGCACTATCGATCCCATCCCTACCAGCACCCGGTTTCCTATAGTACAACCATGCAACATAGCCTTATGGCCGACGGTCACGTCCTCTCCAATAATAAGCGGGTAGCCTTCAGGATTATGCCGCGACTGGTGAGTGACATGCAGCACGCTTCCATCTTGCACATTGGTTCTGCAGCCGATCACGACATTATTCACATCACCACGTATCACCACCAGCGGCCAGATACTGACATCATCAGCCAGATCCACATCACCAATCACCACACTGGAAGGATCAACCATGACTCTTTCTCCTAATGTTGGTGTTAATCCCTGATAAGCACGTAAAGCCTGAGACATCTGAAGCACCCCATAAGTGAGTTTTGACCTTGGCAATATAGTTCGGGTCTGAGGAAATACCAATTTGAGCTCAATAAGATCGGCGCGAAAACCAGCGGATCGAGCGAGATCTCCGCGAAAGGGTTGAAAAATACGCAGTCGATCCTTTTATTGGAAAAAAGGCTTGTGCAAAAAATTCGGATCCCTATAATGCCGCTCCATCGACAGGGAACAACGTGAACAACATCACGAAGTGACCGGGTCGGAAAGATTGAAAACAGCGGCAACCGGGTAAAATAAACGGTTGACACTGAATGAGGAAAGCGTAATATACGCCACCTCGAGTTAGCAAGCGAAAGCGCGTAACTCACTGCTCTTTAACAATTTATCAGACAATCTGT
>NZ_JAFMOW010000042.1 GCF_019049675.1 Rahnella bonaserana | reverse complement strand
GAACATGGTTGTTACCCTGATCCACCCAATCGCGATGGATGACGGTCTGCGTTTCGCAATCCGTGAAGGCGGCCGTACTGTAGGTGCTGGTGTTGTTGCTAAAGTTATCGCTTAATCGCTGATAATTTTTGTCACTATTCGTTGACGCAATACACACTAAAAGGGCATCATTCGATGCCCTTTTTTCTACGCTGTGGCGCTAGAACCTATCTCATCAGCGATTTATACGTCATAATCACTGGTGAGATAGGCTCTGAGATATAGCGTAAAACACCGAATTGCGCTCAAGTAGAGCATCGATCGGTTTGGTTTGCCTCGCAATGCGAGGCAAAGTTGTTTGTTCTGAATCATTGTGACGGGTTGGTTTATGAGTGCGAATACCGAGGCTCAAGGGAGCGGGCGCGGCCTGGAAGCGGTAAAGTGGCTGGTTGTTGCCGTTTTGTTGGTTGTAGCTATTGTCGGTAACTATTATTACCGTGCATACAGCCTGCCGTTACGCGCGTTAGCCGTAGTTGTTATTATCGCAATTGCAGGCGCAGTGGCATTACTGACCACTAAAGGCAAAGCGACAGTCGCGTTTGCTCGTGAAGCGCGTACTGAAGTACGTAAAGTCATTTGGCCAACGCGCCAGGAAACATTGCATACCACACTGATCGTTGCTGCGGTAACTGCCGTTATGTCTCTGATTCTGTGGGGGCTGGATGGTATTTTAGTCCGCCTGGTATCTTTCATTACTGGCTTGAGGTTCTAAATGTCTGAAGCACCTAAAAAACGTTGGTACGTCGTTCAGGCGTTTTCTGGCTTTGAAGGCCGCGTAGCGCAATCGCTTCGTGAGCACATCAAATTACATGACATGGAAGAACTGTTTGGTGAAGTCATGGTTCCAACCGAAGAAGTGGTTGAGATCCGTGGTGGCCAGCGCCGTAAAAGTGAACGTAAATTCTTCCCGGGTTATGTGCTGGTACAGATGGTAATGAATGACGCCAGCTGGCACTTAGTTCGCAGCGTTCCTCGTGTAATGGGCTTCATTGGCGGAACGTCAGATCGTCCTGCGCCAATCAGCGATAAAGAAGTTGATGCGATCATGAATCGCCTGCAGCAAGTGGGTGATAAGCCGCGTCCTAAAACATTGTTTGAACCAGGTGAACTGGTACGTGTTAACGACGGTCCGTTTGCGGACTTCAATGGTGTGGTCGAAGAAGTTGATTACGAAAAAAGCCGCCTGAAAGTGTCTGTATCCATCTTTGGCCGTGCAACACCGGTTGAACTGGACTTCGGTCAGGTTGAAAAAGGCTAACAACAGCTTTCTAAATATTCGTTAGAACAGATGTTGTACAAGGCGCGAAATTGAACTATAATTTCGCGCCTTTTGTTTTTATGTGCAGCCTCTGCACGTGAAACGTAAAGAACCAAGTTCTGCAAATAACGGGGAGCCTCTTCAAACAGGCGATATCACCCAAACGAGGATATTTACCATGGCCAAGAAAGTACAAGCCTACGTTAAGCTGCAAGTTGCAGCTGGTATGGCAAACCCAAGTCCGCCAGTTGGTCCAGCTCTGGGTCAGCAAGGCGTGAACATCATGGAATTCTGTAAGGCGTTCAATGCTAAGACTGATAGCATGGAAAAAGGCCTGCCAATTCCTGTTGTTATTACTGTTTATTCTGACCGTTCTTTCACCTTTGTTACCAAAACCCCTCCTGCAGCAGTACTGCTGAAGAAAGCGGCTGGTATCAAGTCTGGTTCCGGCAAGCCGAACAAAGACAAAGTGGGTAAAGTAACGAGTGCTCAGGTTCGTGAAATCGCAGAAACCAAAGCTGCGGACATGACTGGTTCTGACGTTGAAGCGATGACTCGCTCCATCGAAGGTACTGCTCGTTCCATGGGCCTGGTAGTGGAGGATTAATAAATGGCTAAGCTGACCAAGCGCATGCGCGTGATCCGTGACAAAGTTGATGCTACTAAACAGTATGACATCACCGAAGCCGTTGCTCTGCTCAAAGAGCTGGCCACTGCTAAATTCGTAGAAAGCGTTGACGTTGCTGTTAACCTCGGCATCGACGCTCGTAAATCTGATCAAAACGTTCGCGGCGCAACCGTACTGCCACACGGCACCGGTCGTTCTGTTCGCGTTGCCGTCTTCACCCAAGGTGCAAACGCTGAAGCTGCTAAAGCTGCAGGCGCTGAACTGGTAGGTATGGAAGATCTGGCTGACCTGATCAAGAAAGGCGAAATGAACTTCGACGTTGTTATCGCATCTCCAGATGCAATGCGCGTTGTTGGCCAATTAGGTCAGGTACTGGGCCCACGTGGTCTGATGCCTAACCCGAAAGTTGGTACTGTAACTCCTAACGTTGCTGAAGCGGTTAAGAACGCTAAAGCTGGTCAGGTTCGTTACCGTAACGACAAAAACGGCATCATCCATACCACTATTGGTAAGGTTGATTTCGAATCCGACAAGCTGAAAGAAAACCTGGAAGCTCTGTTGGTCGCTCTGAAAAAAGCGAAGCCTTCTCAGGCTAAAGGCGTTTTCATCAAGAAAGTAAGCCTGTCCACTACCATGGGCGCTGGTCTTGCTGTTGATCAAAGCGGCCTGAGCGCAACAGTTAACTAATTAACTGCTGACGTTTATCGCTTTACGCGGGCGATAGATTTGTCTAGAATCTATGGCCCGTTGTTTCGTTAATGCGAAACCAAGATTTTTCGGTTGGAGTCTGGCCTATCCAGACCTCCGTCCAAGACCGCAGGTGTCCCGAAAGGGACTTAATCCTTCCTGCGTAGACGGTGACAGAGCCTGAAGAAAATATTTCTTTGTCTTTTTTATAAAGAATTAAGATTTGTCTTTGCTGGATTCTCTGCTCACCGTGTTTGAACGCTTGATATCGATTCTCGATAACAAGTGATGTGAGTTCCGGGGATTTTCCCCGGCCAAATCCAGGAGCAAAAAGCTAATGGCATTAAATCTTCAAGACAAACAAGCGATTGTTGCTGAAGTCATCGAAGTAGCCAAAGGCGCGCTGTCTGCGGTTGTTGCGGATTCTCGTGGCGTAACTGTAGATAAAATGACTGAACTGCGTAAAGCAGGTCGTGAAGCTGGCGTTTACATGCGTGTTGTTCGCAACACCTTGATGCGTCGCGTCGTAGAAGGTACTCAGTTTGAGTGCCTGAAAGACACGTTTGTCGGTCCAACCTTGATTGCATTCTCTGCTGAACACCCAGGCGCTGCTGCCCGTCTGTTCAAAGATTTCGCTAAAGCGAATGCAAAATTTGAGGTTAAAGCTGCGGCCTTTGAAGGTGAGTTTATTCCTGCGGCTCAAATCGACCGCTTGGCAACTCTGCCTACTTACGAAGAAGCAATCGCACGCCTGATGGCAACCATGAAAGAAGCCTCTGCAGGCAAACTGGTTCGCACTCTGGCTGCTGTACGCGATCAGAAAGAAGCTGCTTAATCAGCCTTTTTTATCTCGTTCATTTGCTTACGTATACACTATTTCTGAATTCTAGGAACACTTGAAATGTCAATCACTAAAGAACAAATCATTGAAGGCGTTGCAGCTCTGTCTGTAATGGAAATCGTTGAACTGATCTCCGCTATGGAAGAAAAATTCGGCGTTTCAGCTGCTGCTGCTGTTGCAGGTCCTGCTGCTGCTGCTGAAGCTGTTGAAGAAAAAACTGAGTTCGACGTTGTTCTGGCCGCTGTTGGCGCGAACAAAGTTGCAGTTATCAAAGCTGTTCGTACCGCAACTGGCCTGGGTCTGAAAGAAGCTAAAGACCTGGTTGAGTCTGCTCCAGCAGCTCTGAAAGAAGGCATCAGCAAAGACGACGCTGAAGCTCTGAAAAAATCTCTGGAAGAAGCTGGTGCTTCTGTTGAAGTTAAGTAAGTTTAACTTCCCGGAGTGCAGTCTGTCCTAACAGACTGATGGCTGGTGACTTTTTAGTCACCAGCCTTTTTGCGCTATAGAGTGTCAGTGGTGTTTCACACTGTTTGAGCACTGAACTACTCTAATATCTCTTTCTATAGACGCCTTAATATATTGATGCCCCTTGCTGTAGCTCATCTACAGATAACGCACAACGAAATGATTTAAGAGTGGTAGAAAACAGATATTGCGGAAAGCGTTTCTGCTTTCCGGTCGACATAAACGGTGTTGCATGAACTGTCCTTCTCAGGGCAGACAAGATTGGGTCACTGATCAGCGAGCTGAGGAACCCTATGGTTTACTCCTATACCGAGAAAAAACGCATTCGTAAGGATTTTGGTAAACGTCCACAAGTTCTGGACATTCCATATCTCCTTTCTATCCAGCTTGACTCGTTCCAGAAGTTTATCGAGCAAGATCCGGAAGGCCAGTACGGTCTGGAAGCTGCATTCCGTTCTGTATTCCCTATCAAGAGCTACAGCGGTAACTCTGAGCTGCAATACGTTAGCTACCGTCTTGGTGAGCCTGTATTCGACGTTAAAGAATGCCAGATCCGTGGTGTGACGTTCTCCGCGCCACTGCGCGTGAAACTGCGCCTGGTCATCTACGAACGCGAAGCACCAGAAGGTACGGTCAAAGACATCAAGGAACAAGAAGTCTATATGGGCGAAATTCCGCTCATGACCGAAAATGGTACCTTTGTGATTAACGGTACTGAGAGGGTTATCGTATCTCAGCTGCACCGTAGTCCGGGCGTATTCTTCGACAGCGATAAGGGTAAAACCCACTCATCGGGTAAAGTGCTTTATAACGCACGTATCATCCCTTACCGCGGTTCATGGTTAGATTTCGAGTTTGACCCGAAAGACAACCTGTTTGTACGTATTGACCGTCGCCGTAAATTGCCTGCGACCATCATTCTGCGTGCATTAAATTACACGACTGAACAGATCCTTGACCTGTTCTTTGACAAGGTGACTTACCAGATCCGCGACAACAAGTTGCAGATGGAACTGGTACCTGAGCGCCTGCGCGGTGAAACAGCTTCCTTTGATATCGAAGCTGACGGCAAAGTCTATGTTGAAAAAGGCCGCCGCATCACTGCCCGTCATATTCGTCAGCTTGAAAAAGACGAAATTCAGCGCATCGAAGTTCCTGTTGAATACATCGCAGGGAAAGTGGTCTCTAAAGACTACATCGACACCAATACCGGTGAGCTGATCGTCCCGGCTAACATGGAATTGTCTCTGGATCTGCTGGCGAAACTCAGCCAGTCCGGTCACAAAACCATTGAAACGCTGTTCACCAACGACCTCGATCATGGCGCGTACATGTCCGAAACCATTCGCGTCGATCCAACCAGCGATCGTCTGAGCGCACTGGTTGAGATCTACCGAATGATGCGTCCTGGTGAGCCACCAACGCGTGAAGCGGCCGAAAGCCTGTTTGAGAACCTGTTCTTCTCTGAAGATCGTTACGACCTGTCTGCTGTTGGTCGTATGAAGTTCAACCGTTCTCTGCTGCGTGATGAAATCGAAGGTTCAGGTATCCTGAGCAAAGACGACATCATTCAGGTCATGAAAAAACTGATCGGCATTCGTAACGGCCAGGGCGAAGTGGATGATATCGACCACTTGGGCAACCGTCGTATTCGTTCCGTCGGCGAAATGGCTGAAAACCAATTCCGTGTAGGTCTGGTTCGTGTTGAGCGTGCTGTTAAAGAGCGTCTGTCTCTGGGCGATCTCGACACACTGATGCCTCAGGATATGATCAACGCTAAGCCGATTTCGGCTGCGGTGAAAGAATTCTTCGGCTCAAGCCAGCTGTCACAATTTATGGACCAGAACAACCCGTTGTCTGAGATTACGCACAAACGTCGTATCTCTGCATTGGGCCCGGGTGGTTTGACCCGTGAACGTGCTGGCTTTGAAGTTCGAGACGTACACCCGACTCACTACGGTCGCGTATGTCCAATCGAAACGCCAGAAGGTCCAAACATCGGTCTGATCAACTCATTGTCTGTTTATGCGCAGACCAATGAGTACGGTTTCCTTGAAACCCCTTACCGTCGCGTGCGTGATGGTCTGGTGACTGATGAAATCAACTATCTGTCTGCAATTGAAGAAGGCAACTTCGTTATCGCTCAGGCGAACTCCAACCTGGACGAAGAAGGGCGCTTCATTGAAGACCTGGTCACTTGTCGTAGCAAAGGCGAATCAAGCCTGTTTAGCCGCGATCAGGTTGACTACATGGACGTTTCCACCCAGCAGGTTGTATCCGTTGGTGCTTCACTGATTCCATTCCTGGAACACGATGACGCCAACCGTGCATTGATGGGTGCGAACATGCAACGTCAGGCAGTTCCGACCCTGCGCGCTGATAAGCCGCTGGTAGGTACTGGTATGGAACGTGCTGTAGCGGTTGACTCCGGCGTTACTGCCGTAGCTAAACGTGGCGGTATTGTTCAGTACGTGGATGCATCCCGCATCGTTATTCGTGTTAACGAAGAAGAGATGTACCCGGGCGAAGCAGGTATCGACATTTATAACCTGACCAAATACACCCGTTCTAACCAGAACACCTGCATCAACCAGATGCCGTGTGTGAATCTGGGCGAGCCAATCGAGCGCGGCGACGTGCTGGCAGATGGCCCGTCAACAGATCTGGGCGAACTGGCTCTGGGTCAGAACATGCGTGTCGCGTTCATGCCTTGGAACGGTTACAACTTCGAAGACTCCATCTTAGTCTCCGAACGTGTTGTGCAGGAAGACCGCTTCACGACCATCCATATCCAGGAACTGGCATGTGTGTCCCGTGACACCAAGTTAGGGCCTGAAGAGATCACTGCTGACATCCCTAACGTGGGTGAAGCTGCGCTCTCTAAACTGGATGAATCCGGTATCGTTTATATCGGTGCTGAAGTGACCGGTGGTGACATTCTGGTTGGTAAGGTTACGCCTAAAGGTGAAACCCAGCTGACTCCAGAAGAGAAACTGCTGCGTGCGATCTTCGGTGAGAAAGCGTCTGATGTTAAAGACTCTTCTCTGCGTGTACCAAACGGTGTTTCCGGTACGGTTATCGACGTGCAAGTCTTCACCCGCGATGGTGTGGAAAAAGACAAGCGTGCGTTGGAAATCGAAGAGATGCAGCTGAAGCAGGCTAAGAAAGACCTGACTGAAGAGCTGCAGATCCTGGAAGCCGGTCTGTTTGCACGTATCCAGTCTGCGCTGGTTGCTGGCGGTGTTGAAGCTGACAAGCTGGGCAAATTGCCTCGCGATCGTTGGTTAGAACTGTCACTGACTGACGAAGACAAACAGAATCAGTTGGAACAGCTTGCTGAACAGTACGACGAACTGAAATCCGAGTTTGAGAAAAAACTCGAAGCTAAGCGTCGTAAAATCACTCAGGGCGATGATCTGGCACCAGGTGTGCTGAAAATTGTTAAAGTGTATTTGGCCGTTAAACGTCAAATCCAGCCTGGTGACAAGATGGCAGGCCGCCACGGTAACAAAGGTGTTATCTCCAAGATCAACCCGATCGAAGATATGCCTTACGATGAAAACGGGACTCCTGTTGATATCGTACTAAACCCGCTGGGCGTTCCATCACGTATGAACATTGGTCAGATTTTGGAAACCCACCTGGGTATGGCCGCGAAAGGTATTGGTGAAAAAATCAATGCCATGCTGAAGAAACAAGAAGAAGTTTCTAAGCTGCGCGAGTTCATCCAGCGTGCCTATGATCTGGGCGACGACGTACGTCAGAAAGTGGATCTGAACACCTTTACCGATGACGAAGTATTGCGTCTGGCTGAGAACCTGAAAAAAGGTATGCCTATCGCAACACCAGTCTTCGACGGTGCGAAAGAGACAGAGATCAAGCAACTGCTTGAAATGGGCGGAATCCCAACCTCTGGCCAGATCACACTGTTTGACGGCCGTACCGGCGAGCAGTTCGAGCGTCAGGTTACCGTCGGCTACATGTACATGCTGAAACTGAACCACCTTGTTGACGATAAGATGCACGCGCGTTCTACCGGTTCTTATAGCCTTGTTACTCAGCAGCCGCTGGGTGGTAAAGCTCAGTTCGGTGGTCAGCGCTTCGGTGAGATGGAAGTGTGGGCACTGGAAGCATACGGTGCCGCGTATACCCTGCAGGAAATGCTGACTGTTAAGTCCGATGACGTGAACGGCCGTACTAAGATGTATAAAAACATCGTAGATGGCGATCATCGTATGGAACCAGGCATGCCGGAATCCTTCAACGTACTGTTGAAAGAAATCCGTTCTCTGGGTATCAACATCGAGCTGGAAGACGAGTAAGTACTCGAATTCGCACTGATCACAGGGGCACCTGCCTGTTAATCAATACAGACCAGGTGCCTAACAGGTCTAACCCGACGGGAGCCAATCCGTGAAAGACTTACTAAAGTTTCTGAAAGCGCAAACTAAGACCGAAGAGTTTGATGCGATCAAAATTGCTCTGGCATCGCCAGACATGATCCGTTCTTGGTCTTTTGGTGAAGTTAAGAAGCCAGAAACCATTAACTACCGTACGTTCAAACCAGAACGTGACGGCCTTTTCTGTGCCCGTATCTTCGGACCAGTAAAAGACTACGAATGCCTGTGCGGTAAGTACAAGCGTTTAAAACATCGCGGCGTGATCTGCGAGAAGTGCGGCGTTGAAGTGACCCAGACTAAAGTACGCCGTGAGCGTATGGGCCACATCGAACTGGCTTCCCCGACTGCACACATCTGGTTCCTGAAATCGCTGCCATCGCGCATCGGTTTGCTGCTGGATATGCCACTGCGTGACATCGAACGTGTTCTGTACTTCGAATCCTATGTGGTTATCGAAGGCGGCATGACTAACCTCGAAAAACGCCAGATCCTGACTGAAGAGCAGTATCTGGATGCGTTGGAAGAGTTTGGTGATGAGTTCGACGCGAAGATGGGTGCGGAAGCAATTCAGGCTCTGTTGAAAAACATGGACCTGGAAGCAGAATGCGAGCAACTGCGTGAAGAGTTGAACGAAACTAACTCCGAAACCAAACGTAAGAAGCTGACTAAGCGTATCAAGCTGCTGGAAGCGTTCGTTCAGTCTGGTAACAAACCAGAGTGGATGATCCTGACCGTGCTGCCGGTACTGCCGCCAGATTTGCGTCCATTGGTTCCGTTGGACGGCGGCCGTTTCGCTACATCAGATCTGAACGATCTGTATCGTCGCGTTATCAACCGTAACAACCGTCTGAAACGCCTGCTGGATCTGGCTGCGCCAGACATCATCGTACGTAACGAAAAACGTATGCTGCAAGAAGCGGTAGATGCTTTGCTGGATAACGGCCGTCGCGGTCGTGCAATCACCGGCTCTAACAAGCGTCCGCTGAAATCTCTGGCAGACATGATCAAAGGTAAACAAGGTCGTTTCCGTCAGAACTTGCTGGGTAAACGTGTCGACTACTCTGGTCGTTCCGTTATCACCGTAGGTCCATACCTGCGTCTGCACCAGTGCGGTCTGCCGAAGAAAATGGCACTGGAACTGTTCAAACCATTCATTTACGGCAAGCTGGAACTGCGTGGCCTGGCCACTACCATCAAAGCCGCTAAGAAAATGGTTGAGCGCGAAGAAGCTGTCGTTTGGGATATCCTGGACGAAGTTATCCGCGAACACCCGGTACTGCTGAACCGTGCACCAACCCTGCACCGTTTGGGTATCCAGGCGTTTGAACCGGTTCTGATCGAAGGTAAAGCAATTCAGCTGCACCCGCTGGTTTGTGCGGCATATAACGCCGACTTCGATGGTGACCAGATGGCTGTTCACGTACCGTTGACGCTGGAAGCTCAGCTGGAAGCGCGTGCGTTGATGATGTCTACCAACAACATCCTGTCACCTGCGAACGGCGAGCCAATCATCGTTCCTTCTCAGGACGTTGTATTGGGTCTGTACTACATGACTCGTGACTGTGTTAACGCCAAAGGCGAAGGCATGGTTCTGACCGGTCCTAAAGAAGCTGAGCGTATTTACCGCGCCGGTTTGGCCTCCCTGCATGCGCGTGTCAAAGTGCGTATTACAGAAGAGATCAAAAATACCGAAGGCGAAGTTACGCACAAGACGTCGATTATCGATACGACTGTTGGTCGCGCCATCCTTTGGATGATCGTACCAAAAGGTCTGCCGTTCTCTATCGTCAACCAGCCTCTGGGCAAAAAAGCTATCTCCAAAATGCTGAACACTTGTTACCGCATTTTGGGCCTGAAGCCGACCGTTATTTTTGCTGACCAGATTATGTACACCGGTTTTGCTTACGCTGCCCGTTCAGGCGCGTCAGTAGGTATCGATGACATGGTAATCCCTGCGAAGAAAGCAGAGATCATCGAAGAAGCAGAAACCGAAGTTGCTGAAATCCAGGAACAGTTCCAGTCTGGTCTGGTCACTGCTGGCGAACGCTATAACAAAGTGATCGACATCTGGGCTGCGGCCAACGAACGTGTTGCTAAGGCAATGATGGAAAACTTGTCTGTTGAAGACGTCGTCAACCGTGACGGTGTTGTTGAACAGCAGGTTTCCTTCAACAGTATCTTTATGATGGCCGACTCCGGTGCGCGTGGTTCTGCTGCACAGATTCGTCAGCTGGCCGGTATGCGTGGCCTGATGGCTAAGCCGGATGGTTCCATCATTGAAACGCCAATCACCGCGAACTTCCGTGAAGGTCTGAACGTACTCCAGTACTTCATCTCTACTCACGGTGCTCGTAAAGGCTTGGCGGATACCGCACTGAAAACTGCGAACTCCGGTTATCTGACCCGTCGTCTGGTTGACGTGGCACAGGACCTGGTAGTTACCGAAGACGACTGTGGTACTCACGAAGGCATCATGATGACTCCGGTCATCGAAGGTGGCGACGTTAAAGAACCACTGCGCGAACGTGTACTGGGTCGTGTAACTGCAGAAGATATCCTTAAGCCGGGTACGGCGGATATCCTGGTTCCACGTAACACCCTGCTTCACGAGAAGACGTGTGATCTGTTAGAAGAGAACTCAGTCGACAGCGTGAAAGTACGTTCAGTCGTAAGTTGTGAAACCGACTTTGGTGTGTGTGCAAACTGCTACGGTCGCGACCTGGCACGTGGTCACATCATCAACAAAGGTGAAGCGATCGGTGTTATTGCAGCACAGTCCATCGGTGAGCCGGGTACCCAGCTGACGATGCGTACGTTCCACATCGGTGGTGCGGCATCTCGTGCGGCAGCAGAGTCAAGCATTCAGGTTAAGAACACCGGTACCATTAAACTGAGCAACCACAAGCACGTTAGCAATTCTAACGGCAAACTGGTTATCACTTCCCGTAACACTGAGCTGAAATTGATCGACGAATTCGGTCGTACCAAAGAAAGCTATAAAGTGCCTTACGGTTCCGTGATGGGCAAAGGTGATGGCGCATCTGTTAACGGCGGCGAAACCGTTGCTAACTGGGATCCGCACACAATGCCAGTTATCAGTGAAGTGAGTGGTTTCATTCGCTTTGCAGATATGGTGGATACTCAGACCATTACACGCCAGACTGACGACCTGACCGGTTTGTCTTCTCTGGTCGTTCTGGACTCTGCAGAGCGTACCGGTAGCGGTAAAGACCTGCGTCCGGCACTGAAAATCGTTGACGCTAAAGGCGACGACGTATTGATCCCAGGTACTGATATGCCTGCTCAATACTTCCTGCCAGGTAAAGCGATTGTTCAGCTGGAAGATGGTACTCAGATCCACTCTGGTGACACCCTGGCGCGTATTCCTCAGGAATCCGGCGGTACCAAGGACATCACCGGTGGTCTGCCACGCGTTGCTGACCTGTTCGAAGCACGTCGTCCGAAAGAGCCTGCAATCCTTGCTGAAATCAGCGGGATCATCTCCTTCGGTAAAGAAACCAAAGGCAAACGCCGTCTGGTAATTTCTCCGTTGGATGGCAGCGATGCTTACGAAGAAATGATCCCTAAATGGCGTCAGCTGAACGTGTTCGAAGGCGAAGTTGTGGAACGTGGTGACGTCGTATCCGACGGCCCAGAGTCTCCGCACGACATCTTGCGTTTACGTGGTGTTCACGCGGTTACCCGCTACATCACCAACGAAGTGCAGGAAGTTTACCGTCTGCAAGGCGTTAAGATTAACGATAAACACATCGAAGTTATCGTTCGTCAGATGTTGCGTAAAGGCACCATCGTTAGCGCTGGTGGCACTGACTTCCTGGAAGGCGAGCAGGCAGAAATGTCTCGCGTTAAAATCGCTAACCGTCAGCTGGAAGCTGAAGGCAAAATCACGGCAACCTTTACCCGTGACCTGCTCGGTATCACCAAAGCATCTTTGGCGACCGAATCCTTCATCTCTGCAGCGTCGTTCCAGGAAACCACGCGCGTTCTTACTGAAGCCGCTGTTGCGGGTAAACGTGATGAACTGCGTGGCCTTAAAGAGAACGTTATCGTTGGCCGTCTGATCCCAGCCGGTACCGGTTACGCTTATCACCAGGATCGTGCACGCCGTAAAGCTCAAGGCGAAGTGCCAGTTGTACCGCAAGTCAGCGCGGATGAAGCAACGGCTAACCTGGCTGAACTGCTGAACGCAGGTTTCGGTAACAGCGACGATTAATCGTCTTCTGTCGAAACGCATAAAACCGCTCCTCCGGGGGCGGTTTTTTTTTGCCTGAAATATGGGAGTTGATAATGCCAAGAAAGAGGAGCCGGAACAGGGAACTGGACAATAACCTGTTCCGGCTATTTGGAAGCAGCGCCGGGATGAGTGGCGCCGGCCATCTGCGAATGTGCAGCGGCAAAAGCACAGTAATACCCGCGGACTGCTGGCGCGAGGGGCAAAATCACTTTATGGAATCTGCATTCCTGAGAGTTTATTGGTTTGCCATCCGGCGACATTTTCCTGCGAGACGCGCCCCAAAAAACTGTCCCAGTCTTTCCAGACCGGCTGAAGCCCGGCTCGCGTTAACGCCTCAGCGACGTGTTGTGGCGAACGGTTATCGTGCGGTGCAAATTGTTCAAGTTCGGGATGATCGTCAGCATAACCACCGGGTTGTGTCTTCGATCCGGCACTGACGGTATTGATCGCCAGTGGAATGACATGATCCCGGAAGTAAGGCGATTCGCGTGTCGACAGTGAAAGCTCGACATCCGGTGCCAGCATCCTGAAAGCGCATATCAGTTGCACAAGCTGATTTTCTTCCAGCAATGACGCCGGTTCGATACCGCCAGTGCAGGGACGCAATCTCGGAAATGCCACAGAATAGCGGCTTTGCCAGTAAGTTTGTTGCAGATACAATAAATGCTCGGCCACCATATAACTGTCTGTTCGCCAGTTTCCTGAAAGCCCGAACAGCGCACCCAGCCCGATTTTATCGATTCCCGCTCGGCCGAGCCTGTCTGGTGTTTCCAGCCGCCAGAAGAAATCCTGTTTCTGCCCGCGAAGATGATGCAATGCATAAGTCGGTGCGTGATAGGTTTCCTGATAAACCAGCACGCCGTCCAGTCCCAGCGTTTTCAGCTCGGCATATTCTTCCTGTTGCAGTGGCTGAACTTCGATCATTAGCGAATCAAAATAACTTCTTATCGCGGGGAAGTGGCGGCGAAAATAGTCCATGCCGACCTTTCCTTTGTGTTCGCCGGTGACCATTAACAGATGCTTAAATCCCAGCGCATTCAGCGCTTCGCATTCACGCCCGATTTCATCCTCATCCAGCGTTTTCCGTTTGATTTTATTGCTCATCGAAAAGCCGCAATACGTACATTCATTGGCGCAAAGATTGGATAAATACAGAGGTGCGAAGAAATTTACCGTGTTGCCGAACCGCTGGCGCGTGAGCTGTTGAGCCCTCTGCGCCATGGGTTCCAGATAAGGCAGCGCTGCAGGAGAAATCAACGCCATAAAATCTTCCCGGTCGATTTTATTCCGGCTGAGCGCCCGTTCCACGTCACGGGACGTTTTGCTGTTGATGCGCAGGGAAAGGTCGTCCCAGTCCAGCGTTGACCAGACATCGGTAAAACTGTTCATGACGCTGCCTGCGAGGTATTGAGAAAACCGGTCAGCGGGCTCGATGCACTGGCGTGTCGTTGCCTGCCCCCTAAACCACTCTGGCGGGCAATGACTCCGGCCTGAACCGCGAGGCGGAATGCGGTAGCCATCTCTACCGGATCGCCCGCGACGGCAATCGCGGTATTGACTAGCACAGCATCGGCGCCCATTTCCAGCGCTTGCGCCGCCTGGCTCGGCGCGCCAATACCGGCATCCACCACCACAGGAATACGCGCCTGTTCGATGATGATTTGCAGAAACTCGCGGGTTTGCAGCCCCTGATTGGAACCGATTGGCGCACCCAGCGGCATGACCGCTGCGCAACCCGCTTCCTCCAGACGCTTACACAGCACCGGATCTGCGCTGCAATACGGCAGAACTACGAAACCCTGTTTCACCAGAATCTCTGCGGCCTTCAGCGTTTCCACGGCATCAGGCAGCAGATATTTCACATCCGGATGAATTTCGAGTTTCACCCAGTTGGTTCCCAGCGCTTCCCTTGCCAGTTGTGCGGCAAACACCGCTTCTTCCGCGGTTTTGGCACCTGAGGTATTCGGCAACAAACGTACACCTAGCTGTTGCAGGGGAGACAAAATGTCGTCTCCGCCGCGACGCAGATCGACACGTTTCATCGCCATGGTCACCAGCTGAGAGCCGGATGCTTCGAGCGCTCGTTGCATCAGCGCCGGACTGGCGAATTTTCCCGTACCTGTAAAAAGGTGCGATGTGAATGTGGTATCAGCAATTTTTAACATGTCAGCCTCCGGCTATCGCCTGAAAGAGCAAAATCTCATCACCGTCTTCCAGCAAGTGAGCAGGCCAGTTATCACGGGGAATAATGACCTGATTAACTGCCAGCGCGCTGCCTGCTGGCTTTAACGCCAGTTCATCGAGCAGGGCAAGTAACGTGAGCGGTTGACTGAAGTGGTGAGATTCATCATTAACCAGAATGTTCACGCGTGGCCTCCGCAGACGGCACAGCTTGAGGATCGCGTGAGTTGCAGCGAACGCCAGTTTTGTGTTTTTCCGTCGAACAGCCGGAGTTTGCCGCTCAGAACCGAGGGCAGACCTGCCAGAATTTTCAGTGCTTCGAGTGCCTGTAATATGCCGATGGTGCCCACGACTGGCCCGAGTACGCCGGATGTGCGGCAGTCACGTTGCACGGTTTCCTGATCCGGATACACACAGGCATAACAGCCATGAGTGTAGGGCGCTTCAATCACCAGCAGCTGTCCGCTAAAGCCGACTGCGCTGCCGCTGATCAGGGTTTTGCCGGCATCCACGCAGGCTTTATTGACGGCATGCCGGGTTTCCATGTTGTCGCTGCAATCCAACACGATATCGGCATCCGATACAGCATGTGCTAACGTCTCACCTGAGAGACGTTCCGTCATTGCCACCGCTTCACAAAGCGGATTCAGGCGCAGCAATTCACGCTTTGCCAGAACAGCTTTGGGCTGATCAAGATCCGCTGTGCGATAAAGGATTTGCCGCTGAAGGTTGGTGATGTGCAACTGATCATCATCGGCCAGAAACAGCGTGCCGACGCCCGCCGCCGCCAGATACAGGGCTGCGGGAGAACCGAGACCGCCAAGACCGACGATCAGCACTTTCGCCGCCTGTAACTTTTCCTGCGCCTGCGGACCGAATTCCTCCAGCATCAGCTGGCGGCTGTAGCGCATAAACGCCGCATCGTTAAGCATCTTCCGGCACCTTACTGGCGCATAAAGCCAGCAGTTTGGCCGTGGCGGCACGCCAGTCCGCTGCCTGCGTAATGGCGCTGACCACCGCAATGCTGCCGACGCCGCATTCGAGAACCGACGGCGCGCGGTCAATACTGATCCCGCCGATGGCCACCGTCGGGAATCTGCCGTTGAGTTGCTTAATGTGTCGGGCGAGTTCTTCCAGACCCTGTGGGGCCGACGGCATATCTTTGGTTTGTGTCGGGAAGATATGTCCGAGGGCGATGTAGGACGGATTCACTGCGACAGCGCGCGCCATCTCAGCCTCGTCATGTGTTGAAACACCCAGCCGTAAACCGGCCTGACGTATTGCGTCAAGATCGGCAGTATCCAGATCTTCCTGACCCAAATGCACCCCATAAGCCTGATGTTTTACCGCCAGACGCCAGTAATCGTTGATGAATAACCGTGCCTGATATTTTCTCCCCAGCGCGATGGCCTCGATAATTGCTGGCTCGACTTCTTCATCGGGTAAATCTTTTACACGCAGCTGTAGCGTTTTAACGCCTGCCTCCAGCAGGCGGGCGATCCATTCCACAGTATCAACGACCGGATATAAACCGAGGTGGAAAGGAACGGCAGCAAAGGGCTGAGCGGACTGATTCATTTGTTGATCTCCGTGGCAGGGTGATAAAGCTCGCTGCCGCGTGAACGGAATTCAGCTGACATTTGTGCCATGCCGGATTCAACGAGTTCTATCGGCTGGGCTTTGGCTACCAGCGCGGCGGCGTAATCGCGAACTTCCTGAGTGATTTTCATTGAGCAGAATTTCGGGCCGCACATGGAGCAGAAGTGGGCGACTTTGCCGGATTCCTGCGGCAGCGTTTCATCGTGATAGGCGCGGGCAGTGGCCGGATCCAGAGCCAGATTGAACTGGTCTTCCCAGCGGAATTCGAAACGCGCTTTGGACATAGCGTTATCGCGGATTTGCGCACCCGGATGTCCTTTGGCTAAATCGGCAGCGTGTGCTGCGATTTTGTAAGTAATCAGACCCTGTTTAACGTCTTCTTTATTCGGCAGGCCGAGATGCTCTTTGGGCGTGACATAACACAGCATGGCGCAACCAAACCAGCCAATCATCGCGGCCCCAATACCTGAGGTGAAGTGGTCGTAACCCGGCGCAATATCGGTGGTCAGCGGGCCGAGGGTATAGAACGGCGCTTCGTGACAGTGCTCAAGTTCTTCTGTCATGTTGCGGCGGATCATCTGCATCGGCACATGTCCCGGCCCTTCAATCATCACCTGCACATCGTATTCCCAGGCAATTTGGGTCAGTTCGCCGAGCGTGCGTAATTCAGCGAATTGCGCTTCATCATTCGCATCCTGAATTGAGCCCGGACGTAAGCCGTCGCCCAGTGAAAGCGAAACGTCATAAGCAGCGCAGATTTCACAAATTTCACGGAAATGTTCATACAGGAAGCTTTCGCGATGATGTGACAGGCACCATTTCGCCATAATCGAACCACCGCGCGACACAATCCCGGTCAGGCGTTTGGCGGTCATCGGCACGTAACGCAGCAACACACCGGCGTGAATGGTGAAGTAATCGACGCCTTGCTCGGCCTGCTCCAGCAATGTATCGCGGAACATTTCCCAGTTCAGGTCTTCGGCCACGCCGTTCACTTTTTCCAGCGCCTGATAAATCGGCACCGTACCGATGGGCACCGGGCTGTTACGCAGGATCCATTCGCGGGTTTCATGAATATAACGCCCGGTGGAAAGATCCATCACCGTATCCGCGCCCCAGCGTGTTGACCAAACCAGTTTCTCGACTTCTTCTTCGATGGAAGACGTCACCGCCGAGTTGCCGATATTGGCGTTCACTTTCACCAGGAAATTGCGTCCGATAATCATCGGTTCTGATTCAGGATGGTTGATGTTGGCGGGAATAATCGCGCGCCCGGCGGCGACTTCCTGACGTACAAATTCGGCGGTGATATTGGCAGGCAAATGCGCGCCAAAGCTTTCACCGGGATGTTGCTGGCGCAAGACCTCGCCGCGGATCCGCTCGCGTCCCATGTTTTCGCGAATGGCGATGAACGCCATTTCAGGCGTAATTATGCCGTTACGTGCGTAATGCAGTTGCGTCACATTTTTGCCAGACATGGCTTTGCGCGGGCGCGGCAGATGTTCGAAACGCAGATGATCCAGTCCTTCATCCGCCAGCCGTTGCTGGGTAAAGCCGGAACTGACCTTTGGAAGTTCTTCAGCGTCTGCCCGTTCTTTAATCCAGCGGGCACGTAATTTTTCCAGACCGGTATGCACGTTGATCACTGCCGAAGGGTCCCCGTAAGGTCCGGCGGTGTCATAGACGGGGATGGCTTCGTTTTCTTCGAACTGCGGATTATCTTTGCCGCCGCCGGTCAGTGTCGGGCTGAGCTGGATTTCACGCATCGGTACGCGGATATCTTCGCGGTCGCCTTCGAGATAAATGCGGCGGGAGTTGGGAAAGGCTTCGCCCTGCAAACTGTCGATAAACGACTGAGCCTGCGCGCGTTGTTCACGACGATTAGACGGTTTCTTTTCAGAAATAACGGGTTTTTGGGTACTCGACATAGCAAATTCCTCGCAAAAAAACGTGATGGAAAATTGCTTGTCTGGAGGTTTACGGCAGGAGTAAAAATGGGCGGTGCAGCGCAGGCGGCCTGATACAGGCAGATGCCAGAGTGCGCTGAACGCATAACATTACTCTTGTTCCCTTCGCGGGTACTAACCCGATCAGGTTCCGCGGATCCCGAATTAACGGTCTCAGCCTGGCGTAATCTTCGCGAGAAAATTATGCGCTAGGCACTCCGACAAGAAGCCTCAATATAGGAGGCGTTTTTTGAAACTACAACTAAAACTACAATTAAAACCACAAACGGGCGCAGGGTTTTAATGTGACAAAGCGTTAAGCCGGTCTGGCGAGATGTTCTTCATTCGCAGGCGGTTTTTCTTCGTGATTGCTGCGGTCAAACGCCAAAATAATCAATTGATCTTCCAGCTGAAAACGCGCATCCAACGCTTCACCTACATCGGATAATGCATAATGAAATGCGAAAGCATTATCATCATCAATATCATTTTCAGTGTAACTATCATGGAAAGCCATGATAGCTTCAGTATTCAGTTCAAGTGCAGGATATATTTTTGCAGCCTGTAATTTTACCGGGCTGCTCGCCCCTTCGGCTTCATCGATGACACGCTGATACAGATGGAAATGACCGGCAGACAGATAGTCCACCAGGTTATGGCAAAAGTTATCCAGCGCTTTTTCATTGAGGGGAGTATGTTTTTCTTTATTGGGTTTCAGGCCGACCAAAGTGCAGTACGAAACCAGCAGCTCTTTGCGCGCGTGCAGCCATTGATCCACTAACTCATTACTGCCACCAACGCGTTGGGTCAGTCTTTCCAGACGATTTAGCATGGTTGACTCCGTGAGCGATAAAAAAGTAACCAAAAGTTACTAATATGTGAATATCTTACTCAGATTGTCAGTCCCGACGAGGTTATGCAACAACAATTATGGAATTACAGATTACTGAGCAACATAACGGCTGGTGGGTTATCAGCCAGGAAGGCAAGCTGTGGCTGCCTGAGGGCGAACTGCCGTTTGGCAGCGCCGAACAATATTCTCTGACGGGTAAAACGGCGCGTCAGATCGGCGAATGGCAGGGAGAACCTGTCTGGCTGGTCCGTCAGACAATGCCAAAACACATGGTGTCTGCCCGTCAGTTGCTGGATCAGGATCGCGGATTATTCCAGCTGGTCGGACGTGGCGTTCAGCTGTCAGAATTTTACCGGTCTCACAAGTTCTGCGGTTACTGCGGGCATGAAATGCACGTCAGTAAGGCCGAGTGGGCCGCACTTTGCGGGAATTGTCGCGAACGCTATTACCCGCAGATTGCGCCCTGCATCATTGTGGCAATCCGCAAAGGTGATGAGATTTTGCTGGCGCAACACATCCGTCATCGTAATGGCATTCATACGGTTCTGGCTGGTTTCGTGGAAGTCGGAGAAACGCTGGAAGAAACCGTAGCCCGCGAAGTGATGGAAGAAAGTAATATCCGCGTGAAGAATGTCCGTTACGTCAGTTCACAGCCGTGGCCGTTCCCCAATTCGCTGATGATGGCATTCATGGCGGATTACGACAGCGGCGTTATTAAACATGATCCGAAAGAACTGCTTAACGCCGGCTGGTACCGGTTTGACGCCTTGCCGCAATTGCCGCCGCCGGGCACGATTGCCCGCCGTCTGATTGAAGATACAGTTGCGCAGTGCCGCGCAGAAAGCGAAGACGACGACGTCTAGCATCAGTTTTGCGTGATAGAATGCCGTCATATGATTGTCGGGCGGCCCGAATATTGAAGGAAAGAGCAAGAATGAATGAGTTGAAAAACGACCGTTACCTGCGTGCTTTGTTACGTCAGCCAGTGGACATTACACCGGTATGGATGATGCGTCAGGCTGGCCGTTATTTGCCGGAGTACAAAGAAACCCGCGCTGAAGCCGGCGATTTTATGTCGCTGTGTAAGAATGCCGATCTGGCTTGTGAGGTAACTTTGCAGCCGCTTCGTCGCTATCCGCTGGATGCGGCGATCCTGTTCTCTGACATCCTGACCATTCCTGATGCGATGGGGCTTGGGCTGTATTTCGAAGCCGGTGAAGGCCCGCGTTTTTCTTCGCCACTGACCAATCGCGCTGATGTCGAAAAGCTGCCGGTACCGGATCCTGAAATGGAACTGGGCTATGTGATGAACGCCGTGCGTACCATCCGTAAAAACCTGAAAGGTGAAGTGCCGCTTATCGGTTTCTCAGGTAGCCCGTGGACGCTGGCGACCTATATGATCGAAGGCGGCAGTAGTAAAGCCTTTACCAAAATCAAAAAGATGATGTACGCCGATCCGTCTACCTTGCATCTGTTGCTTGATAAAGTGGCCGACAGCGTCATTCTTTACCTGAATGCTCAGATTAAAGCGGGCGCGCAGTCGGTGATGATTTTTGACACCTGGGGCGGCGTGCTGACGCCTCGCGATTACCGTGAGTTTTCCCTGAATTACATGCACAAAATTGTTGATGGTCTGATCCGTGAAAACGAAGGACGTCGTGTGCCGGTGACCTTGTTTACCAAAGGCGGAGGCCAGTGGCTGGAAGCGATGGCTGCAACGGGTTGTGACGCGCTGGGTCTGGACTGGACTACCGATATTGCCGAAGCGCGCCGCCGGGTTGGCGACAAAGTGGCGATTCAGGGCAATATGGATCCTTCCATGCTTTATGCCTCACCGGTGCGGATTGAGCAGGAAGTGGAAACCATTCTGGCTGGTTTTGGCAAAGGTAATGGCCATGTGTTTAACCTCGGGCACGGTATCCATCAGGACGTTCCGCCAGAAAATGCGGGCGCTTTTGTGGAGGCGGTACACAGCCTGTCCCGCCAGTATCACGAGTAACATCGCGTCATGATCGACACGCGCGCTTTACGTGAAGAACAACGGATCCTCGCAGATCAGATTGAACTGCAGGATCCCCCTGAATTCACCACGCCGTCGTTGATCGCCGGTGTGGATGTCGGGTTTGAGCAGGGTGGTGAAGTCACCCGCGCGGCGGTGGCTGTTCTGAGTTATCCAACGCTGGAGCTGGTCGAATATCAGATCGCCCGCATTCCCACCGTCATGCCTTACATTCCAGGTTTCCTTTCCTTCCGTGAGCTTCCCGCACTGTTACAAGCCTGGCAGCAAATCTCATCGCACCCTGATCTGGTTCTGGTTGACGGGCAGGGGATCGCCCATCCGCGCCGCCTTGGCGTGGCCAGTCATTTTGGCCTGATGATTGACGTGCCGACGATTGGTGTGGCGAAAAGCCGTTTGTGCGGGCAGTTCCTGCCGTTAGGTGAAACGCTACACAGCCGTCAGGGGCTGTATGAGGGCGATGAACAGATTGGCTGGGTGTGGCGAAGCAAGCTACGCTGTAATCCATTATTCATCTCTCCCGGTAATCGCATCAGTATGGATTCCTCGATTTATTGGGTGGAACAAGGCATGCGGCAATATCGGCTGCCGGAACCTACCCGCTGGGCGGACGCAGTGGCATCAAACCGGACGTCGTTTCAACGCTGGCAACGGTTGAGTGATGATCTTTAGGAATCAAGGAATAGGGATATTGATTTATTTCAGGTAAACTCCCGCGCAGAAAAGTTAACGAGATCAACTCATGTTACGTAATCCAATTCATTTACGTCTCGAAAAGCTGGAAAGCTGGCAACACGTGACGTTTATGGCCAGCTTGTGCGAACGCATGTACCCGAACTATCAGGCATTTTGCCTGGAAACCGGGTTTGGCGAAGCACAGCTTTACCGTCGTATCCTGGATTTAATCTGGGAAACGTTGGTAGTAAAAGACGCCAAGGTCAATTTTGACTCACAGCTCGAAAAACTGGAGGAAGCGGTGCCTTCTTCCGATGATTACGATCTCTACGGGGTTTATCCGGCGATTGATGCGTGTATCGCATTAGGCGAACTGATTCATTCGCGTCTGAGCGGCGAAACGCTGTCTCATGCGATTGCGGTAAGTGAGACGTCAATTCGTACTGTCGCGATGCTGGAAATGACTCAGGCGGGTAAAGAAATGACCGATGAAGAACTCAAGGTCATCCCTGCCGTTGAAGAAGAATGGGACATCCAATGGGAGATTTTTCGCCTGTTGGCTGACTGTGAAGAGCGTGACCTTGAATTAATAAAAGGGTTACGTTCTGACCTGCGTGAAGCCGCTGTGAGTAACATCGGCATAAATTTAGCGCAATAAGGCAAGAAAACGTGATTTAACGCCTGATTTGTCGTGCCTTAAGGCTTCACATCCGCACCCTGTCTGGTCTACATTTGGGGTGCGTAAAAAAAGTGGCTATCGGTGCGTGTATGCAGGAGGGTGCTGTCAATCGGCATATCCGTCGCACTCGATGCTTTGCAAACGATAAACACACTGTAAAGGATAACTTATGAACAAGACTCAACTGATTGATGTAATTGCGGACAAAGCTGATCTTTCCAAAGCACAGGCCAAAGTTGCTCTTGAATCTACACTGTCTGCTATTACCGAGTCTCTGAAAGAAGGTGATGCTGTACAATTAGTTGGTTTCGGGACTTTCAAGGTAAATCATCGTAACGAGCGTACTGGTCGTAACCCACAGACTGGTAAAGAAATCAAAATCGCAGCTGCAAACGTGCCTGCGTTCGTTTCTGGTAAAGCTCTGAAAGACGCTGTTAAGTAATTGCTTGCAGTGAAAAGAATAAGCGGAGGGGTTTTTAAGCCCCTTCAGTTTATTACCCCCAGGCTGGTGGCAGGTTTACTGGTGCTTAGTCTGGTGGGTTGTAGTTCTAATAAAGGTCCTGAGTTATTCTTTGCCAGCGGTTATGTTGCTGATCAGGGAATCAACCGGCTCTGGCGCGAAGATACCGCCCAGCACGAGCCTCAAACCATTCTCAACGTCTATAGCCCCTATTACGGCGGCGATACGATCATCACCCGATACGAATTCCAGCAGGGGCAGTTGCACCTGATTAAAGAAACCCATGCCACCAAAACTGATTTGGGTGTGATGCTGCGTTTTGATGAGGGCGGGAATGTCAGCTTTATGCAGCGACAGCTTCCTGAGCGCCGCGAAAAACTCTCTTCAGACGAAATCGAACGCTATAAATATGAAGCGTCAAAAGTCCTCGACCTGAGCAATGCTCTGCAGGCAGGGAATGTCCGCCTGGTACAGGCTCGCTGGCGCAAAGGCATCATAACAACCTGCGCAGGCGAACAAGTGACGCCGACACTGACCGTTCGTTCTCAGGTCTGGCTGGCGAAACGAGCCAGTCGTAGTAACGATAATCTGGGCCTGGCCTGGCTGACGGCGCCGCAAGGCAACGAACTGTTGCTGGTCGCCAATGAAGATTTCTGTAAATGGGAACCGAAAGAGTCTGATCTCTGATCCCGTTTTGATAAAAGAAAAGGCACGCAAAAGCGTGCCTTTTTTGATCGTAAGGGCAGACAGAATTACTGATTGCGTTCGCGGTCGATAGCGCGATAACCGATGTCTTTACGGCAGAAGCTGCCTTCCCAGTGAATATCTTTCGCTAAATCATAAGCGCGTGCCTGAGCCGCTTCCACGGTTTTGCCCAATGCTGTCACACACAATACGCGGCCACCATTCGTTACCACACGTTCATCCTGCAAGCGGGTTCCGGCCTGGAAGACTTTGCCATCCGGAACTTCTTCCAGTGGCAGACCATGGATAACGTCTCCGGTTTTGTAATCGGCCGGATAGCCACCGGCGGCGAGCACGACACCCAGCGCCGGACGCGGATCCCACTCGGACGTTTTATCGCCCAGACGACCTTCAGCACCAGCGAGGCAGAGATCCACAAGATCTGAACGCAGACGCAACATGATCGGCTGAGTTTCCGGATCGCCGAAACGGCAGTTGAACTCGATCACTTTTGGCTGGCCGTCAGCGGAGATCATCAGGCCGGCATACAGGAAACCGGTATAAGTGTTGTTTTCTGCCGCCATACCGCGAACGGTCGGCCAGATAACCTGATCCATGACGCGCTGATGAATTTCATCAGTCACTACTGGCGCCGGGGAGTAAGCGCCCATACCACCGGTATTCGGGCCGCTGTCGCCGTCACCCACGCGTTTGTGATCCTGACTGGTCGCCATAGGCAGCACATTGGTTCCGTCAACCATGACGATGAAACTGGCTTCTTCGCCGTCGAGGAATTCTTCAATAACAATGCGATGGCCTGCATCGCCGAAAGCATTGCCCGCCAGCATATCGTGAACAGCATCTTCCGCTTCTTTCAGCGTCATTGCGACAATGACGCCTTTACCTGCTGCCAGACCGTCGGCTTTGATAACAATCGGCGCGCCTTTGCTGCGCAGATAATCCAGCGCTGGCTCGACTTCAGTGAAGTTCTGATAATCAGCACTTGGAATATTATGGCGAGCCAAGAAATCCTTAGTGAAGGCTTTAGAACCTTCGAGCTGCGCGGCTTCCTGGGTTGGGCCAAAGATTTTCAGACCGGCTGCGCGGAAAGCATCCACCACACCAATGACCAGCGGCGCTTCAGGGCCAACAATCGTCAGGCCAATGTCATGACTTTTGGCGAAAGCCAGCAAACCGGTGATGTCTGTAGCGGCGATATCCACGTTTTCCAGCAACGGCTCCAGCGCGGTACCTGCATTGCCAGGCGCAACAAAGACTTTATCCGCCAGAGGTGATTGCGATGCCTTCCATGCCAGTGCATGTTCACGCCCGCCGTTACCGATAATTAAAATATTCATTCGAAGACTCCGGGTGAGCGGGCGCATCGCACCCGCTAAAAGAAAATTAATGACGGAAGTGGCGCATGTCGGTGAACAGCATCGCAATGCCGTGTTCGTTTGCTGCGGCGATCACTTCATCGTCACGGATAGAACCGCCAGGCTGAATAACACAGGTAATGCCCACGGCTGCTGCGGCATCGATACCGTCGCGGAAAGGGAAGAAGGCGTCAGAGGCCATGACAGAACCGGCAACTTCCAGACCTTCGTCGGCAGCCTTGATCCCGGCAATTTTAGCGGAGTAAACGCGGCTCATCTGGCCTGCGCCGATACCGATGGTCATTTTGTCACGCGCATAAACGATGGCATTGGATTTGACGAATTTCGCCACTTTCCAGCAGAACAGCGCATCGGTCAGTTCCTGCTCCGTAGGCTGGCGCTCTGATACAACGCGAAGATCGGCAGCATCAACCATACCCAAATCGCGGTCCTGCACCAGCAGGCCGCCGTTAACACGTTTGAAGTCCAGTGCTTTCTGGCGACTATCCCACTGCCCGCAAGTCAGGACGCGAACGTTTTGTTTGGCTGCGGTCAGGGCCAGTGCTTCAGCACTGACGGAGGGCGCGATGATCACTTCCACAAACTGACGGCTGATTATGGCTTTTGCCGTTTCGGCATCCAGTTCACGGTTGAAGGCAATAATGCCGCCGAAAGCGGATGTCGGGTCAGTCTGATAGGCGCGCTCGTAAGCGGCCAGAATGCTGTCGCCGATGGCCACGCCGCAAGGATTGGCATGTTTAACGATGACGCAGGCCGGTTCAGCAAATTCTTTCACGCATTCCAGTGCGGCATCGGTATCCGCAATGTTGTTATAAGAAAGCGCCTTGCCCTGAAGCTGGGTAGAAGTGGCAACCGAAGCTTCGCTGACGTTCTCTTCTATATAGAAGGCCGCGTTCTGATGGCTGTTTTCGCCATACCGCATATCTTGTTTCTTTATATAGCTAAGATTCAGTGTGCGCGGGAACTGTCCGGAAGCGGATTCGGTATCGCCGTGATAAGCCGGAACCATGGTGCCGAAGTAGTTAGCAATCATGCCGTCGTAAGAGGCTGTGTGCTCGAAAGCTTTGATCGCCAGGTTGAAACGGGTCGCCAGCGTCAGCGAGCTGCTGTTGGCATCCATCTCTTCTATAATAGAAGCGTAGTCACTGCTCTTCACCACGATGGCTACGTCTTTGTGGTTCTTCGCCGCCGAGCGAACCATTGTCGGGCCACCGATATCAATGTTTTCTACTGCATCTTCCAGTAAACAGTCAGGACGCGCGACGGTTTGTGCGAACGGATAGAGGTTAACGACCACCATGTCGATTGGCGCAATAGAATGTTGTGCCATGATTTCATCATCTTTCCCCCGACGGCCGAGAATGCCACCGTGAACTTTCGGGTGCAGAGTTTTAACGCGTCCATCCATCATTTCCGGAAAACCGGTGTAGTCAGACACTTCAGTGACTGGCAGGCCGGCTTTAGCCAAAAGGCTGGCGGTTCCGCCAGTGGAAAGTAATTCAACGCCACGCGAAGATAGGGCCTGGGCGAATTCTACGATACCGGCTTTGTCAGAAACACTGAGCAGGGCACGGCGGATTGGACGAGATGGTTGCATGGTGGTTGTATCCTTGGCTTTGGAGTCGCAGTAAAGAGCGTTATCGGAGTTCAGTGGAGGTTTTCTTCTCTCTTTCTCTTTATACAGAGCAAATTATAGAGAGCAATTTGCAGAAAACTCGGGACTGGGCTCGGATAACTTCCCTCCGGCAACAGGTATTTCATTTATTACCCATAAAGGGCGGCAAAAACTGACGCGCGAAATTGTAGCGAAAACGATTGCGCGACGCTCGCAAAATTTGAGATTCCTGTGCGTCTGTGGATAAATCTGTGTAAAACACGGTATAAGCAGTGTGTTTGCTGTGTAATGCAGCAAACAGTGATTTTTCTTAAAAATAGCCCTTGCGGCCTGCTGAGAACTCCCTATAATGCCGCTCCATCGACAGGGAACAACGTGAACAACATCACGAAGTAACCGGGTCGGAAAGATTAAAAACAGCGGCAGCCGGGTAAAATAAACGGTTGACACTGAATGAGGAAAGCGTAATATACGCCACCTCGAGTTAGCAAGCGAAAGCGCGTAACTCACTGCTCTTTAACAATTTATCAGACAATCTGTGTGGGCACTCACA
>NZ_JAFMOW010000043.1 GCF_019049675.1 Rahnella bonaserana | reverse complement strand
CCGACTTTTAACACTTTAATAGCATGAAAGACCAGACAGGAATAATAAACAGTTACATTACCTGTTTATATTTGCTTTCAACTATTTTCATCGTCTTATTGACATGGTTTTGAACGCGATTTGTGAGATAAAAACAATGGCAAATAATCACCAGAACTCAATGATGGCTAAACAAATCGTAATTTTTATGGTTCTCAGCTAGGAATTTTCTAGTTTCTTGAGCGAAAAAAATCAAACCCCAAGTAGGTTTGATTTTTAGCACAAAATAACAAATTTCTTACCTCATCCAGGCAGTGATCGGGCTGTAGCAGTTTACTGAATTTGTTCAGGTACAGGCTGATGGCCTGCTCTGACGTTCCACTGAAGGCAGGTCGTGCCTGGTTGATTCTGTGGTGCGGCCTCACTGATCAAAAAGAATGCAAAGGGCACAATAAAGTGCCCTTTGCATTCAAATACATTCACCACATCAATAATTAGAATGTTTTTATACGCTTTGGATATTTTGGTTATCCTTTTGTAATAATTTTATCCCACTTTTAATGAGTAAATCCTTTCCCTTCCAGTAATTCTTGCATTAGCCTTACCTGGTCCTTATAGACATACCGCAACTGATTCCCACCAGAAAAAATATCCTGAGCCTCCACAAAAACCAGACAAGGGAATGACTCTGGAGCAGATTCAGAAATGGCAACGCCCAGTTCTTCATCAGTAAGAATCGAAGGATTCAACGGGTTATGGTTAATATTCAAATAATCTTCTACGAACCATTTTTCAAATGTCGGTTTATCAGTCAGGACTTTCATTACACCTTCTTTTCATCAGCTAGGTAACGGGGGTTATTAGGCATTCTCCTTAAAACAGACACAATAGAAGTTTTTCGAAGTCGTGCTTTGAATTTTTTATATCACCTAATCTAACTACTTGATCAAAATAAGAATGGATGAAAAATGAACAATAAATTTGACTATAATCTTATAAAAACGCTGGTGCTGGTGTATGAAACCAAAAGCATGAGTAAATCCGCGCAAGCATTAGGAATATCATCGCCCACGCTGACCTATGCATTAAATAAACTTCGGGATTATTACAATGATCCCTTATTTATCAAATCAATAAAGGGACTAAAAGCCACACCGCTTGCTAACCAGCTTTATCCCTCCTTTAAACATATCGACGAAGAAATATCACACTCTGTCATGGTGAGTGTTGATGACCCTCCTGAAATTCCTAATGTTATTATCAGAACAAATACGATGATTGAATACTATCTGGTCGATAAGTTATTAAAAAACAGGAAATTTCCTCTGGAGTTAAATTTTACCTTCAATAACCGTATCATGCTGGAAGATCAGCGCATCACCGCGCTGGTATCAAGAGAAGTCGACATCGATATTGGCTCAGCCATCAGACATAACCATTCGTTCATTTCAACAAAAATTGCCCAGTCACGGATCGTGGGTTTGTGCCGGAAAGAACATCCGAGGATAAAAAATCAATTGAGCGATGACCAGTGGATGGCAGAGGAACATATCGTTCTCAGCTCGGCCGAAACCAGCGCCTACCTTCCTGAGAAGCTTTACGGCTTGTCTCATCAGAGGAATATCCGCTATCGATCTAATTCACTGATTAATATGCTTTACTGCATTGAGAAAAGTGATGCCGTCATGTTCTTTCCGGCATGCCTGCTAAAGCACATTCCTGTGCACCTGGGCGTGCGCAGTGTAGAAATACCCTGGATGGAAGAAGATACGTTGGATATTTATGCTTACATTCACAGTAAGGCGAAAAATGACGAGAGACTGGAATGGATTATCCAGTTGCTGAAGAATTAGAGAATAAATGATGAGGCATTATTCTGCGAACAACTCAAAGAAATGGATCGCCACACGTAAAATGTATATTACTAATATCGGTTAAGAGCTGATAATTAAATTTTCTTAATAAAAATGTAATTTTATTTCCGGTATTACTGATATGCAGCTTTGATATTATATGGCAGATTCCTTGTTAAAATCAGGTTCCACTTTCGATAAGGTGAATTCAATCTTCCATTAATTTATTATAAGAATCATATGATTACAATTGAAAGAAGCATTCTCAAAAAAGGCCACATCGGTTTTAAAGTATCTAACTATCAAAACTTCGATTATAAATGCACTTGGCGTACACCAATTGACGTGACTAAACCCTGGGCCGGTTTTTATATCGGTACTACAGAGGATGTCGCGGATGGATATAAAGATGATTACCAGCATCCGTACAGACATGCTGTCACCTTATTGCAGGATCTGGACATTATTATATGTACAGGTCCGGAGCTGGCTAACTCACAGATCCCAGGCATGGCAAAAGCAGAAATGGTAACAGAGGCTCTCCCGGACCACCTTAAGGACGCCGTCAGGAAACAAAACAAACCGTTAATGGATGCATTAGGGGAGTTGGGATTTTGTTACCAGGGGCCACACGATGATGAAGGAGGGATAGAAATCGTCATCCCCAACAAACTGACTCATTTAGTATCATTAAAAATGAAAATTGATTTTGGCGTTAACAAATACTTTTAGACGAAAAATGATGAGCAGTTGGAAAACTCTCCCGCTGCTCAGATATCCATTTAGGACTGATTCACTGCGAACGACCGCGCCACCAAATCCTGCGCACACGCCCAGGCGGAACTCCAGGCCCACTGGAAATTGTAGCCGCCGAGCCAGCCGGTAACATCCACCACTTCACCGATGAAATACAAACCGGGAACTTTCGCTGCCGCCATCGTTTTAGACGACAACTCTTTGGTATCGACACCGCCGAGTGTGACTTCTGCCGTGCGATAACCTTCGGTGCCATTCGGCTGCACCTGCCAGTTTTGCAGTTGCTCAACCAGTGCGGCCTGTTGCGGCACGTTCAGCTGCCTGAGCGTCACATCCGGCAGTTGTCCCAGAGTTTGCAAACATTCGACCAGACGCTTCGGCAGTTGCATTGCCAGCGTATTTTTCAGGCTCTGGTTCGGGTGCTCGTTCCGCTGTGTATTGAGAAACGCCGCCAGATCGACATCAGGAAGTAAGTTAACACTTACAAACTCGCCAGGCTGCCAGTAGCTTGAAAGCTGTAAAACAGCCGGCCCCGAAAGACCACGGTGGGTAAACAGAATGCTTTCCCGGAACACCGTCCCGTCTTCGGCGGTCAGCACCGCAGGCACAGAGACGCCGGAAAGCGTCTGTAAATGTTCAAGCAGCGGCTTGTGCAGGGTAAACGGCACCAGACCGGCGCGGGTTGGCAACACTTTAAGGCCAAACTGCTCCGCCAGACGGTAACCAAACGGCGAAGCGCCAAGTCCCGGCATGGAAAGTCCGCCGCTGGCCACGACAAGTGAGTGAGTACTCACAGTTGAGCCATTCACGTTGATAATAAAGCCTTCTTCCGTTTTCTGAACGTCGGTGATTTCACTTCTCAGACGCACACCAACGTTCCCCGCTTCGCACTCTTTATCGAGCATTGCCACTATCTGCTGCGCGGAATCATCACAAAAAAGCTGGCCGAGAGTTTTCTCATGCCAGGCGATGTTGTAACGGTTGACCATATCGATGAAATCCCACTGGGAGTAACGCGCCAGTGCGGATTTACAGAAATGCGGATTTTCAGAAAGATAA
Source organism: Rahnella bonaserana (assembly GCF_019049675.1). GTDB lineage: Bacteria > Pseudomonadota > Gammaproteobacteria > Enterobacterales > Enterobacteriaceae > Rahnella > Rahnella bonaserana. Next base: position 41,898 of record NZ_JAFMOW010000043.1, on the reverse strand, counting down.
GCCGCCGGCTCGGCGTAAAGGTTCGTGAAGTTGCAGCGTCCGCCTCCCGACATCAAAATTTTACGTCCGGTTTTTTTGCCATTATCCAGCAGCAGAACCCGGCAGCCACCCTGTCCGGCCTGTGCCGCACAGAACATGCCTGCAGCACCTGCACCAATGACGACCACATCAACCTGTTCCACTTTTGGCCTCTCTTTATGAATATTCGACTACGTTTTAGATAGGGTTTCCCCTTCTGAGCGGGCGTTCCGCCCCCTGAGTGGCGCGAATTGTAAGGGACAGACGCGTCTTAAACCAGTCAGACAGCTTGCTTTCTGAACGTCGTAAGTAAATGTTTCAGACATCAAAGGAGGAATAAGATTTTGATAAATAAAAATTTAATTGAAACAGACGCGATTATTGAACTGTTTTTAGTCAAAAAAATGTCATATTTTCCTTTTCCCCTCACCCTGTTCTCGCAGATAATGCGCGGCGTTCATGACCACTAACTGGCGTAACAATTATGCTGCATCTATTTGCCGGGTTGGATATTCATACCGGTTCGTTATTGATTCTCGCGTTACTGTTTGTTCTGTTCTATGAAGCGATTAATGGCTTCCATGATACGGCCAACGCAGTAGCAACCGTCATCTATACCCGGGCAATGCGTTCGCAATTAGCGGTCGTGATGGCAGGGGTATTTAACTTCTTTGGCGTTCTGCTGGGTGGTTTGAGCGTGGCCTATGCCATCGTCCATTTACTCCCAACCGATCTTCTGCTCAATGTAGGTTCGGCACATGGTCTTGCCATGGTGTTCTCTATGTTACTGGCGGCGATCATCTGGAACCTCGGCACCTGGTATTTTGGTTTGCCGGCGTCCAGCTCCCACACCCTTATCGGCGCCATCATTGGCGTAGGGCTGACCAATGCATTAATGACTCACACTTCCGTGGTCGATGCGTTAAACATCCCTAAAATGATTGGTATTTTTGCTTCGCTGATTATCTCCCCGCTGGTCGGGATGATTATCGCCGGTACCATGATTTTCCTGCTGCGCCGTTACTGGAGTGGCAATAAGAAACATGCCCGTATCCACCTGACACCGGCGGAACGTGAGAAGAAAGACGGCAAGAAAAAGCCGCCATTCTGGACACGTACCGGTCTGATTCTCTCGGCTATCGGCGTGAGTTTCTCTCACGGCGCTAACGATGGGCAGAAGGGTATCGGCCTGATCATGCTGGTGCTGATTGGTGTGGCGCCAGCGGGTTTTGTGGTGAATATGAACGCGACCGGTTACGACATTACCCGTACCCGCGACGCCGTTACCCACCTCGGCCAGTATTATCAGCAACATGTTGATGCCGTGCCGCACGTGGTTGCACAGACACCAATCGTGCCTGCACCGGACGTCAATATCGCACCGACCGACGAGCCTGAAGTGTTCCACTGCGACAGCAGCCACGCACTTGACGCTATTGGTCGCGCGCAAACACTGCTGACTAATCTTCAGTCTTACAGCGACCTGGCACCGGAAGAACGCAGCCATATGCGTCGCCTGCTGATGTGTGTTTCTGATACTGCCGATAAAGTGGCCAAGCTGCCGGAAACCTCTCCTGCGGATAAACGTTTCCTCGGCGAGCTGAAAACAGACATTCTGCAAACCGTTGAATACGCACCAATCTGGATCATCATTGCCGTCGCTCTGGCGCTGGCACTGGGTACCATGATTGGCTGGAAACGCGTGGCGACAACCATCGGTGAGAAGATTGGTAAGAAAGGCATGACGTACGCACAAGGCTTGTCTGCACAGCTGACCGCGGCCGTTTCTATCGGCGTTGCCAGCTACACAGGTATGCCGGTTTCCACCACGCACGTGCTGTCTTCTGCGGTTGCAGGGACCATGATTGTGGATGGCGGCGGTGTGCAGTCGAAGACTGTGAAGAACATTGCAATGGCGTGGATCTTAACCCTGCCGGTGTCGATTGTTCTTTCCGGCGTGCTGTACTGGCTTGCTCTGAAGCTGATCTGATCACTTTCTGAACGGCATTAAAAAGGCGACCCTGCTCAGCAGCGGTCGCCTTTTTTGTTTCCTTTCTCACACATCCTCCCTCACGTTTTTCAGTTTCTAATACCAGATAAGCATCGCTATCATGCTGATCAAGATCAGTCCGACCAGGGCAGTTGTGAGAACAAACTGACCGCGGACACGTTCACAACGGCGGATAAACTCAGGATCGTGATGTTCAACATAGCGCTGAGCATAAATATAACGCACCAGTCTTATCTGCTTGCTGGGCTGACCGTGCGACGTGAAAAATCCCCCGCCATCGACATACTGATACAGCAAAGGATCGCACCCCCGCAGTACCACCAGCAATGCGCGCAAAGAAGAGTAATAGCGCAGCATATTCACCACACACACAAAACATAAAGCCCAAAACAGCGCAACGGGACTGATCATGATTCCCCCTCAAGGCGAACTGACACCGCGCAATGCACCGGTAAAATAGCGGCGCATACCCGACGTTTCGCCCTGCCTTTCCGCAATTTCACACCCCCGGGCAAACTATGCCCGCCCTCTTTTCGTACCACAGAAGATTGCCAAAACAGGAGAAGCCTGCATTATTGAGTGTAGGAAACGAATCCCGAACTGTTCATATTATTTGTATCTATAGATGCCCGGATTTCGAAATGGGATCTGTATGCTTGATTTCTCTGACCATTTTGGCGCTATACTGAAGTCATGACATTTGCATGATGCTGATATTGCTATTAACCGACTTATGGAAGGAGTTTTCTTATGGCTTACAAACACATATTGATTGCTGTTGACCTCTCACCTGAGAGCAAAGTTTTAGTCGAGAAAGCGGTTTCCATGGCGCGTCCGTATAACGCCAAGGTGTCCCTGATCCACGTTGATGTGAATTATTCTGACCTGTATACCGGTCTTATCGACGTCAATCTGGGTGACATGCAGAAACGCATTTCCGAAGAGACGCACCACGCGCTGAACGAACTGTCGCAAAACGCCGGTTATCCGATTTCAGAAACCCTGAGCGGCAGCGGTGATTTAGCGCAGGTGCTGGTCGATGCGATTAACAAATACGGCGTGGACTTAGTGCTGTGCGGCCATCACCAGGATTTCTGGAGCAAACTGATGTCCTCCGCGCGCCAGCTGATCAACACCGTACATATCGACATGCTGATCGTGCCTTTGCGCGATGAGGAAGAAGAAGCGTAAGACGCAGTGTTACGTTAACGCTGACATAAAAATGCCCGCAGGCGAAAACCGGCGGGCATTTTTTTATGATTATTTAGGGAAGCGTGACAACAACGGCGGCTTTCTACAACGGCGTATAGATATCAAACCGGTGGCTTTTGGTGACCACCGCGGCCTGTGCGGCGATATCAGCCATTGGCGGGGCGTAGTCCGGGCGTTTCACCACAATGCGTTTTGTCGCTAAGCGGCGCGCCGGTTCCAGCAGGCCGTCGGCATCTTCATCCGGGCCAACCAGTCCCTGAAACACCCGCATCTCTTTCTTCACCAGCGCACTTTTCTGTTTGTGCGGATACATCGGGTCGAGATACACCACTTCCGGCTTCGGCGAAAGCTCTGCAAGCGCCGTCAGACTTGAAGCGTGCAGCAGCGTCATACGTTCGCGCAGCCACGGACCGATTTCCGCATCACGATAACCGCGCGCCAGCCCGTCATCAAGCAGTGCCGCGACCACCGGATTGCGCTCCAGCATCCGCACCTTGCAGCCCAGAGAGGCCAGCACAAACGCATCGCGTCCCAGTCCTGCGGTTGCATCGACCACATCCGGCAGATAGCTGCCTTTGATACCGACGGCTTTCGCTACCGCTTCGCCACGTCCGCCGCCGAATTTGCGACGGTGCGCCATCGTGCCGCCGACGAAATCGACATAAATCGCGCCGAGTTTGGGCTCGTCGCGTTTGCGTAATTCCAGACGTTCAGGCGTCAGCACCAGCGCCATAATGGCATCCGGATCAGATGTCAGATCCCAGCGCTGCGCCAGAACAGATAAGGCGCCTTCATCGGCGCCTTCTTCACACAGTAAACACACACTCACAGGCAGAGGTTATCCTTTGATTCCGTAGTGGCGCAGCATAGCATCCAGCTGCGGCTCACGCCCGCGGAAGCGTTTGAACAGCTCCATCGGCTCTTCAGAACCGCCACGCGACAGAATATTATCCAGGAACGACTGACCGGTTTCGCGGTTGAAAATCCCTTCTTCTTCGAAGCGGGAATAGGCATCGGCAGACAGCACTTCCGCCCACAGATAGCTGTAGTAACCCGCCGCATAACCGCCTGCAAAGATATGACTGAAGGCGTGCGGGAAGCGTCCCCATGACGGTGACGGCACCACGGCGACCTGTTTCTTGATTTCTGCCAGCGTTTGCAGAATTTGCGCGCCTTTGGCCGGATCATATTCCGCATGCATACGGAAATCGAACAGCCCGAACTCCAGCTGACGCAGGATAAACAGCGCCGCCTGATAGTTCTTCGCCGCCAGCATTTTATCCAGCATTTCTTTCGGCAACGGCTCGCCGGTTTCGAAATGACCGGAGATAAACGCCAGTGCGTCCGGCTCCCAGCACCAGTTTTCCATAAACTGACTCGGCAGTTCGACGGCATCCCACGGCACACCAGCAATACCCGCCACTCCCGGCGTGTCGATGCGGGTCAGCATATGATGCAGGCCGTGACCGAACTCATGGAACAGCGTGGTGACTTCGTTATGCGTGAACAGCGCCGGTTTGTTGCCCACCGGACCGTTGAAGTTACAGGTCAGATACGCCACCGGTTTTTGCAGTTCGCCGTCGGCTTTACGCATGCTGCCGACGCAGTCATTCATCCATGCGCCACCCCGTTTGTGCTCGCGGGCATACAGGTCGAGATAGAAGCTGCCGCGCAGATCACCGGTTTCATCAAACAGGTCGAAGAAACGCACGTCTTTGTGCCAGGTTTCCACGTCTTTACGTTCTTTGGCAGTGATGCCGTAAATACGTTTCACCACTTCGAACAGCCCTTCCAGCGCGCGCTGTTCAGGGAAATACGGGCGTAACTGCTCATCGTTGATGGAGAAAAGATGCTGTTTCTGTTTTTCGCCGTAGAACGGCAAATCCCAGGCTTCCATTTCATCCACGCCGAAATGTTCTTTGGCGAAGGCACGCAGCTGCGCCAGTTCCTGCTCGCCCTGCGGACGCGCACGTTTTGCCAGACCGCTCAGGAAGTCGATCACCTGTTTCGGGCTTTCGGCCATTTTGGTGGCGAGCGACATATCGGCGAAGGAATCAAAACCTAACAGCTGAGCCAGTTCGTGACGCAGCGCCAGCTCTTCAGCCATCACTTCGCTGTTGTCCCACTTACCGGCATTCGGGCCCTGATCGGACGCACGGGTCGCAAACGCGCGGTACATTTCTTCGCGCAGTTCACGGTTTTCGCAGTAGGTGATCACCGGCAGATAGCTCGGGATATCCAGCGTTAACAACCAGCCTTCCTGCTCTTTCGATTCGGCCAGTGCTTTCGCTGCGGCCAGTGCGCTTTCCGGCAGACCTTTGAGGTCATTCTCATCAGTGATGAGCTTACTCCAGCCCATGGTGGCATCGAGCACGTTGTTGCTGTAGGTCGAACCCAGCTCAGACAGACGCGCGGAAATTTCGCCATAGCGCTTTTGTTTGTCCATCGGCAAACCAATGCCGGATAACTCGAAATCACGCAACGCGTTATCAATGGCTTTTTTCTGAGCCACGGACAGCGTGCTGAAATGTTCACTGTCTTTTAAATCGCGATACGCCTGATATAAACCGGCATGCTGCCCGGTCCAGGTGCTAAATTCAGACAGAATTGGCAGGCATTGCTCGTAAGCCTCACGCAGTTCCGGGCTGTTTTTTACTGCATTGAGATGCCCGATCGGTGACCAGATACGGCTCAGGCGATCGTCACTTTCAGCCAGCGGCTGACACAGATTTTCCCAGGTATAAGGCGCACCCTGCGCGACGACGCGTTCAATCGTCTGCCGGCTTTCTTCGATAGCGGATTTCATCGCAGGGACAATATGTTCAGGCTTGATCGCAGAGAAAGGTGGCAGGGAGAACGGTTTTAAGAGCGGATTCGTCGCGTTTTGCTGTTCAGTCATAGGGCCAGTCCTTCGTAATAGCGTTTGGGGCTGATGCGCCTGTGGCGCACCACGCCGTGAATTCGGGTCGTCTTAAAGATGACGTAACTTCTAACATGCGGTCAAGTTATGGGGAAATCAATGGGTGGCGGCGATTTCGCCCGGCAGCCACAGATATTCATGTTATCAATCACTCCCGTTCGAGTTATCAGATTGCAGTAAGACCTGCCTCGCAATTTTCATCTTTGCCTGTCCCCTGCCGCTAAACCCTGTTTACAACAAGGTTATTTCTGTTAGCTTCCTGCTATCTGGCATATGCCAGTACGCTTTTTCTACAAACAGGGAGTCAGCGGGGCATGAAAACACTCAAAATTGTCACTCTGGGCGGCGGCTCAGGTTACACACCGGAACTGATCGACGGGTTTATCCGTCGCTACGACGAATTGCCGGTTTCGCAGTTCTGGCTGGTGGATATTGCAGCCGGTGAGGAAAAGCTGAAAATCGTCGGTGCGCTGGCACAACGGATGGTAAAAAAAGCCGGGATCCCGATGACCGTGCATCTGACCACCGACCGCGAAGCTGCGCTGCGTAACGCGGACTTCGTCACGACTCAGCTGCGCGTCGGCCAGCAGGAAGCCCGTATTCACGATGAGGCGATCCCGCTGAAATACGGCGTTCTCGGCCAGGAAACCACCGGCGCAGGTGGCTTTATGAAGGCGCAGCGCACCATCCCCGTGCTGTTAGATTTGTGCCGCGATATGGAAAGATTGTGCCCGGATGCGTGGCTGATCAATTTCACCAATCCGGCGGGAATTGTCACTGAGGCTATCGAAAAATATTCGCGCATCAAAACGCTGGGCATTTGCAGCGGCGCGAACAGCATGATGATGGATATCGCGAAGGTGTACGACGTTCGTCGTGAAGACGTGTATGCCCGGGTGATGGGGCTGAATCACCTGATATTTGCCGATCAGATCGCCGTCAAAGGCCACGACGTCACCGCAGAATTTATTGAGAAACTGGCGCAGGGCAACGGCCAGAATCAGCTGAAAAATATTCCCGATAGCGGATTGCCACCGGCCTTTATCCGCGCGCTTGGCCTGTATCCCCTTTCCTACCTGAAGTATTTCTATCTGCGCCGTGAAATGGTGGCGCACAGCGTAAAAGACAGCCAGACGTACGGCACACGCGGAGAACAAACGCGTGAAATCGAACGCCAGCTTTTTGAACTCTATAAGAATCCTCAGCTTGAGAGCAAACCGAAAGAACTGGAAAGCCGGGGCGGCGCGTATTACTCAGATACCGCCTGTTCGATCATCAGCGCGATTTATAACAACCGGCAGGAGATCCACGTCGTTAATACACTCAATCGCGGAGCAACGCCCGATCTCGATGAAAACAGTGTGGTGGAGACTAACGCGGTGATTGACCGCCGGGGCGCGCATCCGCTGGCTTATGGCCGTTTACCGGTGAAAATCCGTGGCCTGATCCAGAGCGTTAAAGCCTTTGAAGAACTCACCATCGAAGCCGCCGTCACCGGCGATTATTCCACGGCGTTAATGGCGCTTTCGGTGCATCCGCTGATGCCGTCAGTGGATATTGCCGAAAAAATTCTCAACGAATACCTCGTCGTAAACCGGCCTTTCCTGCCGCAATATCCACAATAAAGAACGGGCATATCACATCATGATGAAATTCATAGAATCACGACTGGTGCCCTGTCTGGTGAAAGTCGGTGATAACGTTATTCTGGTTGCGGTGCGCAACGGCATTACGCTGACGCTGCCGTTTATTATTTCCGGCAGTATCTTTTTAATTATTGCTAATCTGCCGATCCCCGGATGGACAGAGTATTTAGGTCAGTTTGGCAAAGCGCTGAATGTACCGGTTCTGGTCACCTTCGGGATCATCGGTTTAATTTCGGCGATGGGCATCAGTTATAATCTGGCGAAACATTATAAGCTCGACGGACTGACCTGCTGCGCCATTACTGTCGCCGTTTTCCTGATGGCGCAGTTAAATGATGATTACACGCTTAACGTCGATAATCTCGGCGCTGCGGGGTTATTCTCCGCCATTATTCTTTCGATCCTCACCGTCTATATCATTCGTTTTTTCATCGGGCATAAAATCTACATCCGGCTGCCGGATAACGTGCCGCCAGCCGTGCTGCAATCTTTTGTCAGCGTGATCCCGGCGATTGTCTGTCTGGCGCTGGTATGGTTTGTGCGGGTGATCTTACATTTTGATATCAACGCATTCTTCACGCTGATCCTCAGCCCGCTGGTTATCGGGCTGGGCACGTTGCCGGGCATGTTAATTCTGGTGTTCCTTATCTCGCTGCTCTGGTGCTGCGGCATTCACGGCACCAACGTGCTCTCAGGCATTACCGCACCGATATTTCTTAAATTTATTGTTGAAAATACTCAGGCTTATCTCAGCCACCAGCCGATACCGCATATCTTCGCTGAAGGTTTTTATAACTTCTTTATTTGCACAGGTGGCTCAGGCGCGACAATGGGGTTAGTGCTGGCGATGATGATGTCGAAGAGTCGTTATTATAAATCGCTGGGTCGCATGTCTTTTGCACCGTCGCTGTTTTGCATTAATGAGCCGGTGATTTTCGGCGTGCCGATGGTGTTTAATCCGCTGATGATGCTGCCGTTAATTATCACACCGATGCTGCTATGCACCCTGTCTTATTTTCTGATGACCTATAACATTATTGGCCGCCCGGTATTACAAATTCCCTGGACGATGCCGCCTTTGCTGAACGGCTATTTCGCCACCGGCGGCAATATTCCGGCAGCGTTGTGGTCAGGGGTCATGATTATTATTTCAACAATCATTTATTATCCCTTCTTCCGGCTGATGGAAAAGAAACAGCTGGTACTGGAAGGATCGGCAAGCTCCGTTAATGCAGCGCAGGTCAGCGCAGGTCAGCGCATAAATGCAGGCAACTAAGGAAGGAAACATCATGAAGATAAACTGTGCATTTGCAGGATTCGGGAAAAGCGCGACACGCTACCACTTGCCTTACGTGTTGCAGCGACGCGACACGTTTCAGGTTAAAACCATTTTCGATATCACCCGCCGCCCGGACATTGAAAAAGAGGAGGCGTATCAGGGCATCCGTTTCACCTCTGATCTGAACGATATCCTGCACGACGAAAGCATTACGCTGGTGACGCTGTGTACGCCGCCGCAAACCCATTATGACCTGGCAAAACTGTGCCTTGAGCACGGGAAAAATGTCATCGTTGAAAAACCTTTTACCCGGACGCTGGCAGAAGCGCAGTTGCTGTTTGCGCTCGCCGCCGAAAAAGGGCTGACCGTGACGCCTTATCAAAACCGGCGCTTCGACAGCTGTTTTTTAGCGGTTAAAAAAGTCATCGACAGCGGTGTGCTCGGTAAAGTTGTCGAGTTCGAAAGTCATTTCGATTACTTCCGTCCTGACGCCCCCGATGCACCGGCAGACTATACCCACGGCGCTTTTTACGGGCTGGGCGTGCATCTTGTCGATCAGGTGGTCAGCCTGTTCGGACGACCGGACGTTGTGCATTACGATATCCGTTCGGTGAGAAATAAAAACAATCCTGACGATACCTTTGAACTGCAACTTTATTACGGCCAAACCAAAGCCATTGTTAAATGCAGCCATCTGGTGATGCAGCCTTACCCGAAATTTATTCTTCACGGGGAAAAAGGCTCCTTTATTAAACTGAATATCGATCAGCAGGAAACCTGGCTGAAAGCCGGGAAATTACCGGGTGCCCCGGACTTTGGTCAGGAAACGGAATATGGCGTACTGAAATATATTGATGACAACGGTGAAGCCATTACCGAACACGTCAGGACGGGCAACGGCGATTATGGCCGGGTTTACGATGCCGTCCATGCCACATTATCCCGGGGACAACCGCCGTATGTGCCTGCCGCTGATGTCATGACCACCATGGAAATTCTGCACCGTGCCTTTGAACAGCCCGCGCCTGCGCTGATCAGGCTGCGCTGAAACGTCCCGGACCGGGGCGAAGGCTTCCGGTCCGCGGGGCATGTGTCTATACTGCTCAAAAATAACTCTGACATGAAGAAGTTACGCTAATGGCCGCCCGTTATATTGATATCAAAAACAGCCTGAAACAGGCGATCCTGAATAAAGAATATCGTGTCGGCGATAAAATCCCTTCCGAGCGGGAACTGGCGGTTCGCTTTGAAGTGACACGCGTGACGCTGCAAAAAGCCATGCATATGCTGGAGCAGGAAGGCTTTATCGAACGCATTCATGGCAAAGGGATGTTCGTCACCAAAGTGATTGAAGACAATGTTTATCTGCTCAATAACGGCACCAGCGATTCTATTCTCGGTTTTTCGCGCGAATTTAAAGATAACGTGAAAGTCTCCAGCCGCTTAATCAGCCTGAAAACGCGTAAAGCCGGTGAATATATTGCCAGTCAGCTGGATATTGATGAAAATGACGACGTGCATTATATCCGCCGCGTCCGGCTGGTGGACAATATTCCGGTCCTGGTCGAAGACTCCTATATTCCCTGTACGGTGATCGACATTATTCCTGAGTCCGTTTTACAGAACGGGTCTTTATATGAATATATCGAGAATAAAACCGGCCGGAAAATTAAATTCTATAACTCAGTGATCGAAGCCTCGCTGTTTGACGACACGCTTTCTGCACTGCTGGAGAGGGAAAGCGGTCTGCCGATGCTGAAAGTGTCGGGTATCACTAAACTGGAAGACGGAAAAACCTTCAACTACTCAATCAGTTATAACCGTGCGGACAAATTCAAAATCAAGAACAGCTGGGTTGGGAAGTAAGATCGCCCCTGCAACGTGAAGTATGAAGGGTGTAAACAGTTTATACTGTCGGCAATACGCCACTCCGGAACAATAAAGTTATGTTGAGTTACCGCCACAGTTTTCACGCAGGCAACCATGCCGACGTACTGAAACACACCGTTCAGAGCCTGATCATTGAATCTCTGAAAGAAAAAGAAAAGCCCTTCCTTTATCTCGACACCCACGCGGGTGCCGGGCGCTATCAGCTGAGCGGCGAACACGCCGAACGCACCGGCGAATATCTGGAAGGCATCGCGCGCATCTGGCAGCGGGACGATATTCCTGAAGAACTGGCGGCGTATATGTCTGTCGTCAATCACTTCAACCGCAATGAAAATCTGCGTTATTACCCCGGTTCGCCGCTGATTGCCCGTCAGCTGTTGCGCGAAGACGACAAACTGCATCTGACCGAACTGCATCCGAGCGATTTCCCGCTGCTGCGCAGTGAATTCCAGAAAGATGACCGTACCCGCGTTGCGCGTGCCGACGGTTATCAGCAGCTGAAAGCCCAGCTGCCACCGCCTTCACGCCGTGGCCTGATCCTGATGGACCCGCCGTACGAAATGAAAACCGATTATCAGGACGTGGTAAAAGGCATTCAGGAAGGTTACAAGCGTTTTGCCACCGGCACTTATGCGCTGTGGTATCCGGTGGTGATGCGCCAGCAAATCAAAAAAATGCTGCGTGATCTCGAAGCAACCGGCATTCGCCGTATTCTGCAAATCGAACTGGGCGTGCGCCCGGACAGCGATCAGCGCGGTATGACCGCTTCCGGCATGATCGTGATTAACCCACCATGGAAACTCGAGCAGCAGATGAACAACGTTCTGCCGTGGCTGCTCAAAGTGCTGGTGCCTTCCGGTACGGGTCATACTACGGTTAACTGGGTTGTGCCTGAGTAAGTAAAGCTTTTCCCCTCGCTGAGACCTTTTTCAAAGGTCTCAGCTATCAAACCTATTACAATCATTGATCCAATCTTTTCCACAACACGTTAAACTCTTAACCAAATTTTGAGATTAATGACGCTGTATCAGTGTCTCCATTTTTCACAACTTACGGATAAAACGATGACCAAACATTATGACTATCTGGCAATTGGCGGCGGCAGCGGCGGTATCGCATCAATCAACCGTGCAGCCATGTATGGGAAAAAATGCGCGCTGATCGAAGCTAAAGAGCTGGGCGGCACATGCGTCAACGTGGGTTGTGTCCCGAAAAAAGTGATGTGGCACGCCGCGCAAATCGCTGAAGCTATCCGCAACTACGGCCCGGATTACGGCTTTGATACCACCGTGAACAGCTTCAACTGGAAAACGCTGGTTGCCAACCGTACCGCCTACATTGACCGTATCCACACCTCGTACGACAACGTGCTGGGCAAAAATAAAGTGGACGTGATCAAAGGTTTTGCGCGTTTTGTTGACGATCATACCGTTGAAGTGAACGGCGAGAAGATCACTGCGGATCACATCCTGATCGCCACCGGCGGTCGTCCGAGCCATCCGGATATTCCGGGCGCAGAATATGGCATCGATTCAGACGGTTTCTTCGATCTGACCGAAATGCCAAAACGCGTTGCGGTGGTTGGCGCAGGCTACATCGCGGTAGAAATCGCCGGTGTGATGAATGCACTGGGTGCTGAAACTCATCTGTTCGTGCGTAAACACGCGCCGCTGCGTACGTTCGATCCGCTGATCGTTGAGACGCTGGTCGAAGTGATGGAAACCGAAGGTCCTGCTCTGCATAAAGAATCCATTCCGAAAGAAGTGGTGAAAAATGCAGACGGCAGTCTGACGCTGAAACTGGAAAACGGTCAGGAATTTGAAGTCGACAGCCTGGTGTGGGCGATTGGCCGCGAACCGGAAACCGACAATTTCAACCTGAAAGCGACCGGCGTGAAAACCAACGATAAAGGTTATATCGTCGTCGATAAGTTCCAGAATACCAGCGTTAAAGGTATTTATGCTGTTGGCGATAATACCGGTGCCGTTGAACTGACTCCGGTTGCCGTTGCTGCGGGTCGTCGTTTGTCTGAGCGTCTGTTTAACAACAAACCTGACGAACATCTGGATTACAGCAACATCGCTACCGTCGTCTTCAGTCACCCGCCAATCGGCACAGTCGGCCTGACCGAACCGCAGGCGAAAGAGCAGTTTGGCGAGGAAAACGTGAAAGTGTACAAATCCGCATTTACCGCGATGTACACCGCAGTCACACAACACCGCCAGCCATGCCGCATGAAACTGGTGTGCGTCGGTGCTGAAGAGAAAATCGTCGGCATTCACGGTATCGGCTACGGCATGGACGAAATGTTGCAGGGCTTCGCGGTCGCACTGAAAATGGGCGCAACCAAGAAAGACTTCGACAACACCGTCGCCATCCACCCGACCGGTGCGGAAGAGTTTGTGACCATGCGTTAATCCTCCATTTAGCGAAAAATAAAGGCCTGAGATTTTCTGATCTCAGGCCTTTTTTATTGCCGTCAGTCCAGCAAAATCACTTTCGAACTGTCCGTCTCGAATAGCGGCCTGCAGAGGATTTTATAACTGTCGCGGTCAAAGTGCGGAACGGCGATATCAAAGGCTTTCGCGGCCTCCAGCGTTTTTACCGTCCCCAGATAGAACCAGTGATTGATGACGTGATAATCCGTCTGGCCCCTGGCTTCTTCGACGATAGCGATCCGACCAGGATACGGCCAGCTGCGGATTTTCAGGGTACTGAGCGCACTTCTGAGACGTTCCTGATGAGCCTCCGGCGTTTCTTTACCACAACAGACGCCCGCGCATTTGCCCAGTGAAAAGCGGAAACAGGCGCGGTTCTTGGTGAGTTTTTCCAGCCCCAGCGCGCCATAACACAGCTTTTCCTGATCGGCGATATCGCGGATTTTCTCGACTGCCGACATTTTAGTTTTAAACAGGCCAAACAGATCTTCGCTGTGGGAAAAATCCACGTCATCGCTGAACACAATGCTGGCCGTCAACCCCTGAAGCCGGATGGAACACAGCTTGCGGGCGGTGCGCAGGCGCTTGTTAAACAACGGACGCCGGGTTTTGATCAGGTCAGATTCCAGCAACAATGCTCCGACCTCACCTGTTGTTTCGATGTGTTCGATATCGCGGGTCATATGCAGAAGTTTGGCTTCAGCAGGATTGCGAAAGTGCGACATCACGCGGCTGCGGATATTCACGCTTTTACCGATATACAGCGGAAAGGCGTTATCGTCGCCGTAAAAAATATAGACGCCGCTGCTGCCGGGTAAATTTTCTAAGGTATGACGAAGATGTTCAGGGTACTGATAGAGCTCGGTAAAAAGCTCTTTTTCGGGATTCCACAAAATAGCTGACCTGCTTTAAACGGATAAACGTCGTATAGAAAACAGACGAATAATACTGGCGTTTTATACAGCCTTCAACCTTTGCCGGTTAATCATTGTGTAAATTTTGGTCGAGGAAAGACTACGTCTGCGTACGCAGCTCAATATACTCCTTTCCACTCAGTAAGTTGGCGAGCGTTGCCTCACGGATTTCACGCTGATCGGATTGTATCCACTGATACAAATTATCAATGTTATCGAAGCGCACCAGCACGGTGTAAGTGGTTTCGCCATGCACCGGGCGCAGGATATTCACATTCTGATAACCCGGAAATCTGCCCGCATCCGTCTTCAGTTTTTCCAGCCAGCTTTCGTATTCCCCCCGTTTTTCCCGCTGTACGCCGTGGGTGATGACCAAAGTAATGTGGTCAGGTTGATGCGGATAAGTCATCGGATATTCCTTCTGATTAACCGATGTTCTGGTTAACTGAATGTTGCGTTATATTCATAAACGATACGAAATCATCACGGCCATTGATAACGGAAATATTTTGAGTTGTTGTTAAACAATTTTTGGGGTGGGAAAAATAATGCGATTAAGCCTTGAAGCGCTGCTGATACTTGATGCGCTGGACAGACACGGCACCTTTGCGGCGGCGGCGGCCAGACTGTTTAAAACCGCGTCGGCACTCAGTTATACCGTGCAGAAAATGGAAAGTGATCTCAACATCAAACTCCTGGATCGCTCAGGTCATCGTGCCACATTCACCCCAACCGGCCGTCTGATGCTGGATAAAGGCCGCGTGCTGCTGCGCGCCGTCAGCGAGCTGGAACAACAGGCGCAGTATGTTGAAAGCGGCTGGGAGAGCAAACTGACCATCAGCGTCGATGCCTCCGTGCCCTTTGCACTGCTTGCGCCGCTGATCGACCGCTTTTACGCAGAGCATCAGCATACCCAATTATTATTCCGCCACGACGTGCTCGCCGGTTGCTGGGAAGCGCTGAGTTATGGCGAAGCTGACATCGTATTTGGCGCCGTGCAGGAACCGCTCACGCGCAGCGGCATTGAATATCGCCCGATCGGCTGGCTGGAATATGTGTTTGCCGTTGCGCCGCATCACCCGCTCGCCTCGATGCCGGAACCGCTGGTGCGCGAGCAAATCCGCCAGTATCGCGCCGTGGTCGTTCACGATACATCCCGCCACAGCACAGGTGCGGATTTGCGCGTGCTGGACGAACAAAAAATGCTGAGTGTCCATGACTTTAATGCCAAAGTTCATGCACAAATCGCCGGGCTGGGTTGCGGCTATCTGCCACGTTATCTGGCCGCGCCGCACCTTGAAAACGGCGCGCTGATTGAACGTCGTCTTGATACAGAAACCCGCCGCGATCAGGCCTTTATGGCCTGGAACGAAAATGCCACCGGCAACGCTGCCATGTGGTGGCGGGAGAATTTACAGAATTTCGACGGACTGAGCACCGTCTATAGCCCGGAATAACCGGGCTATACATTAAGGCATTAACCTTTACGCTGTGGCGCTTTATGCACCATGGTGTAGGCATAATCGACGCCCATACCGTATGCACCGCTGTGCTCGCGCACCAGTTCCATGACCGCGTCGTAAGTTTCTTTCCGTGACCAGTCGCGCTGGTATTCGAGCAGAACCTGCTGCCAGGTTACCGGCACCGCGCCGGCCTGCACCATACGGTCAATGGAACGTTCGTGAGCATCAACGCTGGTGCCGCCTGAGGTGTCGGTCACCACATACACTTCATAGCCTTCTTTCAACGCCATCAGCGCCGGGAACGTCAGACACACTTCGGTCCACAGTGCAGAGATAATCAGTTTTTTACGGCCTGTGGCTTCTACCGCTTTCACAAATGCCGCATCTTCCCAGGAATTCATCGAGGTGCGTTCAATCGGCTTCACATCAGGGTGAACCGCCAGCAATTCCGGCCAGATGTAGCCGCTGAAGCTTTCCGTTTCGACCGAGGTGTAAATCACCGGCACGTTAAAAACTTTGCCCGCTTTAGCCAGAGCGACCGTATTATTTTTAAGCTGCTGGCGATCGATATTGGCGACGCCGAATGACATTTGTGGCTGATGGTCGATGAAAATCAGGGTGGAATTCTGTGGGTCCAGCAGATCGAATTTAGACATTTTCATTTCCTCTCAGAGTGCATTGTTGGGTTGTGTGTTTGTATTTAACGTTGTGTTGTTGTGCTGCTGGAATTAACAATAGGACAGGACTTCAAAAGCGGATAGCGGAAAGAATTTGGCAACTTGTTCAGATTTTTTTGACAGACCCTGACCTATATAAACAGTGGTGAAAACTCCTTATTTTCAGACTGATAGCAACAACAAAATCTTTTAACGACTTGCCAAAAATAACCCATTATCAATATTTGTCTGCCGCGCCTAATGTTGTTTGCAACACAACGCACAACCCGTTTAAAACCTGCAAATTAACCGCTGAGGAAATATAAAAATGAGCACATTCAATACACAAGACGGCACTCAAATTTATTATAAAGACTGGGGCAAAGGTAAGCCGGTGTTGTTCAGCCATGGCTGGCCGCTGGACGCCGATATGTGGGACAGCCAGATGAATTTCCTGGCCGAACGCGGTTACCGCGCTATCGCTTTTGACCGCCGGGGTTTTGGTCGTTCAGAGCAGCCGTGGGAAGGGTACAACTACGATACGTTCGCTTCTGATATCAACGATCTGATTGAACACCTCGACCTGCACGACGTTACGCTGGTCGGCTTCTCGATGGGCGGCGGCGACGTTACGCGCTATATCAGCCGTTACGGCACAGATCGTGTCACCGGTCTGGTGCTGCTCGGCGCGGTCACGCCGCTGTTTATCAAAACCGACGATCATCCTCAGGGCGTAGATAAAGCCGTATTCGATGGTATTAAAGCCGGTTTGCTGAAAGACCGTGCGCAGTTCATCAGTGATTTCGCGACACCGTTCTACGGCACAAATCAGGGCATGACCGTATCCGACGGGGTCATGACGCAAACGCTGAACGTCGCGCTGATGGCGTCGCTGAAAGGCACCGTCGATTGTGTAACGGCCTTTTCTGAAACGGATTTCCGCCCGGATATGGCTAAAATCACTGTGCCGACGCTGGTTATTCACGGCAGCGCAGATCAGATAGTGCCGTTCGAAGCCACGGGTAAACTGGCGGCAGAAATGATTAAGGGCGCAGAACTGAAAGTCTACGAAGGCGCGCCGCACGGTTTCGCCGTGACGCATCAGGATCAGCTGAATGATGATTTACTGGCGTTTCTGTCCGGGAAATAAGGTATGACGCAGTAAAGTACAGATGCGATCCGCTGCGGGATATGAGGCACTTAAAAGCCAGAACCAGGGTTCTGGCTTTTGTTTTATTGCGATAAGGCCTGACTGTTTTCACCCAGCCGCGCGATAAGGAAATCAATCACGCTGCGTAACTTGGCAGAGGGGCGACTGTCCTGATGATAAATCAGGTACAACGGTGTCGGTTTATACGACCACTGTGGCAATACCGGCACCAGACGGCCCTCAGCAATATCGTCCATCAACACATAATCGGGTTGCAGGACAATACCGCAGCCGCTGAGTGCGGCAATCCTCAGCGCGTTGCCCTGATTAGACATAAAGCGTCCACCGATAAAGGCCTTAAACGTCTCGCCCTCCGGGCCGGTCAGATCCCAGCGGTCCTGATGCAGCCAGTAAGACAGCCCCAGACAGCTGTAATTTCCGAGCTGTTCGGGATGTTCCGGCATCCCATGCTGCCGGATATAGTCCGGCGAAGCGGCCAGTATCCGGCGATATGGGCGTAACGGGCGTGCGACCACACCGGGTTCACGCACTTCTCCGATCTGAATGCCTAATTCGTAATTATCATTATTGAGACTGGGCACCCGGTTATCCAGATTCAACATTACGTCCACTTCGGGATGCAATGCCATATACGCGCTCAGCTCAGGCACCAGACACTGACACCCGAAACTGACCGGGGCAATCATTCTCACCAGTCCTTTCGGCGCAGCCTGCAATTCCATGGCACTGCTTTCCGCCAGTTCCACTTCCGACAGCACCCGGCGACAGCGGTCAAAATAGAGCTGACCGACTTCCGTCAGTTGCTGACGGCGTGTCGTGCGGTGCAATAAGCGCGCACCGAGCCGCTGCTCAATCTCGCGGATCTGCTTACCCACCATCGTTGGTGAAACGCCGCTGGCCACTGCTGCCGCCGTAAAACTGCCACATTCCACCACTCTGACGAACATTTCCATTCCGGACAGTTTGCTCATGATTAACAACCTGCAGGTTTCAATTCATTCAACTTAACACATATTTATCATTTAAAGCGCTTAAGTAAAATCAGCCTTAGCTCCTCAACCGGGGGGCTGGAAAATAAGGATCTATCATGCCAATTATCCGTTTAGAACTGGTGCCGGGCCGTACGCCTGAACAAAAAAGCAATTTCGCCCGGGAAGTCACCCGCGTAGCGGTAGAAACCCTCAACTGTAAGCCCGAAAGCCTTGATGTCGTGATTACTGAAGTCCCAAAAACGAATTGGGCAAAAGGCGGAAAACTGCTGGGAGAATAATTCTCAAGCGAAAGAAGACTGACTACCCGGCACATGATCCATGGGCCGGATTACTGAATGATTTCAATATGATTACTACCTAACCGGGAAACAAAGAAATGAAAAATTCTTACTCTGCGGGCGTTATCTGCTGCCTGATAGCAACCCTTTCATGGGGCGCGACGTTCCCGATGATGACCAGCGCGCTGAGACATCTTGACCCTTATACCTTTACCACCCTGCGCTATGGCTTCGCCGCTATCGCGTTAGTGATCGCGCTGAGATTACGCGAAGGAAAGCAGGGGCTGAACCTGAAAGGTGAACGCGCCGGTCTGGCGTGGTTATTAGGATCAGCGGCCTTTGTCGGCTTTGGCTTTTTTGTCTTTCGGGGTCAGCAAATGGCCGGGCCAAATGGCGCGTTAACCACGTCGATTATGATGGCCACCATGCCGATGCTGGGTATTCTGGTCAACGGCGTATTGCGCAAAATCGTCCCGCCCGCCGTCTCTGTTGGTCTGATTATGATGTCTTTCTTCGGGGTCATGACGGTGATCACCAAAGGACATTATGCCAGCCTGTTTGATTCTCCCTCCAGCTACAAAGCCAACGCTCTGATTATTTTCGGCGCACTTTGCTGGGTTTTTTACACCGTGGGCGCGTCGTTTTTCCCGACCTGGTCACCGCTTAAATACACTGCATTAACCAGCGTTCTCGGGATGACCAGCGTACTGGTGTTAAACGCCCTGTTGTATATCAGTGGACTGGTAGCAGTACCCGCCGTCAGCGACTTCGTGTATGTGATCCCACATGTCTTTTACACCGCCTTCGTGGCCAGTTTTATCGGCATCCTGTGCTGGAATATTGGCAATAAAATCCTGACGCCACTTAACGGGGTGCTGTTTATGGATATTGTCCCGATCACCGCCTTCTCTATTTCAGCCATGACCGGCATCAAGCCCAGCGCACCTGAAATCGCGGGTGCCTGCATCACCGGTTCTGCCCTGATCCTCAACAATCTCTATCTGCGTTACCGCGGGCCGAAAAATGCAGGCATCCCTGTGCGTAATAACTGAAAGCCTTCACACCTCAACTTCGCAACCCGCCGTTATGACTGCTGCAAAGATTTCGTGCGCTGCGCAAAGCTCTTGCGCAACTTTTGCAGTTTCGGTGGGATCACCGCCATGCAATAACGGTTCTGCTGTCCGGCGCCGTCCCAGTAATTCTGATGATAACCTTCGGCCACGTACACTTCGCCGAGCGGCTCAATGCTGGTGACAATCGGATCACTGTGGTCGTGCTGCGCGCGCAGAATTGCCGCTTCGGCCTCTACTTTTTGCTGCTCATTCGCCGGGAAAATCGCCGAACGGTATTGTGTACCGACGTCGTTACCCTGGCGGTTAAGCTGGGTCGGATCGTGCGTGACAAAGTGGATATCCAGCAAATCGCCGTAGGTCAGTTTTTCCGGATCGAAACCGACTCGGATGGCTTCCGCATGACCGGTTGTGCCGGTACAAACCTGTTCGTAATTCGGATTCGGACGACGCCCGCCGGTGTACACACTTTCCACCGATTCCACGCCGATAACGTCTTTAAACACCGCTTCTGTACACCAGAAACAGCCGCCACCGAAAATAGCGTATTCGATTGTCATACAGACTCCTTCACTCAGGGTATAGAGGAAATATGGGGATGGATAATGCTGAGATAAAGGTATGGCATTAAAAAAACAGAATGTGAAATGCTTATCGCCGGTAAATTATATTATTTTGCTTCCGTTTATTTCCCTGTAAATAGTGTTGATATTGTGTCTGATTGATCTGCTTTTTTTTTCGTGGCAGACTCACTGGCATTGAAATACATGGAATTCCCCTATGAAAGACGTAATTGAAGGTTTTCTCAGATTCCAGAAAGAGGCGTTTCCGCAACGCTCTAAGTTATTCAAAGAACTCGCGTTAAACCAAAATCCCAAGACCCTGTTTATCTCCTGTTCTGACAGCCGGTTAGTGCCGGAATTAGTCACGCAGCGTGAACCGGGTGAACTGTTTGTTATCCGTAATGCCGGAAATATTGTGCCACCCTTCGGACCGGAGCCTGGCGGCGTTTCCGCGACGGTCGAGTACGCGGTCAAAGCACTGGGCGTGAAAGATATCGTCATCTGCGGGCACTCAAACTGCGGCGCAATGAGCGCCATCGCTAACTGCACCTGTCTCGATCACATGCCGGCGGTTGCGCACTGGCTGCGTTATTCCGATGCCGCGAAAGCCATCAATGAATCCGTCGAACACGAAAACCCTGAGGCACGCGTCAACGGTATGGTGCATCAGAACGTCGTGGCTCAGCTGAGTAACCTGCGCACGCATCCTTGCGTCGCGGTCGCGCTGGCGAAAGGGGAAATCACCCTGCACGGCTGGGTGTATGATATTGAATCGGGTTGTATCGAAGCCTTTGATGCGAAAAGCGCATCCTTTATTTCGCTGTCAGATAACCCGGAAGTTCGCGCCAGTTAATTGCCCGTTAAATAAAACATCCGGAACATTTTTAAATAATGTTCCGGATGATAAATCAGCGACTTAAGTCTTATTATATTGTTACCTTAACCTCTGCCGTAATATCCCCCTGCCTGAACGACAGTAAACCGATTTCTCTTTTACGCCACAGCGAGAATAATTGATGCCTGTTATCACGTTAGACCGTCTGGCCGATTGTCCTGCTGCACAGTGGGATGCGCTGGTGCCTGCGCAACAGCCGTTCCTCAGCTATGCATTTTTATCGGCACTGGAAGACAGCGGCAGTCTGGGGCCCCGTTCAGGCTGGCGTCCGCAGCATCTGACCTGGCAGGAAAACGGCAAAATCCTTGCCGCCATTCCCGGCTACCGCAAACGCCATTCTTATGGCGAATACGTGTTTGATCAGGGCTGGGCAGATGCCTGTCAGCGTTCCGGTATTGCCTATTACCCGAAATGGCTCGGCGCGGTGCCGTTCAGCCCGGTGACCGGCGCACGATTGCTGGGCGATGAACCGGCGGCAGTCAGTTTGTTGCAGGCGCTACCGGATTATTTGCAGGAAAACGGTCTGACCAGCGCGCACATCAATTTTACCGACGAACGCGCTAACCGGCTGATCGGAGCAGAACCCGTATGGCAGCACCGGCAGGGGTTGCAGTATCACTGGCAAAACCGGGGTTATCGCGATTTTCAGGATTACCTCAACGCGCTCACGTCGCGCAAGCGCAAACAGTTTCGCAAAGAGCGCGAACAGGTGGCCGCTCAGGGGATTGATTTTGTCTGGCTGGAAGGCGCACAGGTCACTGAAGCGCAATGGGATTTCGTCTATGCCTGCTACAGCAACACTTATCATATCCGCGGCCAGTCGCCGTATCTGACCCGCGCATTCTTCAGCCTGCTGGCGGAAAGAATGCCGGAGGCGATCCGCGTGGTGTTCGCGCAACAAAACAGTCGCGACGTGGCGATGGCGTTCAGCTTAATCAGCGGTGATACCTTTTATGGCCGTTACTGGGGATGTCTGGCAGAGTTCGACCGACTGCATTTCGAAACCTGTTTCTATCAGGGGATGGAATACGCGATTGCCAGCGGCCTTAAACGGTTTGATGCAGGCGCACAGGGAGAACACAAACTGCTGCGCGGCTTTGAGCCGGTGATCACCGACTCGTGGCACTATTTACGTCATCCGGGTTTACGCGATGCCGTGGAAGATTTTTTAGTCGAAGAACGTGCCGGCGTGCAGCGCTGGGCGGACGAAGCCCGCAAAGTGCTGCCCTACCGGCACGATGTCGTTTAAGTTCCGGCCTTAATCCATGCCGACAAAACCGCCGGTCTGATGTTGCCACAGGCGCGCATAAAGCCCGCCGTGCGCCAGCAGTTCGGCGTGATTGCCCGTCTCGACAATCTGCCCTTTTTCCAGCACCACCAGACGGTCCATTTTGGCAATCGTCGATAAGCGGTGCGCAATGGCAATCACCGTTTTGCCGCCCATCAGCGTCTCCAGACTTTCCTGAATCGCCGCTTCCACTTCGGAATCCAGCGCCGACGTGGCCTCGTCCATGATCAGGATCGGCGCGTTTTTCAGTAACACGCGGGCAATCGCAATACGCTGACGCTGGCCGCCGGAGAGTTTGACGCCGCGCTCACCGACGTGCGCATCCAGCCCGGTTCTGCCCAGCGAATCATAAAGCTGCGGAATGAATTCATCAGCCCGCGCCTGACGGATCGCCAGCTGCAACTCTTCTTCCGTCGCTCCCGGCCTGCCGTAAAGCAGGTTATCGCGGATAGAACGGTGCAGCAGCGAGGTGTCCTGCGTGATCATGCCGATTTGCGCGCGCAGGCTTTCCTGCGTGACCCCGGCGATATTCTGCTGGTCAATCATAATGCGGCCACCATCGATGTCATACAGGCGCAGCAGCAGGTTCACCAGCGTGGATTTGCCCGCACCGGAAGGCCCGATCAGGCCGATCTTTTCGCCGGGGCGGATCGCCAGATCCAGATTGGGGATCACCCTTTCGCCTTTCCCGGAATTCTCTTTGCCGTAATTAAACTGAATGTGATCAAAGTGGATCGCACCCTGATCCACTTTCAGCGCTTTCGCCTGCGGTTTATCGGTGACACTCAGTGGTTTCGCAATCGTGTGCAGGCCATCCTGAACCATGCCGATGTTCTCGAAAATACCGTTCACCACCCACATAATCCAGCCAGACATATTCACGATACGAATCACCAGACCGGTCGCCAGTGCGATGGCCCCGACACTTATCAGCGACTGTGTCCACAACCACAGCGCCAGACCCGTGGTGCTGACAATCAGCAAGCCATTCAGCGTGGTAATCGATACATCCATACCGGTGACCAGACGCCCCGCCAGCTGAGTTTTCTCAGTCTGTTCGGTAATGGCTTCGCGGGCGTATTTCTGTTCCAGATCGGTATGCGCGAACAGTTTCAGCGTGGTGATATTGGTGTACCCGTCAACAATGCAGCCCATTAGTTTCGAGCGCGCTTCCGACGACTGCACCGAACGTTGTTTCACGCGCGGCACGAAATAACGCAAACAGACGCCATAGCCGACTATCCAGATAATCAGCGGGATCATCAGCCGCCA
The DNA here is from genome assembly GCF_019049675.1 of Rahnella bonaserana. Lineage (GTDB taxonomy): Bacteria > Pseudomonadota > Gammaproteobacteria > Enterobacterales > Enterobacteriaceae > Rahnella > Rahnella bonaserana. The sequence goes on along the minus strand of NZ_JAFMOW010000043.1, from coordinate 17,922 downwards.
GTCAGCTTCGGCAAACAGGAACAGCGCACTGGCGGCGTAAATCACCACATGCCAGATGGCATCCACCGCCTGTACCGCAGAATCGCGCAGCGAGTTACCGGTCTGCATAATGCGCTGGGCAATGCGTCCGGCAAAATCGCTCTGGAAAAAGTTCAGGCTTTGTTTGAGGACATACTTATGATTCTGCCAGCGGATCATGCTGGTCATACCGGGGCTGATAGTCTGGTGAACCAGCAAATCATGCAGCCCGATAAACACCGGCCGCAGGATCATCGCCACCGCCGCCATCCACAACAGCTCGCCCATATGGTCGGTGAAAAAACTGCCCGGCGGGGTATCTTTGGTCAGATCGATAATCTGGCTGAGATAGCTGAACAGCGAGACTTCAATCAGTGCACAGACCAGCCCCACCACCAGCAAAATCGCAAAACTCGGCCAGACCTGGCGCAGATAATAAAGATAGAAAGGCAGAACCTGATCCGGCGGCTCAGCAGCCGGTGCCTCACGGAAGATGTCTATCATTCGCTCGAAACGGCGAAACAGCATGGCACACCTCTTAAGTTGTTCATCGTCAAAGCTGTCCTGCTTTGATGTTTTGGTTCGGATCATTTAACAGAACCTATAAGAGTAGAGCATTTAACCCGTTCCCCCCAGAAATTAATATTAATTTCACTTATATATAAAATTAATTTAGATGAAAATTGAATATATTAATGACATGAAGTTGAATATGGAGAGTTAAGGAAACTTATTTTTAAAACAATAAGATGATATAACACGAAAGAAAATTAAATTCGTTCAGAAAGCTAATCAGAAACCACAACGATTTTTAAAAAGGAAATTTAAAAATGCCCATCTGTACCTATCTGACAATTACAGGGAAGACACAAGGACTGATATCGGCAGGTTGTTCGACCTATGACTCGATTGGGAGTCACCTTCAGACTGGCCATGCAGATCAAATACTGGTGTATTCTTCTGAGCATAAGATTATCGGGGGGAAGATCGTCAGTCATCACCCGATGGTCATTACCAAACCGCTCGATAAATCAACGCCGCTATTGCTGGTCGCCATTTCTAATAACGAGCTTATTCAGTGTGTTTTAGACTATTACAGAACGTCACAATATGGTGCTCAGGAGAAATATCTCACTATTAAACTGACCGATGCCACATTGGAGAGTATTTCTTCAATCTGCCCGGGTACATTACCTGGCGGTGATCCCGGCCCTTACGAGATGCTTTCTCTTAGTTATGAAACCATCGATGTGACCCATCATATAGCCGGCACTTCAGGCTATAGCTTATGGATTGACAGAGAACGATAGAAGAAAATAAATGCCGTCCTGATCCATTCAGACAGACTCATATTTATTGCAGGAATGGATTTCGGATATATTTCATAGTTTCATGATAGTTAAATGTGCGAAAAATAACGGCAAGGCCTTTTATAATCCGCAAACGAAAAAGCCCGGCGAGACAATGAATCCTTTCTGCGGCATGAATTCGAGACTCATCGCCGCAGAAAGAGATTTAACCCGTCACTCTTTCTTCAGCACCGCATCTTTTTGCAGCAGCGACAGGACAAACGCCAGCACCATGACGCAGGCGGCAATCAGATATACCGAGTGCAGTGCCGAGCCAAATGCCTGCAAATAATCATCGCGAATGGCGGTCGGTAATTCTTGTACTGCCTGTGCGCTGAGTGAGCGCGGAAGCACCGTGCCCTCGGGGATCAGCGCCACCAGTTGATCACGCAGAACGTGGGTAAAAATCGCACCAAACATCGCCACACCGATAGAGCCACCAATCGAGCGGAACAGTGTCACACCGGAGGTCGCCACGCCCATTTGTTTCATTGATACCGAGTTCTGCACCGCCAGCACCAGTACCTGCATCACCATCCCCAGACCGAAACCGAGCACGCCGATATAGAGATACAGCATGTGTACCGGCGTACTGACTTTCAGAAAGCCCAGCAGCACCATGCCGGCAAAACTCAGTAACGTACCGATAATCGGGAAAATACGATAACGCCCAATACGGCTGATCAGACGTCCGCTGACTATCGAACTGAACAGCAATGCGCCCATCAGCGGCAATAGCTGCATCCCCGCTCCCGACGGCGACGACCCTTTCACCACCTGCAGATACAGCGGCAGGAAAGTCATTGAGCCCATCAGCGACATCCCGATAATAAAGCTGATTGCGCAGCTCAGCAGAAAGGTGCGGTCGCGGAACAGACCCAGCGGGATGATCGGCTCTGCTGCCAGCGTCTCTTCATAAATAAAGCCGCCAAGTGTCACGATACCGAACGCCAGAATGCACCACAGCTGCGGATCCGACCACTGATATACCGTGCCGCCTTCGCTGGTGAACAAAATGATGCAGGTCAGGGCAGCCGCCAGATAACCCGCGCCGAGAAAATCGATTTCATGGCGGATGCGCGCGCTTTGCGACTTCAGCGCCACACCTATCACCAGCAGGGCAAAAATCCCCAGCGGCAGGTTGATATAGAAAATCCAGCGCCACGAAATATGCTCAACCAGAAAACCACCGATCAGCGGCCCGATCACCGTCGCCAGACCAAATACGCCGCCGAACAGTCCCTGGTATTTTCCACGTTCTGACGGTGGAATGACATCGCCGACCGCCGCCATACTGACCACCATCAGCCCGCCACCGCCCAGTCCTTGCAGCGCGCGCATCAGGATCAGCTGCGTCATGTTTTGCGCCAGTCCGCACAATACCGAACCGAGCAGGAACACAATAATCGCCGTTTGCAGCACGATTTTGCGTCCAAGCAAATCACCAAACTTCCCGTACAGCGGCACCACAATCGTGGAAGCCAGCAGATATGAGGTTACAACCCACGAGAGCTGATCCAGGCCGCCGAGCTCACTCACGATGGTCGGCAACGCGGTGGACACAATTGTCTGGTCGAGTGCGGCCAGCAGCATCACCAGCATCAGCGCGGAAAACAGCAGCTTTATTGAAGGCTTCTGTTCCGTCACCTCGCTCTGTGCCGAGTTTATTGTCGTCATGAATGACATCCTGACTTGTAATTAATTAACTGTATAATTAATATTGAAGCATCAAATTCATCTGGTCAATGGATCACCCTCCTTATGGCAGACAGAAAAATCTCAGAAGTGGCAGGATCCGCACAAAAGGATCAAAAGGAAGCCAGCACGCCCGGCCGTCGTCCGGGTCGTCCGCGCAGTGCCAAAAAGGGCGCAGATAAGCGTGAACTGCTGCTGGATGCAGCCCTGAAACTGTTTGCCCAATACGGCATCGCCGAAACGCCGCTGAGTATGATCGCCAAAGAAGCAGGCGTTACCACCGCCATGCTTCATTACTATTTCAGGACCCGCGAACAACTGCTGGACGTGATGATTGAAGAACGTTTTCAGCCGGTCCGCGCCGGTTTTACCGACATTTTCCAAACACATGCCGATGACCCGCTGATGGCGATCACCCACATGGCGCAGTGCATGATTGATGCGGCAGAAAAATACCCCTGGGTGGCGCCGCTGTGGGTGCGCGAAGTCATCAGCGAAAGCGGCATGCTGAAAAAACGCATGGAAGAACGTAACGGCGACAAGAACCGCAAAATCGTGCATGAATGCATTACCCGCTGGCAGGCCGAAGGAAAGCTCAACCCGGATCTTAATCCGGCATTGCTGTTTATTTCACTGTTCGGGTTGACGCTGTTTCCGATGGCCTCAATGAAAATGCGTCAGGAAGGCGCGTCGCCGATTTCTCCCGATATGCTGCGTAAACACGTCGCTCTTTTGCTGTTCCACGGCGTGGCACCGCAGAAGCCGTAAGGGAAATTCCGGCAAGCGCGGGGATAGCCGCGCAACTCTCTTAAATCCCTCTTTTTTGTAATGAAAAATACTGCGCAGACTCCTTTATGATGTAACGAAAATGTTGCCGTTACTCAGGGAATGCCGTTTAACATGAAGGGAATGCCGCCGTTAATTCTCGCGCTGTTAGCCAGTTCGTTAGTACTCACTATCGGACGAGGTGTCACACTGCCATTTATCACGATTTATCTGACCGAGCACTATCATCTGCTGCCGAAAAGCGTCGGGATCATTCTCGGTGCCAGCCTGGCAATCGGTATTCTCAGCAGTTTGTACGGCGGTTATCTGGTGGATAAATTCAATCACCGGACGCTGATTACCGTCTCCGTCAGCCTGTTTGGCCTGAGTTTTTTACTGCTGCCGTTCCTGCCGAATGTGACCGGTGTCCTGCTGGTTCTGGCGCTTCTGAATGCTTCCTACGCCCTGCTCAGTATCACGCTCAAAGCTTGTATCGCCAGCTGGCTGCCGGTGGAAAAACGGGTGAAAGCCTTTTCGATGAACTACACGCTGGTGAATGTCGGCTGGGCAGTGGGTTCGTCACTGGGCGTCTGGCTGGCGGGCTTCAGCCCGATGCTGCCGTTCGTGATTTCCGGCGTACTGGCATTGGGCACCGTGATTTCCCTGACCTGGGGATTGCGCAATATTCCGCACAAACCGCCGCAGACCACGCCTGAACAAAAACCACTGCCCAAACCGAACCTTCGCCAGACACTGAGCATTCTCGCGCACGACCGCCGCCTGATTTACTTCACGCTGGGCAGTACGCTCGGATCGATAGTGTTCGGGCAATTCGCCGGTTATCTGTCGCAGTATCTGATCCTGGTGTCGGACGCGACCTTTGCCTACAAGATTATCGGCGCAGTGATGATCACCAACGCCGTGATTGTTATCGCTTTCCAGTACGTGTTAAGCAGCCGGATGAAGCAAAATACACTGCTGAAATGGCTGCTGCTTGGCACGCTTTTCTTCATCATCGGCCTGATCGGTTTTATGACCGCCGGACAATCGGTGTTGTTCTGGGTGATCGCCATGGCGATTTTCAGTTTCGGCGAACTGATCGTCATTCCGGTGGAATACATGTTTATCGACTTTATCGCGCCGGAAAACATGAAAGGCAGCTATTACGGCATGCAGAACCTGAGTAATCTGGGTGGCGCGATAAACCCGGTGATGTGCGGTTTTCTGCTCAGTTACGCCGCCCCGCCGGTGATGTTTGTCGCACTGATCGCCGCCTCGGTTGGCGGCCTGTTGTTCTTCTGGATGGGGCACCGGCTCGCGGCTAATACAGCGCGCACGCCTGCTGTTTAAGGGTTTCCATCAGTCCGACATAAGGATAAGGGCCGTAGCTCAACCGACTGATACCCGCCGCAGTGAGTTCAGCCAGCGGCGGCGTCAGGCTGCTGGCCATAATATTCACCGGCAGTGCTGAGTCATCGCAAAGTTCGGCAATCAATCCAACGTCACTCAGACCTGGAACAAAAAACCCGCTGGCACCCGCATTCTGATAAGCAGTCAGCCGCTTTTTGGCTTCGGCCATCAGCGCCGGATGTTGCGTGGCGTCAGGCTGCTGCAAAAAGACATCGGTTCGGGCATTGATAAATAGCGCAATTCCCTGAGACTCCGCCTCCTGACGAAGCGAGTTTAAAATCTCGCATTGTTCTCGCACTCCGTTCAGCGCGGATAATCCCAGTTGCTGATCCTCAACATTAATCCCCACCACACCGGCCTGCAAAAGTGCGCTCAGGTTGTCGCGGCGGGCTGCACCATAACCGGTTTCAAAATCCACCGTCAGCGGCAAACTGATAACTGAGGCAATACGTTGCGCCGTGTGTAACAGGCTGGAAAAAGGCATGGCTTCGCCATCCTGATATCCCTGCGCCGCCGCACACGACCAGCTTCCAGTGGCGATGGCTTTTGCCCCCGCCTGCGCCACGGCCAGCGCGCTGCCCGCATCCCAGATGTTGTATAAAACGACCGGATTATATTTCTGGTGAAGCGCTGAAAATGCCACTGCCTGACTTTGCTGACTCATACCCTGCTCCTCGTTTAGCGGCTCAGCGCCATTCTTCGTTCGTGTTCAATCAGCCATCGCTTGCGCCATAATCCGCCGCCGTAACCGGTCAGCGAACCGTCGGCACCGATTACGCGATGACAAGGGATCAGAATTGAAATCTGGTTAGCACCGTTGGCACGTGCTACCGCGCGGGACGCCGTTGCCTGCCCGATATCTGCCGCCAGCGCGGAATAACTGCGCAGCTCACCTGCCGGAATGTCTCTGAGCGCATCCCAGACTTTACGGGTAAATAACGAGCCGAACTCTGCCAGCGGCGTGGCGAATGTGTGTGTTTCACCCGCGAAATAGGCCGCCAGCTCCTGTTCAACCTGATCAACCAGTGGTGTTCGTCCAAAAATAATTTCAGAGGATGTGAGCTGTTTCAGCCGCTCAATTTCATTCGGCAATGCCGGACGGTCAATAAACTCCAGCAGATACAGCGCCTCGCGACTGGCAATTGCCAGCATTGAACCGATGGGCGTATCCAGCCAGTCTGCTTTCAGAAACTGATGCTTTCTCGCCTGACTGGGGTTACTGCCGATTTGCCGGGTGATCGCTGCACGAAATCCGCTACCGGATCCAAAGCTGGCGTCCAGTTGCGCCTCAATCACGGCCTCACCGTGAGTAAGCGCATCGACACCTTTACCTATCCGCCGCAAACGCGCCATTTCCAGAAAGGTGATGCCAAACTGCCGTTTAAAGGCGCGCCGGACAGTGGAAGGATCGACATTCATCGCCTGCACATCGCCCTCGCTCCATTTTCTGTCCGGCTCATTTTCCAGTGCGGCCAGTAATTTCAGCACCAGCGGGTCTTTTTCGCCGCCCTGCATCAGCGGCCGGCAGCGTTTACACGGCCGGAATCCGGCTTCCATCGCGCTGACCATCGACGGATAAAATACGGTATTTTCACGTTTGGGTTTACGCGCGGGACAGGTCAGCCGGCAGAAAATACCGGTGCTTTTCACGCCGACAAAGGCAAAGCCATCGTAAGCAGGATCACGGGCAATCAGCGCAGCATAAAGAACATCATCGTCAGGCAAATCGAACAACATGATTTCACTCGCAGACCGGAGACATGGGGAAAAGCATAGGGGAATTTGAGCAGGGGTAGCGACGTTTTTCGGGCGTTGATTTTAACTATTTCCGTTTACTAATTACGACAAGATAATACGTGCCCGGCGTGATACCGGGCACGGCTGCTTTTACTCTTCCAGACCGCGGTTTTTCAGCATCGGCTCAATCGACGGCGCTTTGCCACGCCAGGTTTCGTAGAGCTTTTCGAGGTCTTCGCTGTTACCGCGCGAGAGGATCTGATCGCGGAATTTCTGACCATTTTCCCGCGTCAGTCCACCCTGTTCGGTGATACCGGCAAAGGCATCGTCGGCCAGCATTTCGGTCCACAGGTAGGCGTAATATCCGGCCGCATAGCCATTACCCCAGATGTGCTGGAAATAGCTGGAACGGTAACGCGGCGGCACGTACGCCAGATTCACTTTGTCTTTCGCCAGAGAATCCGCTTCGAACTTATCCACATCCTGCTGCGGGGCGTCCGCGCTCAGACTGTGCCAGTGCATATCCAGCAGCGCAGCGGCCAGCAGCTCTGTCATGTCATAACCTTTGTTGAACTTACTGGCCTTTTCGATTTTGTCCTGCAACGCCTGTGGCATCACTTCGCCGGTCTGATAATGTTTAGCGAAGTGAGTAAACACTTTCGGGTCGCTCGCCCAGTGCTCGTTAAACTGAGACGGGAACTCGACAAAATCACGCGGTGTCGCGGTGCCGGAAAGGCTCGGGTATTCCTGATCGGCAAACAAGCCGTGCAGCGTATGACCAAACTCGTGGAACAGGGTGATGACATCGTCCCACGACAGCAATGCAGGTTGCCCTGCCGCCGGTTTCTGGAAGTTCGCCACGTTATAAATCACCGGCTTATTACCCAGTAATTTCGACTGATCGACGTAATTGCTCATCCACGCGCCACCGCCTTTATTATCACGCTGATAATAATCGGCATAGAACAGCGCCATTGATTTGCCGTCTTTATCGAACACCTCGAAAACCCGCACGTCCGGGTTATATACCGGCAGGTCTTTGCGCTCTTTAAACGTGATGCCATACAACAGGTTAGCGGCATAAAACACGCCATTCTCCAGCACGTTGTTCAGCTCGAAATACGGTTTGATCTGCGCGTCGTCCAGATCGTATTTCTCTTTGCGAACCTGCTGCGCATAGTGCTGCCAGTCCCATGCAGCGACGTTAAAGCCGCCCTTTTGTTTATCGATTTCTGCCTGAATATCCTGCGCCTCACGCTGTGCGCGGGCGGTCGCGGCCGGCACAATTTTGTGCATGAAATCCAGAGCGGCTTGCGGCGTTTTCGCCATCTGATCTTCCAGCTTCCACGCTGCATAGCTCGAAAAACCCAGCACCTGAGCCTGTTCCGCACGGACTTTTGCCAGCCTGGCGATGAGGCTACGGGTATCGTTGGCATCGCCTTTCTCAGCGCGATTAACGGAAGCGTCATACAGCGCCTTGCGCGTGTCACGGTCATCAAGCGACTGTAACAGCGGCTGCTGCGTAGTGTTTTGCAGCACCAGCAGCCAGGCGTTATCCAGCTTGCGGTCTTTGGCGGCCTGCGCGGCAGCCGATAACTCAGCATCACTCAGCCCGGAAAGCTGCGCTTTGTCTTTCACTGTCAGCCCGCCCGCTTTGGTCGCGGCCAGCAATTTGTTAGTGAACTGCGTGCTGAGCGTCGCGGCCTGCTGGTTCAGTGCTTTAAGTTTGTCTTTATCGGCATCGGAAAGATTGGCGCCTGCCAGTTCGAAATCCTTAAACGTCACGTCGACCAGGCGTTGTGATTCCGGCGAAAGTTTCAGGTTGTCACGCTGGTCATACACGGCTTTCAGCCGTGCGAACAGTTTGCTGTTGAGATGAATACTGTCATCCATCGCCGCCAGTTCAGGCGACGTGTCTTCATCAATTTTTTGCAACGTGTCGTTGGTGTTCGCGCCGGTCATGGCGCCAAAAACGTTCAGTACGCGCTGGAGCATGACGCCGGATTTTTCCAGCGCCACATAGGTATTCTCAAAGGTGGGTGGCGCACTGTCGCTGGCAATTTTATCCACTTCAGCCAGTTTCTGGCGGATGCCTTCGAGAATGGCGGGTTCGTAATCGCTGTCTTTATAGCGATTAAATTGCGGCGCCTGATATTCCAGCGGGCTGGGTTTCAGAAATGGGTTATCTGCATTGATGGCGTGATTCATAGCATGCTCCTGCGTGGCGGGCTGTGCAGTTTCCGCAGCCCCTGCAAACTGGCTGACAGCCAGGCTGGTTGCCAAAAAGAGAGATGACAAACGCATTCCAGTCTTCCTTATCTGAGTGAGAGAAGTGCTCCGTTAAGTCATTGAGAATAGACCTCACTTACCGATCCGGCAAAAGGCAAACGTGGGTAAATCGTGTTATTACGAGGCGGATTCCATATTTTCGCTAAAAGTTTTCTGTCAGGATACCGGCCTTAGCAGGGTATAAAAGACGACAGAGGATCCGATGATCAAAGACCAGACATTCAGAGACCAGCGTTTTAGCGTGAAACAATTTACCGGCGAAACGCTGGAGAATTGTCGCTTTTACCGCTGTCGTTTTGACAGCGCCGATTTGTCAGAAACGGCGTTCGTCGATTGTCTGTTTTACGATGATGAAGAGCAAAAAGGCTGCTCTTTCCAGCATGCAAAATTGCAGGATGCCAGCTTCAAACGTTGTGACCTGACGATGGCGGATTTCAAAAACATTCAGGCGCTGGGCTGTGAAATCCGGGAATGCAAAGCCACCGGTGCAGATTTCAGCGGCGCCAGCTTTATGAATATGATCACCTCACGCACCTGGTTTTGCAGCGCATTTATGACCAAAAATAATTTCAGCTACGCGAACTTCAGCAAAGTCATTCTGGAGAAATGCGAGTTGTGGGAAAACCGCTGGACCGGCGCAAACATGCAGGGCGCAAACCTCAGCGGCTCCGACCTTTCCGGCGGCGAATTCACCGAGTTCGACTGGAATGACGTCAACATCACTCATTGTGACCTGACGAATTCAGATCTGGGCGAACTGAATATTCGTAAAATCGACCTTGATGGCGTGAAAATCGACGACTGGCAGCAAAGCCATTTGCTGGAAAAGTTGGGGATGATTGTGATCTTTTCAAAGTAAGAGTTTTCGAACTGACAGGAATTGAGATATGCATTTTGGAAACCGAAAAGTGCGCTTCTGCCTTCGCCCTTCATCAGGTTCCCGCCGCAATATGCTATAACAGGCATTCGCATTAGCCACGAAATTAACCTCATGAAAGATAATAGTATTTACTCTCCTCAGGCCTCTGTGCCGGAAAAATCACGGGTGCTGGGCTGGTCTGATTTATTCTCGTTGTGGTTCTCACTCGGCATGGGCCTGATGGTGTTGCAGACCGGGGCGATTCTGGCTCCGGGCCTCGGGCTGGCGGGTTCGCTGGCGGCGATTGTGCTGGGGTCTGCCGTCGGCGTGGCTCTGCTGGCACTGGTCGGCGTGACCGGCGGGCAAACCGGTTTGTCTTCAATGGCGTCGCTAAAGCTGAGCCTCGGCAAACGCGGCGTGGCGTTGCCTGTGCTGTTCAATCTTATCCAGCTGGTCGGCTGGGGCGCGTTTGAAATTGTGGTGATGCGTGATGCCGCCAGCCTGCTGGCAAAACGAGCCTGGGGCGACGGCAGTTTTTGGGCGAATCCGGCCCTGTGGACGTTTATCTTCGGCATCGTCGCCACCTTGCTGGCGGCCAGCGGACCCCTGGCGTTTATCCGTGTGGTGCTGCGCCGTTGGGGTATCTGGTTGCTGCTGGCGAGTTGCGCGTGGCTGACCGGTTATCTGTTTCTGCACGCGGATTTATCCACACTGTGGCATAAAGCCGGAGACGGTTCGATGCCGTTCGCACTGGCCTGCGACATCGTGGTATCGATGGCATTTTCATGGCTGCCGCTGGTGTCGGATTACACCCGTTTTGGCAAATCTGCGCGGCAAAATTTCTGGGGAACTGCCTGCGGATATTTCCTCGGCAGCGTGTGGATGATGTCACTCGGTGTGGCTTATACGCTGGCGTTTGTCAGCACATCGGCAGATGCCAATGCGCTGCTGCTGGCACTTTCTGGCGTTGCGCTGGGTATTCCGCTGTTGCTGATTCTGGTGGATGAACATGAAAATGCCTTCGCGGATATTCACTCAGCGGCGGTGTCGGCGGGCACTTCTCTGCCAGTCAGTATCGGTAAACTGACGCTTTGCATTGGCCTGCTGTGTACGCTGATTGCCTGGTCGGTGCCGCTGACGCAATATGAAAACTTCCTGCTGCTGATTGGTTCGGTATTTGCGCCGTTGTTCGGCGTGGTACTGACGCATCATTTTGTTCTGCGCAGACAGACACAAAAAGACCTGAACATCTGTTCTGTCGCGGCCTGGTTTATTGGTATCGCGGTCTATCATCTGATGGCAAATCTGCTGCCTGATGTGGGTGCGACGATTCCGTCGCTGCTGGTGGCAGGGCTGGTGTGTTGGGGATTAGGGCGGGGAAACAAGCGCCATTAAATACGGAGTTTTGCGGTCTGATAAACCTCAGACCGTTCACGTTTTCCAACAGCCAACACCAGAACCACGATCTGCGCATCAATGACCTGATAAACCAACCGGAAACCCGAAGCACGCAATTTTATCTTATAGCAGTCGGGTAATCCGCGCAGGCGGTTAGCGGGAACATGAGGTTGGTCTAAAACTTCGGCAAGTTTCTTTTTAAACTGAAGTTTTACCGGCTCACCCAATTTCTGAAATTCTTTGAGTGCCCGTGAATCAAACTCCAGGTTATAGGTCATCAAGATTAACTCTGACCCGTTTATTCTTACTGTTCATTCGTGAGCGGGCGATCTCCCCAAGCTCCATATCCTCCAGATATTCAGAAAGCATTTCCCATGTTTCGGCTGAGACGTAATAGCCGGAAATCTTGCCATTGGTAAGAACGGCAACGGGCTGCCCGTTCGACTCTTTTAATACGGCATTTGGCGATTTTTTAAAGTCACTGATGCTCACGGCGGCATTGGCATAAACAGGCTGAACTGGCATAGAGACCTCTTCGGTAAGATTTAACATACTAAATTTAGTATCATAAAGCATACCATCTGAGCTTTTAGTTTGTATAATATTTACGCTTTCCATATGCCTCACTTTCACCCTGAAATATTTCACGGTGTATATCATTCGCCTGAGGGGAAAAAGGATCCACATATTCTGATGATGCATTTTAGAATCTGGAAGATGCCTTCCATAAAAAGCGTTTTTACAGTCACACAGACATAAAAAAACCGCTCACTTGAGCGGTTTGTATTCTCAGAAACAAGAACTTACAAAGCAATATCCGCAGGCTGTTTTGGCTCTTGTTTGGCCTGAACGTCGAGTGGTCGCAACTGAACCACATCGGCCACCGGGGTGGTGATCATCGAGGGCGTTTCCAGTTGCAGAATACGGCTGGTTTCCAGCAGCTCTTTCTCGGTCGCTTCGATATTGCCATTCAGTTTAGTGCCATAAGACGGAATGATTTCCCGGAATTTGGCCTGCCATTCAGCACTGGCGGCTTTCTCTTTAAAGACCGTTTCCAGCAGCTTCATCATGATAGGCGCTGCGGTTGAGGCCCCCGGTGAAGCGCCCAGCAAGGCGGCGATACTGCCGTCCTTCGCGCTGACCACTTCGGTGCCGAGACGCAATACGCCGCCGTGTTTGCCATCTTTTTTGATGACCTGCACGCGTTGTCCGGCCACCCAACGTTTCCAGTCTTTCTGCTCGGCCTGCGGGAAGAATTCCTTCAGCGCGGCATGACGGTCTTCATCGCTGAGCATGACCTGCCCGACCAGATATTTCACCAGATCGAAGTTGCCCATGCCCACGTGGGTCATCGGCAGCAGGTTAGAACTGTTCACACTGCCGAACAAATCCCACAGGGAACCGTTTTTCAGGAATTTGCTGGAGAAGGTGGCGAACGGCCCGAACAGCAGAACCTGTTTGCCATCAATAATACGGGTATCGAGATGCGGAACCGACATCGGCGGCGCGCCCACGGCGGCTTTGCCGTAAACCTTCGCCAGATGGCGTTTCACCACATCCTGATTTTCGGTCACCAGGAACTCGCCGCCGACCGGGAAACCGCCGTATTCACGGGCTTCCGGAATGCCGGATTTTTGCAGCAGCGTCAGGGACGCGCCGCCCGCGCCGATGAACACGAATTTCGCATTCACCACGTGATGTTTGTGGCTGTGTTTGAGATCGGTAATCGTCACGCGCCAGCTTTTATCCGGATTGCGCTGGATATCTCGCACTTCCTGACCGTTTGCCAGCGTGAAATTGGATTTTTTCTGCAACGCCTCGACAAGCTGGCGTGTGACTTCGCCGAAATTCACGTCCGTGCCAGCCGTAGTGCGGGTTGCGGCGACTTTTTGCGCCGGATCACGGCCTTCCATCACTGCCGGGATCCACTGTTTGATTTGTTCCGGGTCTTCTGAATATTCCATCCCGCGGAACAGGGTGCTTTCCTGCAACGCCGCGAAGCGTCTGCGCAGGAAATCGATGTTGTCATCGCCCCAGACAAAGCTCATGTGCGGCACGCTGTTGATAAAGGAGCGCGGGTTATTCAGCACGCCTTTCTGCACCTGATACGCCATAAACTGACGGGAAACCTGGAAGGCTTCGTTGATCGCCACCGCTTTAGTGATATCGACAGAACCGTCTGGCATCAGAGGGGTATAGTTCATTTCTGCCAGTGCGGAATGGCCGGTACCGGCGTTATTCCAGCCGTTGGAGCTTTCCTGCGCCACGCCGTCCATGCGTTCAATCATATGGACTGACCAGTCCGGTTCGAGTTCCTGGAGGAAGGTCCCCAGGGTTGCACTCATAATTCCGCCGCCGACCAGCAATACATCAACGGATTTTTCGTCTTCTGCGGCCGCAGGCTCGCTGGCACCCAGTGAGTCACGGTTGAGAAGCATACCAAGTATCTTTCTCATGACGTCTGTTTCTCTAAATGTTCAGTTCTGTTCTTGGCGATTCGATAAGAATATTGTTATGACCATCGAACAAGAAATTAGCAAAAAAACACGCGGGATCGTTACTGAAACTTCATTTTTTAAAATGCTGGCTACGAATATAACATTATCACTACATAATTTAAAAAAGGATTTAACCTTTCAAAAAAACAGGCAAACGGGATACCGGACAGCGCTTCAGGCCGTGTCACCGCTGGATTTGAAGGATTCTGCGAAGGGGTTTTGGAGAGCCTGGAGGCGGTCAAAGAACGCGCAATTCGTGCTAAATCGGGTTTTGAGTCGCGGAATAGCAGAAAAAAGTGAGGGAAAGCGATCAACCGGCGGCCTGATGACCGCCGGCATCAGGAGGCTAACTGTCGGGCATTTCCATTGAGCGGATCACCAGAAAATCTTCTGAAATACCTGCACCTTTGTCCACCTTCTGCACGTCATGTACAAACCAGGCATATATCTCAGAGGGAGCACTGTCTTCAGGCCAGGGTGGCGGTAATCCCTCATAAGCAGCGTGCCCGTAAGCTAAAAACTTTTTCGCCCTGCGTAATGCAGGAATGTAAACATCAGGCACGAGCTGACGGCGGATATCCTTGCTATCGGGCATTTCCATCGCATTTTGCATACTCAGTGCAGCACGGTGAACATCATCCAGCCAGCCCCAGTGTTTACGCAGAATATCGATTTCATTGCGAATATCACTGGCGGTCTCCTGCGCTTTTGGCGAGATGCCTAACAGGCCTGCCGACGCACCTGCGGATGCCATCACCTGCCCGCGCTGTTCGGCATATTTCATGCACTGACTGCGATACAGATAAAACTGTCTGCCCAGCCAGTCGATATAACTGTCGAGGTGCAGGTTTTGCGCGGCAACGCTGAGATTTTTAAAAGGCACTGCCTGCTGATATAACGCTGTCCACTCTGCGACCGATTTCTCCTTCACGCTGTTTTCCATTATGAAGTATTCGGCAATAACTGGGTTACTTTGATGTAATGTCTGAAAATCAGGGAAGGGAACGCCTGCCAGCGTAGCCTCACGGTACATTCTGTGTAAGGCGACCCGGCATAACTCGGCGCTCGGTTTTTGCTCATCAGGTTTTAGCCCGCCGCCCACATCTTCAGAACAGCCGGGCAGTAACTCCTCGCGGTATTTTTGCTTATCGCCGCCTAAGCGGTAAAGGCTGCGCCAGACCCGCGTTTCATGGGCCGCCACCAGATGCAGGGCGCTTTTCACCGCAGCCGGTAACGGAGTGTCCTGATCGACATATTTATCGCCCAGCAAAATACTGATCCCCCTGATCGGGCCGCCGAATGCCCCCACAAACCAGTCCACACCGTTGTTATTACTGGCAGGCGTATGCCGGGCACAATCGAATAAACCGGCAAAAATGATCTCAACGGGAATACCCTGATAAACGTATTTATCGCCCTGTTTCTGGCAAATATCGTCGAGCAGCGTATCCAGAAACTTACGCGCCAGAGTTGCCCCGAGGTCGTAACCGAATAACGAGACCGAGATCAGCTTGATGGGCACCTGACTCTTATTTTTAGCCTCTTTAAACGCTTCTTCAAAAGACGTTTTGGTTGAAGTGATTCGGGTATCTACGCCTGTCACCAGCATGTCGGCAATAACAGGATTGTCGCGCAACCAGGGAGTGGCCTCGATGCTCACTTTTTTCACCGCACTTTTCGTGATATCCCCGGTCAGCTTCGCCCATTCGGTGGGGTTAATCAGCTTTTTACCGACATCTTTTAATACTTCCCACCACTTGCCTGTTTTAAAAAATTCTATGCCTGCTTCTTTGGCAATATCACCAGGCAGATCTTTTAAGTCATCCAGTGCGCTGCCTTGCGCGCCATCCATAATGGCGTGGAGTTTCGAGGTTAAGTTTTCATGAAAAGGTGTGCCAAGACCGGAAATGTACAATGCATCGTAACTCTCACGGGACGTATTTTTATTCAGATCTGGAAAAGCTCTGAATAAACGCCCGATATTGCTGAGGCGATTTTCTGGTGCATCTTGCTCAATATTCCGATGAATACCATCAAAGAAGAATCCTACATGCCAAATCCTGGAGCAGTTACTCAGACTTCCATCTTCCGCTTGTTGAGCACGATGCGCAGCTGCAATAAGGCTTTCACTATCCATAATGATTACTCCTTAATAGTATCTGTCTCATTTGTATTTGGAACATCTTTTGCCGTAGGGCTAATAAATCCTGTCCCCCACCACAAGCGCACTTTATCTCCGGGCAGAAAATAAACATGCAGGTAATTTTCTTCCCATTTTCGTTCAGGGAGAGGAATCCTTACTTTATGGATTTCAGTACGTATTCCTGCCTGATATTGCGCAAGGGTGTAATCAACAGTCCAGACAACTTCCGCCGTTTTGCCACTGACACTTCCGCAACATGTGGATTTACCAGAACCTGAAGCGTAAGGATTTTCTTTATCATGTGCTGAAGAATTAGCACCCGCTACACCATTCACACTAAATCCCCGGATAGGCCGGTCAATTTCGCTGTGAATAATTAATGTCACCGGCCCGGTCGGTGGCCCCCAGATGGATGCCCAGATTAACCAGCCTCCCCATGCCAGTATGAACAATAATAATCCTGCGCCCAGCCATTTACCCCAGCGCGCATAGCCGCGATTAACGGCTCCGTCTATTTTTTCCAGTCTTTTAAAAAAATCCATTTTATTACTCTCTATGAATTTTATTTACGATTTACTGTATCTGGCAGATCTTCAACCTTCGGACTAATAAATCCGGTTCCCCACCACAAGCGCACTTTATCTCCGGGCAGAAAATAAACATGCAGGTAATTCTCCCCCCATTCCCGCTCAGGGATAGGCATAACAACACGTCGTTTTTCGAGACGCATCCCTTTAAGATACTGCTCATGAGTTATATCAAGAGTCCATATAACATCCGCCTCTTGACCGCTGATACTTCCACAACACGTAGATTTACCAGGGCCTGATGCATATGGATTATTTTTATCATGTGCTGATGAATTAGCACCCGCAACACCATTCACACTAAATCCCAAAATAGGCCGGTCAATTTCGCTGTGAATAATTAATGTCACCGGCCCGGTCGGTGGTCCCCAGATGGATGCCCAGATTAACCAGCCTCCCCATGCCAGTATGAACAATAATAATCCCGCGCCCAGCCATTTACCCCAGCGCGCATAGCCGCGATTAACGGCTCCGTCTATTTTTTCCAGCCTTTTAAAAAAATCCATTTTATCTCTCTCGTTATTTATTTTGACTGACGGAATCAGATGCCTGCCGCTGGTAATTTATTATCCTTGCCGGGATGCTTTTCATAAGGTGACCAGGCATTGTCACTCCACCCTAATAAAACTTTATCTCCGGGGAGGAAATGAACGTGCAAATCATTCTCACCCCATTTGCGTTCGGGAAGAGGCATGACGATGCGACGGTTTTCCGTACGCAGTCCTGCATTGTATTGGGCACGGGTTGTACTCAATGTCCAGGTAACTTCCGCCGTCTTTCCGCTGATACTGCCACAACACGTTGTTTTACCCCCACCATGTGCAAACGCATTGGATCCCGCTACGCCATTCACACTAAACCCCAAAATAGGCCGGTCAATTTCGCTGTGAATAATTAATGTCACCGGCCCGGTCGGTGGCCCCCAGATGGATGCCCAGATTAACCAACCGCCCCATCCGAGTACGATCAGTAATAATCCCGCGCCCAGCCATTTACCCCAGCGCGCATAGCCGCGATTGACGGCCCCGTCTATTTTTTCCAGCCTTTTAAAAAAATCCATTTTATTTCTCTCGTTATTCATTTTGACTGACGGAATCAAATATCTGCCGCTGGTAATTTATTATCCTTGCCCGGATGTTTTTCATAAGGTGACCAGGCATTGTCACTCCACCCT
>NZ_JAFMOW010000044.1 GCF_019049675.1 Rahnella bonaserana | reverse complement strand
CATTGAAAATGTTTAATATATTAGATTTAATTAGTTTTTTAAGCACTTCGTCGTGAGAAACTATATAGTAATTAGAACTGTATTGCTTTTTAAAGTCCTCGAGATCTTGTAACGTTATTCGAGAATTTCCTTTATTAAATATGTAATATGATAGCTCGCATAAGTAGTTAAAATAATCATTCAGTTCATCCATTTTGACATTGGCTTTGTTTATTGCTTGAACAATAAGAGAATGGTAACAATGTCCATAGGATGTAAGTGCAAAATTGTTCTGCGACTTCGATTCTAATATCTGTAAAATCATCAGTATAAATATTGGCTTGCTCGGTACTATATTTTTCATTAATATCGAGTCAATGTTTCTTTTGAGATTGTCATTGGAACTTTGTTGGTCTTCCAAATTAATAGACTCATCGGTTCCAATGTTGTTCCATTTTTCAACTATTTGGCTCCTTTGTATATGCCCAAAATTAGTAATTTCATACCTATTAAAACTATCGAAGTCTTTAAGAAGTTGTTCACTAAATTTTATTTTCGAATCAGCTATTATAATTAAAGATTTATATAATGATTTTAAATTTTGTAACAATGTTCTTTTAAATTTCTCATTAATTGGTGACTCAGTAATGTCGTCAATAATGATGATTATTTTCGATTTGGAAACAAGACTACCTTGATATTGTTCTTTATGATGTGACAAAACAACTTGCTCTATTTCAGAAGTCTTTTTAAATTGATCACCTTTAACTAGAATTGGCATTAACCCTGCTGCAAAGCAATCTTGAAATATCACTTTACACAAAGTTGACTTCCCTGATTGCTCTTCACCTATAATTAATGTGTTTTTGTTAAATATTTTCTCAGGTTCAAGTGTTTCCTTTGCGCCAACAAAAACATCGTAGTCATCAAAGTCATATTTCATTCGCTTTAAATCTGGATAAATGAATAGGTCATGCAGGTACAAAGTGTCTTTTCTACTGTGTTGAACTGTAAAACCAAGATCATTGAGGTTTTTCTCAAAATCCAATTTGAGTTTTTCTTTGGTAGCGTCGCTTGAAAGAGTTGAAATATCACGACGTTCAACAAGTCTAGATTGTGTCATGTAACTTACAACCTCAGAGATCTCATTAGCGATTTCAAGATATGCTTGATTGAGATTTTCGTAAGTAGATATTGGTCTAGCATCTGAAGGTAAAGCATTATAAGGGGACATTTTAGATTTTTTAAATGTACAATAATCAAGGATTACTGGAATAATCCTCATCTCATCTTCTTCAGCTTTCTTTTTTAAGGCAATATCTAATTCTACATTAAGACAGTATTTAGAGTTCAAAAAATCCTGAGATACAAGGAATATAAAAATGTCACTTTGCTCAAGTTTTGATTTTATTTCGTCGCTAAAATCATCTCCAGCTAATAGTTCACGGTCATGCCAAATTTCAATTTGTTCGCCACTGTTGGGGATTAAAAAATTTAGGATTTTATTCTTGTGTGCAGAGTCAACATGACAATAACTGAGGAATATTTTGATTTTTCTCATCTTAAAATCTCATTTATTATTAAAGGATGCAATGATTACATATGAAACATATGAAAAAGCAAGTACTGCATTAATGAAAAAATAAAATCCATGGGTGATATTTAAAGTGGCTTCCAAGTAGATTCTAGTTATAAGCGATAATATTACAATTATAGGAATACCTATCTTGAATAAAATCCCAACTATAGCTCGAGACAAGTTATTAGTCTTTTTATAAAAAGCACCTTCAAAAGTAAATATTTCACTGAAAGGGTATTTTGAGTTAAGTTTACCCTCGATTTTATCGATGTATTTATATTTTAACTCAATGAAGCCACAAGCTTGTGCGTATTTAATATATATATAAAACGAAATAATCCATAAAAAAGTCGAGAGTAAATTTCTATCGGGTAGCCCTGTTTTATCAATTTTCCCCCAGTTTAGTATTATTGAGTCGACAAGTTCGCCGCTTGAGAGTTGAATGGTCAACAAACCAAGACTAAGCAGTAAAAAAGAAAAAAGAATGTCGCGTTTTCTTAGTTCTGCTTTGAGTAGATCTACAGTTCTATTGTAATGTTCATGTAAGATCTCAAAACATTTATCGTCCAAAATCAATCAGTTCCATAAGGTGAGGTTGTAAGTTTGTTATTCTCTATGTAACTATGTGTAAAGTTACCATTAGTAAATGATATTAATGAGCATAAAGATTTTTTGCAAAAAATATTTTATAAATTTTAAGCTCTTGTAGTAAAAAAAAGCTTCCGATTGATTTGCCTATGCGCGCAATGCTATCCCCGCCACGCCTGCCCGCTTTATAGGTCGCTTTTGATGCAGTTGCGCGATCCGGTGTGATCCACGCCAGCACTGGTGTGGCGGGGAGAAAAGAGCAGGGCGATCACCATGCGAAATCATGCACTCAATGCATGCAGAGCTGCTAAAAGGGGATCACCCGATGTTCCAGGCTATTCTTCGTCGTCGTAAACCGTGAAGGGCGGATACGTGGCTTCCTCTTCATCCAATACCTGATCAGCCATATCAGAGATCATTTCCATAACCAGTGCGTACTCATCATTTCTGCACTGGGCTGACTGTGCGATGTCAGCCATTAGCCGGATTTTAGTCAAAGCCATTTTTAGCTCATGAGAGGATTCCATTACTCACTCCAATGCACTGGTTATTTGTACAGTATAATATGTCCATTCTTTAACAAATTCCATAAAAAACTGCATGTTAATGGTCGAGCCATAGTTCTGATGAATACTTAATCAGTTATCATTCCCATAAAATTCTGCCCAATCCTGCAGCGGAGAGTATTGGATCTCAACGTCTCCAAAAGTGATTTTTGCCCCCCTGACTAAGGCCTCCAGCTCCCACTTCTCCGGTCTGATGTCGTGTTTGAGCAACTCTTGTTGAATCTGAGGCAATCTGTCCCGTTCCTGCGGGGTCAATCTGGCAGAAGGAGCTGCAACACGCCTTTTAGTCGGGTCAAAACTACGCTGAGCTTTGCTGATCCTCGGTGTTTCTTCGCGTATACGCGCCACAATCGCCTTCACGGCGGCAGTGTCTGTCCAATCAATAACTCGCAAGTTGTCAGAAGTGCTCGCAGTGGTGATGCTCCCAGCAGGGTTATCGCGCCTATTTGCGGCCGTTTTGTTTCCTCCCAACCCACAGTTATTGACAGGACTCCGAGGCGCGCCGTGGGCGCTTTTAGAGGTCAAAACCTCAACGTCAGCGGCAGAAGAAACGATGCGCCATTGAGTTTTACGGGTTTCATAAACACGAGAGTCGCCGAGGTGAGGGGCAAAAATGCCGACAACCTTTTTCACTTCTTCGTCGTAGGTGTTCAGTTCAGCAGCAACCCGACGAGCTACACGAACGGTCTGATCTTCACGTGGAACATTCGCGCCGCCTTGAGCCTCAATGTACGCCATAAAATCACCGGCATCAGCAGCTGCGCGTACTGCTTCGACTTCTTCGTCAAAGGTTTCGGTCAGGCTGATGGAACGGATACGGCGGCACTCACGGTAGGAACCCATCGTTGGCAGACCGATAGGGTGAAACTGCGGGATACGCCAGGTAGCAGCCCAGGCAGTAACAGCGGCAGCGGAGTCTGTCAGCAACTCGCCGGTTTCGTGATCACGTTCGCCTTCCAGTGCGTAGCCATCGATATTCTTCGCAATATATTTAGCGATGTAGCCAGCAGCGCCGCCACGGTTCAGGTGCTTACAGTCAAAGCGGTTCTTTGCTGCACCACGTTCGTCGCCGTCTTCTTTCATGGCATATTTGCGCATGATATCGATCACCGGCTGACGCATGGCGGGTTTGGTGAATAACATCATGTGCCAGTGCGGGGTCGCGTCGTGATGAGGTTCGACAACGCGCATCCCGTAAACTGCCACGCCGCTATCCTTGAACGCGGTTCGCATTTTGCTCCAGATCCCGCAAAGGTATCGCTGCGCATCTTTCGGTGTATAGGCTTCTTTGTCCCACGCATGATTACGCTGAACGCGCTTTTTATCGCCTTTGCCTACAATGCGCGTCGGGTGATATTTGGAAGGGGTAGTGATGGTCAGAAACATGCCAACATCGCCATTTGCCGCAGCATATTTTTCGGTACCGGCGATGGTGCTCATCAGTTCCATACGTCGGATCTCAGGATTAGAGATACTCGCCATCACTTTATCTATCAGGCTAATGCGCTCGCCGGTTTCGACGTTTTCAAGATCGCAACTTTTCAGATAGTCGAGATTAGACAGGCGGCGTGCACGCACTTCACGAATCGCCTGCTTACTGGCATAGGGAGAGGCGTCGCGGTTTACCTTTCCGATTGCGATCAGCAATGACTCACGCCATCGGGTACGCTGACCTTTCAACTGACTTAACCACCAATCCGGATTAACAAGGCGCGACATGGAGGCGATAGCGGAAACGGCATCCAGCTTGCCTTTGCAATACCTTGTCCAGTACATCGGCGTGACATTGAAAGCCTGTGCCATACCTGCGATTTCGCTGTACAGCCCGCACTGGGTATGATCCTCAAAAAGAATCGAATTATCTCCGTTGTATTGAGCAAGCCGCTGATCACAACGGTCTTCATAGATTTCTTTGAGTTGTCCTGCAATGCCCTGCGCGAACCGCCGCAGTGGTTTATCGCTCATGCTCGGCAGGCTGTGATAAGTGTCTGCCTCAGACATGAATTTCATGGAAGCTTTAACATTCATTGCGTGAGCCGCATTGACCACTTCGACGCGGGGAAGAATGCTGCGACCAAGAGTATAAATCAGGTATTTATTGGCAGCATGAATGCCCTCTGTTTTCAGCAGATACGCATGGCGACCTCTGAAAATTTCCCGCAGGTCGGTGGAGAGGTTTTTTACTCTGATTAAAACAGCTTGCCCCTGATCGTATTCGTCACGGGTAAGCGGTCTTTCCAGGCCAGAAACGGCCTGGCGTGGTCTGTTCCATGGAAACGCCCAAACTTCGGGCGTTTTAATTTGCGGAGTGATGCGGCTTAAACTCACTCGCACACACCGGCATAAACGCTGTTACAGAGAGTTTGGTCAGTTGCACACAGCAGCAAATCAAATTGATTCCCGCCACGAGTTGTCAAAGCCCAATCTTTATAGGTATGAATACCATGCGATTTCAGACTGACATCAGTGCCGTTCTTTGTTGCCTTTTTAGGATCGTGTCCAGCATGAAAAAATACTGCATTTCCTCTGCGTGAACAGGCTGCGACAATCTCCTCCCATTCTGAAAGACGCTTCATTTGTTCAGGCCAGCGTAGGAAAATCTGAGCCAACTCAGCTTTAACAACATTCACGCATGGCATACAACCAACCCGATTGCAGCCCTGTTGATAAAGTGGATTGGGTTTTATTCCGTGTCGCTTTGCCAGGGCAAAGACATCATCATGCGTCCAGTTAAGGATCGGGCGATAAATATTCAGTCCTTTACCCAGGTCAAAACCAGATTCCCATTCAGCTAATGAAGCACGCTCCGGGGACTCCTGAGCACGAACCCCCTGCCATAAAACGACTTCGCCAAATTGAGTGAGTAATGGGTTAACAAACTGGTCTCGCACAGGGTCATGTTTAAGTTCAATTGAACAAAAACGCGCTTTTGATGAAGGAAAACGCCCCTTCCACATGCACAGGTCTAAGAACGGATTGCCCGTTGGATGAAGCGTTTTTAATGCAGTATCGATTATTTTTTTGGCCTGTTCAAAAGTAAATCCGCATTCTTCAGTAAGAGATACAGGCCATTTTTCAGAAATAAACTTTCTCTTTTGAGAAATGCGATCGGCAAAATTAGCTTTGACTCTTTTCACCGTTCCCAGCTTTCCCTCCAGGTAAGATAAATAATCCAGAGTTTGCGGATGCTCATGACCAGTATCTGCAAAGACAGCCGTATACAACACACCAGCTTCACGAGCCAACAGCCACTGAGCCAGCGAATCTTTCCCGCCTGAAATAGTAATTGCGTTCATTGCTTCCGCATTAAAACAGCGGTTATCAATTACCATCACATGCCACCTTTAATATCAGAGAAGAAATAGCGGGCTGCGTTGACGCCAAGGAGAAGAAGAACTATTGAGAAATAGATCATTGTTTTCTCCGGTAATGTCTGGCGTTCAACTCAGCGAGTTCCTTGCAATAGACACAAAGCTCAACCCCTGGCAGAGCTGCTCGGCGTTCCTTCGGTATTGGGCGGTCACAGTCGATGCAGAACATTGCGGAAATGCCCGCAACAGTTGCGCGGGCGGCTTGGATTTGGGTGGAAAGAGTGAGGTCAGCGCGTTCCTGAGCGGTGTCGATCACATCAGCCATTGTTACGCCTCCGCTTCACTTTGAATTCGGTTAGCTTCGATGCGGAGTGCTTCAGCAGCTTCAATTCCTGTCATTTCACGTTTGAGAATGAAACTGGCAATCGCTTCAAGGCGACCGGCAAATACCACCGCTCGATTGGCGCGTTCTTCATTACGAGCAGTGTCCAGCATCAACGATAAATCAGGAACAGAAGTGTAATCGCGTTCTGGTGAAGCCAAATCAATACCCATAGCTGGCAAACCAACAGTATTCTGACGGATGTTCTCAATAATATTATTCATATAAAACTCCTGTTTTCAGGCAAAAGAATGCCCGGCGGGTTGACGCCAGTTAATTTAAATTTGGGCTAGTGTTTAATATTTATCTTGCAGTCATCCTCACTGATGAATTTCGGCAGTGATTCAGTTAAACCAAGCAAAGAATTTAGCGCCGCAACTACTTGATGCCTTTCCGTCGGCGATAATTCAGCAAACTTCATCTCAATATGGCGGCGAGACAAGCCAGCATGAAAACAAATTGTTCTGCGCATATGCAGCGGCTGAGTATCAAATGTTTCCTGCGCTACATTCTTTCTGAATTCAAACATCTCTTTAATTCTGGAAAGATGTTTCTTGCCTATTTGAATATGTTCTTCATTCACTAAAGACATAATCACCTCAACTAAACAGACGCTTTATAAGCGGTTTTGAATTTCTCACGGCCTGCGGGGCAGTGGTTTGTGATATTGAAGGGTTCCAACGCTTTCCACCTGGTAACTCGATGCAACCGTGGTTAAAGTGGCGAGATGGACTCTGCTGTTTTAAAAATGGAGCAATAGAAACGGCCATAGTCACATCAACCCATTTGTCGTAACGCTTGCAATGGCACCAACTGCAGATGCCAGGGCTGGAGATGCCTGTACTCGGCCTTGAACAACTAAGCCGATCAGTGATAGATGGCGAATACCGGCATTAACACCTTCGAGTAAGGACATACGACGCTGAGAGCTAACCGCACCCCCTTTCACTGCATCAGCTGCAATAGAACCTACGGCGGCGGTTGCCTGTAATGCGTAGGTAGAAAGATTAGAGGTAGCAATCTCATTAACCGGAACTGACGGCAGGCAATTTATCTGTGCCAACATACCATCGAGAAGGGTCGCGTCCTCAGTCAGGTCAGTGATTAAAAGAACTTCCTCACAAGTGAGTTTATGGGGTTGTTCAGGGTTGAACTTATTGCGCAGGATTTGGGGTTTAGTCCCCATCAGCACGGCAAGTTCGGTAAGGTTATGACGATTCACAAATGCCTTACATGCATCGTCAAAGTGAGCGTGTTTGGAAACGCGATAATCAAACATTGTTAGTCCCTGCTAGTTTGAATAATCTGACTCAACGATTTATGTAGCGACACTTGATGGCTTGCTGACGGTTTTTCTCACGCCAGGCCTCAAGATTGATCAGGGCATTGCCATGACGTTCCATAACGACAGTTTGCATTTGACCTGTTTTTCGGTTTTTGCGTTGTTGGGTGATTGTAGTTGAAGGAGTCGGTGCAAGCAGGACGACTCCATTCGCGATCCACTTTTCGAGGACTGCGGAGCTGATACCGTTAATTGCAGCAAAATCTTTCTTAGAAATTGTTGGGGAATTGGCGAGCGTGGTCAGTTGCAAACTTATCGAGTTCACGATAGTTGCAGACAGGGCTGTCTCCAAGGCTGGTAGCAACTGGGATACTACGGAATTTAAGAGTTCCTTAGATAACGGCGTCTTATCGGTAGGTACTTGAATTGCATTCTGATGAGACATAAAGCAAAATCTCCTTTCTGTCGTTTGAGTTCTACTGTGTAACATGTGGTGTGTTGTCACTTTAGATCGTAAAAGCGATTTGGTAAATGTTTTTTTATCACTTCGGTGCATTTATGATTGGCGAAAAGATGGATAGTCAGGAAATCCTGAACAGATTAATGACGGCTTATGGAGTGAGCTCTCAGAAAAGCTTAGCGGAAGCGCTCGCTATTCCGGCCAATAACATAAGCGGCTGGCTTCAGCGTGGCAGCGTTCCAGGTAACCCAATCATTAAATGTGCCTTAGATACTGGTACAGATCTTCGTTGGCTAGTTACCGGTAAATTTGCAAATGCAAATGTTGGTTGTGAGGCGCCTAAAGGTGTTCCCTCTCGATATGAAAAAGGTAAGGCACTTATTGAAAAGATGCTTTCAACTGGAGGAAAAGCTGTCCTTCAGAGAGTCATGGAAGCGTACGGTTTTAATACTCAAAAGGAATTAAGTGAGTATCTGGCTATATCAACAGGGACTATAAGCACTTGGGTTCGCCGAGAATATTTCCCTGGTGATGTAGTTATTGCCTGCGCATTAGATACTGGGGTTTCACTTGGATGGTTAGCCACAGGTGAGATGAATACCGAATCGCAGAATGAACATGTAACTTCAGGAATACAAACGATCTCTAAAAAAATACTTCTGGCAGGCAAGCTTGATGATGATGGTTTTTGCTATATCGATGAGTCATTTGTACCTGAGGGAGTCTATTTCAAAAACCTGAACTATGTACGTAGCGGAAAATCAGCATGGCTGATAGAAATGGGAGTTAACGAAATATCAAATGGATCTTGGCTGTTAGATATTGATGGCACTTTGGACGTCTATGCAGTTTCACGTCGACCTGGCAACAAACTGCGTATCAGCGGTCATGATGGTGACTTTGAATGTTCAGATAATGAAGTGACAGCAAAAGGTTTAGTCGTAGTAATATTAAAAAATGCTATGTAGAAGAGCGTTTAACAGATATTACATGCTGCTAATACAAGTTGTTGGTTGTCTTTGCTTCTCACACTGAGCAGGCCACTTACAGCATGGTATCGAGTAAGAGTTAAAAGAAAAAATATATATAAAGGAAAAGCAAGTTCTGAGAGGGAATGGTTCATTTAAAGGGAACTTAAAATATCTACAGATAGTAACAAAGAATGAGCAGAAGGATTATGATAAAAAATCCAGTTTCGGGGGCGTTAAAATGAGCGGTGGCTTGACTGAGTCAGTTAAACAGGTGTTGGAAGAAAGAATTAAAAGCCCTTTATGGGGGTTCATTATTTTGGCTTGGTTCTGGTTTAATTGGCCGAATTTAGCAATGCTGTTTATGAGTGATTCCCCAGTAAAGTTCCGAATTGATTACATTCTCTCGCAAAACTATTTTTATCTTCACTTCATTATCTCCCCTGTCTTGGCTGGTGGGTTTTTAGCAATAGTTACTCCTTATGCACAATGGTCACTCTCTAAGGCGCATAAGTGGGCAGAGGAGAGGCAAAGAGATAATATATTCTTAAGCAAATCTGAAGATTTTAAAGATGCGATAAAGTTATCAAAACTTAGGGTTCAATCAGATAGAGCAGTAGAGACTGAAAATGCAAAGATTGATGCTGACATTCAAGCAGAAATTGAGCGTGGTAAACGAGAGGCGTTGGTAACTAAAGAACTCGAGGTGTCCAAAAAAACTTTAACAGAAGAGTTAGAAATGTTAAACAAATCAATCGCCGTTCATAGAGAAGAGAAGGTAAAAATTCAAGATTTAATAGTTGAATCATTATCAGTAATGGAGAGGTTTTTCACGATTGATGACAGCAACTCTATCCAACAACTTAAAAATGATGTAAACAAACTGTATTCGGAGAGCCAACTCGAGGCATCTATAATTAGAAATGCAATCAAAAATGGCATAGAACTAACAGAACAACAGATTCTTACTGTTTTTGAGCAGGCAGAAGAAGTAATTAAAAACAAAAAATAACACACGGGTATTTTACTAAATACTAGTAATGCCATATGGTTGAAGGGGGTATTTGGTTGTTTTAGTGTCGAAATATATTTATTAAGAAAAATAGTTTATAGCAAGACATCCTTTTGGAAGTAATTATTATAACTACAATTATTAGTAATAGCGTTTATTCAAGTTTATATCATGAGATTGATATTACTATGGGGGAAAGATAGTATTTGAAATTTAACTTCTATTAGAGAAAATAGGATAGAAGGTTGAGGCATATCTCAATGGCGAGCAAGTCATCAGGGACGAGTTAATCATCAGCCCCTAGGTAATGATGAGGTGGGGCTAACCTATTGGGAATTCTAACTTATTTATTAATAGCTTAAGGAAAAATACCCTGTAGTGAATTCTACAGAGTATTATGACTTTTCTAAATTATTTTACTTATAACGGTCAGCATAGAGGTAGCGATAATAAGTTGTTGTTCCACTTACCGTCTGCATATGTCCTTATAAATTTCGGGTTTCCGTTACCTGGGTCAACTACACCTACATCTGCACGGCCAGCAGAAGCAGCTTGAACAAAGAAAGTGTGTGTCTTATTTTCAATGTGATTTACTACTTGTGCTACAGTCATTTTGCTACCTTGTGGTGTGAAATTTGGGCTACCCACATGTGTAATATGCTCATGAACTTTATTCGTACTAGAAAGTGTAATACAAGTTATTTGCACGTCTGACATCTGCTTCTCCATTTTGCTGTGTGATTAAAATTTCTCTGGCCAAGATCAAAAAGCACATACCATCCTGTTAGGATGAGAAATGAGTATTCAGAATTGTGTTTTTATGGTCAGAGTTGCATCATGCTTCAAATTGATTAAAGCATGATTTTTTGTTGCAAAGTTTGATTGACTTCACAAATAGTAGGGGCTTAATCATAATAATTAATTTTTCTTAAATGCATTGAGTGACATCAATCCCCATGCTAGTTTTCCGTAATCTCCACATTTTTACGAATGAGCTCATCTGAATATAGTAGACTTTAAAAATAATACATTTTGGGTGATAATTTAATGAACTAAGTAAGCTAAGGATTTAATCATGCACCCCATTCATGTCAATTTAAGGATGCTCAGGCCCAAGAATACATGGGGTATATGACCCTGTTGGTAGCATCATTTATTTCATTTTAAAGATTTCTTGAACGCTTAACGTTGCTTCCATTACTAATATTGTATTAACGACTGCTATATTTCGAATACTGAATATTTTTTTGAACGTTACGTTAAAAATTATATGTAAATACTTGAGCTCAAAGATCATTTCACCGAACATAAAATGGGACTAAAATTGAGTAAGTAAATCAACTTTGATCAGGTTGCCGCCATTTTTTCGCCATTTATTCTCTCAACCTATTGATTCTTATGATGTAAATAAGTATTCGGTCTTTTTTTTGCCTGTTTTTCAAATCAATAAATGACTTTCTAAATATTCACTTAGCCCATTCCCGCTTACCTTCAGTACCATCAATTTAGACTGTCTGACGCTACTGTAGCTATGATGTTTGCACATTCTATTTGTACGACCTGCCGGGGAGAATTCTATGCTGATTTATAATGTTTTCGGTCGCCATCTTGCTGTTAAGAAGACTTCTGGTGGCTGGCATGTCTTCCGTGCGGATTTGGCAGAGAGGAAGTTTTCCCGACTTTATGACATCATCATTCCTGATGAGATGACTGAGGATGAGATCCCCGGCTGGCTTGGGGATATTTTTCATGAGGCAGCCAGTGAAAGGCATCCGGATGTTAAACGGGTGGAATAACCTTGCATTGCATTCCTGCAATGCGCTCACAGATTTCAGATAAAAAAAAGCCCGCTCGGGGCGGGCTGAAAGGGGTAATGCGAGGGTCTTACACACTATGAAGGACAGTTCACAGTGGACACAGGAGAAGAAACTTCGTCTTCGGGAATTAAAGTAACAAACCCAATGTCGATTTATGTCAAACCTTCGTAAGTTTATTTCCCTACTTGTAACTCCGTCAGATCATTATTTACTCAGGCGCTATACTCATAATATTACTCTCAATAAATCAAGGGACTGCTGCGGCACAACCGGTAAGGAGCATCATGCGATATTGGGTTAGCCTGATTGTGATTTTGGCGGCAGCGTATTTCTGTGGTCCGTGGATAAGCCGCCATGTACCTTCTGAATATAATCCTTTCACCCCGCTGGCTATTACTGACCCGCCTAATCTGATCACCCGATACAAATTAAGAAAGCTGGACAATAATCCTGACGAATGTCTGGCAGCTCTCAAACGTGCTCAAACAGAAGGCGCTATCCAGTTTAGCAATGCCGGGAGTATGGGAGGAAAGTGTCCGCTGACGAATCCCGTGCGAGTTCGCGGGTTTGGGGATGTTGCCCTAAGTTCGAGTTATCTGGCGAGCTGTCGTCTTGCCCTGAGCAGTGCGATGTTTGTTGGTCAGGTGGCGAAGCCTTTGGCATCGCAGGAACTGGGTACCCGGTTGGTGAAAATCGACCATCTGGGCAGCTATGCCTGCCGGAATGTTTACAATAAACCCGACGCACGGCTTAGTGAACATGCCACGGCAGAAGCCCTTGATATTGCAGGTTTTGAACTGGCGGATGGCCGCCATTTAACGGTACTCAAGCAATGGCCGCAGACAGGTGCTCAAGCGCAGTATATCCATTCTTTGTTTGCAGAAAGCTGTCCGTATTTCGGAAACTCTATCGGACCAGATTATAACGCAGCGCATGCCAACCATTTTCACTTAGGCATGCGCTGGTTCGGTTTTTGCCGTTAACTTGTGACCAAATTAATCTGCCAGATAACGCTCAACCAGGCGAGTCCAGTAGGCTGCGCCGAAGCTCAGACTTTCATCATTAAAGTTGTAGGCCGGATTGTGCAAAACTGCGCTGTCACCGTTACCCAAACGTAGGAAACAACCCGGTTTTCGCTGCAGAAAATAAGCAAAGTCTTCACTGCCTGAAATGGGTGGCAGATTATCAATGACGTTATCTTCACCCAGCAGTTCTTTTGCAACTTCAGTTGCAAACGCTGTTTCCTTGTCATGATTCACCAGCACCGGGTAACCGGGAACATATTCGATTTCTGCCCGTGCGCCGTATCCGGCTGCATGATTTTCCACCAGCTGACAAATGCGCTGTTCGAGAATTTTGCGGACTTGCGGATCGAACGAGCGGACGCTCATTTCCAGACGCGCTGTTTCCGGGATGACATTCGCCGCATGGCCTGAGTGCAATGAACCGATGGTGACCACTGCCGTTTCATTCGGGTCGATGTTGCGCGAAATCACCGACTGCAAGGCAACGACCAGACTGCCGGCAACCAGAATGGGGTCAACGGTCATGTGAGGGCGGGCGGCATGACCGCCTTTCCCATGGATAGTAATATTGACGGTGTCGCAGGCAGCCATAAACGCCCCGGAGCGGAACATCATTTTTCCAACCGGATAGCCCGGGTGATTATGTAAGCCGTAGACGGCATCGCACGGGAATCGCTCAAAAAGTTGTTCAGCCAGCATGCGTTCAGCGCCGCTGTTAAAACCGATTTCTTCTGCAGGCTGGAAAATCAGATGTACGGTTCCAGAGAAGTTTTTGCTGCGCGCCAGCTGTTCGGCTGCACCAAGCAGCATCGTTGTGTGTCCGTCATGTCCACACGCATGCATTTTCCCGGGATTCTGGCTGGCGTAACTCACTCCTGTTTGTTCAGTTATCGGCAAGGCATCCATATCGGCACGAATACCTATACTGCGTGAACCGTTGCCAATCGTCATTGTGCCGACGACGCCAAAGCCGCCAACGCCTGTCGTCACCTGATAACCAAGTGATTGTAATCTTTCAGCAACCAGCGCAGCCGTTGCTGATTCTTCATTGGAGAGTTCGGGATGTTGGTGCAAGTGTTGGCGAACTTTACGCAGCTCTGGAATAAGGTCGGCTACGTCAGCGATGGTGCAAAGTGATTTATTATTCATTATGAGATATCTGTTTTTGCCTGAAAGAAATCCGGTGAACTGACCGGTGCCACGTCGTTACTTCAGACAGAATGCAATGTGAAATTACCGCTGGCAATCAATTAATCAGGTGAAAAAAGATGTTTTTAGATATATGGAATGTTCAATTCAATAACGCTATGTAACTGATGTAACGCGCTAAAGTTTATTACGTGAAGTTACGCAAGAATCAACTTTGCCAGTGGACGCTATCCCCGGCTGTCTATAACTTCCGGGGCAGCAAAATATCGGATTGCGAGGTATGAAGAACAGGCAAATGGTTTCCCATTCGCCTGAGCAAAAAAGTAAGAAAGAGTGAAGGCTGTTTATAGAGGAAGGTGATCAGGCTGGCAGGTAGCTGATTGAATGCTCCAGAGAGTCGCATTTTGAATCGATAAGAACGTTCCAGACACCTTTATAAGGGATCCCGACATAAGCCGTATTTTGATCATTAACCGTCACAATATCGCCGAAACCTGAGTGACGTCCTTTTCGCTCAACTGCATTTTCACACATCAGATGTATGTGACATTTTTCTGAACAACGAATGACGACAGTGTCGCCACCAAACAGACTCAATCTGGCTCGAACAATAGGCATGACTTTTCCCCAATTAGATAAAGCACCTGAAATACGCTGTAACCGAACACTGCCAGGTTCTACGTCAACCAGACCGGGAGTGATATTGGTCACACAACGCTCATTTATCTATAAAACCAGACTAAAGCTGGGGAAATAATGACCTTAATCAATAGTTATAAGAATCTTTCAGAGATTAATAATTCGCCATTTTTATGCTTGTAAACAAAAATGATCCTATTTTTAGGAAAGAAGTCAAAATGTAATTGTGGGGTTAACGGAAGGTGCTGAATCAGACCGGATGGTAACATCTGTAGGGTACCTTCAGGTGTAGTGATGAAGTGTATTCATTCGTTACAGAGTAATAAATTAGCTGCTTTTTCTTTCACAAGCTGACACCCTATAGGCGTATAACATGTGCGCGCGCTTGAAATTGATTATTATCGGATTTATTACCGTCTCACACGCCCATTTTGCGGGTGATGAAAAAAAATCGTGCGCTACACTTTCCTATTTTATCCAGTTATAAGGGCATCGGATGAATTGCTCCGAAAAATTCAAATACATCAGAAATTTCAGTGCGTTAACCCTGGTTCTGAATGCTTTTTTTAACATGCCGGCACATGCGGATGACGCGCAGTTACGGGCATGTGGCAATGCCAAAACTGCCAAAGACTGTCAGTTACCTTTCCAGCAGGGGCTTTCGCCTGTTCAGGTCGGTCTTTCACGTGAACCTCAGTGGGGCTTCGTGGATGCGACCGGGCACATGGTCATCAAACCTGATTTCAGCGAAGCTCGGGGTTTTGTGAACGACCTGGCCGCTGTAAAAAAAGGCAATCAGTTTGGTTATATTGATAAAAAAGGCCACTGGATTATCGAGCCGCGCTTTACGCGTGCTACAGATTTTAACGCGCAGGGGACTGCCTTAGTGGTGACAGATAATCGTCTGGCGCTGATAGATAAAAAAGGTGCAGTGATTAAAACGCTGCCATTCGCCGTTGCACTCGACAGTCGTGGTTTTGCCGGCGGTCAGGCGCTGGCAAGTGTCCAAACTCAGGTATCACCTGCGTTGTGGAATGCCTCCACCGACCGCTCTCTTTCTTTACCTGATGATGTCATGGCGATCGATTTGCCACAGTCCGGGCTGATCCCCGCCAAAAAACGTGATTCTGCTGAAGAAGGTTACTGGGGTTATCTCGATGAGAACGGTGACTGGGCCATAAACCCGATGGTGCTCAAAACGCGCGACGAACCACAACTTAATGGTGATGTGGTTGCGGTAAAAACCAGGAATCTTTGGTCATTTGTGGACCGTCAGGGTATTGCGTTAAATAAAGAACAATACAAATCTGTTAGACCACTCGCATCTGGCAGCTGGCTGGTGACGGGTAATGATAACAATAAACAGTTACTTAGCAGCAAGCTGGAGAAAGTGCAGGATATTCCTGCTGATCAGGCTGAAAATATTTTGGTCTGGGGAAAGGCAACGCTGGGCGCGGGTAGCAAAGGCATCGTGATCATCGGTGCAGATAATCAGCTTGTTTCGCTGAAAGTGAATAAGCCGCAAGTGCTGCAGCAGGGAAATCATCTCTGGGTTATGCAAACTGAAGGCAAGGCGCCACAAGTCGCACAGATTTATGACAACAATGGTGTGGCGCTCCTTAATGAAGCCACGCTTACTGCTCTCAAAGACTACCAGCTGCGGCCATTGGGTACAGTGGCGATGACAGATGACGTATCTGCACTGCCAGAATCAAATGACGATGCGGCGCATAGTCTCCCGTGGGCGGTTCTGACCCCTGCGGATTCGAGCAAACCGCCTGCCATTCTGACCTCTCAGGGTAATGTTTTGTCTGATCCCCAATGGGCTTCCGTAGAAACCTCCGGATCTCAGGCGCCGCTCATCATCCATACTCAAACTAAAAAAGTGGGTGCTGTCGATGCTTCAGGCAAGTGGGTTATTCAGCCTGTCTATACTCAAATCACTCCGTTCGAGGGTGATTACACCTGGGCTGTAGACAACACCAATAATGCGGATGTTAAGCACCTGATTGATCGAAACGGTAATGCAATTGAGGTACCGGCAGACATTCTGAAAAATGCTCAGCGTTTATCCTCAGGATTGATTTATTACACCGAGGGTGAAAAAGAAGCGCAGCGCTGGGGCTTGTGGGATATCGCCAGCAAAAGTATTAAGGCGGCACCACAGTTCACTGAAATCGATGCCTTCAACGAAGGGTATACCCTGGCTAAAACGGATGAAGGATGGGGCGTTCTCAGTGCTAATGGTACCTGGGCGATAGCGCCGGATGCGGAGCGTAGCGGTAAATTCCAATATCTTGGTCAGGGTGTTTTTACGCTTTCTGACAACGATCAGCCGGGAGAACGCGGTGCGCTCGCCAGCCATTACAGCCTTTACAGTGCCCAAACCGGGCAGGCGTTAGCGACGGATTTACTCGCCAGACCGCAAGCTGTCGGCCAGAACCATTGGCTGGTTCAACCTTCAGAAGGTGGCGTGGCATTACTGGATAACGCGGGGCGTTTCCCGGTCAGTAAAGCCATTAATGCTTCATCGAGTTCTGTTGAAGGTGACTGGATAAAATTAAGTTTCTCGCCGCATTACGGTGCGATTGACAGCCAGGGCAACTGGCAGATTCAGCCGCTTTACACGGCTGAATTTAATTTCATCGCACCTCTGAATCTGAGCCGTGCTGTCAGCGACGGGCGTACTACGCTGATAAATGACCATGGCGCTTCGGCAGATGGCTTCGAACAGGCGCAACCGCTTAATTCGATGGCGCGTCTTGTTATGAATGATGACGTGACAGGTGAAACCGTTCTGTATGACAACAATGGCAATGAAATCCAGCGCTTCGCCGGGCTTGATAGTCTGCAGGCTGACAAAGCCAGTTCAGGTGTTATTCCTGTGCGTGATCAGAAAGGCTTGTACGGTTTTGTCGATCAGCAGGGCAAGAAGCTGATTGGTGCTTACTTTGATCAGGTGGGAGCGATGAGTAATAATTTTGCGACCGCTGTGAAAAAATCAACGTATGGCAACTTGCTGGGATATATCAACACCACCGGCCGTTTTGCTGTTTTGCCTAAATTTGACTGGGCAACTGATTTTAGTGAGAAGCGTGCCTGGGCTGGAGGCAAAGGTGTCGTGAATTTGCTGAATGCCGATGGGAATGTACAGGCAAAAATTCAGGTGCGTTGTAATCAGCGCGTCATCGTGGATGCGAAAGGTGCTTATCTTTGGCCTGCTAAAGCACCCAATTGTGGTTCCGGGGGTAATTAATGATTGTCAGCAAACCTTCAAGGCTACGTCACGCACTCCGCTGCGCATTGAACACCGGTAGCACGTTGGCCTTATTGACGCTGACCGCCTCTGCTGCTGTGGCTGAACCTGTAATAGCTGAATCTGCACCGGGATGTTCGGCGCCATTGCCCGCTTCCAGGGGCGATACCCAGCTTCGCGCGGCGCAGCCCTTAGCGCAAAATTTGTGTATCCGCGATGTGCGTGAAGGACGTGCAGCGGTGCTTTTACCCGCAGCCGACGCAACGGATGAGCGCTGGGGTTTTCTGGATAATCAGGGGCAGCTCGTCATCAAACCTGTTTTTGAACAGGTCGGGGATTACCACTTTGGTGCCGCCGCCGCCATGTTGCAGGGGAAGTGGGGCTATATCGATCTGACCGGCAACTGGATGATTCAGCCGTCATTTGACAGCGTACAACCCTTTACAGAAGCCGGTCTGGCCGTGGTGAAGGTGGGCGGAAAACCCCAGATTATTGATCGTAAAGGGACTCAGGTCGGTAAAGCTCTGGACGATTTAGTGGATGATGCTGTCCTGAGTAATGGCATTCCTGCCCGCCTCAGCCTGACATTTAACAGCGTACTTCTTTCACCAGACGGTGTACGCCACGTGGCGACGGACAAAATGGAAGTCGTTGAGCCGTTTGGTTCCGACGATCTGTTCATTGCTGTCGATGCCACTAAAGGCTATGGCATTGTTGATGGAAATCTGACCTGGCGTGTTCAGCCACAGTACACATCCATCACCCTGGACCCTCATAATCCTTCTGTCGCACTGGCGAAAAAAGCGGATGGAATTACTTTAATCCGCACTGACGGAGGTCAGGACGAGCAGAAATATCTTTCTGTCAGCGAGGAAACAGGCGCCTTCTGGCTGGCAAAAACGGCCGATGGCGTCAGGTTACTGGATAATTCTGCCGCTGTGATTGCCACTTTCAGTGAAGCGGAAGCAGCAGCACTACGGGTTTCAGGGGATTATGTTTTAAATCCTGCCAATAAAGATTCTTTGACTTTATATGTGCCGGGTCGCAAACAAGCCATTACGCTGCCTGCAGGCAGTGAGCCCTGGGAGCAGAATACCGGTGAGTACCTGATAACGACCAAAGGTGAGCAGAAAAAAGTGAATGCCATTGTTGCTCCTTCTGGTGGCGTCATTGGCGGGACTCAGAATGTTGGCTGGCTGGCGCAAATTTCCAGCGCAGAAGTTATCGATCACCGTTTATGGCTGCGTAATGAACAAGGTGATGTGGTGAATGTCGTTGATGCCACAGGTAAAGCCTTGCTGAATCAGAAGGGTATCAGCACTCTGGAAGGCAGCCGTATCGAACCTCTGACTGCCAGTATCAATACTTCTTCAGTTTCATCACCACAGGCGCTTGCGCTGGTGCGTCCTGGTGATGCTGGCGGCAAAAATGGTGCGGGTTTCCTGCGCCCGGATGGCTCTCTTCAGCTTGACAGTAAATGGCAGGATATTGAACCTGCTGACAGCAGTAATAACATCGGTCAGTTCATCGTGAGAACCGCCGATGGCACTGGCGTGGTGGATGCGCAGGGCAAGGTGATTATCCCGCTGACTGAAGACAATATTTCTCCTTTTGTGCAGGGTTACGCTCTGGACTATCTGAATGGAAAACTGACAGCACTTGATCATGCCGGTAAGCATTATGATTTGCCGAATGTTTTTGAGATCGAATCTGTCGGCAATGGCTGGTTCCGCTATCGTGAAACGGCAGCGGAGGGGGCGTTATGGGGCATCTACGATGCCATCAGTCAGAAGACTGTGCTGCAACCTGCTTATCAGGATGTAGGCGATTACTCAGATGGGCTGGCCGCATTCAAAACACCGGAAGGGCTGTGGGGGATACTCGACAGTCAGGGTAAAGTGGTTGTGGCGCCGAAATATGCTGAGGCCCGCCGCATTAACTCTGCCCTCTGGTTACTGACACAGCCTGCAACCGAGGGCCAACCTGAATCGTCTGTTCTGGCAGAAATCACAGGCAATGACGCTCAGCCAAGAATTGCACCTATCGCCGGACTCACCGTAAATCAATTTAGTGACGGACGTATTCTGGCCACTTCTGCGGCCGGTCAGTCCTGGCTTCTGGATGCCGAAGGTAATATCCAGCTTCATGAGCAGCAGACACGTATCAGTGCGCTGGGCGACTGGGTGAAATTATCGCGCCAGCCACAGCAAGGATACTTATCTGCACAAGGCGAATGGCAAATTCAACCCGTTGGTGAAAGCCGGAGTTCTGCTTTTGTGCGGGGGCGGGCATTGCGCTCAACGCCAGCAGGCTATGAGCTGATCGATGACAAGGGGGTGCGTGTGGCAGCCATGCCGGAAGGGCAATGGACCATGCCGCCAGCGAGTGGCTGGTCTGTGTCCTATGATCCGCAGGATAACGAGCCTGCGACACGTTATGTTGATAATACCGGTAAAATGGTTCTCACGGTTCAGGGACACGCCAGTCAGATGGTCGATGATCACGCAGTACTGACGCGGGCTGATGGGACAAAAACCTGGATTAACGGTCAGGGGAAACAGACTGACGGTGTCTCTTATGCTGATTTAGGTTTGCCTGTCGACGGACTGGCATTTGCCAAAGCTGATGGGAATTATGGCTATGTCGATGCGCTGGGCAACTTCGCGGTGGCTCCGGTGTTTAGCGCTGCATCACAGTTTGATAGCGGAGTGGCGGTCGTTTCCACACCGGCCATGTCGATGATGATCGACAAAACGGGTAAGCCTCTTGCGCGTGTTGATAAGGAATGTGGTATCAGCGTCTTATACGGTGCCGGAAGTGCACGTCAGTGGCCGGCGAAAATGCCGGATAACTGCAAACCTTAAGAGACTTTACCGGCTTGCAAAACCCGCTGCGGCGGGTTTTTTTGTGCTAATGTTTAATTGCAATGGCAGTGAACTATCTCAATTGAAAGGATAAATTATGATTCCGCAGATCCCACTCAAATACAGGGACGCAGAGCGCTGGTCGTTTGGTGATACTGAATCGTCAGCTGACGAACTGGCTAAGCGCGTTATTGCTGGCACAAAAACAGCCACCTGTTCAAATCTTGATGATGATCCTGAACCTGAGCCGGGCGAAATCTTTGTGGTAGTCGATGGCCGCAATAATCCGGTGTGTGCCGTGCAACTGACCGAAGTGAAGCAAGTGCCTTTTGATCAGGTCACAGAACAACATGCCTGGGAAGAAGGAGAAGGTGACCGGACGCTGGCATACTGGCGCAAAGAGCATCAGCGTTTCTTTGAGGAGTACGAAATGTTTGAACCGACCATGCCTTTGTTGCTGATGAAGTTCCGGATGGTTGAAAAGTTCTAAATCTCTCCTGAGGCCTGATACAGAAATCAGGCCTTTTCATTCGTCAGTGAAATGATCAACCTGATGTTTTCAGTCTTTTGTTCAGGAATTCGTCATGTCCGTTAATCAGCGTTCGTTTTCTGCATCTTCGGCAGTCCCTTATTTTAGCCAGTGGGAAGATCCTGACTGCGCAGCCGGGATTATTGCCGGGGACATTCAACTCAGTGAGATCGGTTTGTGGCCCCAGTCGGGTGCGGCCGATCAGCAGGAATTTATCGAGTGGGCAAATCATGTTTGCGGAATGTGCTGCCTGAAGATGGTGCTGGCCGCTGTTTCAGGCAACGTTGTGCCTGTTTTGAAACTGACCTATCGTAGCCTGACATACGGGGCTTATGTTCGTGAGGGTGGCAATATCAAGGGGCTGATTTACGCGCCTTTTGTTGAATATGTCCGACAGGAACTGGGTCTTGAAGCGCAGGTTAAAGTGGATCTACCGGCACAAGAAATTGCCGGTCAGTTGAAAGAACACCGGTTTTTTATTGCTTCAGTGCATCCTTCCATTCGTATCCCGGAGTCCACGCCTCCGCACAGAGGGGGTCATCTGGTGCTGATAACACGAGCGGATGCTCAGACTGTGACCTTCCATAATCCTTCCGGTCACGATGTTTCTACCCAACAGGATGTTACGTTACCTGTGGAAACTTTCGCACGCTTTTACGCCGGGCGGGGCATCTCTCTGGTTAAAAACGCTCAACAGTGACGAATACCCTCCGACCGCAGGCGGCATGGCGAACTCAACTCCGTTCGCCATGCTGTGTTACTCCAGTCGCATGATCCACTCATCTTTCTGTTCGTCGTACTTTTCTTTATACAACACAGAATGACGGCCATCGAGGACTGCCGGGACGCTGGTGTGGTCATCCCACGCATCAAGTTGCATACACAAATCAGGGTCTGACTTGCACGGAATGTGCACTTTATCGCCGCCTTTTGCTTCAGGGTTTGAAAGTTGTGCATCGTCAATTTCGTAACTGCCAATCCGGATACTCGATTTTCCCATCAGATACTCCTCGCCAGAATGAAGTAAGCCATTTCAATAATATCAGGTATGACCAGTTGGTCTGCCTTATTTGAGAATAGTCGACAGCACAAAAAGCGCCACCCGAATTTTTTTCGGGCGCTGATAAGCGTCTGACTTGCTCCTGAGACAGGTCAGAAAAGGGAGGGGAATAATCAGAAATAGGCGACCACTTTCATCTCGCCACCCAGGCGTCTGGTTCAGGTAACACCGAACAGTTTGCGCAAAAGCGGGGTTTTTATTCCGGTAATGAGTAACGCCAGCGCCAGAACAAAGATGATTTTTATACATAATCCTTTGTAATCATAATAAATATCTACAGTTTTTTGAGTTTAAACATGCAAAAAAATTTAAATCGCTGCCGGATCAATAAAGCTAACGTACGATTTAGATTTTGCCTGCCCGAGCAGGAACAATACTTATTTTGGGAAAACAAAACTGGCATTGCTGTTATTACATTAGCAATGCCTGATTGGAGGATTGGAGAGGAAATGTGATTTATACCGCACTGCATTCTGTTCTGAGCACGAGTGGGTTTCTAAAAAACACATTTAAAGCTGATTAAATCTGACTGATACAGGCATCGCATTAATCTGGTTGCGGCCATTATTTTTCGACAGGTACAGAGCCTCATCTGCGGCACTGACGATATCCGACTGATCTTCAATTCCGGGATCCTGTTCAGGCATATAAGTCGCAATCCCCTGACTGATGGTGACGCGGTTAAACTCGCTGAAGCTATGCTTGATGCCCAGCGATTCAATCGATTCCATTATGTGTTGTGCGACAATCCATGCGCCTTTCAGGTCAGTATCCGGCAGAATGGCAGCGAACTCTTCACCGCCAAAACGTGTCACGACGTCGGTGCTGCGCTTGAGTGATTTTCGCAAAGTACGGGCCACTAAACGCAGGCAGGCGTCGCCGGAAAGATGGCCGTAATGGTCATTAAAGTGTTTGAAGTAATCTATGTCGATCATCACCACGGTCAGGGGAGTGCGGTTCCGCTTGGCGCGCATGTATTCGTGGCTGAGCACTTTTTTAAACTCACGACGGTTTGGCAACTTGGTCAGTGAATCTGTGCGCGCCTGAATTTCCAGACGGCGGTTAGCCTTGACCAGTTTTAGCTCCAGCAGTTTGCGCTCATGTACATCTTCAGCTGTACCGTACCAGCGTTGAATCGAGCCATCGGCGGCGTAGCTGGCTGCAGCGCGGATACGCATCCAGTTCCAGCCGCGGTCTACGTGACAAAAACGCACTTCAATATCCAGCGGCGCGCCTGTTTTCAGGCACTGTTCCCAGGTCTGAACAGCCGCGCGGCGGTCTTCCACATGCATACTCTGGATCCACTTGTCGGCCAGAATATCCTGCCGGGTCATGCCGGTTATCCGCTGAAACCGTGAACTGACATCATTGAGCATCCCGCGTGGATCGGCAGTCCACGGGATTTGCGGGTTAAGCTCAACCATGTTGCGGTAATGTTCCTGGCTTTCGCGCAGGGCGCGTTCCATCCGTTTGAGGCTGGTAATGTCAGTCATCGCGACGGACAGACCATTCAGCTGATTCTGTCCGTCGTAGGCCGCTTTAATACGTACGAAGAACACCTGATTTTTTCCGGGAACGGAAAACTCACGATCGGGTGTTGTTTCATTGCGCCGGGCCAGTTCCAGCGCGTTATTCAGCAGAGGGGAAAGCCCCGGCAGGAAAACACCGACTTTGCGCCCGATCGCTTCATAGGGTTGCAGGCCGATAATCGTGGCCATTGCATCATTGACCGTGACGTAACGCATCTGCAAATCAATGAAACACAGGCCAACCGGCGCATTGGAATAGATAGTTTCGAGCTGGAAAAGACGCTGGCCCGGC
Source organism: Rahnella bonaserana (assembly GCF_019049675.1). Lineage (GTDB taxonomy): Bacteria > Pseudomonadota > Gammaproteobacteria > Enterobacterales > Enterobacteriaceae > Rahnella > Rahnella bonaserana. The sequence goes on along the minus strand of NZ_JAFMOW010000044.1, from coordinate 29,463 downwards.
GCCTGATCAAGGCTGGTCAGGTTACGGTCAATCCCGCGATAGCCCCGGAAATTGCCGTCGTCATCAAAAAGCGGAACACCGCTGGTTTCCAGAATGACTTCAGTGCCGTCAGGGCGAATATTGCGGTTCAGTAGTCCACCAAAAGGGGCGCGACGCTCCACGATGGCAGCAAATTGCTCGCCCACACGCCGTGCTTCATCGGGAGGCATGAAGTCGAAAGGGGTTTTTCCTAATACTTTTTCAGGCGGAACGCCCAGGAACTCGATGCATTTGTTGGAGGAGAAAACATAACGCCCCTGCGCATCGACTTCCCAGATCCAGTCAGAATTGTTATCGATAATGTCTCGCAGACTGGCCATTTGCTGCAAAAGCAACCCATCTGCTGATTCGAGTTTCATTTCATCCGACATGATACTTCTCCGACTGGCAGGTCTTTACTCAACATCAGGCATTAAGATTTATATCTGAAAATGATATATCACTGACAATGTTATCTTGATGGCAATAATACATGCCACGATAGGATTATTCCTACTTATAATTCAATAAACCTTTCTTGGTAATATAAGTCACTATCTGATATATGCAGCATAAAATGCTATGTAGCTAATTGTAATATACCCTTTGTCACCGTGATTTCACCTAAAAGTTCAGTTGCACAGTATTCACAGAAACGCAGTTATCAGGTGTTTTTGTCGGTATGAATGGCGGTTGAGCAGAATATTCTGCGCCGTCGGAAAGCTCCTCTGGCACAGAAAATTGCGGGAAAGTTAAGTCTGATTAATCGTTCGGCAGGGGCTGCGGACGTATCGCGCCATCTCTCACCAGTTCGCGTGGCAGGCTGTTTTTTATCCGGCTGCCAATGCGTTTTGCCAGTCCCAATGGCTGACCAAGCCATGTCACCAGACATTCGTCAGCGGGGGGGGTATCGTCCGGGTAGATATCGACGCCACGGAACCAGCTTTGTGCCAGTTCATCATTTATCTCAAAGCGGTTTTTGGCATCTGCGACACTGAATGCCACCACGGCTTCATGCTGCCAGCGGAATCCTTTCGGAAAACGCTCTGCCAGTCGCACACCGATACGGGAAAAGCGGACTTTGCCAAAAACAGGTTCCAGCACGGCAGGGAACAGCCAGATTTCTTTATCCCGCTGCCATAATGTGTATTGTTTCTCAGGCCAGGAAAGCCCTGAAAGACCCGCTGCCTTGATAATGTCAGCGCTGTCCTGACGGGAAAGTGGCGAGAAGGGGAAACGGCCCACTTTATATCCAGGGACTGGCAGGCGCGGCACAGAATCAGTTTTACGAAAGCGCGCGACAAAGAAACCTTCGCTGTCATAAACCTGCGGAAATACGTGCAAATAGCCTTCCGGTGTGACGGCTTTACCGGCACCTGGGAATAATTCTGCCAGCGACTCCACTTCTGCAGCATCACTGTAGGTATCGAGTAACCACTGGCAGACCTGCTGGTTTTCCTGCGCGTTAAGGGTGCAGGTTGAATAGACCAGTACGCCGCCGGGTTTGAGCGCATGAAACGCGCTGTCGATCAGTTCACGCTGAGTCGAGGCAATTTCAGTCACGCTGTTTTCCGACCAGTTGCTCATGGCGTCCGGGTCTTTACGGATAACGCCTTCGCCGGAGCAGGGCGCATCCAGCAGGATAGCGTCAAAAGTTTCAGGCAGAGCAGCGCCAAAAACGCGGCCATCGAAGTGAGTCAGCGCGGTGTTGCTGACGCCGCAGCGGCTGATATTGGCGTGCAGGACTTTAACCCGGCTGGCGGAATATTCATTGGCAATAATGCCGCCCTGATTTTGCATCAGTGCCGCGATTTGCGTCGTTTTCGAGCCGGGTGCGGCAGCAACATCCATCACCAGAACCGGCTGGGTATCATTGGCAAATAACGCAGTGACCGGCAACATGGAACTGGCTTCCTGAATATAGAAAAGGCCGGCCAGATGCGATAAAGCATTGCCTAACCGTGTAGCGTCCAGAACGTTGCGGTTTATCCAGAAACCTTCCGCACACCACGGCACTGGCTCTAAATCCCACTGATAGTTGCCGGCAAGTTCAAGGAAATCCGCCACGCTTATTTTCAGGGTATTCACCCGCAGACTCGGGCGGAGAGGGCGCTGGCAGGCGGCAATAAAATCGTCCATGCTCAGATCTGCAGGCATGACGGCGCGCGTGGCGTCCAGAAAAGCGGCGGGTAATTTATCAGTAAAAGTGCTGGCGGTGGTGAGCGTTGACAAAGGCGTGGTTCCAGAGCTGAATAAGTTTTTCTGTCGCGGAGTTTACCATATTTACCTGTGATGAGAGGGCTGCACGCGTTGCCTTATAAAGAAAAGGCCACCCGAAGGTGGCCCTGATCAACATAATAGCGGTTAATTTCTCGGGATTGCGGTTCCCCATTTCTGCCAGTCCTTAGGTGCTTCAGGATTGAGCAGGAAATGATTGCCGTTGGCGGCTTTCGGTGCCAGTGGCGTGGTTGGCGGCGTCGCAAAGGCGATACCTCCGCGTATAAATTGCTGGAATGTCCCGCTTTTGAACACGCCACCGGTCAGACCGAACTGCAGGTCGTAGCCAGAGGCCAGCCAGAACACGGAGTTTTCCCGTACCAGATATTGATATTTTTTACTGATCCGAAGCGTCACATTCACCCGATCCGCCATAGCACCCAGATAGAAGCCAGATACGGTACCGACTTCAATCCCGCGGAACAGCACCGGCGTACCGATTTGCAATGAACCCACTTCGGCTGCATCGACCACGATACCCAGGCCATCCGTGTAGCGCGAGTCAGTGATAGTGGAATCCTGCAAATCAAAGTTACGCGCTGGCGCGCCTTTGCCTGCTTCGACATTAATGTATGGCTGGAGAAGCGTATCGAGATTGCTCACGCCACCGGCGGAAATTTCCGGTGACACGATTGAGAACCGGGTTCCGCGACGGGCAAAGTTTTCAACATATTCAGGATACAACACAGCCTTGGCAGAAACCTGATTCAGCTGCGAATCAAGTTTCAGTGACTCTACCTGACCGATGGTGATGCCCAGATAGCGAATAGGCATGCCGGCGGAAAGCTTACTGGCATCATAAGTATTCAGCGTTATCTGGCTGCCCACTGCACGGGCCGAAGTTTCTGAATCATACAGAACCCGCTTCACCCCTTTGCTGGCGACTACGCCGTCAAGGTTATCGAAGCTGATAGCACCTTTCAGCGCGCGATCCAGTGGTGAGGCCTGAACGGTCAGCCCGCTGCCGTTGAGTTGCACTTTTGCGCCACCTTCCGCCCAGAAAATGGTTTTCTCTGTCAGCAGGTTGCGATATTGCGGCTGAATATAAACATCCACTTCAAATTCATTAGCTTTAGGGCGAACGTTAACAATCTCACCGACCTGGAATTTCCGGTAAAGCACCACTGAACCGGTCTGAACATCTGGCAGGCTTTTCGCAGTCAGCGTCAGCGTAGTGCCTGGTTGCTCGCCCTGAATACCTTCGGCGGCTTTTTCGGCATTACTGTAAAGTGGATATTTCTGTGCAGGCGCGCCTTTGGTGCCCGGAATAATACGCACGCCGCCATCGACCCATTCCTGAGCGCTGGCGCCGAGGACTTCCATCCCATCGACACCCAGTTTCACATCTACGCGGCTGTTGACCACAAACTTGCTGTCTTTATGCAGCAAGTTTTTATATTCCGGCTTGATAGCAACATTAAACACAATGCCTTCATCCGTCAGCTTGCGGTCAATAATTGTACCGACGTTGAGGCCGTAAAGTTTGATAGGCTGACCCGCATCAATACCATAACTCTGAGGTGCAATCAGTTGAACTTTGAGTATGTCAGGGTTCTGTAGCAGTCGCTGGTTACTGTCGAGCACCACAAAATGCTTTTGCGGCTCACCCTCGCCGGGGATCAGTTCCAGCGTATTGCCGGTCAGCAACTGGCTGAGATTGGCATTATTGAGGCTGATTTTCGGACTGTTCATTTCAATGCGCGTGCCGGTACGCATCATGTCGAGCACTGAAGGATCAACCGTCAGTTTTCCGGTGACTTTATTATCCGGCTGTAACGTGATTTTGGTCAGCGTACCGACCTGTAAGCCCTGATACATCAGTGGTGTCTGGTCTTCAGATAGCCCGTTACCATCGGGTAAATCCAGATTGATTTCCACACCACGCTGGCTTTGCGCCAGATCCGGATAGAGCACGTATGACTGATCGGCTTTTGCCTGTTTCCCGTCATTCGGAGAATCCATAGCGATCGCGCCATTCACCAGTGCTGCCAGACTTTCCATCTGAACTTTCGCTCCGCTCAGGCTCAAATCTGCCTTAAAGCCTGAAACGTTCCAGAAACGCGTATTTTCTTTGACCAGATTGGCAAAGCGTTTGTCGATCAGTACGTCGATGGTCACGCCTTCATTGCCACTTTCAATATCGTAATCGTAAACCTTACCGACCGGAATTTTACGGTAATACACCAGCGAACCGGTGTTCAGCGAACCCAAATCTTTGGCATGCAGATGGACCATCAGTTCGCCGGTATTGAGACGGAATTTAGGCTGTGTATCGAGCGCCACAAAGTGGTCTTTCTCTTTTCCAGGCCCTGGCATCATGCCGATGTAGTTACCGCCCACCAGCGCATCAAGCCCTGAAACGCCTGCAAGTGACGCTTTCGGAGTGACCAGCCAGAACTGTGTGCCTTCACGCAGGGCGTCAGACAAATCACTTTTAATACTGACCTTCACCTGAATGGTGCGCAGATCTTTCGTCAGGCTGATGGATTCCACTGTGCCCACTTCCACGCCCTGATAACGCACCGGCGTACGGCCAGCGACAATACCTGCCGCCGACTGGAAATCGATAGTGACAGTGTTTCCACGTTCCTGATAGTTGCTGTAAATCAACCATCCGGCGATCAGTAAAGCAATAAACGGCAGAAGCCAGAACGGCGAAATCCGGCGTCTGTGTTTAATACGTGCTTCAGTCGGTGTATTCGGCGTTTCCTGTTGCATGTGCATCCCAAATCAAGCGGCTATCAAGCCATTCAACGGCAAGAACGGTCAGAATTACGGCAGCGCCAAAGTAAAAGGCGGCCGGTCCCATCGTAAAAGACAAAAGCTGGTCACGGTTAACCAGCGACATCATTAATGAAATAACAAACAAATCCAGCATCGACCAGCGTCCGATCCAGTGCACCAGCCGGAAAAGGCGGATCCGCGTTTTCAGTCCCTGAATCGCTTTGAAATGAATGCTGAGAAGCAGCGTCAGCATCACCAGAACTTTGGTAAACGGCACCAGCACGCTGGCAATAAATACAATGGCGGCGATCGGCACGTTCCCCGACGTCGCGAGTGACACAACGCCAGAAAATATGGTGTCCTTCAGCTGCTGCCCGTTGGCATAGATGATGGAAATTGGCATTAGATTGGCCGGGATTAAAAATACAATGGCGGCAATCAGCGCGGCCCAGGTTTTCTGCAAACTGTGTTTATAGCGTAGACGCATCGGAACATGGCAGCGCGGGCAGCGTCCTCGCTCATCCGGTATGCCGGTGAATTTGCAGGCCAGACACAGCCGCAAGGAAGAGGGCAATCCTTTTGGCTGACGCTGCGGGTAGAACTCTTCCCATAATTGCTCGATGTTGAGATTAATCATGGTCAGCGTGACCATCAGCGTCATCATCAGATAGGCAGCCAGTGCGATACCGACGTTGATGTCGGCATACTCTTTAACCTTGATACTGGCGACGGCCATTCCGACCAGATAAATATCCAGCATCACCCAGTCTTTAAGGCGATCGAGCATCAGCAGCACAGGTTTCAGATTCATCCCCAGTTTGCTGCCAAAATGCAGATAAAGAATGGATACTGCGAGTGTCAGCGGAGCACCGATGGTACAAAAGGCCACCATACTGGCGGTCACGGGATCACCTTGTTGCGACATCTGCCAGATACCTTCAAGCAAACTGGCGTCAATGCGTGTGCCCAGAAGACGGATGCTGATCAGCGGCTCGGTATACGCGAAAGGCATCAGCAATAATATGCTGATGGCCATCGTGATCAGTCGCGGCAGGGAACAAACCCGGCCTTTTTCAACTTTCGCGTTACAACGCGGACAATGTGCCGTCTGCGTGCGTTGCAGCGCCGGGAGTGTGAAAAGCGTGTCACACTCGCTGCATCGCTGGTAACGAATCTGTGGTATTTGGGCTGAAATTGTGTGTATTTTCATAGTGCCTGGAGTAGTAAATAATACCTGTTGTTACAATTACGCATCCCCCGAAGGGGTCAGGCGAGGCCATCAGGCCAAGATCAGCCGGGTTTTTTTGACAAAATAACGTATTATGCGGTCGGCAAACAGTTATTGTAGGCGAGTCTTTTTGATGTCACACAGGATTAACCTTGTTCATATGGGCATTTAATGCTTATTTTATAGAGGTTAAGCACAACAGAACGGCTCAATGCCCTTAGGTTATTATTGGTTACGACATGAATAAAGAAGCATTCTACACGGAATTAAAACGTGATTTGAGCGCGTTGATCGCCGGAGAAAACAATTTTATTGCGACTCTGTCGAACGCAAGTGCCTTACTTTTTGAACGTCTTGAAGGCGTTAACTGGGTAGGTTTTTATCTGATGGATGGCACAACACTGGTGCTGGGGCCTTTCCAGGGTAAAATTGCCTGCGTGCGTATTCCGGTAGGAAAAGGCGTCTGCGGTACCGCAGTGGCGGAAAATACCGTGCAACGTGTGGGTGATGTGCATGCCTTCCCGGGCCATATCGCCTGTGACGCAGCAAGTAATGCCGAAATCGTTCTGCCTGTAACAGTTAATGGCAAAGTGATCGGCGTATTAGACATTGATAGCACCGTTTATCAACGCTTTGACGAAGCCGATGAACAGGGGCTGACAGAGTTAGTCAGCGGGCTTTGCCAGCATCTCGAAAACTGCGATGCTGAAAAATATGTCAATCTGATCGTAAGTTGATCGTCGGATAACGTGGCATTTAATAACGGCGTCATTATAATGACGCCTGTTCATGCCTGCGCCGGTTGGCAAACCCGTTGTAATCAGGAAATTTCATGGAAAATCAACCTAAGTTGAACAGTAGTAAAGAAGTCATCGCCTTTTTGGCTGAGCGGTTCCCGCTCTGTTTTACCGCCGAAGGCGAAGCACGCCCATTAAAGATCGGTATCTTTGCGGATTTGGTCGAGCGCGTGCAAGGTGAAGAGAATCTGAGCAAAACTCAGTTACGCTCTGCTCTGCGTCTGTATACCTCAAGCTGGCGCTATTTGTACGGCGTTAAAGTTGGCGCGGAACGCGTTGACCTTGATGGTAATTCATGTGGCGTTCTCGAAGAGCAGCACGTTGAACATGCCCGTAAACAGTTGGAAGAAGCAAAAGCCCGTGTTCAGGCACAACGTGCAGAACAACAGGCTAAACGTCGTGAAGCCGGTGAAACCACTGAGCCACGTCGTCCACGTCCGGCCGGTAAAAAACCCGCGCCACGTCGTGAAAATGCGCCTGCTGCTGTGGCTGGTCAGGAAAATCGCAAACCACGTACACCTCGCCCACCGCGTGAGGAAAAACGTGAACCGCGTCAGGTGCCAGTAACAGACATTTCAAAACTGCAAATTGGCCAGGAAATCAAAGTCAGAGCAGGACAGAGTGCTATGGATGCAACCGTTTTGGAAATTGCCAAAGACGGTGTACGCGTTCAACTCTCTTCGGGTCTGGCGATGATCGTGCGCGCAGAACACTTGCAGTTCTGATACGGAGGCCAACTCAGGCATGAACAAATTTGTCAGATTAAGCGTTATTGCGGGTCTGTTAATGGCAGGAGCAGGGCTGGTGAATACCAGCTTTGCCGCGAACGAGAGTGCACCGGTGACTCTCGCTCAACTTCCTAATTTAACTCAGGATCCTCAGGATGCAACGGTGAGCGAGCGTGTTACTGCTCGCTTTACCCGTTCACATTATCGTCAGTTCGACCTTAATGCAGATTTCTCAGCGAAAATCTTCGACCGTTATCTCAACATGCTCGATTATGGCCATAACGTATTAATGGCTTCCGATGTCGCACAGTTTACGGATAAACGTGCAACCTTGGGTGAGGAACTGAAAACCGGTCAGTTAACCACGCCCTATGCTCTTTTCAATCTGGCTCAAAAACGCCGTTTTGAACGCTATGATTATGCGTTGAAAGTGCTTGAGCGCCCGATGGATTTCACGGGTAATGACACAATTGAACTTGATCGCAGTAAAGCACCGTGGCCGAAAGACCGCGCGGAGCTGGACAAATTGTGGGATGCGAAAGTCAAATATGACGAGCTGAACCTCAAACTGACTGGCAAAAACGATCAGGAAATCCGTGACGTGCTTTCCAAGCGTTATCATTTTGCGATGAAACGCCTGACACAAAGCAACAGCGAAGATGTTTTCCAGCTGGTGATGAATGCCTTCGCGCATGAAATCGATCCGCACACTAACTATCTCTCTCCCCGCAGCACTGAGCAGTTTAATACCGAAATGAGCCTGTCTCTGGAAGGTATTGGCGCAGTATTGCAGGGCGACGACGATTACACCGTCATCAATTCGATGGTAGCTGGCGGCCCGGCGGCCAAAAGCAAAGCTATCGCCGTTGGTGACCGTATTGTCGGTGTGGGACAGGTTCAGGCAGGAAAGCAAACGCCAATTGTTGATGTGATTGGCTGGCGTCTTGATGACGTCGTTGCCCTCATCAAAGGGCCGAAAGGCAGCAAAGTCCGTCTGCAAATCTTGCCTGCTGGCAAGAATGCTAAAAACCACGTGATCACGCTGACTCGCGAGAAAATCCGTCTGGAAGACCGCGCAGTTAAAATGACTATTAAGAATGTCGGCGCTCAAAAAGTCGCTGTGATGGACATTCCTGGTTTTTACGTGGGCCTGACAGATGACGTCAAAGTACAGTTGCAAAAAATGGCGAAGCAGAACGTCAACAGTCTGGTTATCGACCTCCGTACCAACGGCGGTGGTGCCCTGACTGAAGCGGTTTCGCTGTCTGGTCTGTTTATTCCAAGTGGCCCTGTGGTTCAGGTTCGCGATAACAACGGTCGTATCCGTCAGGACAGCGATACCGATGGTGTCGTTTACTACAAAGGTCCGCTGGTGGTTCTGGTTGATCGCTTCAGTGCTTCCGCTTCCGAAATCTTCGCAGCTGCTATGCAGGATTACGGACGGGCGCTGATTGTGGGTGAGCCAACCTTCGGCAAAGGCACAGTTCAGCAATACCGTTCTCTGAACCGTATTTATGACCAGATGCTGCGTCCGGAATGGCCTGCACTCGGCTCCGTGCAATACACTATCCAGAAGTTTTATCGTATCAACGGTGGCAGTACTCAGCGTAAAGGGGTGACCCCGGACATTCTGATGCCAACCGGTATTGAATCGATTGAAACCGGCGAGAAGTTCGAAGATAACGCACTCCCGTGGGATAGCATAAATGCGGCAACTTACACCAAATTAGGCGACATGAAACCGTTCCTGCCTGAATTGCTGAAAGACCACGAAGCCCGTATTGCAAAAGATCCTGAGTTCCAGTACATCCAGCAAGACATTGCCCATTACAAGGCGCTGAAAGACAAACGTAACATCGCCTCTCTGAATTACGCACAGCGTGATAAAGAAGATAAAGAGGACGATGCCCTGCGTCTTAGCCGTCTGAATGAACGCTTCAAGCGTGAAGGTAAGAAGCCGCTGAAATCTCTCGACGATTTGCCGAAAGACTACGTTGCTCCGGATCCTTATCTCGATGAAGCTGACCATATTGCCGTAGACCTCGGTAATCTGGAAAAGGCTCAGGCCGATCAGACTGCCGCTAAATAAGCACGCAGTGGGTCACATAAGAAAGCGCACTTCGGTGCGCTTTTTTTATGCGTGAATTATGAAAATCCTCTTAATTTCAGGCTTGTCTGTGAAATTAAACGCTTCAAAATGTAAAGTATTGTGATTTTAGACCTTCAGAACGCATGGACTCTTGAATCTTAGTAAGAAGCCCATAGGATCAGTACAGCCGGGAGTGCTATGTGCCGGTGGTTAAACTCTGCCAATAACAATGAAGTAACAATGAGGAAGTAAAATTTTATGATGCGTATAGCGTTGTTCCTGCTGACTAACCTGGCCGTTATGCTGGTATTCGGGCTGGTGCTTAGCCTGACTGGCATTCAGCACAGCAGCGTGCCGGGATTGATGATCATGGCCGGGCTGTTTGGCTTCGGTGGTGCAATTGTCTCGTTGCTGATGTCTAAATGGATGGCGTTGCGCTCGGTGGGTGGTGAAGTTATCGTGCAACCTCGTAATGAAACCGAACGCTGGTTGATGGAAACCGTTCGTCGTCAGTCCCAGCAGGCGGGCATCGGTATGCCACAGGTCGCGATTTATCACGCGCCAGATATTAATGCGTTCGCGACAGGCGCGCGCCGCGATGCGTCTCTGGTGGCTGTCAGCACCGGATTGTTGCAAAGCATGAGTCAGGATGAAGCCGAAGCGGTTATCGCTCACGAAATCAGCCACATTGCGAATGGCGACATGGTGACCATGACCCTGATCCAGGGTGTGGTGAACACCTTCGTTATCTTCATTTCACGTATTATCGCGCAGGTGGCTTCCGGGTTCCTTTCCGGTAACCGTGATGGCGAAGAGAGCAGTAACGGCAACCCGTTGATTTATTTTGCCGTGGCCACCGTGCTGGAACTGGTATTCGGTATTCTGGCCAGCATCATTACCATGTGGTTCTCGCGTCACCGTGAATTCCATGCCGATGCGGGTTCTGCAAAACTGGTAGGCCGTGAAAAAATGATTGCTGCATTGCAGCGTCTGAAAACCAGTCATGAACCTCAGGAAGCGGGAAGCATGATGGCGTTCTGTATCAACGGTAAATCGAAGTCATTCAGTGAGTTGTTTATGTCTCACCCGCCGCTGGATAAGCGTATTGAAGCGCTGCGCAGCGGTGCCTATATTAAATAAGAAGCAAATAAGCAGCCTCTGGCGATGACTGATAAAAAAAAGCCCGGCAATAATAGCCGGGCTTTTTTATGCCTGAATTTTATTGTCTGGCGTTTTCTGCTTCACGCTGGCTGCTGGTTTTCTGCGTCATTCGTAGCAGACTGACCAGCGCGCCGGTGCCTGCGAGAGTGCCGGCGAGGATCAGAGAAGCGTGCGTACCGTGCTGCGGGAACAGGTTAAACATCAGTGCGACCATTGCCGCGCCGGTAGTTTGTCCCAGAAGGCGCGCAGTACCCAACAGGCCACTGGCTCCTCCGCTGCGATTGCGCGGTGCTGAGCTGATAATCGTGTGGTTATTGGGTGACTGGAATAATCCGAAACCGGCTCCGCACAGCAACATGCGCCAGATGATGTTCAGATGGGAAGGCTCGGGTGGCAGCAAAGAGAGCGAAAACAGCCCAAATGAAAAGACTACCAGACCGATACCGCCCAGCATTCCCGGATGGAAACGCTCCACCAGGCGGCCTGCAATCGGTGCCATGACCATGGTCGCCAGCGGCCATGGCGTCAGCAGAAGGCCGGTTTCCACAGAATTCAGACCCAATGTGTTTTGCAGGAAGAAGGGCAGGGAAACAAATGCCAGCATCTGTGCGCTGAAAGAACACAGGGAAGTCCCGAGCGACATACTGAAAATCGGAATACGCAGCAAATCAACCGGCAGCAGCGGGAAGGGTCTCGTCAGCTGACGGCGAACAAAGAACCAGCCGATGACCAGAAGCGCAATGACTTCGCCGAGGATCAGCATATGATTCAGGCCCTGCGCAAACCCGCTGATGGCGCTGATCAGTAAACCAAAGGTCAGGGCGTTCATCACGCTGCTGGTAATATCAAAACGTTGCCCCTGGCTGCGTGTGGAATTAGCAGGCAGGAATTTAAGCCCCAGAATCAGAGCAACAATACCTATCGGCACGTTGATCGCAAAAAGCCATTGCCAGGACGCGACAGAAAGGATGCCCGCGGCGATGGTCGGACCGGCAGCGGCAGAAACAGCCACAATCAGCGCATTGATGCCTACGCCTCGCCCTAAGAATCGCTGAGGATAAATAATCCGGATAAGCGCAGTGTTCACACTCATGATCGCGGCGGCGCCAAAACCTTGTAAAACGCGGGCAACCGTCAGTGTCAGCAGGGAATCAGAAAGGGCGCAAAAAAGTGAGGTGATACTAAACACCAACAGCCCGGTCTGATAGATACGCCGGTAGCCGAAAATATCGCCCAGCGATGCCAGAGAAAGCAGCGAAATTGTAATCGCCAGCTGGTAGGCATTCACCACCCAGATTGACGTCGCCGGACTGGCATGGAAATCACTGGCAATCGTCGGAAGCGCGACGTTTGCGATCGCCCCGTCAAGCACAGATACGGTGATCCCCAGCGCAATCGCCAGAATCGCGCCATATCGTTGTGGAACAGGTAAGCCATCAGTGGGTGTTGGAGTCATGAGTTCTGTCAGTGCGTAGTCATCAGTAAGGGGAATATTACTACGCTAATCAACTTAAAGTGACAATTGTCACATGATGAAATGAATTATTTATCCCTCTGCCGGGAATGAAACTGGCTTAACAGTTCTTACATTCTCGATCAATGGGTTGATTGCTTCTGTACAAGGCTTACCACTATAATAAAAACCACGTTCTATTTTTTTTGAAACAAAACCAACGCGAGCAGGTAACTCACCCTATGGCTATCGCAGATCTTGATAAGCAACCCGATTCCGTCTCTTCTGTCCTGAAAGTTTTTGGTATTTTACAGGCGCTGGGCGAAGAACGTGAGATTGGTATTACTGAACTTTCTCAACGCGTTATGATGTCAAAAAGCACGGTTTACCGTTTCCTTCAGACTATGAAGTCACTCGGTTATGTCGCGCAGGAAGGCGAGTCAGAGAAATATTCACTGACTCTGAAATTGTTTGAGCTGGGCGCCAAAGCACTGCAAAACGTCGATCTTATCCGCAGCGCCGATATTCAGATGCGCGAATTGTCCAGGCTGACCCGTGAAACTATTCACCTTGGCGCGCTGGATGAAGACGGTATCGTCTACATCCATAAAATTGATTCCATGTATAACCTGCGCATGCATTCACGCATTGGTCGCCGCAATCCCCTGCATACCACGGCGATTGGTAAAGTGCTGCTGGCGTGGGGCGACAAAGCGGAAGTCAGTATGCTGCTCCAGGAAATTGAATTTACCCGCAGTACTGAAAACACCATCATGAATGCAGCCGATCTGCAGGCTGCGCTGGTTCAGGTGCGTGAGCAAGGTTATGGCGAAGATAACGAAGAACAGGAACAAGGTCTGCGTTGTATTGCGGTGCCTGTCTTCGACCGCTTCGGCGTTGTGATTGCCGGATTAAGCATTTCCTTCCCGACAATTCGTTTCTCTGAAGAAAGCAAAAGTCACTACGTGGAAATGCTGCATACCGCCGCGCGTAATATTTCTGAGCAGATCGGATTCCACGACTATCCGTTCTGAACCACTGCGGAAATGAACGCATAAAAAAACCGAAGCCAGTGGCTTCGGTTTTTGTTTTCAGTAATCTGAACTTAGCGGTGTGCCAGTTCTGCTGTTTCTTCCGAATCCATCACTTCTTTGTCGGTCTGTTTCAGCAACTGACTGGTAATTGTACCTGCAGTCATTGAACCGCTGACGTTAAGCGCAGTACGACCCATGTCAATCAATGGCTCGACGGAGATAAGCAAGGCCACCAGCGTTACCGGCAGGCCCATCGCTGGCAATACGATCAGCGCAGCGAACGTCGCACCACCACCAACACCCGCCACACCGGCAGAGCTTAGTGTCACGATGCCGACCAGCGTAGCAATCCACACCGGATCAAACGGGTTAATACCGACTGTTGGCGCAACCATCACGGCCAGCATTGTCGGGTACAGGCCCGCACAACCGTTTTGGCCGATTGTGGCACCAAAGGACGCGGCAAAGCTTGCGATGGATTCCGGAATACCCAGACGACGCGTTTGTGCTTCAACGCTCAGCGGAATAGTTGCTGCACTGGAGCGACTGGTGAACGCGAAAGTCAGCACCGGCCAGACTTTACGGAAGAATTTCGCAGGATTCACGCCAGTGAAAGAAAGCAGCACGGCGTGGACCACAAACATAATACCCAGACCCAGGTAAGACGCGACAACGAAGCTGCCCAGTTTAATGATGTCCTGAATGTTGGAACCGGCAACCACTTTGGTCATCAGCGCCAGAACGCCATACGGGGTCAGTTTCATAACCAGACGTACCAGTTTCATCACCCAAGCCTGCAGGGTTTCGATGAATGCCAGAACGCGCGGGCCTTTTTCTGCGTCATCTTTCACCAGTTGCAGGGCGGCAACGCCCACGAAGGCTGCAAAGATAACGACGCTGATGATCGACGTCGGGCTTGCGCCTGTCAGATCAGCAAACGGGTTCTTAGGTATAAAGGAAAGGATCAACTGAGGCACGCTCAGGTCGGCTACTTTACCCACATAGTTTGACTGAATCGCAGTCAGACGCGCGGTTTCCTGCGTCCCCTGCACCAGACCTTCTGCAGTCAGACCAAACAGGCCGGTAACAAAGATCCCCACCAGCGAGGCAATCAACGTGGTGAACAGCAGGGTACCGATGGTCAGGAAACTGATTTTGCCCAGCGAAGACGCGTTATGCAGTTTTGCTACCGCACTCAGAATCGAAACGAAGACCAGCGGCATGACAATCATTTGCAGCAACTGAACATAGCCATTACCGACAATATTGAACCAGGTAATAGAGGTTTTCAGTACCGGATCATCGGAACCGTAGATCAGCTGTAAAACCAGGCCAAACACCACACCCATGGCCAGACCGAGTAATACTTTTTTTGCCAGACTCCATTGCTTGTGGCGGGTTTGCGCCAGCAGCAACAGGAGAACAACGAAAACCACTACGTTAAGAACGAGCGGAAGATTCATACCGAACTCCAGACTTATAATTTTGATATTTAAAACGGGTGTCCCCGACAGGGTTTGCACCATCCCAAAGCAATGGTGAGCAGAATATCAGTTTGAGCACCTGAACATTTATATCCAAAAAGAATGCTTTATAACTTTTCGGTTTTATTCGTACTAAATATCGCCACATTGGCGTTATTTTATGCTTGTCAGATGAACAATTTCAGGATGTGATTAAAAATATCCGGATTGATTGCACCAATGATGGGCGTCCAGTCGGGCCAGAACAGCGTTAAACCGACCAGCATCAGACATAACGTCCGTTCAAGCTGATTGCCTTTTTGACTGTTGATTAATGGCAGACGAAAACGCCAGCGGCACGGCCAGAGCAGAGGAACACCCGCGGGGGTCAGCATATCGGCAAGAATGTGGCTCAGATAACCAATGATCATGGCGTGGAAAGCATCTGCCGGAATGACCCAGTCGTGCGGGAAATGTGTGCGTAAAAGAAAAATACCGCCCGCCACCGCCAGTAAACTGTGAGTAAAACCACGGTGACCAAATGCTCTGGCGATAGGATGGGAAAGCCACTTCAGACGCTGGCCTAGCACTGATTTCGGATGATCGATGTCGGGCAATAAACAGGTAAGCAGGGACCCTGGAATAATATGCCACCAGTCGCCGTGCGCCAGCTCCGGAGAGAGCTGCGCCTTTTTGGCAAATACCGCACAGGCGATTGAGAAAATGAGATGGCCTTCCGCCGTCATGACGCGTCCGAACTGGATAACTGTTATTTTATCCAGTATAAGTGAAACTGTCACAATCTTGGAAGAGACACCCTGTAACTAATTGTCAACGGATTGATTAAAAGGAAAAAGGCGTATAAAAATACGCCATTTAATTGTCACGTTTGCAGCCGTCACCTGGCCAGCCAGCCGCCATCCACCGCAATGGTGTAGCCGTTGACATAATCGGAAGCTTTTGACGCCAGAAATACCACCGGCCCCATGACATCTTCCGGCAAACCCCATCGACCGGCGGGGATCCTGTCGAGAATTTCTTTACTGCGCTCGCCATCTGCGCGAAGTTGCTCGGTGTTGTTGGTGGCCATGTAACCCGGCGCGATCGCATTCACATTCACATTATGCTTCGCCCATTCATTTGCCATCAGCCGGGTAATCCCCATGACTGCGCTTTTCGAGGCGGTGTATGAAGGAACGCGGATCCCGCCCTGATAAGACAACATCGACGCAATATTAATAATTTTCCCGCCGTTGCCTTGTTTAATGAACTGCTTCGCTGCTGCCTGAGACATAAAGAACAGCGTCTTGCTGTTCACATTCATTACGTCGTCCCAGTTTTTTTCGCTGAACTCGATAGCATCTTCCCGGCGAATAATCCCGGCATTATTCACCAGTATGTCGATATGGCCGAATTCAGCGACAGCTTTTTCGATCAGCTGCGCAATGTCATGAATGCTGCTCAGGTCGGCGCGTAAATCGAGAAAGCGACGGCCGGTAGCGATGATCTTTTGTTCTGTCTCTTCGGGAGCGGACTGGTTGATACCTACAATATCGCAACCCGCCTGAGCAAGACCCAGCGCCATGCCCTGGCCAAGTCCGGTGTTACAGCCGGTCACGATGGCGACTTTGCCGTTTAATTCAAATGAATCGAGGATCATATTCAGAGTCTCTTTTGCAACGGCACATTCGCCATAAAAATTGAGTGGCTCTGCCTGCGGCGACAGAGCCTGAGAGTTAGCGCAGTTCGCTGACCTTGACGTGATCCATATCGTCGAATACCTGATTTTCTCCTACCATACCCCAGATGAAGGTGTAGTTTTTTGTCCCTACACCAGCATGAATCGACCAGCTTGGCGAAATCACCGCCTGCTCGTTATGCACTAATAAATGACGGGTTTCCTGCGGTTTCCCCATCATGTGGAATACGGCGGTTTCCGCTTCCATGTTGAAGTAGAAATAGACTTCCATGCGGCGTTCGTGAGTGTGGCAAGGCATGGTGTTCCACAGGCTGCCTTCTTCGAGCTTGGTCAGCCCCATGGTCAGCTGGCAGGTTTCCAGTACATCAGGCACGATAAATTTATTGATAGTGCGGCGGTTACTGGTTGCGGCATCACCGATAGTCTGTGGTGAAGCTTCCGCCAGCGTGATCTTTTTGTTCGGGAAAGTGGTATGGGCAGGGGCGCTGTTATAGTAAAACTTGGCAGGTGTAGCCGCATTAACGCTACTGAATTCGACAAGTTTTGCCCCTTTGCCGACATACAGCGCTTCTTCATGACCAATTTCATAGGTCGTGCCATCAACCACAATAAGACCTGGGCCGCCAATGTTGATCACGCCCAGTTCGCGACGTTCAAGGAAATAGCTCACGCCAAGCTGTTTACCCACTTCATCGCCCACAGATACCGTTTTTTCGGCAGGCATAACGCCACCGACAATGATGCGGTCGATATGACTGTAGGTCATGGTGTAGGCATTTTTTTCAAAAATTTTCTCGATGAGAAATTCGCGGCGTAATTCAGCGGTATCAAGCGTTTTTGCGTGGTCGCTGTGAATGCTTTGACGAACTTGCATGTCGGTGCCTCTCGTTGGATATCGGTTAAGGAGGACTTACCGGGCGAGTCTGACCGTTGCGTGGCAGTGACAGCGTACAGAAGCAGGAGAGCTCCCGGCTCGTCCTTGTTGCAGAAAGAATAGGTTCATTGGCATACGAATTCAATAAAAATGAAATAACGTTTTATTTATTTTATGAGTCAGTTCAAGGTTTGCGAAATAAAACCTCGCTGCGAAATTTGTGGCAGGGGAAGTGTGTGAACCAGGGATGAGGGCGGTGGGAAGGTGCGCAGCAACCGCAGCCGCTGCACATTTATTTCAACTGACATTGAGATCAACTGATATGGGCTGTACGTAATTCTTCGAGAGAAGCGAGTTTGATATCAGCCAGCGCCCAACGCGGATCGGCAAAGTATTCTTTGTCCGGTACGACAACAGAACGCATACGCGCGGCTTTCGTGGCAATCATGCCATTAAAAGAGTCTTCGAGCGTGACGCAGTTCAGCGGGTCGACCGCTAACTCACCGGCAGCCTGCAGGTAAACTTCAGGATGCGGTTTGCTGTAAGGCAGTTTCTCGGCAGACACGCGAACCTGGAAATAGGATTGCAGATTGAACATTTCCAGCACGGTATCGAGCATGAATAAAGGTGACGCGGAGGCCAGGCCAATCTTCAGCCCCTGATCACGGCACAATTCAAGCGCGTGATTAACGCCAGGCAACAATGGCCGGGTTTGTTCTACCAGTTCAATGGTACGGGCAATGACCATCGAAGCCACTTCCGCCTGACCTGGTCCCTGCCACGGCAGTACCTGATACCACATTCTGACGACCTGATCGATACGCAACCCAAGAGTGTCGGGCAGCAAATGTCGCTGAGAAATATCGACGCCAAGGCTGCTGAAAACGTCCAGTTCTGCCTGAACCCACAACCGTTCAGAATCAATTAACAGACCATCCATATCGAAAATTGCTGCATCAACAGGGCGGACATAAGCCATGAAAGCGGACTCCCTAACAGTGAATAGACCCTCACTGTATCATTGGCTTCTGCGCGGATGAAATCTGTTGTACAGACAAGTGATATCGGCGCTGGCACTGAAGAGGTGCTAACTGATTAAAACATTGGGCGGGAAAACCTTTCTGTGGGTAAACTTAGCTGTTGCTTAAGGTATCCTAATAAGGGGAATTCATGACGTACCAACAGGCCGGACGTGTGGCAGTGATTAAACGGATTGCAGGATGGATTATTTTTATTCCTGCGCTGCTTTCAACGCTGATCTCACTGCTAACCTTTATCAATCAGCATACTAAAACGGAGCAGGGCATCAATGCTGTTATGCTGGACTTTGTCCACGTGATGGTTGATATGATTAAGTTTAACACTTCATTTTTGAACGTTTTTTGGTACAACTCGCCGGTTCCGTCTCTGGGGCAGGGCGTGACAAGTGCGAATATCATGTTCTTCATCATCTACTGGCTGATTTTTGTGGGGCTGGCACTTCAGGCTTCCGGCGCAAGAATGTCCCGTCAGGTGAAACATATTCGCGAGGGGATCCAGGATCAGCTTATCCTTGAGCAGGCGAAAGGCGCAGAAGGACGGACTCGTCCTCAGATTGAAGAGCGCATTGTGATACCCCGGCACACTATTTTGGTGCAGTATTTCCCGTTGTATATTCTGCCGATCATCATTGCAGTTATCGGGTATTTCATTTTGAAATTATTAGGGTTAATCACCGGATAGTTCATACAACATATTCATAACATTTCGTTGTGACTTGATATGTGGCTGAGCGTTGTAAAAGATATAAATAAGGCCTGAATATTCACGTATTCAGGCCTTTTTTTTGGCGCTAAAAGAGTGCTGCATTAATTGATGTCATCGTGTAAAAGTCTCTCCACCGCACGTTGCGCCACCACCAGATGCTGGCCTCCGAATAAGTTACTGCGGTTGAGCAGATAATATAACTGGTAGAGAGGTTGCCTGGAAATGAAGTCCTCCGGCAACGGCGTTTTACTCTGATAGCCGTCATATAACTGAGACGGAACATTGGGATACAACGGCAACATGGCCAGATCACATTCTCTGTCGCCCCAGTAACACGCCGGGTCGAAAATAACGGGGCCGTTTTCAGATAATCCGCAGTTATGTGGCCATAAATCGCCGTGTAATAAAGATGGCTGCGGCTGATGATTCTGCAACCGCGCATGAACCAGCGCGGTAATGTCTTCAATATTGCCGAATGTCATCCCTTTCTCTGCCGCCAGTTGTAACTGCCAGCCAATCCGTTGTTCAGCGAAAAACGTGGCCCAGCGTCGTTGCCAGCTATTAGGTTGCGGGAGCGTCGCCAGTTCATTATCGAAATCGAGACCAAATTGCAGCTGTTCACTCCATTGGTGCAAAGCGGCAAGTTGTTGCCCTAAAACATAGGCATTGTGCGCATCCAGCGGTTTTTGTGGGATGTATTCGAGCATAAGAAAGCTGTAATCACGGTCACTGCCTACCCCGTAAACTTCCGGTACCCGGACGGTCTGGCTACGCGCAAGCAGGGCGAGTTGATCGGCTTCTGCCGCAAAAATAGGCAGCATCTCGCGCGCATTGCATTTCACAAACACGTCCCTGTCACCATAGCTCAACCGCCATGCCGGATGGATATCACCTCCCGGCAGTTCAACACGTTCGCGGATTTCTGCACTGCCTAGGTGTTCACTCAACAAACGATTGACGGCTTGCCACATGGTATTACCCCTTCTGACTGGCCCGATAATTCATTAAGTTAGCGTTTTCTCTGCTTTAAAAACCCGATCCGGCGCACGGCTTAATCAGATGATGATGTTAATTGATGCAATTTACGACGTGGACGGACTGAGAGTGTAATCAATGAATCGGTTATTTTCAGAATATGTGACATGAAAGAGGTTTTATATGCGGAATTGTCTTATCGACATGTTCCTAACTCCCTTGTTTAACAAAACAATAATAATAATAGACTAAAAATATATTCAGGTGTGGAAAGAAGATGTATATGCTACATCTCGTCCCAGTCGCGAGAGAGATAACGTGAAACCAAACATTCTTTATTTGATGGCCGCGCTATTACTGGCGGGTTGCGCTAAAGAAACACCGGTTCAAACTACGCGTTTTTTGAATCCATCACCGCCACCTCAGCGGGATACTTCATTAATGCATCCGGGGCCTTATGGTGATGTTATTCACCAGGCGGCAAATACTTACGGCGTAGACGAAACACTTGTTAAAGCAATCATTCAGGTCGAATCTGGATATAACCCAACCGTTGTCAGCAAATCGAATGCGATTGGGTTAATGCAGCTAAAGGCCTCAACGGCAGGACGCGATGCCTACCGGATGAAAGGACGTTACGGTCAGCCTACGCCACGTGATTTAAAAGATCCGGCGGTGAATATTGACCTGGGTACGGCGTATCTGAGTATCCTGCAACAGCAACTGGCAGGCATCAGCAACCCTGAAACCCGTCGTTATGCGACGACATTAGCTTACGTGAACGGGGCAGGTGCGTTGCTGAGGACGTTTGCGAAAGATAAAACCTACGCCATTGCGAAGATTAATCTGATGACACCTGCTGAGTTTTCCCAGCATGTGCAGAAGAACCATCCTGCGCCTCAGGCACCGCGTTATTTGTGGAAGGTGAACAACGCTTACCTTGCCATGCGATAAGCGTTGAGGTACCGCCAGCAACTCAGGCTGCTGGCGGTAATGTCTTGATGATTTCAAGGATCCCGTTAATTACAAACTGAACCCCCATACACACCAGCAGAAATCCCATCAGTCGCGAAATCGCTTCAATCCCGCTCTTGCCGACCAGGCGCATAATCGCACCTGAACTGCGCAGCGTTATCCATAAAATCAGCCCGACTAAAAAGAAGATAATCACCGGTGCGACGGTGATGACCCAGTGAGGGTAATCAGAATCCCGCACGGTAGACGCGCTGCTGATGATCATCGCTATAGTCCCCGGGCCCGCCGTGCTTGGCATAGCCAGCGGAACGAAGGCAATATTTGGCGATTCCTGTTTCCTCATTTCCTCGGTTTTATTCTCAATCAGTACCCTCTCTTCCACATGGGGTTGTGGGAAAAGCATTCTGAATCCGATAAAAGTGACGATTAAACCCCCTGCAATTCGCAGGCCGGGAATAGAAATCCCAAATGTGTTCATGACCAGCTGACCAGCGTAATACGCCACCATCATGATGATGAAGACATACACAGAGGCCATCAGCGATTGCTGGTTTCTTTCCTGCGTAGTCATTTTCCCTGAAAGACCGAGCAACAGCGCCACGGTAGTCAGGGGATTTGCCAGCGGAAGGAGGACCACCAAACCCAAACCTATTGCTTCAAATAACAGCCTGACTTCAGACATATGCTTCCCTTATCTCATGTTTCTCTGAATACCTTATCTCACCGGTGGGGATTACACGAAAAATATCCACATTAAGCAACACAGGTTGCTGGAAATTCGCACTTTACGGGTGTTAAACTCGTTGCCTGTTTTCACGTCGCATCCCGATACAATTACGTGATGTATTCCAGGGTGCCTATATTTGGCAAAGTAAAGCTGAATAGCGTGAATAACTACATGAAATTACACTCAAATATTTTTCTAGATGTGCTCTGTCGTGTGGGGCACCACTGTAGATTAAGGAATTAACATGCCTGTCATTACTCTTCCTGATGGAAGCCAGCGCGTTTTTGATCGCCCCGTTTCTCCTCTTGATGTTGCGCTTGATATCGGTCCGGGTCTGGCTAAAGCCTGTATCGCGGGTCGCGTTAACGGCGAACTGGTTGATGCAACTGACCTGATTGAAACCGATGCACAACTGGCGATCATCACCGCTAAAGACGAAGCCGGTCTTGAAATTTTGCGCCACTCCTGTGCGCACCTTTTGGGTCATGCCATCAAGCAACTGTGGCCGGACACCAAAATGGCTATCGGTCCGGTTATCGATAATGGCTTCTACTACGACGTCGATTTAGATCGTACGTTGACTCAGGAAGACATCGAACTGCTTGAAAAGCGTATGCACGAACTGGCTGAAAAGAATTACGACGTTATTAAAAAGAAAGTCAGCTGGCAGGAAGCGCGCGATACCTTTGCAAGCCGTGGCGAAGAATACAAAGTGGCCATTCTGGATGAAAACATCAGTCATGATGATCATCCGGGCTTATACCACCATGAAGAATACGTCGATATGTGCCGTGGTCCGCACGTACCGAACATGCGTTTTTGCCATCATTTCAAACTGCAGAAAACCTCCGGTGCTTACTGGCGTGGCAACAGTGATAACAAAATGCTGCAACGTATCTACGGCACTGCATGGGCAGATAAAAAGCAACTTAATGCCTATATTCAGCGTCTGGAAGAGGCCGGTAAACGCGATCACCGTAAAATTGGTAAGCAACTCGACCTGTATCACATGCAGGAAGAAGCGCCAGGTATGGTGTTCTGGCACAACGACGGCTGGACTATTTTCCGTGAACTGGAAGCCTTCGTACGCATGAAACTGAAGTCATACGACTATCAGGAAGTGAAAGGTCCGTTCATGATGGACCGTGTGCTCTGGGAAAAAACAGGTCACTGGGAAAACTACAAAGAAGCAATGTTCACCACTTCTTCTGAAAACCGTGAATATTGCATTAAACCGATGAACTGCCCGGGTCACGTACAGATCTTCAACCAGGGTCTCAAATCCTACCGTGATCTGCCGCTGCGTATGGCCGAGTTCGGCAGCTGCCACCGTAATGAGCCGTCAGGTGCATTGCATGGCCTGATGCGCGTTCGTGGCTTCACTCAGGATGATGCCCACATCTTCTGTACTGAAGAGCAGGTACGTGATGAAGTGAACAGCTGTATCCGCATGGTTTATGACATGTACAGCACTTTTGGCTTCGAAAAGATTGTGGTGAAATTATCCACCCGTCCTGAGAAGCGCATTGGTACTGACGAAATGTGGACTCGTGCTGAGGATGATCTGGCAGCCGCGCTGACCGAAAACAACATTCCGTTCGAATATCAGCCAGGTGAAGGGGCGTTCTACGGTCCGAAAATTGAATTTACCTTGCATGATTGTTTGGATCGTGCGTGGCAGTGTGGTACCGTGCAGCTCGACTTTTCATTACCTGGTCGCTTGAACGCCTCTTATATTGGCGAAAGCAACGACCGTCAGGTCCCGGTAATGATTCACCGTGCTATCCTGGGTTCAATGGAGCGTTTCATCGGTATTCTGACTGAAGAATACGCTGGCTTCTTCCCAACATGGATGGCTCCGGTTCAGGTAGTGATCATGAATATCACTGATACACAAGCTACCTATGTCGAAGAATTAACTAAAAAACTGCAAGATGCAGGCATTCGCGTTAAAGCCGACTTGAGAAATGAGAAGATTGGCTTTAAAATTCGCGAACACACGCTACGCCGTGTTCCTTATATGTTAGTTTGTGGCGATAAAGAGGTCGAAGCAGGCAAAGTTGCTGTTCGTACCCGCCGCGGCAAAGACTTAGGAAGCATGGATGTTAGCGAAGTCGTTGACAAACTGCTGGCGGAAATCCGCAGCAGAAGTCTTCATCAACTGGAGGAATAAAGTATTAAAGGCGGAAAACGAGTTCAACCGGCGCGTCCTAATCGCATTAACAAAGAGATTCGCGCGCAAGAAGTTCGCCTCACAGGCGTCGATGGCGAGCAGATTGGTATTGTCAGTCTGAATGAAGCTCTTGAAAAAGCTGAGGAAGCGGGCGTCGATTTAGTAGAAATCAGTCCGAATGCCGAGCCGCCAGTTTGTCGAATCATGGATTACGGCAAATTCCTCTACGAGAAGAGCAAGTCGACCAAAGAGCAGAAGAAGAAACAAAAAGTTATTCAGGTTAAGGAAATCAAATTCCGACCTGGTACCGATGATGGCGACTATCAGGTCAAACTACGCAACCTGATTCGCTTTCTGGAAGATGGCGATAAAGCCAAAATCACCCTGCGTTTCCGCGGGCGTGAAATGGCGCACCAACAGATCGGTATGGAAGTGCTTAACCGCGTCCGTAAAGACCTGTGTGAAGATTCTGAACTGGCCGTTGTCGAATCCTTCCCTACGAAGATCGAAGGTCGTCAGATGATCATGGTGCTCGCACCTAAGAAGAAACAGTAAGGCTTCCAAGTAATCCTGCTGCGCGGTGTTCGCACCGCGTATGCTGGATTCGCCTTTCTGATTCATGTTAATAACAATGCGAAGTGGAATTTAAAATGCCAAAGATCAAAACAGTACGCGGCGCCGCTAAACGCTTCAAAAAAACCGCCAACGGTGGTTTTAAGCGTAAGCACGCAAACCTGCGTCATATTCTGACCAAAAAAGCTACTAAGCGTAAACGTCACTTGCGTCCAAAAGGCCTGGTATCCAAGAACGATTTGGGTCTGGTCTCTGCATGTCTGCCGTACGCATAAATACACTTTTTTTAATCTAGAATATAAAACTCAGGAGAGCATATGGCTCGCGTAAAACGTGGTGTGATTGCACGTGCACGTCACAAGAAAATCTTAAAACAGGCGAAAGGCTACTACGGTGCCCGTTCTCGCGTATATCGTGTTGCATTCCAGGCTGTTATCAAAGCTGGTCAATACGCTTACCGTGACCGTCGTCAAAAGAAACGTCAATTCCGTCAGCTGTGGATCGCGCGTATCAACGCAGCAGCTCGTCAGAACGACATGTCTTACAGCAAATTCATTAACGGCTTGAAAAAAGCTTCTATTGAAATTGACCGTAAGATCTTGGCTGACATCGCAGTATTCGACAAAGTGGCATTCTCTGCACTGGTCGAAAAAGCGAAAGCAGCACTGGCGTAAGTCAGGTGAAAGAGGGAGCTTGCTCCCTCTTTTATATTTTGTGTTTAAAAACATTGTGTTTCGTTGTTTAATACCCTTTGTTTGATATGCAGAATCCCGTTTCAATCCCGGCACAAAATTTACAACCGATAAGGTAACGCAAGCATGAATGCTGCTATTTTCCGTTTCTTTTTTTACTTTAGCGCCTGACTCAGGAAGGCTTTCGCGCGTAAGAGAAGAAACGAAAAGTAGCGCCTAAGCCTCCCTCGTGGAGGCTTTTTTGTATCTGTGCTTTATACACTAAGGTTCAGGGTCAAAATCGCGCCCCTGATTAATCACGGTTATTTTACATCGGGCCATATTGGCCAGAAGAAGAGGAAAGCAATGCCACATCTCGCAGAGCTGGTTGCCAATGCCAAGGCAGCCGTAGAGAGTGCTCAGGATATCGCCGCGCTGGATAACGTGCGTGTCGAATATCTGGGTAAGAAAGGCCACCTGACACTCCAGATGACAACACTCCGTGAATTACCTGCGGAAGAACGTCCGGCAGCGGGCGCGGTCATCAATGAAGCGAAAGCGCTGGTTCAGGAAGCCCTGAACGCGCGTAAAAATACGCTTGAGTCTGCCGAACTGAATGCACGTCTGGCTGAAGAAACGATTGACGTTTCCCTGCCTGGCCGCCGCATCGAAAACGGTGGTCTGCACCCGGTGACCCGTACTATCGACCGCATTGAAACCTTCTTCGGTGAATTAGGCTTTACCGTGGAAACCGGCCCGGAAATCGAAGATGACTATCACAACTTCGATGCCCTGAATATTCCAGGCCACCATCCGGCACGTGCCGACCACGATACATTCTGGTTTGACGCCAAGCGTTTGCTGCGCACACAGACTTCCGGTGTTCAGATCCGTACGATGAAAGATCAGCAGCCGCCGATTCGTATCATCGCGCCGGGCCGCGTTTATCGTAATGATTACGACCAGACTCACACCCCGATGTTCCATCAGATGGAAGGTCTGATCGTTGATAAAGACATCAGCTTCTCCAACCTGAAAGGCACACTGCACGATTTCCTGAACAACTTCTTTGAAGCTGATTTGCAGATTCGTTTCCGTCCATCTTATTTCCCGTTCACAGAACCTTCCGCGGAAGTGGATGTGATGGGCAAAAATGGCAAGTGGCTGGAAGTGCTGGGTTGCGGCATGGTGCACCCGAATGTACTGCGTAACGTCGGCATCGACCCTGAAGTGTATTCCGGTTTTGCTTTCGGCATGGGAATGGAACGTCTGACTATGTTGCGTTATGGCGTGACTGACCTGCGTGCATTCTTCGAAAATGATCTGCGTTTCCTCAAACAGTTTAAGTAAGGCGGGAATATCACATGAAATTCAGTGAACTCTGGTTGCGTGAGTGGGTAAACCCAGCCATCAGCAGCGAAGCATTATCAGACCAAATCACCATGGCTGGCCTTGAAGTCGATGGCGTGGACCCGGTTTCCGGCGCATTTAATGGCGTGGTTGTCGGTGAAGTTGTCGAATGTGGTCAGCACCCTAACGCAGATAAACTGCGTGTGACTAAAGTGAATGTCGGTGGCGATCGCCTGCTGGACATCGTTTGTGGCGCACCAAACTGCCGTCAGGGCCTTAAAGTTGCCGTCGCGACCGTGGGCGCCGTGTTGCCGGGTGATTTTAAAATCAAAGCCGCCAAGCTGCGTGGTGAGCCTTCAGAAGGCATGTTGTGTTCTTTCTCTGAGTTGGGTATTTCCGAAGATCATGACGGTATCATCGAATTGCCGCTGGATGCACCGGTCGGTACCGATATCCGTGAATTCCTGAAGCTTGATGACTCCATTATCGAAATCAGCGTGACGCCAAACCGTGCAGACTGTCTGGGCATTCTGGGCGTAGCGCGTGATGTGGCGGTGATTAATCAACTGCCGCTGGTTGAGCCAGAAATCAATCCGGTGAAAGCCACCCTTGACGCCACAATCTCCATTGACGTGCAGGCGCCTCAGGCGTGTCCGCGCTATGTGGGCCGTGTGGTTAAAGGCATCAACGTTAAGGCCGCAACGCCGCTGTGGATGCGTGAAAAACTGCGCCGCTGCGGTATCCGTTCTATCGATGCTGTCGTTGATATTACTAACTTCGTGCTGCTCGAACTCGGCCAGCCAATGCATGCGTTCGATTTGAATCGCATCGCCGGCGGCATCGTCGTGCGCATGGCGCAAAAAGACGAAGCATTAACGTTGCTCGATGGTACCGAAGCTAAACTGGCGGAAGATACGCTGGTGATCGCTGACCACGAGAAAGCACTGGCGATGGCCGGTATCTTTGGTGGCGAATATTCTGGTGTGAATGATGAAACGCAGGATGTCCTGCTGGAATCTGCGTTCTTTGCTCCGCTTTCCATCACTGGCCGTGCACGCCGTCAGGGGCTGCATACTGATGCTTCTCATCGCTATGAACGTGGTGTGGATCCTGAGCTGCAATTCAAAGCTATTGAGCGCGCAACTGCGCTGCTGCTGAGCATTTGTGGTGGTGAAGCCGGTCCGGTCATCAATGCCACTTCCCAGGAGCATTTGCCAAAAGCGGCGACCATCACACTGCGTCGTGAAAAGCTGGATCGCCTGATTGGTCACCATGTAGAAGACGCGCAGGTGACCGATATTCTGACCCGTCTGGGCTGTCAGGTTCAGCACAACGGCGATCACTGGGTGGCTGTCGCGCCAAGCTGGCGTTTCGATATGCAAATCGAAGAAGACCTGGTGGAAGAAGTGGCCCGTGTTTACGGCTACAACAACATTCCTGATGTGCCAGTGAAAGCCAGTCTGGTGATGACTAAACACCGTGAAGCGAATTTGCCGCTGAAACGTGTGAAAAATCTGCTGGTTGACCGTGGCTTCCAGGAAGCGATCACCTATAGTTTTGTGGATCCCAAAGTTCAGGCTCTCCTGCATCCTGGCGAAGAAGCGCTGATTTTGCCAAGCCCGATTTCGGTAGAAATGTCAGCAATGCGTCTTTCCCTGTGGTCTGGCCTGCTGACTGCGGTGGTGAATAACCAAAATCGTCAGCAAAGTCGCGTGCGTTTATTTGAAAGCGGCCTGCGCTTTGTCCCTGATACAAAAGCCGATTTGGGTATCCGTCAGGACGTCATGCTGTCTGGTGTGATCTCCGGTACTAAAAATGAAGAGCATTGGGATCTGGCGCGTCAGGCAGTTGACTACTACGATTTGAAAGGTGATCTTGAGGCTATTCTTGAGCTTACCGGCAAAATGAACGATGTACAGTTCAAGGTTGAAGTAAATCCTGCGCTGCATCCTGGGCAGAGCGCAGCGATTTATTTACGCGGCGAACGTATTGGTTTCATTGGTGTAGTACACCCTGAGCTGGAACGTAAACTCGATCTCAATGGTCGTACCGTGGTCTTCGAATTGTTATGGAACAAGGTCGCAGACCGCGTACTGCCTGATGCGAAAGAGATTTCTCGCTTCCCGGCGAACCGTCGTGACATCGCTGTAGTAGTGGCCGAAAACGTGCCCGCAGACGATATTTTGGCAGAGTGCAAGAAAGTTGGCGCAAATCAGGTAGTTGGCGTAAACTTGTTTGATGTGTACCGTGGCAAGGGCGTAGCTGAAGGTTACAAGAGCCTGGCTATCAGTCTGGTGTTGCAGGATACCGGCCGTACACTGGAAGAAGAGGAGATCGCCGCTACCGTTGCAAAATGTGTAGAGGCTCTAAAACAGCGATTCCAAGCATCCTTGAGGGATTGAACCTATGGCGCTTACTAAAGCTGAAATGTCAGAACACCTGTTTGAGAAGCTCGGGCTGAGCAAACGGGATGCCAAAGACCTTGTTGAGATATTTTTCGAAGAAGTCCGTCGTGCTTTGGAAAATGGCGAGCAAGTAAAACTGTCTGGCTTTGGCAACTTTGATCTGCGTGACAAAAACCAACGTCCGGGACGTAACCCGAAAACCGGCGAAGATATTCCGATCACGGCGCGTCGTGTGGTGACTTTCCGTCCGGGACAGAAATTGAAGAGTCGTGTAGAGAATGCCACTCCGAAAGAATAAGTGAAAACATCAAAAAGGCCGCGAA
>NZ_JAFMOW010000045.1 GCF_019049675.1 Rahnella bonaserana | reverse complement strand
ACGCTGGAGGAGATGTTTGCTGATGAGCATATTGATTCGCTGCTGGCAGATTTGAACCAGCGGCGAAAGGTGTAATTCTGGTTGCAGAAAAAGGCCTGAGTTTCCTCAGGCCGCTGTGATTATTTCTGCCCGTAATACGCATCCGGCCCGTGTTTGCGGCTGAAATGTTTTTGCAGAAGGTAATCATCCATCGGGGTTTGATTACGGCGGATTGAAACGGTGATCCACGCCATTTTCGCGACTTCTTCCAGCACCACGGCGTTGTGTACCGCCTGTTCCGGCGTGGTTCCCCAGCAGAACGGGCCGTGCTGGGCGACCAGAATGCCTGGCATATGCAGCGGATCGGTGCCGGTCAGCGATGCGGCGATCACCTTACCGGTTTCCAGTTCATATTCCCCGTTCACTTCGTGGGTCGATAACGGCCGCGTGCAGGGAATGGCTCCGGCAAAATAATCCGCGTGCGTGGTGCCGAGCGGCGGGATGGAGACTCCGGCCTGCGCCCAGGATGTCGCGTAGGTGGAATGGGTGTGCACGATGCCACCAAGCTGCGGGAAACGGGCGTAAAGTTCGAGATGGGTGGCGGTATCTGAAGAGGGTTTGTAATGCCCCTCCACGACCTCGCCTTGCAGGTTCAGTACCACCATATCGCTGGCCTGCATTGTCTCGTATTCCACGCCGCTTGGTTTGATGGCAATCAGCCCGCGCTCGCGGTCGATACCGCTGACATTTCCCCACGTAAAAGTCACCAGACCAAAAGCCGGCAGCGCCATGTTGGCTTCAAATACGCGTTGTTTCAGTGCGTCAGTCATGCGGTTTCCTCCATATTCAATCCGGCTTTCTGCATTTTATCCACCACCCAGGCACGGGCGTTGCGAACTTCCTGCATCGGATCAGCAGCGGTTTCGCTCCACATTTCGATCAGATACGGCCCGCGATAACCGCTTTTCTGCAAGGTTTCAAAACAGCGCTCGAACTCCACCACCCCGCTGCCAAACGGCACATTTTTGAATACGCCGGGCTGCGTGTCTTTAATATGCACGGCGACGATGTGCCCGGCGCCGCTCGCCAGTTCCATCTGCACGTCGTTATCCCATGCCGATAAATTGCCAATGTCCGGGTAAAGCTGGAACCACGGATTGTTCAAGTAATGCGTGTAACCCAGCGCCTTGCTGATGGAGTTCATCAGCGGGTAATCCATGATTTCCATCGCCAGCGTCACCTGCGCGCGGCTGGCCATTTCCACAGACTCCTGCAAACCGTCACGAAAACGCTCGCGGGTATGGTCGTTGGCTTGCTGGTACCAGACGTCGTAACCGGCGAGCTGGATCACGCGGATACCCAAATCCTGCGCCAGCACGATGGCTTTACGCATGATTTCCAGCCCCTGATTGCGGGTTTCATCGTCTTCTGCGCCGAGCGGGAACCGCCGGTGGGCGCTGAGGCACATCGACGGAATACGGATGCCGGTACGCGAAATCGCATCGACGACCTGCAAACGCTGCTCACGTGACCAGTCAAGCCGCACCAGCCGGTGGTCGGTTTCATCTACCGACATCTCAACGAAATCGAAGCCCAGCTCTTTCGCCATGGTCAGGCGCGCCAGCCAGTCTTCGCCCGCAGGCAGGGCTTTTTCATAGATACCGAGCGGAACGGCTTTGTGCATCATGTGATGTTCCTTAGCCCCAGAGCTGGCGGATGGATTTTTTGAACTGACGCGCCGCATCAACCGGATCTTTGGCATCGCGGATACTGCGCCCGGCAATGAAGACATGAACCGGAATGTCTTTAAACAGCGGCAAATCTTCCAGCGCCAGCCCGCCAGTAATGGTGACTTTGAAACCCATACCGGAAAGGCGTTTGATTGCGGTGATATCGGCATCACTCCACGCCACACCGGCGGCCTGAGCGTCACGGCTGCGGTGATAAACCACCTGCTGAATACCGGCGTCATGCCATTCCTGCGCCTGTTCCCACGTCCAGTAACCGGTCAGTTCAATCTGCACATCACCGTTAAATTCCTTCGCCACTTCCAGCGCGCCTTTGGTGGTGTTGATGTCAGCACAGCAAATTACTGTCACCCAGTCAGCGTTGGCTTCAAAACACATGCGCGAGAGGATTTTTCCTGCGTCAGCGATTTTGGCATCTGCCAGTACGATTTTTTCCGGATACAGCGCTTTCAGATCACGCACCGCGCGCACGCCTTCGGCGACACACAAAATGGTGCCGACTTCGATGATGTCGACTTCGCTGGCAATCAGGCGCGTGGTTTTGTAGGCGTCGTCCATTGACTGGTTATCCAGTGCAACCTGCAACATCGGTAATGAATGAGTCATAGTGAATTCCTTCTCTGATAACGAATTAGTGAACCGCCGTGGCGGAGGTCAGGTCGATTAAATCCAGCACCTGTTGCGCGGTGGTACAGGCCCGCAGGCGGTCAAAATTGGCTTCGTCATCAAACAGGTTCACGACCTGCATGATGCCCACTTCCTGATGCGCATTGGCATCCACCGCCGCCAGCGTAATGAGGATGTCCACCGGATCGTTATCCTCATGGTTAAATTCCAGCGGCGTTTTCAGCGTCACCAGCGCAAAACCCGTTTTGAGGACACCTTCTTCCGGGCGGCCATGCGGCATAGCCAGCCCCGGCGCGATCACGAAGTACGGCCCGAACTGTTTCACGCCGTCCAGAATCGCCTGGTAATAACGCGGCTCAACCACACCGGCATCCACCAGCATATCGACGCCGATTTTCACCGCGTCCTGCCAGGTTTCTGCTTCTGCGTTAAGGCGAATCGAGTTGTTTTCGGCCAGCGAATCTCGCAGTTTCATGCATCGCTCCTTACTTTTTCAGGTCAGCGGAAAAGTGGGCGTTAATCACTTCCATCACTTTCGGGCCGAAGTCCGCTGCGGAAAGCATGTTGCGTACACCGACCACGTATTTGTTGCCGCTGACGGTGATTTCATCAGCCACGTGTGTGGACGCGACAATAATGTCGGCGCCGCCCAGTTCGGATTTGTATTCCCCCACCGCGCAGCTGTTCATGGTGTGATCTACGCCTTCCTGCGTCAGGAACTGGCCAATTTTCATCTTCATGATCATCGAACTGCCCTGCCCGCAACCGCATACCGCCAGAATTCGTACTGTCATGGGAACCTCTTTGGTTTATGAAAAATCATTTGTGAAAAATCATTTGTGAACAGTTATTAGTGAGAAACAGGCTGATTAAGCTCTTGTTTTTCTGCATCTTCTTCAGC
This sequence comes from Rahnella bonaserana, assembly GCF_019049675.1. Taxonomy (GTDB): domain Bacteria; phylum Pseudomonadota; class Gammaproteobacteria; order Enterobacterales; family Enterobacteriaceae; genus Rahnella; species Rahnella bonaserana. Next base: position 69,836 of record NZ_JAFMOW010000045.1, on the reverse strand, counting down.
CCGCAAGGCGCGACCTGCGAAGAACATGTAAAGCAAGGCAATCACCGCAATGACACCCATAAAGGCCATGCCGAGGCTGAAGAAGCCCTGCATCATTGGCGGCGCCAGAATCGACCAGTCAGCCATGCCCATCCAGGCGCTCAGGCCGGTGAGTTTGATGGCCCAGACGCAGCCAAAGATTTCGATCATTCCCATCACCAGACAGATCTTCAGTGCCGCGCGCCAGCCGCCGAAGTGGTTGGCAAACACACCGATAGTGGCGTTGGAAAAGAACATCGGGATGAAACCAGGGATGATCATGATGGAAGAGCCCATGCCAAACAGAATGGCGACGGCAATCAGCTGGCCGATGGTGCCCCACATAAAGCCCCAGACCACGGCGTTCGGCGCAAAGCTGTAAATGGCCGCGCAGTCGATCGCCAGAACAGCTCCGGGGATCAGGCGCTGGGAGATACCGTTAAAGGCTTCAGTCAGTTCAGCGACGAACATACGCACGCCCTGAATAATGATGAAAATCGCCACCGCAAACATCAGACCGGTTTGCAGGATATAAATCGTCCAGTGGGTTTTTCCGGCCATTTGTTGCAGGGTGTCGAGGCCGAAGGAGCACAGAATAATACCGAAGAACACGGTCATCACGATGGCGGTGGAGACGATATTGTCATGGAAGATATTCAGCCAGCCTGGCAGTTTCAGGTCTTCCACGCTCTCTTCTTTCTTGCCGAGGTATGGCGCGATTTTATAGGCAATCCATGAGGCAAACTGCTGCTGATGACCAATCGAGAAGCCGCTGTTTTCGGTCACGGCCTGGGTCGGTTTGTACATCATGTTCGAGGTAATGCCCCAGTACAGTGACACCAGAATTGCCGTCAACCAGATGGTCGTCCACATCGGGTAGCCCATGATGAAGAAGAACACCGCAATCAGCCCCGCCTGCTGGAACATAATGTGGCCGGTGAGCATGATGGTGCGAATGCCGGTGATGCGGCGGAAAACCACCATCAGTATATTCAGCGCCAGTGCTATCAGCACCGCGTAACCCACCCAGCTGTAGGCCTCGCCCATGCGCTCAACCGTCGCCATCATTGACGCATAGGTGTCTGATATTGCGCCGTTAATGCCATACACTTCTGAAAGTTTTGCTACCACGGGTTTGAAAGTGCCGGTCAGAATGCCGGACCCTGCCTGCAGCAACATAAAGCCGATAATGGTTTTGATGGTGCCCTTGATGATCACCGTCGCGCTCTTCCTGAGCAGGATGTAACCGAGCATGGTCACAATACCCAGCAGCAACGGCGCGTTGGTCATTACCTGATTAAAAAATACGGTGAAGATGGTGTAGAGGAATTCCATAAGACTCTCCGTCTGACCTTGTTTGATCTCTTCAACGCCTCTGAACGTAAACGCTGCGCTAAAAAGTGAGGGACAGACGCACTCTAATGCTCACATTGAATCAGATAAAGATTCATAATGATTATTTGTGAGCAGTCTCGCAAGATATCGTCTTGAGCGGAATTAACAGCATGAGAAAAATCTCAATATTAATTATATATTTCAATAGGATATTTTTTTAAGTAAAAGAAAAAAACTCGTTAACCCCTTTCTTTATCATCCGGTACTTTCTCTATTCTTGCTGAAAAACGCCTCCTGAAAACCATTGTCACGATGAGTTTTCGATGATAACTTCCTCACAAACAAATCATATTTAATCATTTAATGATTCAGTATGATTCCATTTCAAAGCCAACTCAGATGAGGGAATACTATGAGCAAAGTAGAAACGATCAGCCGCGAGTCCTGGATCCTCAGCACTTTTCCGGAATGGGGCACCTGGTTAAACGAAGAAATCGAGCAGGAAAAGGTCGCGCCGGGCACTTTTGCAATGTGGTGGCTGGGCTGTACCGGGATCTGGCTGAAGTCTGAGGGCGGTGCGAACATTTGCGTCGATTTATGGTGCGGCGTTGGCAAGCAGAATCACAGCAGTCCGCTGATGAAAACCGGCCACCAGATGCAGCGCATGGCCGGTGTGAAAAAGCTCCAGCCGAATCTGCGTACCACGCCGTTCGTTCTCGATCCCTTTGCGATCAGGGAGATCGACGCAGTGTTATCCACCCACGATCATAACGATCATATCGATGTGAACGTAGCCGCCGCCGTCATGCAAAACTGTTCTTCTGACGTCCCCTTCATCGGCCCGCAAACCTGCGTGGATTTGTGGATGAGCTGGGGCGTCCCCGCCAGCCGCTGTATTGTGATGACGCCGGGCAAAGTGGTGCGAATCAAAGATGTGGAAATTCACGCACTGGACTCCTTCGACCGCACGGTGCTGATTACCCTGCCCGCTGACCAGAAAGCCGCAGGCGTATTGCCGGATATGATGGATCAGCGCGCGGTGAATTATCTGTTCAAAACGCCGGGCGGAAATCTGTATCACAGTGGCGATTCGCACTATTCCAATTACTACGCTAAACACGGTAACGAGTACCAGATTGACGTGGCGCTCGGCTCCTACGGCGAGAACCCACGCGGCGTGACCGACAAAATGACCAGCGTCGATATGTTGCGCATGGCGGAATCACTGAACACCAAAGTCGTTATTCCTTTCCACCACGATATCTGGTCGAATTTCCAGGCCGATCCGCAGGAAATCCGCGTGCTGTGGGAGATGAAAAAAGATCGCCTGAAATACGGCTTCAAACCGTTTATCTGGCAGGTTGGCGGCAAATTCACGTATCCGGATGATAAGGATAACTTCGAATATCATTATCCGCGCGGCTTTGACGACTGCTTTACGACAGAAACCGACCTGCCGTTTAAATCCTTCTTATAAATACCCGTCATACTTCAAATTGCAGATGCGTTGACTGCGCTCACTCCCCCCGGTCACTTAGTTAACTAAGCTCCCGGGGCTTCCTGAGCCTGTCGCCTTGCTGCAACTCGAATTATTTAGGGTATTGATTGAGGCGGATTAATTTGCGTCTTCATAAACAATGCATTTCGCAATTACGCTCGTTTATAATCATGGAATAATCATTTGACGATCCTGCCCGGAGCCACCATGACTGAGCCACAACGCCACAACGCTATTCTCGATCTGCTGCAACGTCAGGGGCAGATTTCCGTCGCCGATGTCATTGATCAGTTCGATATTTCACCCGCTACAGCGCGTCGTGACATCACCAAACTCAACGAGCTGGGCAAACTGCGTAAAGTGCGCAATGGTGCGGAAGCCGTGAATCAGCCACGCCAGAACTGGACGCCGCTCAATATTCATCAGACCCACAATCTCAACGAGAAAATGCGCATAGCCAAAGCGGCTGCCGGACTGTGCCAGCCGGGTGAAAGTGTGGTGATTAACTGCGGGTCGACGGCGTTTCTGCTGGGCCGCGAGATGTGCGGGAAAGACATTCAGGTCATCACCAATTATCTGCCGCTGGCCAATTATCTGATTGAGCAGGAGCATGACAGCGTGGTGATTATGGGCGGTCAGTACAATAAAAGTCAGTCAATTACCTTAGCGCCACAAGACGGCGATGCCAGCCTGTATGCCGGGCACTGGATGTTCACCAGCGGCGCAGGGCTGACTACTGACGGCCTGTATAAAACCGATATGCTGACGGCGATGGCCGAGCAGAAGATGCTGAATTATGTCGGAAATCTGGCGGCACTGGTCGACAGCAGCAAAATCGGGCAACGCGCCGGTATGCTGTTCAGCCGCACCGAACAAATTGATGTGCTGATCACGGGCAAAGAAGCAAACAGTGAAATCATCGAACAATTACGCCAGAAAGGTGTGCAGGTGATCCTCGTTTAATGCTTATCCCTTCTTTTCGTCTGGTCTTAGTCGCGCGATTATTGGGTAGAATAGCGGCATAACCTTTTATGAGGCACACCAGAATGGAACAATTTGAAGCAATCAGCGTTGAACAAGCGCATTCCCGCCTGACCTCAGGCGAAGCCGTGATGGTCGATATCCGCGACCCGCAAAGCTTCGGCGCAGCACATGCACCGGGCGCTTTTCACCTGAGCAACGACAGCCTGCCCGCCTTTATCCAGCAGGCCGATGCCAAAACGCCGGTACTGGTCATGTGCTATCACGGCATCAGCAGTCGTGGCGCCGCGCAATTCCTGATTTCTCAGGGTTTCGAATCGGTCTACAGCGTTGACGGCGGTTTCGAAGCCTGGTCAAAAACATTCCCGCAAGATATCGAAGCCTGACCCCACCTTTGTTTGCCCCGGCGCACGCTGCAGTCTTTTTAAACTGGCCTTTATAACCAGGCTAATGAGTTTGCGCCGAAAATGTTCTTAAGCTGAAAAAGCTACCTTTCTCCAGTGTTGATATAATTTCTGCCTACTATCGACAGGATTCCAAGATGAAACAACTGAACACTTCACGTTCTTTAGGGATGCGTACCCTCGCCGTTCATGGCGGACAGCAGCCTGATGCCCTGACTGGCGCGATTGCGACACCTATCACTGCCGCATCGGCATTTTCATACCCGGATTTTGACAGCGGCGCACGCCGTTTCAGCGGTGAAGAACCCGGCTATATTTACAGCCGTTTCGCCAATCCGACAGTGGCCGTTTTCGAACAAAAACTGGCGGCACTCGAAGGCGCAGAAACCGCCGTTGCCTGTGCCAGCGGCATGGCGGCCATCAGCGCCACACTGTTTGCCCTGCTGGTTCCCGGCGATGAAATCATTCATATCGGTACGCTGTATGGGGGTACCGAAGGCGTGGTCCGTAATTTGCTGCCGCGATATGGTATCAAACCGGTTCACGTTGTGAATGTGAATGAACTGGAAGCCGCATTTACCAAAAATACCAAAGTAGTACTGGTGGAAACTCCCGCTAATCCGGGGCTGGATATCGCCGATCTGGCAGAAATCGCGCGTCTTTCCAAAGCCGCCGGTGCGGTGAGTGTGGCGGATAACACTTTCGCCACGCCGTACCTGACGCGACCGCTGGAACTGGGCATTGATATCGTTTTGCATTCCGCGACCAAATACATCAGCGGTCACGGCGATGCGACCGGTGGCGTAGTGGCCGGTTCTGCGGCGTTAATAACGCCAATCCGCACCCTGAGCCTGAAACAGTTCGGTGGAAATCTGAGCCCGTTCGAAGCCAGTCTGTTGATCCGCGGCCTGAAAACCTTGCCGCTGCGCGTAGAAGCCAGTTCTTTGAGCGCGCAGGCGGTTGCGGAATTCCTCGACGGACACAGCGCCGTAGACGCCGTGTTTTATCCGGGGCTGAAACAACATCCGGGACATGCCACCGCGTCAAAACAAATGAAACTGTTTGGCGGGATTATGGCGATTGAACTGAAGGGCGGGCTGAACGCGGCGCGGACTTTTCTCGATAAGCTGAGCATCATCACGCAGGCAGTTTCTCTGGGAGATACCGATTCACTGGCCTGCCATCCGGCGTCCACCACGCACAGCGCCGTCGCGCCGGAAATCCGCCGTCAGAGCGGAATTACCGACGGAATGGTGCGTATCAGCATTGGTATCGAAGACACCGAAGACCTGATTGCGGATATGCAACAGGCGCTGGAAGGGCTGTAAGCGAACAGGTAATGAACATGCCGGTTTCTGCCAGTATTCTGGCGAAAACCGGCATGTATCGCCAGAATACTGGCGATTTTCCTTCCATCAATGAAGGTTGTTTGTGCCTTAACGTTTCATCAGATCCCGATCCACCTCACACACGCGCTATTTTTTTGTTCTCTGCAGTTCGCACAGCATGCCTAAATTCCCCTCCCTGACCCTTCTGACGTTATAATCGACATCCCCCACGCTGGCAGATAAGGTATTGCCCTAAAATGACGGCAACAAATCAAACAATTAGGGAAACCGCTTAACGCTATGGTGCGCATTCTAAATCTGAACAATCCCCGCCTCGCTCAGGCGTTTGTCGATTACATGGCAACGCAGGGTTTTACACTGACCATCAAACTTGAAAGTCAGGAAGTTCAGCTCTGGCTGGAGGACGAATCCCGTCTGGAAGAGGCTGAAAAACAGGTCGCGTTGTTTGTCCGTGATCCGCTGCACCCGCGTTATCAGGAAGCCAGCTGGAAAACCGGAAAAGCGCAGCCGCATTTAAAAATGTCGCACACCCCGTTTCTTAAAAGTTTGCGCTCCCGCGCGGGCCCGCTGACCATCGGCATGATTGTGTTATGTCTGGCGGTGTTTATCCTGCAACAAATGGTGGGTGACGAATTAGTGATGAGCTGGCTGGCATGGCCGGACAGTTCACGCGTCTTCCAGGTCTGGCGCTGGTTCACGCCTGCCCTGATGAATTTCTCGTTTATCGCGTTACTGATTAACCTGGCCTGGTGGTGGTATCTGGCGAGCCAGATTGAGATGCATCTGGGCAGCGGAAAATTATTCACTGTCACACTGATTTCTGCGTTAATCAGCGGCTGGGGCCAGTCGATGGTCAGCGGCGTCTGGTTTGGTGGATTGTCGGGCGTGGTGTACGCGCTGATGGGTTACGCATGGCTGACAGGGCAACTGAAACCGGAAAGTCGTTTGTACGTGCCCGGCGGATTGCTGGTTATTTCTCTAATCTTTATGTTCATCGGTTATGCCACAGGTGGCGCAGCCGTGGCTAATGCCGCACACGCCTTTGGCCTGGGGCTGGGTCTGGTGATGGCATTTGTTGATACGCGCACTCCGCGCAACAAAAAAAGTAAGTAGGGGATCCGGGTGAAACAAACACAACGCCATGATGCGATTATCGATTTAGTCCGCCAGCAGGGTTATGTCAGTACCGAAGAGCTGGTGGAACATTTTGCAGTCAGCCCGCAAACTATTCGCCGTGATCTCAATGACCTGGCCGAACAGAATAAAATTCACCGTCACCACGGCGGGGCGGCATTACCGTCGAGTTCGGTGAATGCGGCGTACAACGACCGTAAAGTGATGTGGTCAGAAGCGAAAGCGCGAATTGCCGCGCGCGTTGCCAGCCAGATCCCCGACGGTTCGACCTTATTTATTGATATCGGCACCACGCCGGAAGCCGTGGCACATGCGCTGCTTAATCATAAAGACCTGCGCATCGTCACCAATAATCTGAATGTCGCCACGTTGTACAGTGCGAAAGATGACTGCCGCCTGTTCCTGGCCGGCGGCGAAGTTCGCGCCCGCGATGGCGGCATCATGGGTGAAGCGACGCTCGATTTCATCTCTCAGTTCCGCCTCGATTACGGCATTCTCGGTATCAGCGGCATTGATATGGACGGCTCCTTGCTCGAATTCGATTATCACGAAGCGCGAACCAAGCGCGCGATTATCGAAAACTCGCGATGCGTCATGCTGGTGACTGACCATTCTAAATTTGGCCGTAACGCCATGGTCAACCTCGGTAAAATGGATTTAATCCACTACATGTTTACCGACAAACAGCCGCCGGACAGCGTAAAAAGCATTATCGATAAATACGACGTTCATCTCGAACTCTGCTGATTTTTGTTGTTTTAAGGAGCGCGAATGCCGCGCTCCTGCATTCTTCTCCCTCCCCACTTCTGTTTCAAACGAACAATTTCGAATAATTCCACGCTTCACCGCGTTCGGTTTCGTTCCCTCTTTGCCGCTTTGCTCGAAACCGCCACAAAAATGTTACCTTCATCACGCATAATTGTTTTTATTTGGTTAACGCTTGGCTTGTTTGTCGATTCTCGATTACAATAATGAGCGAAAACGAACATAAAAGAGCTATTGCGAACATCTGGAGGAAGATGACGTGGAAACCAAAGACTTGATCGTAATTGGTGGCGGTATTAATGGTACCGGCATCGCAGTGGATGCAGCTGGCCGCGGGCTGTCTGTTCTGCTGCTTGAAGCGCAAGACTTGGCCTGCGCGACCTCTTCGGCCAGTTCGAAACTGATCCACGGTGGCCTGCGCTATCTGGAACATTACGAATTCCGTCTGGTTAGTGAAGCGCTGGCTGAACGTGAAGTACTGTTGAAAATGGCACCGCATATTGCTTTCCCGATGCGTTTCCGTTTACCGCATCAGCCGCATTTGCGTCCGGCCTGGATGATCCGCGCAGGTCTGTTCCTGTACGACCACCTTGGCAAACGTACCAGCCTGCCGGCCAGTAAAGGCCTGAAATTTGGCAGTGAATCCGTGCTGAAACCCGAACTGACCAAAGGTTTTGAATACTCAGACTGCTGGGTGGATGACGCGCGTTTAGTGGTCGTCAATGCTCAGGAAGTGGAAAAACGTGGCGGCGAAGTCCGTACCCACACCCGCGTCACCCGCGCATGGCGTGAAGACGGCATGTGGATGGTGGAAGCTGAAGATATCGACACCGGCAAAACCTACACCTGGCGTGCAAAAGGTCTGGTGAATGCCACCGGTCCGTGGGTAAAACACTTCTTCGACGACGGCCTGAAACTGAAATCGCCATACGGTATTCGTCTGATCAAAGGCAGTCATATTGTGGTGCCCCGTGCGCACAATCAGCCGCAGGCCTACATTCTGCAAAACGAAGATCACCGAATTGTGTTTGTGATCCCGTGGATGGATGAATTTTCGATTATCGGCACCACCGACGTGGAATATCACGGCGATCCGAAAGACGTGAAAATCGATGACAAAGAAGTCGGTTATCTGCTGAAAGTGTATAACGACCACTTTAAGAAACAGCTGACCACCGAAGACATCGTCTGGACTTATTCCGGTGTGCGTCCGCTGTGCGATGACGAATCTGATTCACCACAGGCCGTCACCCGCGATTACACCCTCGACGTTCACGATCAGGATGGCAAAGCACCGCTGCTTTCGGTATTTGGCGGCAAGCTGACTACCTACCGTAAACTGGCGGAACACGCGCTGGAAAAACTGGTGAAGTACTATCCGAAAGCCGGTCCGGCGTGGACCAAAACGGCCGTATTGCCGGGCGGAAAACTGAATGGCGACCGTGATACCTACAGCGCCAATCTGCGTACCCGTTTTAAATGGTTACCGGAATCGCTGGCACGCCGTTATGCACGGACTTACGGCAGCCAGACGGAGCTGTTCCTGAATGACGCGACCAGCCTGGAATCGTTGGGCGAAGATTTCGGTCACGGATTCTACGAAGCGGAACTGCGTTATCTGGTGCAAAAAGAGTGGGTTTCACAGCTTGATGATGCTATCTGGCGTCGTACCAAACTCGGTATGTGGCTGGATAAAGCCCAGCAACAACGCGTCGCCGAATGGCTGGAAACACACAAACAGCAGAAGAAACATTTGTCGCTGGCGTCGTGATTTAGTTAGCTCCTCCCCCTGCGAAGGGGGAGGAGCTGAAAGTCCCACCTTTATTCCCGCTCTACAACTTCACCGGCTTTATATTCCATATCTCATCGGCGTATTCCTGAATGGTACGATCCGAGGAGAAATAGCCCATGTTGGCGATGTTATGCAACGTGCGGCGCGTCCACTCTTCCGGCAGTTTATACAGCTCATCGACTTTATCCTGCGTATCGACATAACTGCGGTAATCCGCCAGCACCTGATAATGATCGCCGAGATTGACCAGCGTATCGAACAGGTTGGTGTAGCGCTTCGGTTCAGTAGGACTGAAGACACCCGTCGCGATTTGCGTCAGTACCTGATGCAGTTCGGCGTCCTGCTCGAAGTAGGTATGCGGGTTGTAACCTTTCTGGCGCAATGCCTCGACTTGCGGCGTGGTGTTGCCAAAGATAAAGATATTGTCCTCGCCCACATGTTCGAGCATTTCGACGTTGGCCCCGTCAAGCGTACCGATAGTCAGCGCGCCGTTCAGGGCAAATTTCATATTACTGGTACCGGACGCTTCAGTGCCTGCCAGCGAGATCTGCTCGGAAAGATCGGCCGCCGGGATGATCAGCTGCGCCAGACTGACGCTGTAATTCGGAATGAAGACGATCTTCAGTTTATTGCCGATACGCGGATCACTGTTGATCACCGTCGCCACGTCGTTGATCAACCGGATAATTTGCTTGGCGGCGTAATATGCCGATGCCGCTTTACCGGCGAAAATTACCGTGCGCGGTACCCACTCAGCGTCCGGTTCTTCCAGAATACGGTTATAACGGGTGATAACGTGCAGCACGTTCATCAGCTGACGTTTGTATTCGTGGATGCGTTTAATCTGCACGTCGAACAGGCTTTTCGGATCCACCACAATGTTCAGCTTCTGGGCGATATACAGCGCCAGCCGCTTTTTATTGTCCAGCTTGGCTTTGCGGATCGCCTGCAGGAAACTCAGATAATCCAGATTCTGTTTCAGTTCTGCCAGCTGACTGAGATCCGAACGCCAGGTCTGGCCGATGGCATCATCAATTACCGCCGACAGCGGTTTGTTGGCCAGTGCCAGCCAGCGGCGCGGCGTCACACCATTGGTTTTATTGCAGAAACGGTCCGGGTAAATGTGCGCAAAGTCAGCAAACAGCGACTGCACCATCAGCTCGGAATGCAGCTCGGACACGCCGTTGACTTTGTGGCTGGCGATGACCGCAAGCCACGCCATCCGCACTTTGCGGCCATTCCCTTCATCGATAATCGAAACACGCGACAGCAGACCGTTATCGTCAGGGATCTTCTCAGCCACTTCTTTGAGGAAGTGATCGTTAATCTGAAAAATAATCTCCAGATGACGCGGCAGGATCTTGCCGATCATGTCTACCGGCCAGGTTTCCAGCGCTTCGCTCATCAGCGTGTGGTTGGTGTAAGAGAACACACGACACACCGTCTCCCACGCGTCTTTCCATTCAAATTTATGCTCGTCGATAAGAAGACGCATCAGCTCAGGGATCGACAGCACCGGATGCGTGTCGTTGAGGTGAATAGCAATTTTATCGGCCAGATTGTCGTAAGTATGGTGCGTGGTGTAATGGCGGTTAAGGATGTCCTGCACGGTCGCCGAGACCAGGAAATATTCCTGACGTAGCCGCAACTCGCGCCCGGAATAAGTCGAGTCATCGGGATACAGAACGCGCGATACGTTTTCGGAATGGTTTTTATCTTCCACCGCCGCAAAGTAGTCGCCCTGATTAAATTTACCCAGATTGATTTCGTTACTGGCCTGCGCGCCCCACAACCGCAGGGTATTGGTGGCGTCAGTGTCGTAGCCCGGAATAACCTGATCGTAAGCGCAGGCGATGACTTCTTCGGTTTCCAGCCAGCGGGTTTTGACACCCTCGTGCTGCACACGTCCACCGAAACGCACTTTATAACGGGTGTTGTAGCGCTGGAATTCCCACGGATTACCGTATTCGAGCCAGTAATCCGGCGCTTCTTTTTGCTCACCGTTGATAATACTTTGCGCGAACATGCCGTATTCATAGCGGATACCGTAACCGCGCCCCGGCAGCGCCAGCGTGGCCAGGGAATCAAGAAAACATGCGGCCAGCCGTCCGAGGCCGCCATTGCCTAAACCGGGGTCATTTTCTTCGCCGATCAGTTCTTCAAGATCAAAGCCCATTTCATCGAGCGCGCTTTTCAGATCGTCGTAAATCCCCATCGCCAGCAATGCATTGGAAAGTGTGCGTCCAATCAGAAACTCCATCGACAGGTAATAAACCTGCCGTACGTCCTGTGAAGTTTGCGCGCGGTTAGAACGCAGCCATCGTTCTACCATACGGTCGCGAACCGCAAACAGCGTGGCGTTCAGCCAGTCATGTTGGGTCGCAATGGACGGATCTTTGCCGATGATAAACATCAGTTTATAAGCAATCGAATGCTTTAGCGCTTCGACACTGACTGTCGGTGAGTTGTAATTAAACGGTGAAGTCATAACGTTACATTCCCGATCAAGTTAGCTGCGTTCAGGGGTCAGGACATCAGGCGGTTATACAGGGTGATATATTCCTGTGCAGCCACCTTCCAGCCAAAATCAATACCCATGGCGTGTTGTTGTACGTGTCGCCAGTGCTTAGGACGGCTCCACAAAACAAATGCGCGGCGGATCGCATTTCCGAGCGATTTCCCCGTTGCTTCTTCAAAGACAAAACCACTGGCAGTTCCGTCGGCCAGATTTTCCAGCGCACAATCGACTACCGTGTCGGCCAGCCCGCCGGTACGACGTACCAGCGGCAAGGTGCCGTATTTCAGTCCGTAAAGTTGGGTTAATCCGCACGGCTCGAAACGGCTCGGCACCATGATGACGTCCGCTCCGCCGATGATGCGGTGGGAAAACGCTTCGTGATAACCGAGCTGCACGCCGACCTGCCCCGGATTGTCCGCCGCTGCCGCCAGGAATGCCTGTTGCAGCACCGCATCCCCTGCGCCTAACAGCGCCAGCTGACCGCCACGTTCGAGTAAATCGGGTAACGCTTCGAGCACCAGATCCAGCCCTTTCTGGCTGGTCAGGCGGCTGACGACTGCAAAGACCAGACGCGAATCATCCACATCCAGTCCCATCGCCCGTTGCAGATAAGCTTTGTTGACCGCTTTGGAGCGTAAATCATCGGCGTCGTAACGCGCCGACAGCAGCACGTCATCGCGCGGCTGCCAGATGGCTTCATCGACGCCGTTAAGAATACCGGTCAGCCGCCCCTGCATTTCACGCTCCAGCAACAGCGATTCCATGCCGTAACCAAATTCCGGACGGGTGATTTCTTTGGCGTACGTCGGGCTGACGGTGGTCACGTGATCGGAATAAAACAGACCGGCTTTCAGGAAAGAAATCTGGCCATAGAATTCCAGTCCGTGCATCTGGAAGAATTCACGCGGGATATAAAGCTCATCGAGATGATGCGCGAAGAACAGCCCCTGAAACGCCAGATTATGTACCGTAAACACGGTACGTACCGGCGCGTTGCGGGCACGGATATACGCAGAACATAAACCGGCGTGCCAGTCGTGAGAATGAACGATATCCGGCTTCCAGTGCGGGTCAAAATTCAGCGCCAGCTCGCAGGCCATCCAGCTCAGCAGCGCAAAGCGCAGATGGTTATCCGGGTAGGCAAAAGACGATTGATCGTGATACGGACTGCCGGGGCGATCGTACAAACCGGGTACATCAATCACATAAATACCCACGCCATCAAAGTAACCCAATGAAAGGGTGACATGCCCGGCAAAGGTCGCCAGCGTGCCGATGACCTGCGTTTCTCCCAGTCCTTTTTTGACATCAGGAAAACCTGGAATGAGCACGCGGACATCCGCGCCCTCCGCAATCTGAGCGGCGGGCAGTGCACCGGCGACGTCAGCAAGGCCGCCCGTTTTTAACAGCGGAAACAGCTCGGAACAAACATGTAAAACCTGCATTCGCGCTCCTGATTATCCCGGTCATCCCGGCAATACCGGGATGACGAAAAGTCGTGCTTTCTAATGTCTGTTTATAATTTCGCCAGCATAGCGCGTGTTACCAGCACCACGCCCCCTTCGGAGCGATAGAACCGGCGGCTGTCTTCATCCGCGTTCTCGCCAATCACCATGCCTTCGGGGATCTGACAGGCGCGGTCGATGACGCATTTACGCAAGCGGCATGAACGCCCCACGTTCACATCCGGCAAAATAATCGTCGAATCAATGTTGCAGAAAGAGTTAACGCGTACCCGCGGGAACAGCACGGAATGCACCACCACAGAACCGGAGACAATCACGCCGCCAGCCACCAGTGAGTTCATGGTCATGCCGTGGCTGCCCGAGCGATCCTGCACAAATTTGGCCGGTGGCAATGGCTCCATATGCGTGCGGATCGGCCAGTCGCGGTCGTACATATCCAGCTCCGGCGTGACGGACGCCAGATCCAGATTGGCGCGCCAGTAGGCGTCGAGCGTGCCGACATCACGCCAGTACGGCGGCGCGTCATCGTTTTGCGTTACGCAGGAAAGTCCGAACGGATGCGCGCGGGCAACGCCCTGACGGGTCAGTTTCGGGATCAGGTCTTTGCCGAAATCATGGCTGGATTCCTCGCTTGCCATGTCTTCTTCGAGCATACGAAACAGATAGTCCGCATTAAAAATGTAGATGCCCATGCTCGCCAGCGCCATATCGGGGTTACCGGGCATCGCTGGCGGGTCTTTCGGTTTCTCGACAAAACTGGTGATGTGATAATCCTCAGTGACGCCGATAACACCAAACTCGCTGGCCTCGGCACGCGGCACTTCCAGGCAGGCGACAGTACATTCACCGCCTTTCTGTACGTGGTCGATCAGCATCCGCGAGTAGTCCATTTTGTAGATATGATCGCCCGCCAGAATCACCACAAATTCGGCGTTATAGCGGCGGATAATATCCAGATTCTGATACACCGCATCGGCGGTGCCTTTGTACCAGTGCTCGGTGCTGTGGCGTTGCTGCGCGGGCAGTAAATCCACGAACTCGTTCATTTCTTCATTGAAGAAAGACCATCCGCGCTGAATATGCTGAACCAGCGTGTGCGACTGATATTGCGTAATGACACCGATGCGGCGAATCCCCGAGTTGAGGCAGTTCGACAGGGCAAAATCAATGATGCGGAATTTCCCGCCGAAGTGGACGGCGGGTTTTGCCCGGGTTGAGGTCAAATCTTTCAGTCTTGAACCACGTCCCCCGGCAAGAATTAACGCCACGGATTTCAGCGGCAACTGTCGTGCCAGCATGACCGGGTCCCGGTTGTCTAATGTCGCCATATCTGACTCCTTTGTTTTTATAATGACCGGCTCTGTGGGGTGAAATCTTGTAGGACACAGAGGGTTTTTGCTGCTGCCCGCCATTGCGAGCCTTCCATGACACGCCGGGGTTCCTCATCAAAAAGCACGCTGTTGAACGGTGCAACCGGCTGCCAGTTTCCCGGCGGCAGTTGCAAATCCACGTCGTGCAACGAAGCATTGACGATAAGCAACCAGCGCTGAGACAGACAGATTTGCAGCCATTGCTGCGGCCCCTGTTCCCAGTCGCCGGGGCTCATCGGTTGCCCCTGTTGATTCAGCCATTGCACGTCTTCGCTGCCTTCCTGCCACCAGCGGTTTTGCGTCAGTGCCGGAATTTTCCGGCGCAACGCAATCAGCGCAGCGGTGTAGGCCGTCAGGCTTTCATCGGCATTTTCCCAGTCGAGCCAGGTCAGCGGATTGTCCTGACAATAGGCGTTGTTGTTGCCAGACTGGCTGTTACCGAGTTCATCACCGGCCAGCAACATCGGCGTGCCCTGTGACAGAAACAGCGTTGCCAGCAAAGCACGCTGACTGAGACGGCGCTGTTGCAGAACGTGTGCAGACGCCTCCAGCCCTTCTTCGCCGTGGTTTTGGCTGAAATTTTCATTGTGGCCATCGCGATTTTCTTCGCCGTTAGCCTGGTTGTGTTTCTGGTTAAAACTCACAAGATCGCGCAGCGTGAAACCGTCGTGTGCCGTCAGCATATTTACGCTGGCGCAGGGTTCACGTTGTGCGGGATTGAATTTGTCGGCAGAAGCCGCGAAACGTCCGGCAAACTGTCCAAGAGAAAGATCGCCGTGCAGCCAGAACTGACGCATATCGTCGCGCCAGATATCGCTCCATTCAGCAAACGGGGGCGGGAAATTGCCGAGCTGATAGCCACCGGTACCGATATCCCAGGGTTCTGCGATCAGTTTGACCTGCGAGAGAGTCGCATCCTGCTTAATGGCGCTGAACAGCGGCGATTGCGCACTGAACTCCGGCGTTCTGCCGAGAACGGTGGCTAAATCAAAACGGAAGCCATCGACGTGACATTCGCGTACCCAGTAATTCAGGCAGTCAATTGTCCAGGCGATGACTTCATCGTCAATCAGACGCAGCGTGTTGCCGCAGCCGGTCATGTTGTTGTCGGAACCGTCTTCGTTGAGCCAGTAATAACTGGCATTGTCGATGCCGCGAAACGAGATAAACGGTCCGTCAATATCCAGTTCAGCGCTGTGGTTGAACACCACGTCAAGTATCACTTCGATACCGGCCTGATGCAGCGCTTTAACCGCCGATTTAAACTCATTCAGCGCTGACACACCGCCCAGTCCGCTGCCATAACGCGGGTCCACCGCGCACGGTGCCAGCACGTTGTAGCCCCAGTAATTGTTCAGCCCCAGTTTTTGCAAACGCGGCTCATCGGCATGGTGTTGCACCGGCAACAGTTCTATCGCCGTCACGCCCAGATGCTGTAAATATTCGAGCATGACCGGATGCGCCAGTCCGGCATAGGTGCCGCGAACCGCCGCCGGAATACGTGGGTGCTGACGGGTCAGACCGCGTACATGCGCCTCGTAAATCACCGTTTCGCCCCAGGGTATTGCGGGCGGTTTATCATCGCCCCAGTCGAAATTCCCGGCGACGACGACAGATTTTGGCGCAACCACGGCGCTGTCTTTATCGTCCGGCGCGTCAGTGCCACCGGTAAAGCGCGCGTTGTCGTGCAGGACGCCGTCAATCGCCCGCGCACTCGGGTCAATCAGCACTTTTTTCGGGTTAAAGCGATGGCCATTTTTCGGGTCGAACGGCCCGTAAACGCGGTAACCATAGCGTTGTCCGGCTTTGGCGTCGGGCAGAAAACCGTGCCAGAGATTACCGGTACGCCCCGGTAAAGGCAGATGCTGCTCGCTGCCGGTCTCATCAAACAGACATAACTCCACTTTTTCCGCATGTGCGGAGTACAGGCAAAAATTGACGCCGTTATCTCTGAGATGCGCACCAAAAGGTGCAGGCTGACCGGACGCGAGCTGTTTCATTACGCCTCCCTTCGCAAATAAACCGTCGCCAGCGGCGGGATCGTTACGCTTATCGAATGTTCACGCTGATGATGACCGGTGTTTTCACTGTAAACGTCGCCGCCGTTGCCGACATTGCTGCCACGGTAGAAATGCGAATCGGTGTTAAGAATTTCGCGGTAACGGCCTGGGCGGCCAATCCCGATACGGTAGTGCTCGCGTGGTACCGGCGTGAAGTTGCTGATAACGATGATTTCACCACCGTTTTCGTCGCGACGTGCAAAGGCGAAAATAGAGTTTTCATGGTCATCGACTACCAGCCATTCGAAGCCGCGCGGGTTATAATCCAGTTCATAAAGCGGCGCGTTGGCCTGATAGGTCAGGTTCAGGTCGCGCACCAGATGCTGCACACCGCTGTGCCAGCCGCTTGGATCGTCAAGCAGATGCCAGTCGAGGCTGGCGTCGAAATTCCACTCGCGCCCCTGCGCAAATTCGCCCCCCATAAACAGCAGTTTTTTGCCCGGATGCGCCCACATAAAGCCGTAATAGGCGCGCAGGTTGGCAAACTTCTGCCAGACATCGCCGGGCATTTTATCCAGCAGGGATTTTTTACCGTGCACCACTTCATCGTGCGAAAGCGGCAGCATGAAGTTCTCGCTATAGGCGTAAAGCACGCCGAACGTCATGAGATTGTGGTGGTATTTGCGGTGAACCGGATCCAGCTGCATATAAGCCAGAGAATCGTGCATCCAGCCCAAATTCCATTTGTAATGGAAGCCCAGTCCGTTGGCATCCGGCGGCATGGTGACGCCCGGATAATCAGTCGATTCTTCGGCCAGCGTCACCGCGCCGCCGAGTTCCTTGCCAATCGTATGGTTGGTGTATTTCAGGAAGGAAATCGCCTCGAGGTTTTCACGGCCGCCGTAATAGTTGGGGATCCACTCGCCGGCTTTACGGCTGTAATCGCGGTAAATCATCGATGCCACGGCATCAACGCGCAGACCGTCAATACCAAAGCGCTCAATCCAGTAAAAACCATTTCCGGCCAGATAGTTACGCACTTCATGGCGGCCATAGTTATAAATCAGCGTGTTCCAGTCCTGATGATAACCTTCGCGCGGATCGGCATATTCATACAGCGCGGTGCCATCGAACTGCGCCAGCCCGTAGGTATCGCTCGGAAAATGCCCCGGCACCCAGTCGAGGATCACATTCAGACCGGCATTGTGCGCGGCATCGACAAAGGCTTTGAACTCCATCGGCGTGCCGAAACGACGTGTCGGCGCGTACATGCCCAGCGGCTGATAACCCCAGCTGCCATCAAACGGATGCTCGTTGACCGGCATCAGTTCGATATGTGTAAAACCCATCCATTTAGCGTAGGAAACTAACTGCTCGGCCAGTTCGCCGTAGCTGAGCCAGAAATTGTCATCGGTATGACGACGCCAGGAACCAAGATGCACTTCATAAACAGAAATGGGCTGATTCAGCGCATTCGCTTTCTTTCTGCTTTCTGAATGCGGCACAACATCCGGTAATTTACGCACGCACGAGGCGGTGTCCGGACGCATTTGCGCCTCAAAGGCATAAGGATCGGCACGCAGGCTGACATTGCCGCGGCAGTCGATAATTTCGAATTTATACAGCTGCCCTTCGCGGACGGCAGGAATGAATAATTCCCAGATGCCGTTTTCACGGCGCTGACGCATCGGGTGACGGCGGCCATCCCAGAAATTGAATTCACCGACCACGGAAACCCGCGTGGCGTTCGGTGCCCAGACCGCGAAACTCACGCCTTCGACATTGTCGAGCGTTTGCAGATGCGCACCGAGTTTTTCATATGGCCGCAGATGCGTGCCTTCTGCCAGCAGCCAGATATCAAGCTCCTGCAACAACGTGCCGAACCGGTACGGGTCGTCAATCACATGGCGATCCTCGCCCCAGCGGACTTCCAGCTTGTAACGGAACGCATTTTTACGACGTGGGATCAGGCCGACGAAGAAACCGCGATCGTCATAACGTCGCAGCTCTGCCACCTGCTTGCCTTTTTCTACATCAATAACCCAGACCTGATCGGCATCCGGCAACAGGGCACGTACTTCCAGCCCGGCAGCGACAGAATGCATTCCCAAAAGAGAAAAAGGATCAGCGTAGTGGCCAGAGATAATTTGATTAATGACGTGCTGATCGGGAAGTACAGACATGCATTTCGTCCTATGATTAATTAAATCAATAAATCCAATAAAATCATTCAGGTATTCAATACGACGCGTAAGTTAATTGTGCTCCCCTTTTTATCGTTGCATTGTGATCTGGCGATACTTCAGTTTTGCCAAAAAATGCGCCAGTGCGCCTCTGTTCACAATTTCCAAATAAGTCTCTACTTCGGCTTCTCAAAGAGGCTGAGCTCTTCTACTAAGCATAGACAAAGGTTCGATAAATCAGGGTGAAGAAACTGATGAATTTTTTGCAGAATGAAATACAGAGAGTTGCGCTGGAAAAATACGGATAAACAGTGAAGTGATTGAAGACAGACATAAAAACGGGACACCGTGCTGGTGTCCCGCAGGAGAAATCGTTACAAAGAAAACAGGGCAGTTTTCAATTTATAAAAGGATGCGCAGCATACGGCGTAATGGCTCCGCCGCGCCCCACAACAACTGGTCACCGACGGTGAACGCAGACAGATATTGCGGGCCCATATTCAGTTTACGCAGACGGCCAACCGGCGTATTCATGGTGCCGGTTACCGCAGCTGGCGTCAGCTCACGCATCGACAGCTCACGGTCATTCGGGATGACGCGAACCCAGTCATTGTGCGATGCCAGCATCTGTTCGATTTCAGGAATCGACACGTCTTTTTTCAGCTTCAGCGTGAATGCCTGGCTATGGCAGCGCAGCGCGCCTATACGGACACACAGGCCATCCACCGGAATAATGCTGGAAGTGCCGAGAATTTTGTTGGTTTCTGCCTGACCTTTCCACTCTTCTTTGGTCTGGCCGTTATCGAGCTGTTTGTCGATCCACGGGATCAGGCCGCCTGCCAGCGGAACACCGAAGTTATCGGTTGGCAATGTGCCGCTGCGGGTCAGCGCAGTGACTTTACGTTCGATATCCAGAATGGCCGATGCCGGGTTTTCCAGCTCTTTCGCCACGCTGCTATGCAGCATACCCATCTGGGTCAGCAGTTCACGCATGTGACGCGCACCGCCGCCGGACGCCGCCTGATAGGTGGCGACAGACGCCCATTCGATCAGGTCATTGGCGAACAGGCCGCCAAGCGACATCAGCATCAGGCTGACGGTACAGTTACCGCCCACAAAGGTTTTGATGCCTTTGTCTATGCCCTGATGAATCACGGCGCTGTTGACCGGGTCGAGGATGATTATCGCGTCATCTTCCATTCTCAGAGAGGAAGCTGCGTCAATCCAGTAGCCGGACCAACCGATTTCACGCAGCTTAGGATAGATTTCATTGGTATAATCGCCGCCCTGACAGGTGATGATAATGTCCAGTGCACTCAGTGCGTCCAGATCATAGGCATCCTGCAAGGTACCAGACTGACCCGTGAAAGAAGGCGCGGCCTGACCGTGCTGAGAGGTGGAGAAGAATACCGGACGGATAGCGTCGAAATCGCGTTCTTCAATCATGCGTTGCATGAGTACAGAACCGACCATTCCACGCCAGCCAACGAAACCTACATTTTTCATAATATCTGTCCTGCCCTGAGGGTGATAACTGCTTAAAACAGCCTGAACGCGCGTTTGCACTGAGTGAGTGCTTGTTTTGCTGCACTGTGCCCCGTTAATGTGCGGGTCTACCACCTTACAAAATGTATTAGAAGTGGCAAGTGAATTTAATCAATAGTGCGGCTTTTAATAGCAGCGCAACTTATAACAGGCTTTTTCTGAGGTAGTCATGACCGAAATGATTTCAGCAACCATTTTGCTGTTTTTAATTATGGATCCGCTCGGCAACTTACCGATTTTTATGTCGGTGTTAAAACATCTCGACCCGAAACGTCGGCGGGTGGTGCTGATCCGCGAAATGCTGATCGCACTGATCCTGATGCTGATTTTCCTGTTCGCCGGTGAAAAAATCCTGTCGTTCCTGAATCTGCGCACAGAAACCGTGTCGATTTCCGGCGGTATCATTCTGTTCCTGATTGCCATCAAAATGATTTTCCCGTCGGAAGAAAAAAGCAGCAGCGGCCTGCCTGCCGGTGAAGAACCCTTCCTCGTGCCGATGGCGATCCCGCTGGTTGCCGGTCCGTCGATTCTCGCCACGCTGATGCTACTTTCGCATCAGTACCCGAATCAGATGAGCCACCTGACACTGGCGCTGTTTATTGCCTGGGGCATGTCAATGGCCATCCTGTTGCTGTCGAACGTGTTCCTGCGCCTGCTCGGCGACAAAGGCGTCAGCGCCCTCGAACGCCTGATGGGTCTGATTCTGGTCATGCTCTCAACGCAGATGTTCCTCGATGGGATCAGGGCGTATTTGAAGATTTAGCGACAGAATAAACGAAAAAGGCGAGCCATGCGGCTCGCCTTTTTGGTTTCTGACGAGAAAAACCTCGCGTTGAACTCTTACCCTGTGAGAGTATTATCCTGCCATCTTGAGTCATGGAATGAGTCATATGGAATATCTGGAGTTTATCGAAACCCCGACTTTTAGCCGCAAATGCAAAGAGCTGCTGACTGAGGAGGAATATCGCCAGTTTCAGGAATACCTCACGCATTATCCCGATGGAGGGGCTTTGATCGTCGGGACGGGCGGTTGCAGAAAAGTCCGCTGGGGTAACCAGCGTCGGGGGAAAAGTGCAGGTGTGCGGGCGATTTATTATTACCTGTGCGCTGATGGTCAGATTTACATGCTGCTGGTTTATCCCAAGAGTGAGAAAGATTCTCTGACGGAAAGCGAAAAATCGATTTTGAAAAACATTGTACGAAGTCTGTCGTGACACAGGAGATAGACCATGACGAAAGAATTCTTTGAAGAATTGCGACAATCCGCTGAAGAAATGGTCGCGATCCGTAAAGGTGAGATGGCACCTGCGCATATCACGCGTATTTCCATGCCTGAAGTAAAACAAATTCGCACAAAAGCAGGTGTTAAACAGGATGAGTTCGCCCGGCTGCTTGGTGTTTCTCCCTCGCTGGTGCAGGCATGGGAACAACAAAAGCGTTTGCCAAATGGCGCAGCATTGAAGCTGTTGAAAATGCTGGAACTGAATCCGCAAATTATCCAGACGCTTAAAACAATTTAAAATGATGTAAAAAAGTCGAGCCACGCGGCTCGCCTTTTTTATGCTAACAACTGGCCGTCAGACGACCATCGACAGCAACAGGCATCCGCCCAGGCCGCACAGGGAAATGATGGTTTCCAGCACTGACCAGGATTTAAAGGTTTCGACGATGCTCAGGTTGAAGTACTCCTTGAACAACCAGAAACCCGGATCGTTGACGTGTGAGAAAATCACGCTGCCGGAACCGACGGCGATCACCATCAGCTCAGGGCTGACGCCGGTGGTCGCGATCAGTGGCGCAGCAATGCCGCCCGCAGTAATCGCGGCAACGGTGGCAGAACCCAGTGCGATACGCAGCACTGCAGCAATTGACCACGCCAGCAGGATTGGCGACAGATTACTGCCGTGCATCAGGGCGGCGATGTATTTTTCAATACCGCTGTCTACCAGTACCTGTTTGAACGCACCGCCACCGCCGATGATTAACAACATCATGGCGATGATTTTGATGGAATCGCTGACGGTTGCCATGACTTCATCCATCTTACGACCACGGTTCAGGCCGAAAGTGAAGATAGCGATGAGTACCGCAATCAGCGTTGCCATTACCGGGTCGCCGAAGAACTCAGCATAAGCCAGTACCGGATGGCCTTTCGGCAGGATCATTTCGCAGACCGCACGGAATGCCATCAGAATGACCGGCACCAGTGACGTCGCGACGCTGACGCCAAAGCCAGGCATCTCTTCTTCCGTGAAGGTTTTCGGGTTAAACAGACCTTCCGGCACCGGTTTGTCGATCCCTTTCAGGAAACGTGCATAGACCGGACCCGCCAGAATGACCGTCGGTACCGCCAGCAGTGAACCATACAGCAGAGTTTTACCCATATCTGCATGGAAAATCGTGGCAATCGCCGTCGGGCCAGGGTGCGGAGGCAGGAAACCGTGCGTCACGGATAACGCAGCCGCCATCGGCACGCCGACGTACAGCAGTGGCAGACGCGCCGCCGCCGCCACGGTAAACACCAGCGGCAACATCAGCACGAAGCCCACTTCATAGAACAGCGCAAAACCGACGATGAAACCGGTCAGCACAATCGCCCACTGAATGTGTTCACGGCCAAACTTTTCGATAAGCGTGGTCGCGATGCGCTGCGCGCCGCCGCAATCCGCCAGCATTTTACCGAGCATGGCACCGAAGCCCATGATCAGCGCCAGACTGCCGAGCGTGCCGCCTACCCCGTTTTTAATCGACGTGATGACTTTGTCGACCGGCATCCCCTGCATGATACCCACCGCCAGCGCGACCAGGATCAGTGCAATGAAACCATTAAGCTTGAATCGGATCATAAGTAACAACAGCAGTGCGACGCCCACCGCTACAATAACTAATGGCATATTCTTTCCCCTCATGCTGTCACTGCGGTAGGTCTAAAACCGGGTGACGCATTGTTTTTAATTTTCAACATGTTGTAGGAATTAACAGTGCAACGGGTACAGACCGCGACCGCTAAAACAGCAGTGCATTCCTTTGTGATATTAGTCACATCTCCATTTGTTACCGGTATCATGATACCGGTAACATGCTAATATTAGGACTCACTACGCAGTCAAAATGTTCATTTTGGGATAGAGATCATACTTATGGCAGGACAAAGCATCATTCTGATGGGCGTGTCAGGCAGCGGTAAATCCACCGTCGGCGCGGCACTGGCCCGTGAAATTAACGCAAAATTTATCGACGGCGATGATCTTCATCCCCGCGCCAATATTCAGAAAATGGCCAGCGGTACGCCACTCAACGACGACGACCGTGCGCCGTGGTTATTGCGCCTGAACGACGCGGCTTACAGCCTGCGCCATAAAAATGAAACCGGCATTATTGTCTGTTCCGCGCTGAAACGCCGCTACCGCGACGCGCTGCGTAAAGACAACGAAGGCATGGTGTTCATCTACATGAAAGGCAGTTTTGACGTGATTGCCGAGCGCCTGAAAGCACGCGCCGGTCACTTTATGCCGACCGATTTACTGCGCAGCCAGTTCGATGCCCTCGAAGAACCGGGTGAAGATGAGCCGGATGTGTTGCGCGTGAATATCGATCACAAGTTTGAAGGTGTGGTGGATCGTTGTATTGCAGCACTGAAGACAGTACAGAAGTAAGACTTTAAAAAAGCCACAGGTGAGCCGTCGGTGGCGCAGCCAATTTGGATTCGGATGGAGCGCAGGCCCCGGAACGTACACGTAGTACGTGAGGAGGACGAGCACCACCCGGATTCAAAGTGGCAAGTAAACCAGGCTCATGCAAATCAGATACTTCCACCCGCAGATATCGTAAACCCTACATCCACCATTCTCGGCACCACTTCTTCGCCGCGTAATCTTGCCAGCAGCCGTTCAGCAGAAATCTGCCCCATTCTTTCGCGCGGCGTGAGTACGCTGGCCAGTGGCGGTTCCATCGCCTGTCCCATGTTGTGACCGTGGAAACCGGCAATCGCCATTTGTGATGGGATTTTCAGCCCCTGACGCTGGCATTCAAAGAATGCGCCCGCCGCAAGGTCATCGTTGGTGCAGAAAATACTGTCGATTTTCGGCCAGTCTTTTTGCGCCTGACGCAGTAATTCCGCACCACCGCTGTAACTGGAAGACCGGCTGGTCATCACGCTGTAAGGCTCCAGCCCGGACTCGCGCATCGCCTGCTCGTAACCTTGCTGTTTGATGATCGTACGTTCGTCCTGACGTGCGCCGAAATACACCACATGCCGATGGCCGCGCGCGATAATTTGCTGCGTCATCTGCCGTGCGGCCTCAAAGTTGTTGAACCCGACCGCCAGATCGACGCACGGCGACACGCAATCCATCATTTCCACCACCGGAATTCCGGCCACTTCGATCATCTTCAGCGTACGCGCCGTATGATGGCGCTCGGACAGAATAAGCCCGTCAATATTGTAGGAAAGCAGTGAGGTCAGACGCTGTTCTTCACGCTCCTGGCTGTAGCCGTAGTGCGCCAGCATGGTCTGATAGCCGTGAATATCGGTCACGCTTTCGATGCCGCGCAGCACTTCGGCGAACACCTGGTTGGTCAGCGACGGCAGCAAAACACCGATGGCGCGGCTTTTAGCATTAGAGAGAATATCCGGCGCGCGGTTGGGGATATAACCCAGCTCATCCAGCGCCGCAGAGATCTTTTCCTGCAACGCGCCGGATACCTGTTCAGGATTACGCAAATAACGGCTGACCGTCATTTTGGTGACGCCCACCTTGTCGGCAACATCCTGGAGTACGGGTCTTTTTTTCTTCATATTCATCAAAGAGATGGGCCGCTGAAAAGGTTAAGGGATCAGAGAGTGATGTTAGCAAACAATCGCGCAGTCGGATATCCGTTGCTGCGCGACATGAGAGGTTTATCAGGAAGGTAACGAAAGCTGGCCGCGAACCGGTGCGCGCAGGTTCGCAGAAAACTGTCCGGTCAGTAACGCCATCGCACGTTGTGCCAGTGTTTCCAGCGGATACGCAATCGCCGGAACGGCAGAAACACCCGGCGGCAGCGTGCTGTCGAGGCTGAACACCATCACATTTTCAGGCACGGCACGCCCGTGCTGTGCAAGCTGACGGACTGCGTCCTGCGCGGTAGCATCGTCCGGCACCAGCAGTGCGTTAAACGGCACGTTCTGCGCCAGCAGTTGCGACAATCCCTGCGCGCCGCTGTGGACCAGCCGCCGGTCATAAGGCAGCAGGAATTTCTCCAGCGCGAGGTGATATCCCTGAAGGATTTGTCCGGCGGTTTCATGACTCTCCGGATTGATCAGGGCAATCTGTCTGCGCCCTTGTTTCAGCACATACTGACAGGCGGTTTCGGCGGCAAAGCTGCGGTCAAAATGAATACTGCGCTCTGAATCCGTATCCAGGCAATCAATGGTAATGACGTTTTCAGGCAATACCGGTAACGGAAAACGCGCGCCAATCACAATCATCGCATCGCACAATCCTCTGCCGATTTCGTCCACGGAATGCGTGAGGCTCGCTGCGTCGGTGGCAAACCGCAACAGCAAATACTTCTGATTCAGCCGCAGCTCTTTTTCCAGCGCATGCAGATAACCGGTGGACTGGTTAATGTTTTCCGTCGCACAAATCACGCCAATGCAGCCGGTGGACTGCGTGGAAAGCGACTGCGCAATCACGCTGGGTTTGTATTGCAGCGTTTCTACCGCCTGCATTACGGCCAGGCGGCTTTCCTCTTTGACACCGCGGCTGCCACTCAGGACACGGGACACCGTCGCTTTCGACACCTTCGCCAGCCGCGAAACGTCGTTAATGTTTGCCATGTCTTTACCTGCGTTAATCGAAACCGTTATTTTTAGAAACCGCTGCGAACCATTCGCCGCTTTTCTTCACTGTGCGTTTCTGAGTTTCCAGATCCAGCTGGATGAAACCATACCGGTTTTTATAGGCATTCATCCATGACCAGCAGTCAATAAATGTCCACATATGATAGCCGAGGCAGCCGCTGCCTTCCTGCAACGCCCGGTGCAGCCATTTCAGGTGCCCGCTGACAAACTCGATGCGGTAATCATCATCAATCCGGCCATCCTTTTCGAAGCGCAGTTCATGCTCCACACCCATACCGTTTTCAGAAATGAAACAGCGCGGGTTACCGTAGTTTTCCCGCAGATTGGTCAGAATGTCGTAAATGCCCTGCTCGTAGATTTCCCAGCCACGGTGCGGGTTCATTTTGCGCCCCGGCATGACATAGTTATCGAAGAACCATTCCGGCATAAACGGACTTTCAGGGTTGACCATACTGTCGCGGCACTGAATACGGCGCGGCTGGTAATAGTTGATACCGAGTAAATCTACCACGCCCTGTTGCAGCAGTTCTTTATCACCCGGCTGACAGGCCGGAAGCTGATCGTGTTTTTTCAGCAATTCCACCAGCTCCTGCGGATATTCACCGCGCAACGCCGGATCGAGGAAACTGCGGTTAAACATCAGATCCGCAATATTGGCAGCTTTCAGGTCTGCCGGATTTTGCGAGCGCGGATAAGATGGCGTGAGGTTAAGAATGATGCCAATTTCACCGCCGGAATTGCGGGCGCGATAGGCTTTCACCGCCAGGGAATGCGCCAGCATGGTGTGGTACGCCACTGTGGCGGCACGCTTGAAATCCACCACATTCGGGTAATGGAAGTCATACAGATAGCCGCCTTCCACCGGCACCACCGGCTCATTGAAGGTAAACCAGTGCTTCACACGGTCGCCGAATAATTCAAAACAGGTATCGGCATATTTTGCGTAAGCCTGAACGACTTCGCGGTTTTCCCAGCCGCCGATCTCCTGCATCGCCATCGGCATATCAAAGTGGAACAGATTGATAAACGGCTGCACGCCCTGCGCCAGCATTTCGTCGATCACCTGATTATAAAACGTGACCGCTTCCTGATTGACTTCGCCACGTCCGTTGGGAATTAAACGTGCCCAGGAAATCGACGTGCGGAAGGTGTTGTGGTTCAGCTGTTTCAGCAGCGCGATATCCTCGCGCCAGTTTTTATAAAACGTCGACGTATCCTGCGGGCCGACATCGTTGTGAAAACGCGTCGGCTGCTGGGAATACCAGTGATCCCACACCGTCGCGCTTTTCCCGTGACTCAGGGTTTCACCTTCCGTTTGCGGCGCTGAGCTGGCACTGCCCCACCAGAATTCTTTAGGAAATGCGTATTTCATTGTCATCCTCGCTGTCCGTTAGCTTTACGTTTTTAACTGTGAATCTTTTACAGAGCATTGTTAGCTGTTTGCCGGCACGGCATTGCCCGCCGTTTGTGCCGTGGCTTTTTCCGCTTCCTGTTTCAGCAACGTACGTTCATAGGCTTTCAGGAACGGGTAGTACATTACCGCTGATAACACCATACAGAACAGGCACATAATTACCGGACTGAATGCCCAGTTTGCGGCCCATGACGCACCAATTGGCGCAGGCGTTGTCCAGGGTGTGAGCGAGACCACTTGCGCGACCCAGCCCAGTTTGGTGGCAGTGTAAGCAAAAATAGCGTTCAGCATCGGCACCAGTGTGAACGGCAGGAAGAACACCGGATTCATGATAATCGGCGTACCGAACAGGATCGGCTCATTGATGTTGAAGAAGCTCGGCACCACGCCCATCTTGCCAATAGTGCGCAGATGCACGGCCTTGCTGCACAGCAGCAGAATCGCCAGCGGCAGGGTCGAACCAACGCCGCCAATCAGCAGATAGTGATCCCAGAATCCTTGCAGATAGATGTGTGGCAGCGGCGCGCCGGCCTGTAGCGCCGTCTGGTTCAGCGCCAGATTGGTCATCCAGAACGGGTTCATGATGCCGGTCACAATCAGCGCACCGTGAATACCGGCAAACCACAGCACCTGGCAGATAAACACCGAAATCAAAATCGCCGGCAGGGAATCCGAGGCGGAAACCAGCGGTGCCAGCAAGTGCATGATGGCTTCAGGAATAATCATGCCGGTCGCAGACTGAATAAACAGATTCAGCGGATGTAACGTCGCGACAATCACCACCACCGGGATCAGGATTTCAAACGAACGCGCCACGCCGGTCGGCACTTCTTTCGGCAGACGGATGGTGATGTTGCGGCGTTTGAGCAGCGCATACACTTCGGCGGCATAAATGGCCGTCAGGATCGCGGTGAAAATGCCTTCGCCGGAGAAATACTGCGTCGAAATTTGTTTGTCATGATAGGGCGCTGCCACCAGCAGGAACGCCATAAACGCCAGCAAACCGGTCATGATAGGGTCGAGTTTGTAATGCTTACCGAGGCTCGCGCCAATCCCTACAGAAATAAAAAAGGTCATCACGCCCATGCTCAGATACCACGGCAACATCAGCTGTTCGCGGTATTTCAGCGACAAATCCAGCCAGCCGCGTGCGAAACCCCAGGTGGTGTCCGGCGAAAATGGCGGGAAGATAAACACCAGCATGAACGAGCCGATAATCATAAAAGGCAACGCCGCGATAAACCCGTCACGAATGGCGATAACATGCCGCTGCTGGCCGACGCTGCCCGCCAGGGGTGTGATGTGTTTTTCGATGACGTTAACCATCGCCTGATAAAGGCCACTCATACGCGGCTTCCTTCCTGCGCGATCAGGCCATAAGCGAAGTCGAGCACGTTGTCGCCACGCTGCATGCCGTAATCCATCATGTTGATGGTTTCGACCGGGATATTGAATTCTGCCGCTCTTTTGGATAAATCAGCCTGCATGTAACGCACCTGCGGTCCGAGCAACACCACCTGATAATCGCGGAATTTTTCGTCAAACTCGCTGGCCCCGAATGCGTCGATCTGCACCTCTTCGCCGCGCTCTGCCGCCACTTCTTTCATTTTGCGCACTAACAAACTGGTCGACATTCCCGCCGAACAACAAAGCATGATTCTTTTCATTTTGCTTCACTCCCAGATGATTTATGTTCTGCCCGTTTCTACCTGCTGAGGGTATTTGAGGCGTTATGGAAACCGGTTTCCATGGCTTCCGGGGAAATGTGCGAGGCTGTTCATAAAATTTAACGGCGATTGTCCGGCGATGTGAAATGTTTCACATTTTGAGCAAATGTCATTCGCGCAGAAAAAAAGAGTCGCTACGGGGAAAACCAATAATAATTATCACCGGAGCATTAAATAACACATCAATAAAATATTTTACGTTGTCAAAAATAAAAACTAAATCTGATTAATATCATTGCCCGCGTTCTGTTAAAAATTGATATTGAATGATTTTATCCGTTGAGGGTTAATGAATACATTGTCCGGCATTCATCACCTGTTTTTTAAGGAATGCCCGATGCCGGCGTTTAAATACAGTCAAATAACCCGATTTATTATGCTGGCGTGTCTCCTGCCTAATGTGGTCATCATGAGCGCCAGGGCAGCGAATTACGTCGCGCCACTCCTTCTGACCAATAACCAGAAACTGACGTTCTCGACCAAAGATACCGTCAATATTGATGCAGGTAACGCATTGTTTAATTACGGTATTCTCGTTGAAAATGGCGCAGAAGCTACCTTGCTCGCGAATCAGTTTAACGCCAGCGGCAACCAGTTGGCCTCTGCGCTATATGCCCGCAACGGCGGGCTGATTAATATAGGCAAAGACTCTGTAGTAACGCATAGCAGCGCTCTGTCAGGTATTTCATATGCCATTCTTGTAGAAAATGAAGCAAGTGTCTTAAATATTAATCAGGCAACGGTTAATTCCAGCAGTGCTGCACTTTTCGTTTCCGACAAGGCCACCGCGAACATTATTAATTCCGCATTCACCAGTAATAACGTGGAAAATAGTATTGAAGTCAATAACGGCGCCACCCTCAATGCTGATGGTCTGACCGTTAACCATTCCGGTGAGATCAAGAAAGGGGCAAATATCCTGGTGGACGGCGCCCGCGTGAACCTGGTGAACACCCATTTTCTCTCTGAAACCCTGAGCGGCATAATCATTAAAAGCGCCCCCGAAGCGCACTCAGATCTTCAACTCAATAATTCGACGATGAATAATGCGCTTACCGGCATCAGTAAAATTTCAGACGGTGATGCCAGTATCGTCATCGATAATCAATCCATCGTGACAGGCATAAACACCGCGTTTGAGTTTGCCGGAAAAGGGGCCAGTGACGTGAGCGTCCGTGGCAAAAGCCAGATTACCGGCAATATTATCAATGCAGAAACGGCCAAAACCGATTTCACGCTGGATGACTCCGTGCTGACCGGCGCGGTGCAAAACCTCAGTTCACTGGCGCTAAATAACCAGTCGGTGTGGGATCTCACCGGTGACTCTGTAGTCGGTAATTTATCTGTGGATAACAGTCTGCTGAACTTTACCCCACCGCAGCAGGGGTCATGGCACACACTTACCGCCAGCACGCTTTCCGGTAACGGTGCGCTGAACTTCAATACCCAGCTCGGCAGTGATAACTCCCCCACCGATGTACTGCATATCCTGGGTAATGCCAGCGGCAATTTTGGCGTGCTGGTGCGCAATACCGGTGGCAGCGGTGCGCTGACAACGGGTGATGGGATCCGGCTGGTGCAGGTGGATGGCGATGACACCTCGTCGCTGAAATTGGTGAAAAAAGTCAGTGCCGGGGCCTACGATTATTATCTCTATAAAGGTGGCAGCAGTTCGTCAAAAGACTGGTATTTGCGCACTTATCTGGAGCCTGTACCGCCGCCGGAACCGGTGCCTGATCCGAATCCGGCACCAGAACCCACGCCGGAACCCACACCGCAACCGACACCTAAACCGGTGATCGCCTACCGGACGGATATCGTGGGTTACATTGCCGCGCCCTTTCTTAACCGGCAGTACGGCTTTAACTCCATGGGGTCTTATCACGAACGTACCGGCGACAGCGTCAAACGCGCTCAGGATGGCACATGGGGGCGCGTCGGCGGAACGCATGATAATTACGATATCGGACGCTTCAGTTTTGACAGCGATATTCGCTATGTGCAGATCGGCAAGGATTTGTATCAGGATGCCACCCCGCGTGGCAACGACGCGCGCGCTGGTGTGATGATTACGCTGGGCGATCAGAAAACCAGTACCTCGGACAGCGCCCGCAGTCTGATCGGTGAGTCCACCGACACCGGGGATATCTCCACCGATGCTTACGGCATTGGCGGTTATTACACCCTGAAAACCAACGAAGGTGCGTATGTGGATTTCGTCGGGCAATACACCGATTACCGCACTGATTTTCACAGTGAAAGCGACGCCAGACAGGATGGCTACAGTGTGGCGTTTTCAGCCGAAGGCGGCATCCCGCTTGCGATAACCCAAAGCTGGAGACTCGAACCTCAGACGCAGGTGATTTATCAGTATCTGCACATGAAAGGGTTCAGTGACGGTATCGCCTCGGTGGAAAAAACGACTGACAGCAGCGTGCAGGCACGGGCCGGTCTGCGACTTTCTCATCTGCCGCAAATAGATCAGCCTGACATTACGCCGTACCTGAACCTTGATGCTGTATCGACGTTCAGCGATGCCCCCGCGGTCACTATCGGCAGTACCCGTATTTCGCCTGACTTTACGCAAAGTACCTGGAAAGCGGGCGGCGGGATCACTGCGTCGCTGAGCAAAAGTGCGGCCTTTTATGCCAGCGCAAATTATCTGCGGGGATTTGACGGTAAACAGGAAGGTTATCAGGGCAATATCGGCATTAACGTCAGCTTTAAATAAAGAATTCAGGATGCAAAAAAGGCGATGCCCTTGCATCGCCTTAAACTTTTGACTTACCTGTTATCAGACCGGTGGCAGATCAAACAGCAGGATTTCACTGTCTTCGTCCGCGTGAACGGACAGCGCCGTTTCATCCCAGATCGCCAGGGCATCGCTCGGGCCTGCTTTCTGGCCGTTAACAGAAACCGTGCCTTTAACGACCTGGATCCACACGCGGCGTTCAGCCTGAATCTGATATACCGACTGTTCATCTTTTTTCAGCGCCCAGCGGGACAATTCCATATCCTGGAAGACTTTCAGTGAGCCATCGCGGGCATCAGGCGAAAGCACCAGCTGGCGGCCCTGCGGCGCATCAAACATGCGTTGTTCATAACGCGGTTCCAGCCCTTTCTGATTTGGAATAATCCAGATCTGATACAGGTGCAGTTTACGGTCAGGGTTACCGTTGTATTCGGAATGCGTCACACCAGTACCGGCACTCATAATCTGGAACTCACCGGCCTGGATTTGTTCTTTATTGCCCATGCTGTCCTGATGTTCTACGGTGCCGTCGAGCACGTAGGTCAGAATTTCCATGTCTTTATGCGGATGCTTACCAAAACCCTGCCCCGCATCGATGAAATCTTCATTGATCACCCGCAGCGCGGAGAACCCCATAAAGTTCGCATCGTAATAATCGGCAAAAGAGAAGGTATGCCAGCTTTCCAGCCAGCCGTGACTTGCGTGACCGCGTTCTTGTGCTTTGCGTAAGTAAATCATGTTCAACTCTCCTCAATGTTTTCTCTAGTCTAGTCAACGGCTGAGAATAAGAAAGCGTAAAAACTTCACCCCTCTGTTCAAAAAATATGAACAAATGCAGGTGGCTCATTCCAAAGGATTTGAAGAAACTTAAGGCAAATTTTTTCTCACGCACGTTGATTAATGGCTGATCCGAACAATACTCAAATATTGAATACATTCAGGAAAATCCATGTGACGTCTGTTTTCTGGAAATTATCATGATCAACCGCCGCGAGCTGATCGCGGGAATAACCGGTGGGGTCGTCTCTGCCGGATTATTTAAATCCGTTGAATTAAATTCAGATAATATCATTAGCGTCAGCAACATTATGGCGTTAAGGGATCTCTCTGCGCCTGCCAACAGAACCTGCGCCGTGGTTTTGGGATATCACTTTGCCGGGAATGGCGCGCCAAAACTGGTTTACTGGGATGCCAGTAGCGAGAAAACAGCCAATCAGGGCACCGTCATTTCTTCGCTTAAATCCGCTAAAGGCCGCTGGTTGCAATTACATGACGGCGTCATGGACTTTCGCCAGTTCGGCATATTTAACGGACAGAACGCGGCAGATGCGGCACTGGATGCGATGGTCAGTGATCCGCTTATTCACCGGATAGAAGCCCATACCTCGCTGAATTTCCTGTCACGCCACCGCTTCAACCGTTCGAATATCACCCTTGATTTTCATAACCAGACAGTGACCGCCGCAGGGCTGGAAAGGCTGGCCGATCCCAAAAATAATTATCTTGCCGCTATTTTCTCTTTCACGGGTCTGGCTGAAGAGCAAACAAGAGTCTCCGTTCTCACGGAGCCTTTGCCTTTATTATCTGAAATCTATCCGGTCGGGGACAGCAGCTTATATCCTGTCGGTCAGTGGTATTGTTTGGAATCTGACAGGCTGACCGGCCACTGGGAACGAAAAATACAACGACTGGTGCAGGTGTCCGAACAGATTGATGAAACACATATCCGGCTAAATTACCGAAACGGCTGGGTGCTGGACGCACAAAGCCAATTATACTGGCGCAAAGTCACGCCGGTGGAAAATGTCTGTATCCGGAATATGCAATATATCGAAGAGGGGCAGCTGGCGAACAACAGTTCTCAGCCTGTCACCTTTGAATATGCCATTTATTGCGATGTGCTCAATGTTCATGCGCAGGGTACCTTCTGGTCAGTTATTTTCCGCCGCTGGAATACCTTCTTTCGCACAGAACACTGTTCGCTGACCAACCCGCCTTCTGTTTCCTGGGGCGGCGCAGGCTATCTGACTCAACAAATTTACTGTCAGTATGGCGTGATCAGCGACTGTACAACCTCTAATGCGCGGCATCTTAATGACCTGACCGCCAGCTCTTCCTGTGTGGTAAAGAATTGTCACAGCAACGGTGACAGTTCCGGTGCTTTCGTGACACACGGTCAGTATGAACATGATCTGCACTTCTCGGCCAATTCCGGCATCCTGACGCTGGCCAACTCCGGTAAAGCCTGGGGCCAGTCGGCGGCACGGGTTGTCGTCAACCACCACCGTTGCTCTATGCTGACGGCAGACACACATATTACGGATCTGACCTTAACGGATGTCTGTATTTACCGGAATGCGGAACAGGATAATCTCGGTATATTGCGCCTCAACTGTGACGGCCTGACGGTGCAAAATTGCAGTGTCAGCGGAGAACTGACGTTACTGCAAAACAGTCAGCTCAGTATCAAAATGAACGTGTTTGAAAACTGCGGATTTGTGCTGGATCCGCGTCATGATTCCACGATCAGTAATCTGGCACCGGACGATCCGTTTATTGTTTCTCATCAGGCGGCTGAAGCCCGAAATTCTATTAATGGACGTTCGTTGCTGTATTTTTCTCATTGCCAGTTCAAAGGAACAGACAAAGATGTTTCGCTGTTAATTAAAAATAAAGAAATTAGCTTTAACGCCTGCCGTCTTGAAAATGTGTCCCTTATTTTAACCGCAGATGAACCGCAGATGAATCGCAGAAAATCGTAATTAATGGCGATACCACGCTGGCCGGCGATCAGGCGTCCCGGCCTTTACTTTCGCGCACCGGCGACCATCCGGTAGCCTGGCGGTTAGGCCCTCTGCAAAGCGAAGTGACGGGTGACGATCAGATTCATATTCAGATTGAGGCGGGTATTAATCATTACCAGGCACATCACATGACATTTATGCAGGTTAAGCGGTTATTTTCAGATAAGGCATTCTCCCGCCCTTCTTATTTCATCGAACAGAATAATACCCTGATAAATACCACATCCGTTGTGTCAGCCAGTACAGGGCCGCATATTGTGGTTGAAAACACGGAGGTATAACAAAATAAAGTGGCTCACCCATGAGCCATAAAAGGAATCCTCGATGAAAACGTTCAACTCTGTATCCGCGCTGAAGAATCATAAAATACGTCTGGATCATAATGTCTTCGTTAATGGTTATTTTCAGGCCGGTGACGGCGGCGGCGGCCATTATCACTGGGACAAAAACTGCGTTCTGCCCGCCAATAACGGCACAGTGATCAGTTCTGACCATTCGGCCAGCGGACGCTGGCGGCTTATCCATCAGGGCGTGGGGGATTTCCGTACCTTCGGCATTCTGAATGCGGAACAACCTGCCGACGATGCGCTGGATGCGTTAGTGAATGATCCGCAAATCACGCAGATTCTGGCGTTTACGGATTTGCTCTTTCAGCGCCGTCATCATTTCACACGTTCAGACATCACCCTGGATTTCCAGAATAACCGCGTTTTCACCACCGGCATTGCCAGCGCACCGGTCAACGACCCGTTTGCTGCCGTGCTGTTTTTCCAGGGCACCGTCACCGGCACGCCCGTCACCTTCACGCTGACAGAAACATTGCAGGAACAGACCGATATTTTCCCGGTCGCCGATTCTTCAGTGTTCAGCGTGGGCGACTGGTATGCGGTGCAGGTTGCGCCGGTGAAAGGCGCGGCGGAACGCGAGCTGCAAAAGCTGGTGGAAATCATTGCCATTCCTGACAGCACACATATTCAGACTGGCTATTACAACGGCTGGGAACTGCTGGCCGGCAGGGTGATTAGCTGGCAAAAAGTCGAACCGGTTGAATTCGTTACCATCAAAAATATGCAGTTCTCCGGGGCGGGAGATGATCAGATCACCGGCAGTCATCCGGTGGCGTTTGAATACGCGGTGTATGCCAACGTCGAAGGGATCCATTCGACGGGTTCTTTCTGGCCGGTGGTGATGCGCCGCTGGAATACTCATTATCTGACGCAACAATGCTCTCTCACCAATCCGCCGAATACGGCCTTTGGCGGTGCCGGATATCTGACACAGCAGATCTATTGCCTGTACGGTCATGTCAGCGATTGCAGCGTGGCGAATGCGCGGCATTTAAATGATTTCACGGCGTCGGCATATTGCCTGGTCGAAAATTGTCACGCCAGCGGACAGAGCGCGGAAAAAGGCCCGTTTGTCACCCACGGTCAGTACGAGCATGACCTGACCTACACCGGCAACTCCGGCCTGATGACCTTTGCCAATTCCGGCGTCACCTGGGGAGGCAGCGCTAAACGTATTAATGTGCGTAAGCACGTCTGCCCGTGGTTTGTCGCCCGCACCGGCGTGAGTGAACTGACACTGGAAGATCTGGTGGTGATTGCCAGCGAGACTATCCCGCAGTCCGGGATGTTGTGGGTCAATGCTGACGGTTTGCAGATGACAGGCTGCACCGCCGATCGCACGCTGATTATCAGTCAGGCCTCGCAACGTGCTGCGCGCCCGAATGTCATCCGTCAGTGCCAGTTTTCCCTGCTGGAGGACGGCGCACCGGTGCTGCAAAGCAACGTGACCGCCGCCATCACCTTTACCGATACGGTGTTCAACGGTATCGGCGGGCACTCATTCGACAGCACCGCGCCTGTAAATTTTGTGCGCTGTACGTTTAACGCCGCCACGCAATTTGCACCGCTGATCCTGAAATCTTCCACCCTGTCGGTTCAGGCTTCGCAGTTTAATCAGGTTGGCTTCACGCTTTCCGGCACGGAGCCAAAGCAAATCGATATGCTTTCCTCAGTCCTGACGCAGGCAACATTCGATTTCACCGACGTCACCGCACAACCCGCCAGCTCAGTGATGTTTCTCAACAACCGCTTATCAGGCAGCACCGTCATCGCCCAGCCTCCCGCCGGAGATCGGGTGATATGGCAGCAGAATATGATTTTTGCCTGACACGGGATTTTTCTAATTAACGTGTTTTTCGAAATAGTTTGAGTTGTGGACAGGCGGCCAGTAAGCGAATCCCCGGGAGCATACACAAGTATGTGACCGGGGTGAGCGAGCGCAGCCAACGCATCCACAGCTCAAAATATGAAGAAAAAAAAGCCAGCGCATAAGGCTGGCTAAATAATACTGGAAGCAATGTGAGCAATGTCGTGCATTCATGGGGACCCGTTTGACCTTGGTGTGAGGCCATCCCCGGAACGCATGGCAATAATAATCATTATCATTCGCACTTGTAAAGCATTTTTTTTCACCCAACATTCAATTGACAGTTTTCCTATACCTGATAAATATAGAGGATATTCAAGCAGTAACCACAAAAAGAGGAGTGTCGCCATGAGCGAAATAGTCATTCGTCACGCTGAAGCCGCAGATGCAGAGGCGCTTCAGCACCTATACGCTCAGGTTCCTGTTTACAGCGACACCCTGCAACTACCTTATCCGCCCGCCACGCTCTGGGAAGACCGGCTTGCTAACGCCGCGCCCGGCCGGTTTGCGCTGGTGGCGTGCATCGACGGCAAACTGGTCGGCAATCTGACATTAATGGTCGAGCAGCCGTGGCGACGCCGCCATGTGGCCACGTTCGGGATTGGTGTGGATACGCAGTTTCAGGGACGAGGCGTTGGCAGCAAGCTGATCGCCGCCGCCCTTGAGTTGAGCGACAAATGGCTGCACGTGACCCGCGTCGAGCTGACGGTATATGCCGATAACGAGGCTGCTATCGGGCTGTACAAAAAGTTCGGTTTCAGCGTTGAAGGCCTTAGCCCGTGCTACGCCCTGCGTGACGGCGAGCTGGTGGATACGCTGCATATGGGCCGCATTCGTGGCCTCCGGCAGGCGATTTAATCGTTACTGACCGAGGCGCTGGTTTCCGGCGAGGGCTGACGTAACAGCAACCGCAAACCCAGCGCCATCGCGATAAACACCAGCAATGCCGAGCCGGGATAGATCGCATCAATTCCGGCCTGCGCCATCAGGACACCCGCCAGCGGGCCGGTAATTCCCAGAGATAAATCCAGAAACGCGGAGTAGGTCGCCAGCGCGCTGCCCTGATTTTCCTGCGGCAATTTCTTCACCGCCACCACGCCCAGCGCCGGATACACCAGTGAGAATCCCACGCCGGTGATGAACGCACCCGCCATCGCCGCCCAGGCGGTCGGGGCGAAAAACACCATAATCAGCCCGAGGATTTCCACCACAAAACACGCCAGCGCCACCTGCAATCCGCCAAAACGCGTAATGCTGTTGGGCAGTAACAGCCGCATACCGACAAACGCCACGCTGAAGAAAGTCAGCGAGAACGCCGCGCCCGTCCAGCCTTTTGCAGCATAAAACAGGGTGATGAAGGTGGCGATCACACCAAAGCCGGTGGACGCCAGCGCCAGCATCATGCCGTACGGCAGGATCTTGCCCAGCACCTGACGGAACGGGATTTGCGTTGAGGCGGTGCCGGTTACCGGCGGTTTTCGCCATGCGGTGATCAACGCCGCCAGCGCCACCAGAATGATGCAGGCCGACAGCAGCGTCAGGCCGCCGAGACTAAAAATAAGCACGCCGAGCGGTGCGCCAATCGCCATTGCGCCGTACGTCACCACCCCGCTCCACGAAATCACTTTACCGATATGCAGCGAACCGACCACGCTGATGCCCCACAGCGTCGAGCCGGTTCCGGCAAAACTTTGTCCGGCACCCAGTAATATCCTTCCGGCACACAACAACGCCAGACTGACCGCCGGTGACGCATCAAATCCCAGCGCCAGCAGATAAAAAACACCGCTGAGCAGGCAACCGCTCAGCCCGAACATCACCACCCTTTTGGGTCCGATTTTATCGGCATAACGTCCGGCATACGGACGGCTCAGCAGCGTGGCGAAATATTGCAGGCTGATCACCAGCCCGGCCCAGAACGCGCTGTAACCGAGATGTTCATGCACATAACCCGGCAAAATCGCCAGCGGCAGGCCGATGGTCAGATAGTTGGCAAAGTTGAACACCAGAATGGAGAGAATTCGCAGCGTGGTCTTAGACGGGCTGACAGCAGCAAGGTCGGGCGAAGCAGGTTCAGGCATGGAAATTCGTGTCTCACGAAGAGGGTTCAGGCGTGTTGCGAAGCCATAAATGAGTCTTTGACTTTATTAGTAATTGATTACTTTCGCAACAAATTGAACCGCTGTTTTATTCAGCTTTCCCCGTACTGCCATCAAAGTGACACATCACTGTCATGCGCCCTGATTATGGTCGGGAGACTACAACCGGAGGACATCCTATGTTCAGCATGGATACCCTGTTTCAGGATCTCGACCCGCAGCACAAAACCCCTACCTGGCAACGCCGTCTGTTAAAAATCTTATTCCGCGAAAAAGAATTCCACCGCTTTGCCGGTCAGTATCAGCACCTGAAAGGGATTGATATGGCCGAGCAGGTACTTGAGCATTTTAATATTCGCTGTGAACTGACGGAACGCGACCGCGAGCAAATCCCGAGTTACGGCCCGGTGGTGATTGTCGCCAACCATCCGATTGGCACGCTGGACGGTCTGGCAATATTGCACGCAGTGGCGTCGGTGCGTCCGGACGTCAAGGTGGTGGCGAATCAGCTGTTGTCGCTGGTGTCCTCGCTCGGCAGTCTGATGATCCCGGTGGACAATATGGGCAACCGTACGCGGCGCAATCAGGTCACACAGATGCAGGAACATCTGCAGAATCAGGGCGTGCTGATTGTATTCCCGGCGGGTGAGGTGTCGCGCATGAGTTCCAAAGGCGTGCGCGACGGCAAATGGCACACCGGTTTTCTGCGTCTGGCGGCAAAAGCCCGTGCGCCGGTGGTGCCGGTACATATCAGCGGCAGCAACAGCGCGCTGTTTTATCTCACGTCGATGATTTACCGCCCGCTCAGCACGCTGTTGCTGGTGCATGAAATGTTCGGCCAGCGCGGCAACAGCCTGACGCTGAAAATCGGCGCACGCATTCCATACTCCAGCTGGCACGACGGACAGATGCAGGCGGGCGATCTGGCGGCGCGTTTTCGTAAACATCTTTACCGCCTCGGCGCAGGCAAACCGGGGCTGTTCCACACTGAAACCTCGATTGCCCGTGCGGAAGACCGCGCCGTACTGAAACATGCACTGGAAGCCAGCGAAGTGCTGGGCAAAACGCCGGACGGCAAAATGATTTATCTCTATCGTCGTCACGGCGAGGATTACGTCCCCGTTCTGCGCGAGCTGGGGCGTCTGCGGGAAATCGCATTCCGCGCTGTCGGTGAAGGCAGCGGTCGCCGCCGCGACCTCGACGGCTACGATGACGATTATTATCACCTGGTGTTGTGGGATCCGCAGGCGCTGGAAATCGTCGGCGCTTACCGGTTTATCCCGACGGCAGATCAGGTCGCCAGCAAAGGGCTGAGCGGCATCTACAGCCAGAGTCTGTTCCAGTACGGCCATCAGATGGATCCGATCCTGGCGCAGGGCATCGAACTCGGACGCAGTTTTATTCAGCCCGCTTACTGGGGCAAGCGCGGGCTGGATTACCTGTGGCTGGGCATCGGCGCGTATCTGGCGAAATATCCGCAGACGCGTTATCTGTTTGGCCCGGTGTCGATTTCCGGCGGCATGCCGCTGCCTGCCCGTGATTTGCTGGTGGCGTTTTATCGTCTGTATTTCACGCCGGCGCTGCCGCTGGCCACCTCCCGCCGTCCGTATCCGGCTTCACTGCCAGACGTGTTAGCCCAGTTTTGCGGCGACGATTATCAGGAAGATTTGCAGCGCCTGAAACGCTTACTGGCGAATCTCGGATGCAGCATTCCGGCGCTCTATAAACAATATTCAGAGCTTTGCGAAACCGGCGGCGTGCAGTTCATTGATTTCGGCAGCGATCCGGAATTCAGCAACTGTATTGATGGCTTAGTGCTGGTGGATCTCAGCCAGCTAAAACCGGCGAAGTTCGAGCGGTATATTGCCGTGCATCACTGATTCTGCAGGCTGAAAAGCAGAAACGGGGCCTGCTGGCCCCGTTGCATAGAGAAGCAAAATCTGACTTCAACTGTTAGTTATGGGCGTTTTCCCGATCCGGACATTTACCCTGATAATCATCGGCCATCGCCATTTTTAGCAGCAGATCATGGCCAATGTAATTACTCCAGTTGAAAGTATTTTGTAAAACGACGACCGCATTTTTATGTTTTTTATCAAAACCAATATAGCTGGAATAGCCGCCGATATACCCGACCTGATAGGTCATCTTTTGATTACTTTTCGTATCCGTCACCCAGGCAATATTGGCGGCTTCAATTTGTCGCGGATAATACACTTTTTCCGTCACCTGGATGGCCGCACTGAGTTCACCCGGCTGCGAATCATCAATATGAGCACGAAGATACTTCAGTAAATCATCGACATTGCTGTAGAGACTGGCGGCCGCCACCATATTCTTGTTGAAAGACCAGTCCGGCACCACTTCTCCGCGGCGGATAAACTTAGGCTGATCGCCCGCGTGACCGATGGCGCGGTAAGGATAGGCTTTGAGTTTTGAGCCGTAAAAACTGGTGTTGCCCATTTTTAATGAATCAAAAATAAAGTCATAAGCCAGCTGCTGGATATCTTCGCCGGTTTTTAATTTAAGAATATAGCCCAGCAAGGCGTAACCCAGATTGGAATACTGCGGTACCAGAACCTGCGGTTTTTTAAATGAAGAGAGATCGTTGAGAACGTCGTCGCTGTCCAGCTCATGATAGAAATTATCGCCGGTATAAAGATATTTCAGGAAACTCTCCAGCATATCCTTCGTCATATTCTGACGCGGCAGCCCGGACGTATGCGTCGCCAGCTGGAGCAACGTGATATTTTTGGCGTCATCGCTCAGTACAATGTTTTTCGGCAATAAGTCGGACAGTTTGTCATCCCACTTCAGTTGCCCTTTCGCCACCAGCCCGGCCACCACTTCACCGGTCACGCCTTTGCTGACCGAACCCAGCGCAAACAAGGTTTGCCCGTCAATTTTGTAGCCGTTCACTGCGTTGGTATAGCCATAACCCCAGGTGCGGGCAACGCCGTCATTTCTGATAATGCCAATCGCCAGACCGCTGGCGTTTTCCTTATGCAGGTACTTCTCTGCGACGCCATTGACCATGGCGTTAATGTCGCCGGTACAGGCAAGTTGTTTCACATCCTGAGGATTTTCATCGACATGCATGTCAGACAGCGTTCCGCACGCAGTCAGAAACAGAGGGAGAAGGACGATAAAGCGGTGAGGCTTGCTCATGATGCTTTTATTTTTTTCCGCTTTTGACCGGAGTAAGACGGATTGATCACCGCGTTTAACCCCAACGCCATTTTAAAAATAATGCTTACACATCAGTAAGATTGACAGGAAATACCCCGTCGGAATCATGCGCAGCTCAGGAAGAGTGCGCATTCTATAGCGCTGCAAATATCAATGACAACTGCCGGATGAAAGATTCGGATTTCTGAGCGTTCTGACTAAAGTGAAAAAAAAACTGCAGCGCTCAGGCTGCAGTTTTTCAGAGGGCGGCAAGGAAGATTAACGTTCCCTGAGCGCTTCGTTCATTTTGTTCAGCGGCTTCAGCAGATAATCAAGAATGCTTTTGTTGCCGGTTTTGATATCCACCGTCGCGATCATGCCGGGGAAAATATAGAACTTTTCGTGGTGTTTATTTTCCAGATAATTAGCGCTGGTTTTGATATTCACCCGGTAATAGTAAACATCCCGGCGGACTTCATCCTGGATCGTATCGGGCGAAATGGTGGTCACTTCGCCGTCGAAACTGCCGTAGATGGAATAGTCATAAGCGGTAATCTTCACTTTGGCTTTTTGCCCCGGATGAATAAATGCCACATCGCGCGGGGAAATCTGCGCTTCCACCAGCATCTGATCGTCGATCGGAACCAGCGTCATCAGCTTGCCATTCGGCGGAATTACGCCGCCGACGGTATTCACATCGATATTCTTCACAATCCCTTTGACCGGCGAGAAGAATTCCAGACGATTCAGTGAGTCTTTACGCCCTAAAATCACCGAGCGCTGCGCTTCAATCTCGGCGTTGGCCTTAGCCAGTTCTTCACCGGCGCGCACGTGATATTGCGTTTCGAGATCGGTCGCTTTGCTCTCCATTTCATTAATCTGGCGTTGCAGACGCAGCACTTCCACGTCACTGGCCGCGCCCTGTTTGACCAGTGGCACGGTCATCGACAGCTCACGACGGATCAGGGTCACGCCCTGTTTCAGGCCTGTTAACTGCTTTTCCAGACTGTTGCGGCTGGAGTTGTACAGTTCGGTTTCTGATTTCACCAGCTCCGGCTCGTCATCCAGCTCTTGCGGAAACACCAGCGGCGTGTTGTTGATCTGCGCCGTTAAACGCGCCGCCGTCGCCAGCGCGGCATGTAAACGCGCCACGCTTTCCTGTACGCCGGATTCAGTTTTGGTACGGTCGAGCTGCGCCAGACGCTGCCCGCGTTCCACCACTTCGCCTTCCTGCACGTCAATCGAGTGAACGATACCGCCTTCCAGCGACTGTACAATCTGCTCGTGAGAAGAAGGAATGACTTTTCCGGTGCCGGTGGTGACTTCATCCAGGGTATAAAAATTCGCCCACAGGAAAAAACTCAGCAGCATCAGCGCCAGTGCCCAGACCAGAATCGTCGAGCGCGGCAGGGAGTTTTCTGCCAGCGACCGGTGATGTTGTTTGCGTCCGTTCATGCTGAAACCCCCTTGCTCTGCGCCGCTGCCGGTGCCGGTGCCGATCCTTTTTGCCTGAAATGCTTGTTGAGGATTTCGTCTTTGTTGCCGTCGAGAGAAATCCGTCCGTTATCCATGACGATGATGCGATCCACCAGTTGCAAAAGCGCCAGACGGTGCGTAGCGATCACCAGCGTTTTGTCTTTTGCCCAGCCGGAAAGCTGACTGATCAGATTCCATTCAGAAATTTCATCCAGCCATGCGGTGGGTTCATCAAGCAACAGAACCTGTGGCTGCGTGATGATATTGCGCGCCAGTAACAGCGACTGACGCTGACCGCCGGAAAGTCCGACGCCGCCTTCATGAATGAGGAAATTCAGGCCGTTCTCTTTTTGCTGC
The DNA here is from genome assembly GCF_019049675.1 of Rahnella bonaserana. Taxonomy (GTDB): domain Bacteria; phylum Pseudomonadota; class Gammaproteobacteria; order Enterobacterales; family Enterobacteriaceae; genus Rahnella; species Rahnella bonaserana. The sequence goes on along the minus strand of NZ_JAFMOW010000045.1, from coordinate 25,622 downwards.
ACAAACGTCAGCGCACCGCTGATAACCAGCGCCTGATGAATTTCTTCGTCGGTGGCCTGCGGGCGTCCCATGGTGATATTGTCGCGCACCGACCCGAAGAACAGGCTGGCATTCTGGTTATGCAGCGCAACGTCACGGCGTAAATCCGCCGGATCAATCTGTTTAATATTGACGTTATCCAGCACCACCTGGCCCTGCTGAACCTGCTGCATGCCCGCCAGCACCTGCAACAGCGTCGATTTCCCCGCGCCGTTTTTGCCCAGCACGGCGATTTTCTCACCCGGTTTGATGTGCAGTTTTGCAATCGTAAGATTGGCGACCTTCTCTTCCTCATCGTAATAAAACACCGCGTCATGCAGCGCGTAATCGCCGGTGATTTGCGCCTTGTGCACCATCTTCTGACCGTCTTCCTGATCAATCGGACGCTGCATCAGTTCATCCAGGCCCTTACGCGCGACTTTCGCCTGCTGCCAGCGGGAAAGCACGCCGGAAATCTGCGCCAGCGGCGCAATGGTACGTGAGGCCAGAATTGTGGTACCCACCAGCGCACCGGTGGTCATATCGCCGCTCATCACCAGATAACAACCGACCAGCAGCACCACGGCGTAGACGATGGACTGCACTTCCTGCGTCCAGGTCATCAGCATGCTGGTCAGAAAACGCTGACGCATACTGATATCCGCCGACACTTCATTGCAGTGATTCCACTGGTTCTGAAAACGCTGTTCGGCGCGCATGAGTTTGATGTCTTCCAGCGATTCCACCGCTTCCACCAGCGAGGCATTACGCACCGCCGATTCGCGCATCCCTTCACTGGCCAGTTTCGCCAGCGGTTTCTGGATCAGTAATCCGGGGATCAGCAACAGCGGCAGCGCCAGCAGCACGACAAACACCAGCGGACCGCCAATCATCCACAAAATCACCGTGAACAGCAGGAAGAACGGTAAATCTGAAATCACGCTGATGGTGGTCGAGGTGATCAGTTCACGTACCGATTCCAGCTCGCGGATTTGCGAGATAAAGGAGCCAGTGGATTTGGAACGGGCACCGTTTTTAATGCGCAGCGCACGGCCAAAAACGCGGTCGGAAATACGCAAATCGGCGCGTTTACCCACCACATCCGAGATATGGACGCGCACCATGCGCATCACAAATTCAAAGGTGATTGCCAGCATCACACCGGCAAACAGCACCCACAGTGTCGGGATAGATTGCGACGGCACCACGCGGTCATACACCTGCATGGAAAACAGCATACCCGCCAGCGCCAGCACGTTGGCAATCATCGACGCCAGCATGATGTCGCTGTAACGACGCCAGTCTTTCAGCGCCAGATCCCAGAACCAGTTTTTCTTGTACGGTTTGATGTAGTTATCAACGCGCGCATCAGGAATGGTATGCAGCGGTCGCAGCAGCGTGATGCTTTGCGCCCGCTCAGAAAGTTGTTCAGACGTCAGGATGGTTTCCAGCCCGTTATCTTCAGTGAATTGCACGGCACACTGGCCGCTGGCGTCCAGATGTGTCACCACACCCAGGCGGCCATTATCGAGCGTGACCACAAACGGCACACTGACGGGATCCAAATCACACGGGTGGAAATCACGGGTCACGCGCCCCAGCCCGAGTTTTTTTGCCATTTCATCAAGCACCACGTCGGCCGGTGAACCCATTTCCCACGCAAGGGTGGCTTTAACGTGTTCTTCTGAATAATCCAGACGGTAGTGCTTCGCGATATCGAGCATGGCTTTCAGCCAGCCGGTGTAGCCTTTATCTAACATGGTGTCTTTTTTCATCTTCATTCGTCCCTAATTCATTCTTCCTTCACGCTCATTCCGGAACATGAACAGGCCATCCGCAGAAGCGGAACAGGACGTTTCCCCTGCTCCGCTTCTGCGACTGATTAACCGACAATCAGCTGATGGTTCGCCAGCAACGTCGCCAGATCGGTATGCACGTTGTTCAGCGTAGCGATGGTCGTCATCGACTGTGCTGAACCGCTGCCATCCATATCCACCTTGATGACGGTGTTGTTGCCTTCTGTGGTCACCGACAGGTAATCGGTGATGTTGCCCGCCGAGGCATCCAGCGTCGCTACGCCATTGACGTAGCTGGCCGAGCCCGTACCGCTATAACCGCCGGACTGCAACAGCTCGCTCAGATCCAGACGGTCTGAGTTCGCCGTACCTTCCCATGTGCCGACCGTAAAGCCGTTGATGGTATCCGAGCCGTTACCGCCGGTGGCGTCAGAACTGTCCAGCAACTTGTACAGCAGCGTATCGTGCCCGCCGTTGCCTAAGTTGAAGGTATCGTTGCCACCGCGCCCTTCGAACACGTTATCGCCCGCGCTGCCGGTGAACACATCGTCGTATTTCGACCCGGCAATCCCTTCGATATCCCTGAAGGTTGACGTGTTGAACCCGGTGTTCTGCGCGTTACTGCTGCTCAGATCCACCGTGACGCCGCTGGTGGCATTGCGGAAATCGACGATGTCCTGACCGCCGGTGGCGCTCCATGTCGCATGGTCTGACGTGGTGCTCCAGCCGCCGGAGCCGTTGTACACATAGGTGCCGCTTTCCGCGATAAACGTATCGTTGTAGCCGGTACCGGTGATCGTCCCGCTGTTACCGCCGGTTGCCGCATCTGCGGTTAACGAGTAGCTGCTGGTGCCATCGCCTGCGGTCAGGTCGTTCCAGGTTTCATTGGACGACACGCCGTTAATGTTACGTACCAGCACTGCCGAATAGGTTTCATTCGGATCCAGCCCGTAGAAATTCACCAGCGCCGAGGCATCGTTAATACCGATACCTGACTGGGCGTTGATGATCTGTGAGGCCACCAGTTCACCGGCAGAGTTATAAAGCTGCACGGTGTTGCCGTAGAACACGTTCATCCCTTCGCCGTCGAGAATGCGCAGGTGGATCGCCGTGCCGTCAGCAATCGTGCTGTTGTTAGCGATGTACACCACTTTGCCGTTAGCCTGCGATACCAGCAGATCCTGCGTCCCGTTCCAGTCGTAATCGAGGGTCGCAATCCCCGTCACGTTGACCAGTGACGAAGCCAGCGCGCTGCTGGTCCAGCCCTTGCCGGTGCCGTCGTTAAGATACAGCGTGGCCTTCTGGCTGCCGGAATAGGTGCTGAACTTGATGATGTCCATATCACCGTCACCGTCCCAGTCCACGGCGGCTGACAGATAACCGCCCGCTGACGAGTTAGTGGTGGCTGTCTCAACCTGCGTGGTGGAACTCAACAGATTGCCGTTACCGTCGTTGTAGTAGATCACCCCGCCGTAGTTGGTGGAGGAACCCGAGTTACGGCTGGTCGCCAGATACAGGTCCATGTACCCGTCTCCGTTGAAATCACCCCAGGTCATCGACGCCGCGCTGGTCTGATTGTTTTCATTCGGGACAAAGACGTTCGCCAGAACCTGCGTTTCGGTCAGCGTGCCGGAGCCATTGTTGCTGGCAACCGACAGGGCATACACGCCGCTGCGGTTGGTGTGCTGAACGATGTCCACGGTACCGTCGTTGTTGATATCCACACCGGAGATTTCACGATAAGAAATCCCGGCCAGACCTGCCGCACCATTGGTACCATCGACGGTCAGCACGCCATTGTTATTGACCAGATAGGTACGGGAGTCGCCGCCCGAATCGCCGTATGCCAGATCAATCCAGCCATCGCCGGTTTTATCGTAAGCAATCACGCCGCCCCAGTAGATCAGCACGCCCGTTCCCTGAACACCCTGCGTATACGTCCCGTCCGTATTGGCCTTCCACATCACCTGCTGATAGTTGGTGTAAATGGTTTCTGACGCATAAATATCAGACGTGCCGTTACGGTCGGTATCTGCCAGGGTATAACTCACCACATAGTTACCGCGGGAGTTGGTCAGCGTGGTGGCGGTATAGTTGTTCAGTCCCGTACTGCTGTAGTCCGACATGCCAGAAACAATGTTCCACAAGCCGTTACTGTTCAGGCTGAATGCCAGCGAGTTGGTGTAAGCGCCGCTGGCCGTGGTCGCCCAGCTGGTGTCCACCGCCGTTTCGGCATAAATCACTATCGCGCTGGTGCTGATGCCGGCATCGTTACCGTTACCGGCGCTGCTTCTTACCTGCGCGGTCACGTCATAACTCGCCAGTCCGAGCGCGCCCGGCACCTGCAGATACCAGGTGTTGTTCAGCGGATCGACCACCACGGCGCCGCCGGTTTCCGACGTGTAGGTCACGCCGTTCACCACCACCTGCACATACATCCCTTCGCCCAGTGCTTCGGACAAGGTACCGCTGATGATCGGCGTCGTATCTTGCGTAGATTCCGGCGTCACGGTGGCAATCGTGGTCGGAATCGACGTATCTACCGTCAGGGTGAAATCAGTGGACGACGTGGTGTTCCCCGCCAGATCCTGCGATTTCGCCACGTAAATATACGTGCCGTCCGCCAGCGCTGAATCGGAGAAGGTCCACGCCAGACCGACCACCGTGGCGACGCCGACATACACGCCGTTACGGTAGATTTTCAGCACTTCGCCATCGGCCAGCGCCTTGCTCAGCGTGCCGCTCAGCGTCGGTGCAGTTTCATCGGTGTAGGTGCCGGAACCGAACGAACCCGTACGATCGCCTTCGTCATCGGAATACTTAACGATGGTCGCCACCGCTTCAGGATTCAGCGTGTCGATGACCACCGTCTGGCTGCCAATGGTGCCGATGTTGCCCGCCTGATCGATAACCCGAACCTGCACGTTGTAATTGCCGTCCGCCAGCACGGTGCCGGTCGCGTCATAGCTCCAGCCCAGACCGTTCACAACGACATCAGTCCATGTTTTACCGCCGTCGAGGCTGATTTGCGCCCTTTCGTCAGTCGCCAGCGCCGCGCTCAGTGAACCGGTCATCGTCAGCGTATTGTCGCTGGTGATGAAGTCACTGGCGGAATCGCCGGTATCATTACTGATCGCCTCGATGGTGATGATTTGCGTCGGCGCGGTGGTATCAATCGTCACCACCTGTTGCGCGGTCTGGCCGACGTTCCCGGCCTGATCCACCACGCGAACCTGATACAGCGTCTGCCCGTCCGTCAGCGTGCGACCGTCAACGTAAGTCCAGGTGCTGCCGGAAAGCGTCACGGTGGTCCAGGTTGCGCCGTTATCGACACTGATCTGCACCACTTCACCCGGACTCAGTTCCGCGCCAATTGACCCTTTGACCGTCAGCGAGGTATCGCTGGTGACAAAGTCGCTGGCAGAAGAACCGGTGTCCGTCGTAATGCTGTCGATGGTTACGGTTTTGCTGCTGTCCGGCGCAGTGGTATCGACGGTAACCACTTTCGAGGTCACGTTACCAACGTTACCCGCCGCATCGACCACGCGGACGTTGTAGGTGTAATCGCCGTCCGTCAGCGTGCGGCCATCGGTAAATGTCCAGCCGGTACCGATCGTCGTCGCGTTCGCCCAGGTCTGGCCGCCGTCGACACTCACCTGCACCACTTCGTCAGCGGCAAGCGTTGCGCCGAGCGACCCGGTGACGGTCAGCGAAGTGTCGCTGGTCACAAAGTCATTGCTGCTCAGACCGGTATCCGTGCTGATGGCATCAACGCTGACCGTTTTGCTGCTGTCCGGTGCCGTGGTGTCAATCGTGACCACCTGACTGGCGGTCGCGCCGACGTTACCAGCCAGATCCACCACCCGCATCTGGTAGTTGTAATCCCCGTCGGTCAGCGTGCGGCCGTCGATGTACGTCCAGGTCAGGCCGCTGATACTGACGTCATTCCAGGTCGTGCCACCGTCGAGGCTGATTTGTGCGTACTCATCCGCCCCCAGCGCCGCACCGAGCATGCCGCGCAGATTGATGGTGGTGTCGCTGGTGATAAAGTCGCTGCTGCTCAGGCCGGTATCCTGCGAAATCGCATCAATACTGATGGTCTGGCTGGCGTCTGGTGCCAGGGTGTCAATCACCACCGTCTGCGACGCCGTTGATCCGACGTTGCCCGCCGCGTCAATCACCCGCACGTTATAGGTGTAACTGCCATCCGCCAGCGCGCTTCCCTGCGCGTAGCTCCAGGTGGTTCCGGTCACGGTCAGCGTGGTCCAGGTCACCCCGCCATCCAGGCTGATTTGCGCGGACTCGTTGTTACCCAGTGCCGCAGACAACGCGCCTTTGAGCGTGATGGTGTTATCGCTGGTCACGAAATCGCTGGTGCTGCGACCGGTGTCATCGCTGACCGAATCAATACTGATGGTCATTGATGGCGCGGTGGTATCGACCGCAATGTCGTGGCTGGCCGAACCGCTGTTGCCGATGCTGTTAGTGACCGACGCAGTGATACTGTAATTCTCACCATCTGCCAGCGCCTTCACGGCATTGGCGCTCAGGTTCAGCGTCCAGCTCTGATCGTTTGCCACCTGCGTGGTGTACGTCGCACCGTTCAGGGTAACGGTCACTGTCGAACCCGCCGCTGCGGTTGAAGTACCGGTGATCGCCAGCGGACCACTGTGTTCCGCCGCGCTGACCACATCGTCCTGCGCGAAGGTGTTGATGGTAATTTCAGGTACGGCACCGCTGAGGCTGACAGAAGAATCTGTTGCCGCCGGATTACCCGCCACATCTTTCACGGATGCAGTGACGGTATAACTGCCGTCTGCCGCGCCGTTGAAATCCGCCGCAGGCACATTCACGCTCCACGTGCCGCCGGTTGTGACGGTGGCGTGGTATTCGCGATTGTTAAAGGTCACGGTGACAATCTGCCCCGCTTCCGCCGACGTGGTGCCGCTGATGGTCTGACCCGCCAGTTGCTCAGTGGTGTTGATGATGTCATCACCGGCGATGGTGCTGATGGTCAGCGTTGGCGCAACCGTATCGACAATCACCGAGGTATTGGCAGATGCAGGATTACCCGCCACATCGGTAGTGCTGGCGGTGACCGTCAGCGTGCCGTCTTTCAGGGCGGCCACGTCGTCTGCCGGAACACTCACCGACCAGGTACCGTTGGCATTCACGGTGGTGGTGTAGGTTTCATTGTTGAGCGTCACGCTGACCGTCTGACCCGCCTGCGCGGTAGACGTGCCGCTGAGCGTCAGCGGCTGGCCCAGTTCAGCGGCATTCAGCATGCCATCGGCGGTGACCGGGTTGATCAGCAGCGCAGGCGCGGTAGCATCAACCACCACGTTATGCGTCGCGCTGGCCGTATTGCCCGCCGCATCGCTGGCACTGGCGCTCACGGTGTAATTACCGTCCGCAATCGCCGCCAGATCGGTTGACGGAACGCTCAGCGTCCATGCCCCGTTCGCGCCGACCTCTGCGGTATAACTTTTCCCGTTCAGCACCACAGTTACTTCAGTACCCGTCGCCAGCATGTCGCTGCCGCCAGAAATCGTCAGGCTGGTGCCTTTTTCCGCCGCATTGATGATGTCGTCCTGCGCAATCGTGTCGATGCTCAGGCTGACCGCACTGGCATTCACGGTGATCAGGTGATCGCTGCTGCCGGTGTTGCCCGCGCTGTCGGTAATGCTGACAGAAATCGTGTTCTCGCCGGAGGCCAGCCCCTTAATCACGCCCGCCGGAACGCCGACACTCCAGTTACCGCTGGCATCCACCACCGTGGAATAGGTGACTCCGCCAATCACCAGCGTGACCAGGTTGCCCGGCTGGGTGCCGGTGCTGCCGCCGCTGATCACCTGTGCCTGCGAGTGTTCCGCCGCGTTGATCACGTCGTCGCCCGCCACCGTATTCACGCTGACGACCGGCGCAGTGATATCCACCAGCACCGAACCGCTGACAGAGGAACTGTTGCCCGCCACGTCTTTCACCGTCGCGTTCACAGAATAGGTGCCGTCAGTCAGCGCCGAGGCGTCCGCTGCCGGAACAGACGTGCTCCAGGTGCCGTCAGTGCCAACGGTCGCGGTGTAATCTTTGCCGTTCAGGGTGACAGTAACGATCTGACCGGCTTCGGCCGTTGAAGTCCCGCTCAGTACCACATCTGCACCGGCTTCCGCGCTGTTGAGCACATTGTCACCGGCGATGGTGTTGATGGTGATGGTCGGCGCAGACGCGTCCACTTCCGCCGTATTCGCTGCGCTGGCGCTGTTGCCTGCCACATTGGTAACGCTGGCGGTGGCGGTCACGTCGCCGTCTTTCAGGCTGGTCATGTCACCCGCCGGAACGTTCACGCTCCAGCTGCCGTCAATGCCAACGGTCGTAGTGTAAGTGTGCCCCGCGAAGTTCACGGTCACGGTCTGACCGGCTTCCACGTTTTGTGTCGAACCGCTCAGGGTCAGGTCTGCCGCTTTTTCTGCTGCGTTAATGATGTCATCAGCCGCGATGGTGTCCACGGTGATCGCCACGCTGCTCAGATCGACGGTGACGTTGTTCGAAATCGTCACTGAGTTACCTGAAGCATCGGTGCCGGTCACGCTAATCGCAAGCGCACCCGCAGGCCAGTTCGCCACGTCCGCTGCCGGAACCGCAGCAGACCACGCGCCGTTCGCGCCAACGGTCGCCTGATAATCGACGCCGTTGATGGTCACGGTGACTGAACTACCTGCTGCGATGTCGGTGCTGGTGCCGCTGACAATCTGGTTCTGCTGGATCTCGATGCTGTTGATCACATCATCGCCCGCAACGGTATCGATGCGCAGACCCGGCAGACCGGCGTCGATGTTGATCTCGCGATCGGCGCTGCCGGTGTTGCCGTGCTGATTGGTGACGGATGCGCTGATAGTCAGGTCGCCGTCGCCGAACCCTTTCAGGTCCGCAGAAGGCACGCTGACGCTCCAGCTCAGGTCGTCCTGCACTTCGGCGGTGTAAGTTTTGCCGCCCAGCGTAATGGTGACGGTATCGCCCGCCGCCGCATTAGTGACCTTCCCGCTGATAGTCTGAGCGGCGTTGATTTCCGTGGCGTTAACGATGTTGTCAGTCGCCACCGGGCTGATGCTGACGGACGGCAACGAACTGTCGACCAGAATGTCGTGCGTGGTGCTGCCGGTGTTACCCGCCGCGTCGGTGCTGCTGGCGGTCAGGGTGTAATCCGCTTCGCCGAGTTTCGCGACATCTGCCGCCGGAACGTTCAGCGTCCAGGTGCCGTTGCTGACGGTTGCGGTGTAGTTCTGGCCGTTGAGGTTCAGCGTAATCACGCTGCCGTCGGTACCGTTGCTGGTGCCGCTGACGGTCAGCGCTTCACCTTTTTCGATGGCGTTAATCACGTCATCAGCTGCGACGGTGTTAATGGTCAGAACCGGCGCAACAGTATCCACCGTGACGTCGTGCGTGACGGAACCGTCGTTGCCTGCGGCATCTTTGACGCTTGCGCTGATGGTGTATGACCCGTCGGTCAGCGTGCTGACCACGTTCGCCGGTACGCCAACGCTCCAGTTGCCGTTCGCATCCACGGCAGCCGTGTAGCTGTGGCCGTCGATTTCAACGGTGACTAATCCGCCCGCCGGAACGCCTGTGCTGCCACCGGAGATCATCAGGTTCTGCTGATGCTCCTGCGCGTTGATCACGTCGTCGGCTGACACGGTGTTGATGGTCAGGGCTGGCGCAGTGATATCCACCAGCACCGAACCGCTCACAGATGAACTGTTACCGGCCACATCTTTGACCGTGGCATTCACGGAGTACGTGCCGTCAGTCAGCGCCGAGGCGTCTGCCGCCGGAACAGACGTGCTCCAGGTACCGTCGGTGCCGACGGTCGCGGTGTAATCGTTGCCGTTCAGGGTGATGGTCACCACCTGACCGGCTTCGGCGGTAGACGTCCCGCTCAGCACCACATCCGCGCCCGCTTCCGCGCTGTTCAGCACGTTATCACCGGCGATGGTATTCATCGTGATTACCGGTGCGAGCGTATCGACCGTCACATCCTGAGCCGCGCTGGCGCTGTTACCGGCAGTATTGGTTACCGAAACCTGAATTGAGGCATCGCCATCTTTCAGCTGGGTCATATCCGCAGCCGGAACGGTCAGGCTCCATGCACCACCGGTTTGTACCTGTGTGGTATAGCTGTGACCCGCAAAAATAACGGTCACGGTCTGACCGGCTTCAACGTTTAACGTAGTGCCGCTCAGGGTTAAATCTGCCGCTTTCTCTGCGGCATTCAGCATGTTGTCAGTGGAAACCGTATCGATGGCGATACTGACACTGCTGAGATCAACGGTGATGTCATTGCTGATGGTGACGCTGTTGCCCGCAGCACTGGTTCCGCTCACAGTCACCGTTAACGTACCGGCAGGCCAGTTCGCCACGTCAGCCGCAGGAACTGCCGCTGACCACTTGCCGCCTGCGCCGACGGTCGCCGCATAATCAACGCCGTTAATGTTCACGGTCACGCTGCTGCCCGCGGCCAGACCGGTGCTGGTTCCGCTGACAATCTGGTTCTGATTAATTTCGATGCTGTTGACGATATCGTCGCCCGCAACGGTATCAATACGCAGACCCGGGATTGCCGCATCAATGACGATATCGCGCTCACCGGAACCGCTGTTACCGCTGGTATTGGTCACGCCGGCGGAAATGTTCAGGCTGCCGTCGCCCATGGCGGCCAGATCGGCTGCCGGAACGGTCAGGCTCCAGGAGAGATCGTTCTGCACCTCTGCGGTGTAGGTTTTACCGCCCACGGTCACGGTGACGGTTTGTCCCGCTTCCGCGTGTGTGACGGTGCCGCTGATCACCTGATCCTGCGTGATTTCAGTGGCGTTGATCACGTCATCACCGGCGACCGTATTAATGGTCACCGCCGGGCTGTCGGACGAGGTTTGCAGCGTTTTAGCCGAAGATCCGCTGTTGCCGTAAACGTCGGTGCCGCTGACGCTGACCTGATAAAGCGCCTGCCCCAGATTCGCCAGGTCGCTGGCCGGAATGTCCGCACTCCAGACGCCGCCGTTGACGGTGCCCTGATAGTTCAGGCCGTTAAGCGTCACAATAACCGTCGCGCCATCAGCCAGCCCTGTCACGGTACCGGTGACGGTGAGCGTGGTCTGTGCTTCGGTGGCGTTAAGAATGTTATCGCCACCCGCCATGTCATTGATAACAAATACCGGCGCAGTGGTTTCCACCGTCACGTCACGGCTGGCAGAACCGTTATTTCCGGCAGTGTCCGTGACCTTCGCGGTGATGGTGTAGCTGCCGTCATTCAGGCCGCTGACCACATTCGCCGGAACCCCGACGCTCCAGTTACCGGAGCCATCGCTGACCGCACGGTAATCGACGTTGTTGATGGTCACCGTGACCACAGAACCCGCGTCCACACCGCTTACGGTGCCGCTGATCACCTGCGCCTGTCCGTGTTCGGTACTGTTGATGACGTTATCGCCCGCCACGGTATTAATCGTGACTTCCGGCGCGGTCAGATCAACCTGCGCGGTGCCGGTAGCGGTCGCCGGATTACCAGCGATATCGCTGACGCTGGCGGTCAGGGTATAAGAACCGTCGCCCAGACCGGAGAACACGCTGTTCGGCACACCGGTTGTCCAGGTGCCGTCTGCGGCTACCGTCGCGGTGTAAGTTTCACTGCCCAGCGTGATGGTGACGGTCTGCCCGGCCTGCGCCGTACTGGTGCCGCTGAGTGTGACCTCGGTACCCGCATTGATGGCGGTCAGCACATCACTGGCGCTGATAGTTTGAATGGTTACCGTCGGTGCAGACGCATCCACTTCCGCCGTATTCGCCGCGCTGGCGCTGTTGCCTGCCACGTTGGTGACGCTGGCGGTGGCGGTCACGTCGCCGTCTTTCAGGCTGGTCATGTCACCCGCCGGAACGTTCACGCTCCAGCTGCCGTCAGTGCCAACGGTCGTAGTGTAAGTGTGCCCCGCGAAATTCACGGTCACCGTCTGACCGGCTTCGACGTTTTGCGTCGAACCGCTCAGCGTCAGGTCTGCCGCTTTTTCGGCAGCATTAATGATGTCATCAGCCGCGATGGTATCGACGGTGATCGCCACGCTGCTCAGATCAACGGTGACGTTACTGGAGATGGTCACGGAGTTGCCTGACACATCAGAGCCGGTCACGCTAATCGCAAGCGCACCCGCCGGCCAGTTCGCCACGTCAGCCGCAGGAACTGCCGCCGACCACGCGCCGTTCGCGCCAACGGTCGCCTGATAATCGACGCCGTTGATGGTCACGGTGACTGAACTGCCCGCCGCGATATCGGTGCTGGTGCCGCTGACGATCTGGTTCTGCTGGATCTCGATGCTGTTGACCACATCGTCGCCCGCAACCGTATCGATGCGCAGACCCGGCAGACCGGCGTCGATGTTGATCTCGCGATCGGCGCTGCCGGTGTTGCCGTGCTGATTGGTCACGGATGCGCTGATAGTCAGGTCGCCGTCGCCAAATCCTTTCAGATCGGCAGAAGGTACGCTGACGCTCCAGCTCAGGTCGTCCTGAACGGTCGTGGTGTAAGTCTTACCGCCGAGCGTAATGGTGACGGTATCGCCCGCCGCCGCGTTGGTGACCTTCCCGCTGATAGTCTGATCGGCATTGATTTCCGTGGCGTTAACGATGTTGTCAGTCGCCACCGGGCTGATGCTCACGGACGGCAGCGAACTGTCGACCAGAATGTCGTGCGTCGCGCTGCCGGTGTTACCCGCCGCGTCGGTGCTGCTGGCGGTCAGGGTGTAATCCGCTTCGCCGAGTTTCGCGACATCTGCCGCCGGAACGTTCAGCGTCCAGGTGCCGTTGCTGACGGTTGCGGTGTAGTTCTGGCCGTTGAGGTTCAGCGTGACGGTGCTGCCTTCCGCGCCGTTGCTGGTACCGCTGACGGTCAGGGCTTCGCCTTTCTCGATGGCGTTGATCACATCATCAGCTGCGACGGTGTTAATGGTCAGAACCGGCGCAACGGTATCGACAGTGACGTCGTGCGTGACGGAACCGTCGTTGCCTGCGGCATCTTTCACAGAAGCCGTTACGGTGTATGACCCGTCGGTCAGCGTGCTGACCACGTTCGCCGGTACGCCGACGCTCCAGTTGCCGTTCGCATCAACGGCTGCCGTGTAGCTGTGGCCGTCGATTTCAACGGTGACTAATCCGCCCGCCGGAACGCCCGTGGAACCACCAGAGATCATCAGGTTCTGCTGAAGCTCCTGCGCGTTAATGATGTCGTCGGCTGACACAGTGCTGATAGTGAGGGCTGGCGCGGTGATATCAACCAGCACCGAACCGCTCACAGATGAACTGTTACCGGCGACGTCTTTCACCGTCGCGTTCACAGAATAGGTGCCGTCAGTCAGCGCCGAGGCGTCCGCCGCCGGAACCGACGTGCTCCAGGTGCCGTCGGTGCCGACGGTCGCGGTGTAATCGTTGCCGTTCAGGGTGATGGTTACAACCTGACCGGCTTCGGCAGTAGACGTCCCGCTCAGTACCACATCTGCACCGGCTTCCGCGCTGTTCAGCACGTTGTCACCAGCGATGGTATTGATAGTGATGGTAGGCGCAGACGCGTCCACTTCCGCCGTATTCGCCGCGCTGGCGCTGTTACCTGCCACGTTGGTGACGCTGGCGGTGGCGGTCACGTCGCCGTCTTTCAGGCTGGTCATATCGCCTGCCGGAACGTTCACGCTCCAGCTGCCGTCAATGCCAACGGTCGTAGTGTAAGTGTGCCCCGCGAAATTCACGGTCACCGTCTGACCGGCTTCGACGTTTTGTGTCGAACCGCTCAGCGTCAGGTCTGCCGCTTTTTCGGCAGCATTAATGATGTCGTCCACCGCGATGGTATCCACGGTGATCGCCACGCTGCTCAGATCGACGGTGACGTTGTTCGAAATCGTCACTGAGTTGCCCGAAACATCGCTGCCGGTCACGCTGATATTCAACGCACCCGCTGGCCAGTTCGCCACATCAGAAGAAGGAACCGCCGCCGACCACGCGCCGTTCGCGCCGACGGTCGCCTGATAATCGACGCCGTTGATGGTCACGGTGACTGAACTGCCTGCCGCGATGTCAGTGCTGGTGCCGCTGACGATCTGGTTCTGCTGGATCTCGATGCTGTTGACCACATCGTCGCCCGCCACGGTGTCGATGCGCAGACCCGGCAGACCGGCGTCGATGTTGATCTCACGATCGGCGCTGCCGGTGTTGCCATGCTGATTGGTCACTGACGCATTGATAGTCAGGTCGCCGTCGCCAAATCCTTTCAGATCCGCAGAAGGCACGCTGACGCTCCAGCTCAGGTCACTTTGTACTTCAGCCGTGTAGGTTTTGCCGCCCAGCGTAATGGTGACGGTATCACCCGCTGCAGCATTAGTGACTTTGCCGCTAATCAGCTGATCGGCATTGATTTCCGTGGCGTTAACGATGTTGTCTGTCGCCACCGGGCTGATGCTGACGGACGGCAGCGAACTGTCGACTAAAACATCGTGCGTCGCGCTGCCGGTGTTGCCCGCCGCGTCGATGCTGCTGACGGTCAGGGTGTAATCCGCTTCGCCGAGTTTCGCAACGTCGGACGCCGGAACGTTCAGCGTCCAGGTGCCGTTGCTGACGGTTGCGGTGTAGTTCTGACCGTTGAGATTCAGCGTAATCACGCTGCCGTCGGTACCGTTGCTGGTGCCGCTGACGGTCAGCGCTTCACCTTTTTCGATGGCGTTAATCACGTCATCAGCTGCGACGGTGTTAATGGTCAGAACCGGCGCAACAGTATCCACCGTGACGTCGTGCGTGACGGAACCGTCGTTGCCTGCGGCATCTTTGACGCTTGCGCTGATGGTGTATGACCCGTCGGTCAGCGTGCTGACCACGTTCGCCGGTACGCCAACGCTCCAGTTGCCGTTCGCATCCACGGCAGCCGTGTAGCTGTGGCCGTCGATTTCAACGGTGACTAATCCGCCCGCCGGAACGCCTGTGCTGCCACCGGAGATCATCAGGTTCTGCTGATGCTCCTGCGCGTTGATCACGTCGTCGGCTGACACGGTGTTGATGGTCAGGGCTGGCGCAGTGATATCCACCAGCACCGAACCGTTCACAGATGAACTGTTACCGGCCACATCTTTGACCGTGGCATTCACGGAGTACGTGCCGTCAGTCAGCGCCGAGGCGTCCGCCGCCGGAACCGACGTGCTCCAGGTGCCGTCGGTGCCGACGGTCGCGGTGTATTCATTGCCGTTCAAAGTGACAGTGACGATCTGACCGGCTTCTGCCGTCGACGTGCCGCTCAGCACCACATCTGCACCGGCTTCCGCGCTGTTGAGCACGTTATCACCGGCGATGGTGTTGATGGTGATGGCTGGCGCAGAGGCATCCACTTCGGCGGTATTCGCCGCGCTGGCGCTGTTACCTGCCACATTGGTAACGCTGGCGGTTGCGGTGACGTCGCCGTCTTTCAGGCTGGTCATATCGCCTGCCGGAACTTTCACGCTCCAGCTGCCGTTGTCCTGCACGGTCGCGGTGTACGTATGACCCGCAAAGTTCACGGTTACGGTCTGACCGGCTTCGACGTTTTGGGTTGAACCGCTCAGCGTCAGGTCTGCCGCTTTTTCAGCGGCATTAATCATGTCGTCCACCGCGATGGTATCCACGGAGATCGCCACGCTGCTCAGATCCACGGTGACATTATTCGAAATCGTCACTGAGTTACCCGAAGCATCGCTGCCGGTCACGCTGATATTCAACGCACCCGCTGGCCAGTTCGCCACGTCCGCTGCCGGAACCGCCGCTGACCACGCGCCGTTCGCGCCAACGGTCGCCTGATAATCGACGCCGTTGATGGTCACGGTGACACTGCTGCCCGCTGCGATATCGGTGCTGGTGCCGCTGACGATCTGGTTCTGCTGGATCTCGATGCTGTTGACGACATCGTCGCCAGCCACGGTGTTGATACGCAGACCCGGCAGACCGGCGTCGATGTTGATCTCGCGATCGTTGGTGCCGGTGTTGCCGTGCTGATTGGTGACGGATGCGCTGATAGTCAGGTCGCCGTCGCCAAATCCTTTCAGATCGGCAGAAGGTACGCTGACGCTCCAGCTCAGGTCGTCCTGAACGGTCGTGGTGTAAGTCTTCCCGCCCAGCGTAATGGTGACGGTATCGCCCGCCGCCGCATTGGTGACCTTGCCGCTGATAGTCTGATCGGCATTGATTTCCGTGGCGTTAACGATGTTGTCAGTCGCCACCGGGCTGATGCTCACGGACGGTAGCGAACTGTCGACCAGAATGTCGTGCGTCGCGCTGCCGGTATTGCCCGCCGCGTCGGTGCTGCTGGCGGTCAGGGTGTAATCCGCTTCGCCGAGTTTCGCAACGTCGGACGCCGGAACCTTCAGCGTCCAGGTGCCGTTGCTGACGGTTGCGGTGTAGTTCTGACCGTTGAGATTCAGCGTAATCACGCTGCCGTCGGTACCGTTGCTGGTGCCGCTGACGGTCAGGGCTTCGCCTTTTTCGATGGCGTTGATCACATCGTCGGCTGCAACGGTATTGATAGTCAGAACCGGCGCAACGGTGTCGACAGTGACGTCGTGCGTGACGGAACCGTCGTTGCCTGCGGCATCTTTGACGCTTGCGCTGACGGTGTAGGAACCGTCGGTCAGGGTGCTGACCACGTCCGCCGGAACCCCGACGCTCCAGTTGCCATTGGCATCCACGGCGGCGGTGTAGCTGTGGCCGTCGATGTCAACGGTCACCAGACCGCCCGCCGGAACGCCCGTGCTGCCACCGGAGATCATCAGGTTCTGCTGATGCTCCTGCGCGTTAATGATGTCGTCGGCGGAAACGGTGTTGATAGTCAGCGTTGGCGCGGTGATATCAACCAGCACCGAACCGCTCACAGACGAGCTGTTACCGGCGACGTCTTTCACCGTAGCATTCACGGTGTAGGTGCCGTCGGTCAGCGCCGAGGCGTCTGCTGCAGGAACAGACGTGCTCCAGCTGCCGTCGCTGCCGACGGTCGCGGTGTAATCGTTGCCGTTCAGGGTGATGGTTACAACCTGACCGGCTTCGGCAGTAGACGTCCCGCTCAGTACCACATCTGCACCGGCTTCCGCGCTGTTGAGCACGTTATCACCGGCGATGGTATTGATAGTGATGGTAGGCGCAGACGCGTCCACTTCCGCCGTATTCGCCGCGCTGGCGCTGTTGCCTGCCACGTTGGTGACGCTGGCGGTGGCGGTCACGTCGCCGTCTTTCAGGCTGGTCATGTCACCCGCCGGAACGTTCACGCTCCAGCTGCCGTCAGTGCCAACGGTCGTAGTGTAAGTGTGCCCCGCGAAATTCACGGTCACCGTCTGACCGGCTTCGACGTTTTGCGTGGTGCCGCTCAGCGTCAGGTCTGCCGCTTTTTCTGCTGCGTTAATGATGTCATCAGCCGCGATGGTGTCGACGGTGATCGCCACGCTGCTCAGATCGACTGTGACATTGTTCGAAATCGTCACTGAGTTGCCCGAAACATCGCTGCCGGTCACGCTGATATTCAACGCACCCGCCGGCCAGTTCGCCACATCAGAAGAAGGAACCGCCGCCGACCAGTTGCCGTTTGCGCCCACGGTCGCCTGATAATCGACGCCGTTGATGGTCACGGTGACTGAACTGCCTGCCGCGATGTCAGTGCTGGTGCCGCTGACGATCTGGTTCTGCTGGATCTCGATGCTGTTGACCACATCGTCGCCCGCCACGGTGTCGATGCGCAGACCCGGCAGACCGGCGTCGATGTTGATCTCACGATCGTTGGTGCCGGTGTTGCCGTGCTGATTGGTCACGGATGCATTGATGGTCAGATCGCCATCGCCAAATCCTTTCAGATCCGCAGAAGGCACGCTGACGCTCCAGCTCAGATCACTTTGCACTTCAGCCGTATAGGTTTTGCCGCCCAGCGTAATGGTGACGGTATCACCCGCTGCGGCATTAGTGACTTTGCCGCTAATCAGCTGATCGGCATTGATTTCCGTCGCATTAACGATGTTGTCGGTGGCGACCGGGCTGATGCTGACGGACGGCAACGAACTGTCGACCAGAATGTCGTGCGTGGTGCTGCCGGTGTTACCCGCCGCGTCGGTGCTGCTGGCGGTCAGGGTGTAATCCGCTTCGCCGAGTTTCGCAACGTCGGACGCCGGAACCTTCAGCGTCCAGGTGCCGTTGCTGACGGTTGCGGTGTAGTTCTGACCGTTGAGATTCAGCGTAATCACGCTGCCGTCGGTACCGTTGCTGGTGCCACTGACGGTCAGCGCTTCACCTTTCTCGATGGCGTTAATCACGTCATCGGCCGCAACGGTATTGATGGTCAGAACCGGCGCAACGGTATCCACCGTGACGTCGTGTGTAATTGAACCGTTGTTGCCTGCGGCATCTTTGACGCTTGCGCTGATGGTGTAGGAACCGTCAGTCAGCGTGCTGACCACGTTCGCCGGAACCCCGACGCTCCAGTTGCCGTTCGCATCAACGGCGGCCGTGTAGCTGTGGCCGTCGATTTCAACGGTCACTAATCCGCCCGCCGGAACGCCCGTGGAACCACCAGAGATCATCAGGTTCTGCTGATGCTCCTGCGCGTTGATCACGTCGTCGGTGGAAACGGTGTTGATGGTCAGAGCTGGCGCAGTGATATCCACCAGCACCGAACCGCTCACAGATGAACTGTTACCGGCGACGTCTTTCACCGTCACAGTGACTGAGTACGTGCCGTCAGTCAGCGCCGAGGCGTCTGCCGCCGGAACAGACGTGCTCCAGGTGCCGTCGGTGCCGACGGTCGCGGTGTAATCGTTGCCGTTCAGGGTGATGGTTACAACCTGACCGGCTTCAGCCGTCGAGGTGCCGCTGAGCACCACGTCCGCACCGGCTTCCGCGCTGTTCAGCACGTTGTCACCGGCGATGGTATTCATCGTGATGGCCGGTGCAACGGTATCGACCGTTACATCCTGAGCTGCGCCCGCGCTGTTGCCCGCCGCATTGGTCACGCTGACGCTGACTGTCGCGTCACCGTCTTTCAGAGTGCGCATATCCGCAGCAGGAACGTTTACGCTCCAGCTGCCGTTGTCCTGCACGGTAGCGGTATACGTGTGGCCCGCGAAATTCACGGTCACCGTCTGACCGGCTTCGACGTTTTGCGTGGTGCCGCTCAGCGTCAGGTCTGCTGCTTTTTCGGCGGCATTGATGATGTCGTCTGCAGCAATCGTATCAATTGCAATGGCGAGGCTGCTCAGATCAACGGTGACGTTACTGGAGATGGTCACGGAGTTGCCTGACACATCAGAGCCGGTCACGCTAATCGCAAGCGCACCCGCAGGCCAGTTCGCCACGTCCGCTGCCGGAACCGCAGCAGACCATGCGCCGTTCGCGCCGACGGTCGCCTGATAATCGACGCTGTTGATGGTCACGGTGACTGAACTTCCCGCCGCGATATCGGTGCTGGTGCCGCTGACGATCTGGTTCTGCTGGATCTCGATGCTGTTGATCACATCATCGCCCGCAACGGTATCGATGCGCAGACCCGGCAGACCGGCGTCGATGTTGATCTCACGATCGTTGGTGCCGGTGTTGCCGTGCTGATTGGTGACTGACGCATTGATAGTCAGGTCGCCGTCGCCAAATCCTTTCAGATCGGCAGAAGGTACGCTGACGCTCCAGCTCAGATCGTCCTGAACGGTCGCGGTATAGACATTGCCGCCCACGGTGACAGTGACGACATCGCCTGCGGCCGCATTAGTGACTTTGCCGCTGATGGTCTGATCGGCGTTGATTTCCGTGGCGTTAATAATGTCGTCGCCTGCCGTGACTGCAATAGTGACATTCGGCAGAACGGAATCGACCACCACGTTGTGTGTGGCTGAACCGCTGTTACCTTCAGCATCGGTGCTGCTGGCGGAAAGGGTATAGGTTGCTTCGCCGAGTTTTGAAACGTCGGTAGCGGGAACGGTAACCGTCCAGTTACCGCCGGATACGGTACCGGTGTAGGTAATGCCGTTCAGCGTCAGGGTGACCGGCGTACCATCGGCACTGTTGCTGGTGCCGCTGATTTCCAGCGCTTCACCCTTTTCAATGGCATTAATAACGTCGTCGGTTGCAACGATATTGATTGCCAGTTCCGGCACTTCCGAAGCAACCAGCACTGATGTTGACTGCGAGCCCGTGTTGCCCGCTTTATCGGTGATGCTGACGTTGACTTCGTAACTGCCATCCGCCAGTGAACTGAATACGGACGCCGGTAAACCGACACTCCATGAGCCATCAGCCGCCAGCGTGGTGGTGTAAGTCTGACCATTAATGAGCAGCGTCACGGTATCGCCTGCTTCCCCGCCGGTACTGGTGCCGCTGACGATTTGCGCCTGAGTTTGCTCTGCGCTGTTGAGGATATTGTCACCGGCGATGGTATTAATGATGACGACCGGAACCGTCGTGTCGACCCGCACATCGTGCGTGGTGGACGTGCTGTTCCCCGCCGTATCACTGACCGAGGCACTGACAGTGACATTCCCGTCTTTGAGTACGCCCGCATGGGCAGCAGGGACATCCACCGACCAGTGACCATTGGCATCCACGGTTGCGCTGTAGGCGATGCCGTTAAGCAGCAGCGTCACAACCTGCCCGGCTCCGGCATCCGACGTCCCGCTGAGCGTCAGTGGCTGACCTGATTCTGCGGCATTGAGAATATCGTCTCCCGCGACGGTGTTAATCACCAGCGCAGGAGGATGGGTATCAACCGTTAAGGTCGAGCTGGAAGTAATGGTATTGCCCGCGCGATCCACGCCGCTGACCTGAACGGTATACACGCCGTCGGCAAGGGCCTGCGCATCCGCAGCCGGGACATTGACCGACCAGCTGCCGTCTGCCGCCACGGTGGTCTGCCAGCTTGAACCATTGAGGGAAACCGTCACGGTGGTTCCCGCGGCCAGATTCGCGCTTTGGCCAGAAAGGGAAACATCTGCGCCCGCTTCTGCGGCATTCAGCACGTTATCTCCGGCCAGGGTATCGACACTCAGGGATGCTTTATCCGTTACGATGTTGAGCGTAATGGAACCTGCGCTGGTGCTGGAACCGTTGCTTTCCTGAACCACGATATAGGTATGGGATCCCGCAGACTGAGGCGCAAGTTGAGCCGTCCACTGTCCGCTGGCATCGACCAGCGTCGTCGCGATAATTTTTCCGCTGGCATCCACAATAGAAATTTCAGCCCCCGGATTACCGGTGCCGGTGAAAGTAGGACGCACGTCATCGGTCACCGCCTGATTGGCAAGAATGCCCTGGCTGTCACCCTCAGTATCCGTCACCAGGAAGGTTGGACGGGCGACTTCGACATCTTTGGTGTTATCAATGACTTTTGTTTTTTCGTCGGAACCGCCGCTGTGTCCCAGCAACGCCCCCACGGCGCCTGCACCCAGCACGCCGGCCAGCAAATAGGGCCATTCAACACTGACTTCCGTCGTACTGAGCAGTAAAGGTTCGAGGCTTGCGAGGGGCGTTTCAACCGCATGAACCGTAAAGGCAGCCGTATCATGTGCCGCTGTCGCATCGGTGAAATCAATTTCGGTTAGTTGTTGATTTTCATCCTGGAAAACCAGTTTATTTTCATTATCCTGACCGATATTCTCAAAATATCCTACGCAACGAATGACCGAGCCATCCTGCATATGAATAATCAGGTCATTACCGCTTCGTTCATAGCTGGCGACATTTTTCACCGAATCATGAATAACCACGATGCCCGATTCATTCATTGCGAGTGCCGTATTTCCCTGGGCAGTGAATTCGTTCTTCAGCGACGTTTTGCGAGAGATAATATCTATGCTTCTGCTCATGATATTGTCCTTAATCCTTGTCTGTAATGTGAGGTGTTGTTTCAATGCTAAAAAACATTTTTGTTGTTGATTTAACTGCAGGTTATTTCAGATCGGGTAACGACTGTTTCTCGCCCTGACTAATTCCAAGCTGAGGCAATAAGTTATTTACCGCCGTCGTGTAATTAATCAGTGAATACCAGCTGTCGTATTTGGCGCTGACTTGTGAAAACTCAGCCTGGAAGACGTCCTGCTCTACGCTGAGTAAATCATTCAGCGTGCGCTGGTTAAGTTTATATTCGCTTTTGTACACATCGCGCGAGCGGATGGAATCCTGTAGCTGTGCCGCGCTGGCCTGCACCTGCCCTTCGGCGCCCGCCCAGTTGGCATAAGCCACTGACGCTTTTTGCAAGATATCCAGCTTGGCCTGATCAACGAGCGTCGCAGCAATATTTTTGCGTCCTTCTGCCTGACTCACGCGTGCAGAAACGGCTCCGCCCTGATAGAGCGGTGCATCCACATGTAACTGGATTTGATTATTCCAGTACGGGTTATTATTCGTTTCGTAACGCGTCCGGCTGGCCTGCAAACTCAGCGTAGGTAAATAATCTGATTTGGCTTTACTGACTTCATAAGAGGCTGACTCCTGCTGTGTCTGCGCAAATAAAACGGTAGGGATTTTCGAATAATCGATATTCTCCGGCACAACCGGATTATCAAAATCACTGGCGGTAAATGGCTGATAATATTTAGCCTTCACGCCGGTCAGCGATTCTAATTGCGCTTTGGCTGCCGATAAACTCGCCTGATATTGTTTCAGCGTTGAACGCATGCCTGAAATACGCGATTGCGCCTGCAATACATCGGAACGGGTGCTTAATCCCGCGTCCGCACGTAAGGAAGACATTCTTCTGACGTCTTCCAGCGCACGGATATTTTCCTCAACCGTGCGGGTGAGGTCCTGATATTTCAATACGTCCAGATACGCGGTCGCGGTTTGCTCGGCAACGTCAGACATTGTCGCCAGTAATTTATAACGATAGCTTTCCTGCGTTGACTTCTGCTGACTGACATTGGCATTTGTTTTGCCAAAATCATACACCAGCTGAGAAAGCGTAAGACCATAGGCAGCCGCATTATTCAGGCTGTTAGAAAAATCCTGCTGGGTTGAGTTGCCAGTATTCGCCGTCAGACCCACCTGCGGATACCACGCACTTTGCGCTTCACGGATCTGCGCCTGACCGATACCCAGCTGATAGGCTTGCTGCGTAACCGAAGGACTGCGAGAAAATGCCTGCAAGATAGTTGATTTCAGATCAACAGAATCGAGCCCTCTCATCGCAGGTGCATTAGCCCACGCATTGACACTTTCTGAAACATTTGCAAAGACCACGCCAGGGAATGTCAGTAACACACCCAAAATACTTAACGGTATGGCAATAATCTTAGACCACTTGTTCATCTGACACTCCTGTCATTATCCTTAGGGAGAACGTCCTCGCGCAGCCATTGCACAGTCCTCCAACCCCCTGTTTCCTGTGACTCTGACGCTATTATTACAATCTTCGCGCTGCAGAAAAAGTGGTCAAAAATTACGTAAACCAGCAGAAACACATTCACAAAGGAGGAAAAATCCTAATAATCACATTCATTGAGTGAATGTGATTAATGTTATAAATCAGTATCTTGTTTTTGATAAAAAATGGAAAAATCTGATCGTCTGAAAGGCGGATTTACAGTGAAAATTGGCATCATTTTGATTGATAGCTTTACAAAACTCAGTCATATCTTAGGATAATTTGCAAAATCCTTACAAATAAATCCCTGTTATTTCCCTTTTAGCAGGCATTCATGACCGTGATCAGATGGAAAAGGAGAGAATAAAAACAAATTTTCACCCACAGATTAAAAGCAACATTTTGCTAACAATGATTTAAATACAATGTAAAAAACATCTTATCATCGCCCGCAATAATGATTAATCATCATCTGACAATCCTCCTTAAGTATTAGCCACCGGTTATCGCCATTGCGAGATAAAATGGACAACCTTCGCAGAGATTTCATCCGATATTCTTTCGAAAGTTTCATGAAACGAAAATTCATGACCTTATCTGAAGGGCATTTTTTTGATGAGGTGATCTTCAAAACAACGATTTTAACGTCTGTTAAATCAGTTAAATTAGTAGTGAGGCGGGTCGCAGCAGGTTTCTTTTTTGGTGTCTGAGAGTGTCAGTTTTTGTACATTAACTTAAGAATGTTTAAGTATTAAACGATGAAATTAAAAATATTCCTAAACACGTAATTTATTTTGTCAGCAATAGAAAAAATACCATCTATTATCAGATAGTTGCACTGTAAGTTTCAGAATGTTTATTTACATGATAATAAGATGATCATATTTGGTTACGTTGACGACTGCATTCTTACCCGATAGTATACCGGAAAGCTTATTTGGTAATAATAACGGAGATGTATTATCAGGTATACGCAATGATCTCTACGGAAGCCAATGCATTTAAAGGAATGGATTAATGATGCGCATTGCACTTATAGACTCATGCACATTCACATATGTAGGGTTAAAAAACCTATTTTCTTTAATCCGCACCACTGCAGGTATAACGTTCAATCAAATCAGTGCAGAAGCCGCTCTGGATAAGAATGCTGAAATATTCGACATTTATGTCATTGAGCCAGGAGAGGTCAGTTTCGAGTTTAATATAGATAAATACATCTATAATTTGAAATCGATAATACAGCAAGAAAGCAAGGTCATAATCTTTAGCGATAACATCATTGTTAACAGCAAGTTAGCTGACTTTTGTTTATGTAAAGGCAACTCCTTTTCAAAAGTTTTTTTCTTCTTTGACAGCTTATTGAAAAAGGAATACGAATCAATCAGGCCTTTTCTTGAGGACTATTTGCTCAGTAAAAATGAAGCCATCTTGCTTCGCTGCCTGTCAAAGAACCAACGCATGAAAAGCGTCGAGAAAATCACATCAATTCCAATCTCTAACCTTTATTACTATAAATACAGCGCGATGAGAAAGCTCGGCCTTAAAAGTACTAAAGAGTTGTTTCGCTATCTTAATCGTGTGCTCAACCACTCCGTGTAATACCTGGATTGCAGTATTTTATCTATAAAAAAAGCTATCGCTAAACGATAGCTTTTTTTAGTTTATTAAGATGACATCCCAGAATACCCGGGAGAACAAATCTGCGCCCGGATCACTGCATCAGATACTTGTACAAATCTATCGAGTTTTTAAGCCCTAACTTCTTCATCGCATTTCGCTTATGGGTACTGATCGTCTTACTGCTCTTCCCCATTTTTTGCGCCACACTCGAATTGGTCTTCATGCTTTTAATCTCACATAATACTTCACGTTCCATGGACGTCAGACACATTCTTGCCGGATCAAAGACTTCATTTTTCTTTCTGTTTAAATAGGGGCTGATGGTCATCTGATAATTAAGGTCAACGACGCCGGTAATGAGCATCTTTCTCAGCACGGTCAACTCTTCCTGTTCAGAGATGAGCATATCAATGTTCTCTTCAACAAGGCGAGTAAGTCTGTCGTATTGTTCAATTTTAGTGATCACAATGACGCGCGGTGGCTTATATAAAAAATCCATTCTGCGGATAAACTTAATCACAGAGTTAAAGTTTTCAACGTTATTATTTATCTCAATAATAATACAGTCGATGTTCATACCAATCCCTGAATCGTAGAACTCATTCAATGAAGAAAACAAGTTCACTTTTGAATTGACATGTTTAAGGATCGACGAGAGCGTCAGCATCTCATAATAGCCAGAGTGGATAACAACCGTTTGTTTCATTTATCATTCCATTGGTAGTACTTTCCGTTGTAGTTCCTTTCTGAGGAAAAATCCTAATCCTCCTGAACACGGGCTAATCTTAATGAGGCTATTTATACATGTCGATAGTGAG
>NZ_JAFMOW010000046.1 GCF_019049675.1 Rahnella bonaserana | reverse complement strand
ACCCCAGCCCTCCCCTTCGCAGGGGAGGAGCCGTACTGAGAGTATCTGCAAATGCGGCGATAATATTTTTCTCACACCATTGCTGCGGCCCTTATTCCAATCTTTTTAATATTCCCTCATTTTCGCCCACCGTCACATTTGCTAATTATTTATATTAAATTAGTTAAAAGTTCAGATGTTATTTGGAGAAAAAGTGAAGTGGGGCAAAGCCCCACTGTGCTTATTTTAATAAGGCGCGGCGTCCAGATGCACAATAACTTTATAGCTTCCATTATTGAATGAGAATATATCGCCCCGAACGCGAAGATATAGATGATCATTGTTGGCTGTGGCCGTTGCCTTGCTGTCAGAGGTGACCATGAACGCTCTTTGGTCATCAATATGAGCCATAAAATCAGCCTCACTTTTCGTCGCATCATACAAATAATAGTGGTACGAAAATGACGTCATTGCTCCGGCGCTGGCCTGGGTTATATATAAGGTGACCAGGTTATTCACTTTAACCGTCTTATACACCTCCTGCTCTACCGGAAATTTGAGAAAGTGAATGCCCCATGCGATTAACATAAACGCAAAAAGTACAGGCACCAAAACATAGCGTTTTTTAAAACCCCGTTCTTTTTGCATAATCGATACCACACTTTATCCAGAATTGATCCTTTGGGTCGTCACCGTAGGGCGATGTGCCGTGCCAGTTGCCATCTTCTACCTTTGCATTTCCAGAACGAGATTGCGCCCAACCCGCCGCCCGTAACAATACAGGCTCAGTTATTCCAGCTGCGGTACCCACCGCGCCGTAGTGGAAATTTCCAAAGTTCTCATACTGCCTCCCTGCGCGCGTTTTATAATCCCAAGGCCCATGTAGTCTGACTTGTTGATAAAACCACTGGTACGTGAGTGCTGATGGACCGTGATGAAATCTCGAGAGCATCATATTATTAATGATGTTTACGCCTGGTGGCGAAAATGAGGATACATCATAGGGCGGATGAGGTGAGGCCGCTAATGTAGGGTATCTCATGCTTACGCTCTATCTTTCCAACTGTCTGAGAACATCAAATTCCCGTCGCAGTGCTTCCATGTGATTTTTTCATAACGCAGTTCAATGCATTCAAGATGGTTATGTTTTTCTTTAGTTGGATCTTTAGTGTCATGCATAATTGGCGACACACCTACGATTTTTACGTCCTCAAGCAGAATATTGAAATACTCAACTTCTTGCCCTGCATCATTGATGTTGTACCACTTAAACTCTGCTGATTTTAGTGTTTGTCCAGTAGCCACGGCCTTGTACAGATAAGGTGATGAAGAATCGAAATCTTTCTGGAGCAGGACTGCGGAATGTTTACGGGTACCTGTAATTACCCCTGTCATCCCATCAGTTGGAAGGCTCAGGTTATGAGAGAAGCCATTAACCTCGATACTACCTTCACGGTCTTTCACGTCAACGGAGCCTTTGATTGGCGCGCCACCATCGTCTTTAAGCCACAAATATGCCGGAATTGCCATTCTGATAAATTCCTTTTTAAAAAGTGAGGCAATAGGTTATGCCCGTATGTTTTCACAAACCATTCGGGAACCTTTAAAAATGGAGTTTTCAGAAGTTTGTTACTGGTGAACTCCCCTTGTTTACTCATTTGCGCCCGCCGTCACGCTCGCTAAGTGTTTCTTTATATTAAATTTGTTAAAATACATAGACATTTTTTGAGCGAAACGCTTTTGCCGCGCGGCTTGCGCGCGGGTTGATGGTGTAAATTTTAAGGAAACAATATGGGCATCACTCGTCGTGATTTTCTCAACGGCGTGGCTATTACGGTCACTGCCGGCATGACTCCGTTTGAGGCGCTGCGGGCTTCGCCGCAAACGGCCACGCAGTCGTTGTATTACCCGCCGTCACTCACCGGTTTGCGCGGTAATCATCAGGGTTCTTATGAAGCGGCGCATATCCTCGGGCGAGAAGGCAAAAAGGTCGAATCTTCCGGTTTGCCGGTGGAGGATGAGTTTGATCTGGTGGTCGTCGGAGCCGGGATCAGCGGGCTTGCGGCGGCGTGTTTCTGGCAGGAACAGCACGGTAAAGATCAGCGTATTTTGTTGCTCGATAACCATGATGATTTTGGCGGGCATGCCAAACGTAATGAATTCCACGTCGAAGATAAAATGCTGCTGGGCTACGGCGGCAGCGAGTCCTTCCAGTCGCCGCGCACCAATTTTAGTCCGGTCGCGATGGGTCTGCTGAAGACGCTCAACGTCGATATTGAGAAGATGGCGAAAGACTTCGATCAGACGTTTTATCCTGATCTGCATCTCAGCCGCGGGGTGTATTTCGACCGTAAAAATTTCGGCGTCGATAAAATTGTCAGCGGCGATCCGGGACGTGCGGTGGCTGATGATATTCCACCAGAGCGTCTCAATGGCCGCGACATCAAAGACTTTATCAGTGACTTCCCGCTGCCGGAATCTGACCGTCAGGCGCTGATCGCCCTGCATACTGAACCGAAAGATTATCTGCACGGCATGAATCAGGAAGAAAAAGTCGCCTGGGTCGACGGGCACAGTTATACCCAGTTCCTGCGCGAAAAAGTCGGACTGAGCGAGATAGCGATCCGCTATTTCCAGCAACGTACCAATGATTTTCAGGCGGTCGGGATTGATGCCACCTCGTGCAGCGACGCCCGTATCTGCGCCCTGCCGGGGCTGGAAGGCATGGGATTACCGCCTCTGGATGCCGAGTCGCTGGCCGATCTCGATGAGCCGTATATTTTCCACTTCCCTGATGGCAATGCCGGTTTAGCGCGGCTGATGGTGCGCCATCTGATCCCACAGGTCGCGCCGGGAAATACGATGGAAGATATCGTGCTGGCGAAATTCGATTACAGCCAGCTTGATAAGGCCGGGCAACCGGTGCGTCTTCGTCTGAACAGCACCGGGATGCATGTCGCCAATGTCGAACACGAAGGCAAACCGGCGGTAGAAGTGACGTATATGACCGGCAGCACGCTGCACCGCGTCCGCGCCGGTCAGGCAGTGATGGCCGGTTACAATATGATGATCCCGTATCTGGTGCCGGAAATTCCTGAAGCGCAGAAAGCCGCGCTGAAAGAAAACGTCAAAGCGCCGCTGGTTTATTCAAAAGTGGTGATCCGCAACTGGCAGCCGTTTATCAAACTTGGCGTCCATGAGATTTACTCTCCTGCAGCGCCTTACAGCCGCGTAAAACTCGACTATCCGGTGGATATGGGCGGTTATCAGCATCCTCGTGATCCGAACCAGCCGATTGGCCTGCATATGGTGTATGTGCCGACGCTGCCGGGCAGCGGCCTCAGCCCCCGCGAGCAGTCACGTAAAGGCCGAGCGTTACTGCTGGGCACCTCATTTGATGCCCATGAAAAAATGATCCGCGATCAGTTGCAGGGCATGTTCGGCGAAGCCGGTTTTGACCATCAGCGCGACATCATGGCGATCACCGTTAACCGCTGGTCGCACGGCTATTCCTACTTCCTCAGCGGGATGTTCGACGACGAAGACGAAGCGCAAAAAACCATTCATCTGGCACGCACGCCGGTCGGGCGGATTACTATCGCCAATTCGGATGCCGACTGGAGCCCGTACGCTAACTCGGCGGTGGATCAGGCCTGGCGGGCCGTGAATGAACTGACGGCGATGAAGAAGGTGAACGCATGAAAAAGCTGATGATTTTTGCCACGTTGATGGCAGCGGCAGGCTCTGCCATGGCGATGTCCGAAGGCGAGTATGTGGCGAAAGCCGCCGACTGCGCAGCCTGTCATACGTCGCCTCAGGGCGCAGCGTTATCCGGTGGCGTGCGTTTCGCCACGCCGGTCGGCGAGATTTATTCCACCAATATCACGCCGGATATTCAGCACGGGATTGGCGGCTACAGTTTTGAAGAGTTCGACAAGGCGATGCGCGAAGGGATTGCGAAAGACGGTCATGCGCTCTATCCGGCGATGCCCTACACCTCTTACGTGAAAATGAGCGGCAAGGACATGCGTGCGCTGTATAACTATCTGATGAAAGAGGTGAAATCGCAGCCCGTCGCTAACCGTGAAAATGACATCAGCTGGCCGATGTCGATGCGCTGGCCGTTGCGTGTGTGGAACAGCGCTTTCCTCGAGGACGGCGAATTTATACCGCAGGCGGATAAGAGCGCGCAATGGAACCGGGGCGCTTATCTGGTTCAGGGAGCGGGGCATTGCGGTGCCTGTCATACGCCACGTGGCTGGGCGCAACAGGAGAAAGCCGTCGATGAAAAGGACATGGCGTTTCTCAGCGGCGGTGAGCTCGATGGCTGGTCTGCGCCTTCCCTGCGCGGCCTGAAAATCAGTCAGCCGGAACTGGTGACGCTGCTGAAAACCGGTCGCAATACTCATGATGCCGTCAGTGGCCCGATGGGAGAAGTGATCACCAACAGCACGCAGTTTATGACCGATGACGATCTCAACAGCATGGCGGTTTATCTGCTCAGCCTGAAAGCGGAAGCGCAACCGGCCCCGGCCAAAAAGGCTGTCGCGACTGAGGCCGGACAACAGACGTTTATGCGTTACTGTTCGACCTGTCACGGTGTGAAAGGCGACGGAAAAGATTCAGCTATACCGGCGCTGGCGGGCAATCTGACCGTCAATGCAGAGAACCCGCAAACGTTGCTGCGCGTGATCCTTTACGGCGCTCAGACCCCGGTCACGGCAGAACATATGTCCAATACTATGCCGGGTTACGGCTGGACGCTGACTGATCAGCAGGCCGCCGATCTGACCAATACCCTGCGCGCCAGCTGGGGAAATCAGGCAGCAGAAGTCACGCCGGGAGAAGTGGCGAAGGCAAGGAAAGCAGGAAAATAAGGGCTTAAGCTTGGTCAACGCCTCCCTCTGCGATGAACTAAAGCCGAATGTTGGACTTTTAATCCTCATTCGGCGAGCAGGCTTTTAGTGCTGAAGCGGGGCAAAGCCCCACTGAGTTTTTTTTTAATAAGGCGCAGCGTCCAGATGCACAATGACTTTATAACTTCCGTTATCGAAGGAGTATATATCGCCGCGAACACGAAGATATAAATGATCATTGTTGGCTGTGGCTGTGGCCTTGCTATCAGATGTGACCATGAACGCCCTTTGGTCATCAATGTGAGCCATAAAATCAGCCTCACTTTTCTTCGCATCATACAAATAATAGTGGTACGAAAATGACGTCATTGCTCCGGCGCTGGTCTGGGTTATATATAAGGTGACCAGGTTATTCACTTTAACCGTCTTATACAAATCGAGCCTAACTGGAAATGTGAGAAAGTGAACGCCCTATGCGATTAACATAAACGCAAAAAGTGCAGGCACCAAAACATAGCGTTTCTTAAAACCCCGGTCTTTTTGCATAATCGATACCACACTTTATCCAGAACTGATTATTTGAGTCTTTACCATTATCTTTAAGCCAAAAGTATGCCGGATGAGTCATTTTCATAAGTCCATTTTAAAAAGAGCCATTACGTTATTCCTGTATCTTTTCACATGCCATTGGAGAACGTTTAAAAATGGAATTTTCAGAAGTTTATTACTGATGAGATGACTCTATCTGATCAGATGGGCAAATTTAGTGTCCCACTTTGATATCAACCGCCAATCATTAAGTAAAACATATTGCTATTATTAGCCTCACATGCGCAAAAATCACCCTTGTATAATCCAGAAGAGTGTGGTGTTATTTAAACCATATAAAAAATACGGGTATGGTGTTTTTATGCAAGCCTCAGACTATCTCAGACTAAAGTTTCAAAGCGACAGACAGCTAGGGATCTACGTTCAAAGAGGGATGAATAGCTATGTCAAAGAAACACAAAACGTCCTCTCTAATATCTCTTCAGGCATCGAAAGGGCGAGTTGGTATACGTCCTGTTTAATCCCTCGATATGGGGATGTATGTAATGAATTAGTCACCGAAGAAAAGAGAATGAGCCTTTCTATCGCCTCAATTTTCAGATACCACGATGTGATAGAGCAAATGTTATATCTATATTTTGAAATGGTGATTAAAGATACTGAAAACGAAAATGAAGGCGGCAAGGCTCAGGGATTAACGAAAGCAATAACAGGGTATATCGCGGATGCTCAAACAGGGAAAGCCGCAAGATTTGGGATCGCCTACGCGATATCTAAAAGCTTATCCGCTTCAGGTACGCTGTCGAACATCGTAGCTGAAAGGGTTGCAAGTAAATCCCCCTACGTGATTTTCGCTTTGCAGGCTTTCGGCATTGACCAAAAGGCCGCATTGGCTGCGCGGAAATTAAAAACACTCGATCCCCGATATTTTGGAATCTTATACACCGCTGAATTAGAAATGCTTTATTACTTTGTTGAACCTGCTTTAGAGGAGGTAATAAAGAAAGTAAGGGCTAAAATTCTGCGTAATTTAGATGAGATTCATGAAGAGTTAAGAGATAAATACAATGTTTAAGAGCTTAATATCTTTATTATTCTCAGATATTTTATTCCCTATTCTTATCATTTCATCATGGCTATTTTGTATCTATATTTTCCCCTCTTATGGAGTATTGATAGGCGCAGTATCGGTAATCTTCTGGATTATAATTTTTACGAAATTCACATCAAAATTCGATAAATACAAATAAAAAAGGAGTTAACATGTCAAACCCGGCATATTTATGGCTGACGGATGAAAACGGTTCACCTATGGTTGGTGCATCTTTAGTGTCTGGCCGTGTGGGTGCTATAGAAGTAAAATCCCTCACACATAACGTTAACATACCAGTAGACGGGAATACAGGACGGCTAACCGGAACGCGAATCCATGCGCCGATAATGATTCAAAAAGAATTTGACCGTGTTACGCCTCTTTTATACAGGGCATTGAGTAATAATTTAACGCTGCAATCTGCGATTTTAAAGATGTATTCAATTACTGATGAAGGATTAGAAAGAGAGTATTTTAATATTATTTTAGAAAACGTAAAAATATCTTCAATAACTCCCGACTTATATCCCGGTTCTTCAACAGGTACGCATATGGAAACTATCTTACTTCGTTATGAAGCGATTACATGGAAGCATTGCGACGGTAATATTATTTTTAAAGATGGATGGAATCACCGCGCAACAGCGTGATTTAGCCAGGATGCTGCAGATTCTATACTAAGGAATGGCGGCTTAATCGCTGCCATTATCAATATTGATAAGTGCTTCAATTAAGGTTCATCTGATATGAGTCTCTACACCAAAGACCGTTTTATGTGTCCTTAGTGCAGAGATAATTCAAACTCTCCTATTTACCCACATCCCCGTTCCAACCGCCGCCCAGGGCTGCGATCAGCTTGACGCTGGTGACCATCTGGGTGCTGAGCAGTGACAGGACGCTTTGCTGTTGCGTCAGGCTGGTGTTTTCAGTCGTTGCGACGTCCAGATAGTCGATCATCCCGGCCTGATACTGGTTATAAGTCACACGGGCAGATTCTTTGGCGGAATCAGCCGCGTTCTGACGGGCGACCAGCTCGCTGTCGAGCGTGTGCAGTTCGACCAGATAATCTTCCACTTCCTGCATCGCGGTTAACACGCTCTGGCGATAACTGGCGACGTCGGCGTCATACGCGGCTTCGGCCTGTGCCACTTTGCCGCGGGTTGACCCGAAATCCAGGACCGTCTGACTGAGTTCCGGGCCCAGGGACCAGACGCGGTTTGGCAGCGAGAACAGGTTATGGAACGCCGAGCTGGCGAAACCGCCGCTGGCACTCAGCGTCAGATCGGGATAGTACGCGGCGGTAGCGACACCGACGGCGGCATTGGAAGACGCCATGGTGCGTTCGGCGGCGGCGATATCCGGACGACGCTGCAACAGCTGAGACGGAATGGCGTCCGGCATCGGCGGAAGGTTCAGTTTGACGTCACGCGCGGCGAGGCTGAACTGGGCGGGTGGTTTGCCAATCAGCACCGCGATAGCGTGCTCAAGCTGGGCACGCTGCCATTGCAGATCCAGCGCCGAGGCTTTGGTGCTTTCAAGCTGCGTCTGCGCCTGTGCCAGTGTGGCGCGTGAAGTATTGCCACCTTCATACTGATTCTGGATCACCGTCAGGTAACGCTGATAGGAATCGATACTTTGTTTATACAGCGCAATTTGCTGATCCATCACCCGCAGCTGGAAATAATCCTGAGCCAGTTCGGATTGCGCGCTGAGCGTCGCATCAGCCAGATCGGCCTTGCTGGCCTGCGCGCTGGCGTCCTGCTCTTCTGCCGTACGGCGCAGTTTGCCCCACAAATCCAGTTCCCAGCTGGCGCTGAGTTCCGCAGTCTGTTTGTTGGTCGTGGAGGTTGAGGTGCCACTGCGCGTACTGCCGACGGAGGCATCGACAGAAGGATACAAATCTGAACGCGCCTGTGTCACCAGCGCCTGCGCCTGACGGTATTGCGCCGCGTACTGCGCCACGTTCTGGTTAGAGATCTGTACCTGTGTCAGCAGTGATGACAGCTCAGGATCCTGATACACCGACCACCATTCGCCCTTGGCCTGATTATCTTTCGGGATCGCCGCCGTCCAGCCCTTCGCCTCTTTAAATGCCGTGGGCATGGCAACGTCCGGCCGTTTGTAATCAGGGCCAACGGCACAGGCGCTGACCAGAAGTGCCAGCGCCAGCGGAGCAAGACGGAACACCGTAGAACGTGTTTTTTGCAGAGTCATCAGATTCGCTTCAGGGTAATGAGTTTCAGTGTGATCAGTCATGAGAACTGGCCTCCGGAGGCGTCGTGTGAGGACGCAGACGGTGCCACAGACGATGCGTCGCGCGGCTGGTGCGATCCATGTACAGGTAAACGACCGGCGTGGTGAATAAGGTCAGAACCTGACTCAGCGCCAGACCACCGGCGATCGCCAGCCCCAGCGGACTGCGCAGATCCGCGTCACCGCCACTGCCCAGCGCCAGCGGCAATGCGCCGAAGAAGGCAGCCAGCGTAGTCATCAGGATCGGGCGAAAACGCATCAGACAGGCCTGAGTGATCGCCTGTTGTGGCGTCAGCCCAAGCCGCCGTTCGGCGTCGAGCGCGAAGTCGATCATCATGATCGCATTCTTTTTCACGATACCGATCAGCAGCAGGATCCCGATCAGCGCGATCACCGTCAGCTGCGTCCCCGTTACCAGCATCAGCAACAGCGCCCCCAGCCCTGCCGACGGCAGCGTGGAAAGAATGGTCAGCGGGTGAATATAACTTTCATACAGCACGCCCAGCACGATATATACCGCCGCCAGCGCCGCCAGGATCAGCCACGGCATGGAACTGGCCAGCGCTTCAAACGCCTGTGCGGTACCGGCATAACTGCCATGAACGGTATCCGGCAAACCAATCTGCGCCATCGTCGTTTTCAGCGCGGCTTGTGCATCTTCCAGCGCATAGCCGTCGGCGAGGTTAAACGCAATGGTGGTGGTCGCCGTCTGCCCCTGATGAGAAACCGACAGCGGCGCATTGGCTCCGCTGAATGTGGCGAAAGCCGACAGCGGCACCTGATTACCGGAATCGGTCACAACATACAGCTGATGCAGCACGTCTGGATTACTGGTGTAGTCGGACGTCAGGTTCATCACCACATGATACTGGTTCAGCGTTTTGTAGATGGTGGCGATTTGCCGCTGGCTGAAGGAGTTATTGAGCAGCGTGTCGATCATCTTCACGTTCACGCCGAGCTGCGTGGCGCGATCCCGGTCGATATTGAGCATGATCTCCTGCCCGCCGGTCTGCGCGTCGGAATCCACACCGGTCAGTTGCGGCAGTTTCGCCAGCGCTTTCTGCACTTTCGGCGCCCATTCACGCAGCACGGAAAGATCGTCAGATTGCAGACTGTACTGATATTGCGCGTTGGCGCTGCGTCCGCCGATATGCAGATCCTGCGCCGCCATCAGGAACAACTGCGCGCCAGGTTCTTTGCCGGTGGCCATCATCAGA
This sequence comes from Rahnella bonaserana, assembly GCF_019049675.1. Taxonomy (GTDB): domain Bacteria; phylum Pseudomonadota; class Gammaproteobacteria; order Enterobacterales; family Enterobacteriaceae; genus Rahnella; species Rahnella bonaserana. The sequence goes on along the minus strand of NZ_JAFMOW010000046.1, from coordinate 64,596 downwards.
CGGTTAGCCACCTGGTTGGCGGTCGCGGTGCGTTTGTCGAAATCTTTCAGGCGCACAAAGAACGTGGCGGTATTACGTGATCCAAAACCGCCGCTGCCCGCCGAACTCATCACCGCAGCCACCGCAGGATCATCCTGAATGATCTTGCTGTATTTCAGTACCTGCGGCTGGATCGACTGGAACGAGGTGTTCTGATCCGCACGCAACATGCCCATCAGCATGCCGGTGTCCTGATCCGGGAAGAAGCCTTTTTCGACCACGGTATACAGATAGAAATTGAGCAGAATAGTCAGGAACAGGCCAACCAGCGTGATCAGCTGATGGCGCATTACCCAGCCGAGCGCCGCAGAATAGGCCGCCAGCAGTTTATTCAGGCCACGTTCAATCATGCGGTAAATACGCGGCTGACGTTTTTCCACCGGCGGTTTACGTTTGAGAAAACGTGCACACAGCATCGGCGTCAGGCTCAGCGACACCAGCATCGAGATGATCAGCGACACGCTGAGCGTCACCGCAAATTCGCGGAACAGACGCCCGACGATACTGCCCATCAGCAGGATCGGGATGAAAACGGCGATCAGTGAAAGCGTCATCGACAGCACGGTGAAACTGACTTCCTGCGCGCCTTTCAGCGCCGCGCGCACCGGCCCCAGCCCTTCTTCGATGTGCCGCGTAATATTTTCCAGCACCACAATGGCGTCATCGACCACAAAACCGGTGGAGATAATCAGCGCCATCAGCGAGAGGTTATCCAGGCTGTAGCCGAGCAGATACATCACCGCGCAGGTGCCGATAAGCGATACCGGCAGCGCCACAGCGGGGATTAGCACCGCATTCCAGTTACGCAGGAACACAAACACCACGGCGATCACCAGAAGCGTGGCTTCCAGCAAGGTCATTTCGGTATCGCGCAGGGATGCAGAAACGTTCGGTGAGCGATCCAGTGCCAGATTGAGCTGTACATCGCCCGGCAGACTTTCTTTCATCAGCGGCAGCGCGGCTTTAATCGCCTCGATGGTTTCCAGCATGTTGGCGCCAGCCTGACGCGTCACGCCAATCATCACCGACGGCGTGCTGTTGTAATAACCGACGTTGTATTTATCTTCAACAGAATCATACACATTGGCGATATCGCTGAGGCGGATTGCCGACCCGTTGATGTAAGTGACGATCAGCGTTTTGTACTGCGCGGCGGTACTTTGCTGTCCGTTGCCTTCAATCATCCACGACTGATCTGAGCCCTGCAGCAGCCCTTTTGGCAGGTTACTGGTGCTGTCGGCAATGGCGGTGCGAATGGTATCGAGGGAAATCCCGTAAGAGGTGACCGCTTCCGGACGCAAATCAATACGCACGCCCGGCAGCGCGGAACCGACCAGCGAAACCTGGCCGACACCGTTCACCTGCGCAATTTTCTGTTGCAGCTGACTCGAGGCGATATCGTACAGCTCGCCTTTACTGCGAGTAGCCGATGTCAGCGCCAGCATGATGATCGGCGCATCCGACGGGTTGGCTTTACGATAGGTCGGCAGCGATGGCATGCTGCTTGGCAGCAAGGCGCGCGAGGCGTTGATCGCCGCCTGCACGTCGCGCGCCGCGCCATTGATATCGCGATCCAGATCGAATTGCAGGATAACGCTGGTCGAACTCTGCGAGCTGCGCGAGGTCATTTCCGTCACACCGGCGATTTGTCCGAGCGCCCTTTCCAGAGGCGTTGCTACCGTCGCCGCCATGGTTTCAGGACTGGCACCGGGCAGACTGGCGCTGACCAGAATGGTCGGGAAATCCACCTGCGGCAAAGGCGCGACCGGCAGCAACCGATACCCCAGCAAACCGAGCAGGAGTATCGCCAGTGTCAGCAGCATCGTCGCGACCGGGCGGAAGATGAAGAAACGCGAAATATTCATTTATTCCGCCTGCTTCGCTGCGCGGCGATGACGCGGATTCAGACGGTGAGAAAGCCGGTCAAACATCAGATAAATCACCGGCGTGGAGAACAAGGTCAGAACCTGACTGAAGATCAGACCGCCAACGATCACCAGCCCCAGCGGCTGACGCAGTTCCGCGCCGGATCCGCTCGCCAGCATCAGCGGCAGCGCGCCGAGCAGTGCGGCCATGGTGGTCATCATGATCGGACGGAAACGCAGTAAACAGGCCTGATGAATCGCCTCACGCGGCGATAATCCCTGCTTGTTTTCCGCATCCAGCGCAAAGTCGATCATCATAATGGCGTTCTTTTTCACGATGCCGATCAGCAGGATCACCCCGATCAATGCGATCAGGCTGAATTCCGTACCGGCAAAGATCAGCGACAGTAACGCACCGACCGCCGCCGACGGCAGCGTGGAAAGAATGGTCACCGGATGAATAAAGCTTTCGTACAAAATGCCGAGCACCACATACATGGTCAGCAGCGCGGCGAGGATCAGCCACAGCGTATTGCCGGTGGCACTTTCAAACGATGCCGCCGCACCCTGATACCGCAAAGTGATGCTGTCCGGCATGGCGATATCGGCTACGGTGGTTTTGATCGCCTGCTGCGCCTGTTCCAGCGAATAACCGTCTTTGAGGTTAAAGGAGACGGTGACCGCAGGGAACTGATTGAGGCGCGCCTGCAACAGTGCGCCGGTGCGCATATGAATGTTGGCAATCGACGTCAGTTTGACCATGCCGTTAGTGGCACCAGAATTAGTGGTCGGGTTACCGCTGTCTGACGTCGTTGACGTGGTGGTGGTCGTCGTTGTCGCTACCGTGCCGCTGGTCGAAGAACTGTTGTTGGTCGCCAGATAGACATCATCAAAAGAGGCCGGTGACTGCTGGAACTGCGGCGCCACTTCCAGCACCACGCGATACTGGTTCGCCTGGGTAAAGATGGTGGAAACCAGTCGCTGACCGAAGGCGTTGTACAGCGCGGTATCGACGTCAGAAGCCGTAATGCCGTAGCGTGCGGCTGCATCCCGGTCCAGTTCCACATAAGCAATCTGCCCCTGATTTTGCAGGTTGCTGACCACTTCGCTGAACTCCGGCTGCGTGCTGAGTTTTTCAATCAGCTTAGGCGTCCATTCCACCAGATTTTCACTGTCAGAATCATCCAGCGTGAACTGGTACTGGCTCGGCGTAACCTGATCGTCCACGGTCAGATCCTGTGAAGCCTGCATATACAGTTCGATGCCCGGCACGTTGGCCGTTTCCTGTTGCAGACGCGCAATGATCGCCGGCGCACGCTCGCTGCGCTCATCGAAGGATTTCAGGCTGATCTGCAAACGCCCGCTGTTCAGGCTGGTGTTATTGCCGTCCACACCAATGGTGGACGACACGCTTTCCACATCCGGATCCTTGAGAATAGCGGCGGTGAGTAACTGCTGACGGCGTCCCATTTCACTGAACGAAACGTCCTGCGACGCCTGCGTAATGCCCTGGATCATCCCGGTATCCTGCGACGGGAAGAAGCCTTTTGGCACAATCACATACAGTAACGCGGTAAATACCAGAGTGGCGGCGGCGACCAGCAGAGTAAGCTTCTGGTGATTGAGCACCACGATCAGCATGCGGTCGTAACCGGCGATCATTTTATCGAAGAATTCACCGCCTTTACGGTAAAACTTGCTCTGTTTTTCTTCCGGCGTGTGGCGCAGTAAATAGGCGCAGAGCATCGGCGTGAGCGTCAACGACACCACCATCGACACCAGTATCGATACCGCCAGCGTAATGGCGAATTCACGGAACAAGCGCCCGACCACATCGCCCATAAACAGCAGCGGGATCAGCACGGCAATCAGCGAGAACGTCAGGGAAATAATGGTGAAACCGATTTGCTGCGAGCCTTTCAGCGCGGCCTGCATCGGCGTTTCACCTTCTTCGAGGCGTCGCGAAATATTCTCGACCACCACGATGGCGTCATCGATAACAAAACCGGTGGCGATGGTCAGCGCCATCAGCGAGAGGTTGTTAAGGCTGAACCCGCACAGGTACATCACGCCAAAGGTGCCCACCAGCGAAAGCGGCACGGCAACGCTTGGGATCAGTGTCGCGGCGACGTTGCGCAGGAACAGGAAGGTGACCATCACCACCAGCGCGACAGACAGCAACAGTTCGAACTGAACGTCGCTGATCGAGGCGCGAATAGTTTGCGTACGGTCGGAAATCACGCTGATTTTGACCGATTCCGGCAGCGCTTCCTGCAATTTCGGCAGTTGCGCTTTGATGGCGTCTACCACCTGTATCACGTTGGCACCCGGCTGGCGCTGCACGCTGATAATAATGGCCGGTTGTTTGTTCGCCCAGGCAGACAGGTACTGATTTTCCGGCGCTTCAGAAAGCGTCGCCACGTCACGCAGACGCAGCGCCGCACCGTTTTCATAATTCACGATCAGATTGCCGTATTCCGCGGCGGTACGCAGCTGGTCATTGGCATCAATGGTGATTGAGTGATGCGGGCCGTCGAAGCCCCCTTTCGAGCCGTTGACGTTGCTGTTGCCGATCAGCGTATTGATCGTTTCCAGACTGAGGTTATGCGCCGCCAGTTTGCGTGGGTCGACCTGCACGCGAACCGCTGGCTGATGCCCTCCCGCCAGCGTAACCATACCCACGCCGGAAATCTGTGACAGTTTCAGCGCCACGCGGGTATTCACCAGATCCTGCACTTTGGTCAGTGGCAGGGATTCAGACGTTGCCGCCAGTGTCAGTACCGCGGCGTCGGCCGGGTTCACTTTTTTGTAGGTCGGCGGATTCGGCAAATCGCTGGGCAGCAGGCTGTCCGCTGCGTTAATCGCCGCCTGGACTTCCTGCTCCGCCACGTCGAGGGACAAATCCAGCGAGAATTTCAGCGTGATAATGGAGGAACCGCTGGCGCTGGTGGAATACATCTGACTCAGACCCGCCATTTGCCCGAGCTGACGCTCAAGCGGGGCGGTGATCCCTGATGCCATCACATCCGGGCTGGCACCCGGATACAGCGTGGTGACCTGAATGGTCGGATAATCGACCTGCGGCAGCGCCGAGGTCGACAGCATGTTGTAGGCGAAAATCCCCGACAACAGTACCGCGACCATCAGCAGAATGGTCGCGACCGGCCGGAGTATAAAGAGGCGTGAAGGATTCATTTAGACCCGCTGTCTTTACCGGCTGTATTTGGGGTTGCACCGGGCGCGGCGACAGTTTTGTCGGCACCGGTGGTGGCTTTATCCACACCGCCACTTTGCTCACGGGTTTTAGACGAGCCGTCTGCTGCCGCAGCTTCACCGGAATTCGGCGTGACAATCTCCACTTTGGTGCCGTTGTTCAGGCGGTCAATACCGGTGGTAACCACCTGTTCGCCTGGCTTCACGCCGGACAGGATCGCCACCTGATCGTCACCAAAGTCTGGCCCGGATTTCACGCTGCGGCGCTCGATGGTGCTGTCTGCTTTCACCACATACACGAAATCGCCGTCGCTGCTCAGCTGCAATGCCGCCGCCGGGATCACCGTGGCGTCTTTCAGTGTCGCCACCTGTAAGCGGGCGTTCACAAACTGGTTCGGATAGAGTTTCTCATCGGCGTTATCGAACAGCGCTTTCAGCTTGATGCTGCCGGTGCTGGTATCAATTTCGTTACTGATAAATTGCAGTTTGCCCTGTCCGAGCACTTCGCTGCCGCTCTGGTCAAAGGCAGTCGTCGGCAACTGATTGCCGCCACGCAGCGCTTTAAGCAAAGTTTGCAGATTGCTTTGCGGTACGCTGAAGGTAACGGCAATCGGCTGAGTCTGGGTAATCGTCACGATACCGGTGGTGGAACTGCTGGTGACCATATTGCCCGGATCGACCAGCCGCAGACCGACATGGCCACTGACCGGTGCGGTAATTTTGGCGAACTCAAGATTCAGTTTGGCGGCAGCGATTTGCGCCAGATCGGCTTTCACGGCACCGGCATACTGACCGGCAGTCGCAATCTGGCTTTCCAGGTCCTGACGTGCCAGGGAATCTTGCGCATACAATTTGCGGTAACGCGCCAGCGTCAGTTCAGCGCTTTTCGACAGCGCCTGATTCTGCGCCAAATCACCCTGATATTGTTCCAGCGTGGCCTGATAACTGCGCGGGTCAATTTGCGCCAGCAACTGCCCCTGCTCGACTTTCTGCCCTTCGGTGAAATACACCTTCATCAGCTGACCATCCACCCGGCTGGTGACCGTGACTGTCGCGTTGGCGACAACGGTACCCAGCGCGCGCAGATACACCGGCACATCGGCCTGGGTGGCTTTTCCAGCCTGCACCGGCGTTGCCATTCCGGCCATCATCTGGCCGCGCATCGCACGCATTCCGCCGCGGCCCGGTTTTTTATGGGCAGAAGGGTCGGAAGCACTTTGATGGAAAGCAAAGAACCAGACCAGGATCGCAGCAACGATAATGGCAACGATAACCCACACAAAAGTGCGTTTTTTGGAACGAGACGAGGCAGTCGGCAGCATAAATTTCTTGGTTTCGCAGTATTAAAGAGGAGAAAGCAGCTGAAAAATGACCTTCAACCAGAGATTTTCAATATCAGTCAAAAACACATTATCCCTAAAAGGCTCACCGGCTGTTTTTAGGACAACGTAAAGATTTCGTTAGCAATTAAGAGTTTTTATTTCATTCAGCAGGATGAATTATACGCACTAATTTATCCTTTCTGACCCTTTAATGTTAAGAACTAAATGAGAATGAATATTGAAGACACAGACAGAAAATCATTATGAAGTGTCAGCCAGTCGTGGAATTTTGTCAGGAAAACGCAGGATTAGCGTGAAAATTAACCTGCCCGCTCACCTTAACTGGTTATAAAACCAGAGGTAAATCCCGAAAATTGGATGTATTGATAATTTATATTGTTTGCGCCGACCACGGCTTGATAAGGTGAATTTTCTGATTGGTTTTCATCTTTTTGAAAGGGATTCAGGCGAATGCAGAAAAAATTTCAATCCAGACCGGTGATTGGGGTAACGCTGGACAGTGAGGAAGCCGGTGGCTACGCCGATTTCCCCTGGTATGCCCTGCGTCAAAACTACCTGAAAAGTCTGGCAGAGCTGGGCGCAGTGCCGCTGGCTTTGCCGCATCACGCGGAACTGGCGGATGAGTATCTGTCGATGTGCGACGGTATTGTCGTGACCGGCGGCGCGTTTGATGTTCCGCCTGAACTCTTTAATGAGCAACAGACCAGCGATCAGGTGCGTCTGAAACCGGCTCGAACTGAATTTGAAAAAGCCATCGTCAAAGGTGCCATGCAGCGCAATATGCCGCTGCTGGGGATTTGCGGCGGTCAGCAGCTACTTGCCGTGTTAACCGGCGGCACACTCCATCAGCATATCCCCGATGCCCTGCCCGATGCCCTTGAACACAGCACGACCGTCGATACCGAAAACGCAGGCGGCAAAAAGCGCGCACGTCATCCTGTAGAAATTGTTGAAGGTTCGCTGCTCAGCCGCTGCGTCGATCGCGATCATTATGAGGTCAACAGCTCGCATCATCAGGCGGTGAAATCAGTCGGTCCCGGCTGCATTGTGAATGCTTATGCGCCTGACGGGGTGATTGAAGGCATTGAGTGCGAAGAATATGATTTTTGTCTCGGCGTGCAATGGCACCCTGAATATCAGCAACATCAGCAGGATACGCAACTGCTGAAAGCCTTTGTCACCGCTGCGTCGCGCTACCAGCATTCAATGCGCACGGCAGGTAAAGCCATGTCGGAAGCAATGAACGACGCGATTTCCCGCCAGGGGAATGAGCAGGCGTGAACCAGGCTGCGCTGAAAATCAGAACCGATCTGATGTTGCATGATCTGGGCATCGACCCGCAGGTTATTGCACACCGTACGCTGCCCTACTTTGAAGAAGTAAGTGAGCACTTACTGGAGGATACGGAAACCGACGCGGAGACCGGCAAAGTTTACCGGCTGATCTCCCCCGCCGCCGCCGCCTGGCATCAGATGAAACAACAGGCGGCCACCGACGGTGTGGGCATTTATCTGGTTTCCGCTTACCGCAGCCTGGATTATCAGGCCGGATTAATCCGTATCAAACAGCAAGCAGGCATCCCACCGGAAGCGTTCTTCACCTCGCTGGCACCGCCCGGTTGCAGCGAACATCACACCGGTCGTGCGGTGGATATCAATACACCCGGCTGTGACGAAGTGACCGGCGTTTTTGGCGAAACCGATGCTTTTCAGTGGCTGAAAACTCACGCCGCCCGCTTCGGTTTCGTGATGTCCTTTCCGCTGAATAATCCCTGGGGCTTTATTTATGAGCCGTGGCACTGGTGCTGGCATCCGCAACCGAAGTAAGTGATCAGCCTCTCAGTTTCCATAACTAAAATTGTCGTCGAAACATTTATCTGTTAGGCGAATTTTCTGTTTCATTTTTAGCACAAATAAAACACACTATGCCCTCAACAGGAGTCTGCCAGACAGATGCCTGATCCCAACATTTTCTTATAAGTCATAAATTTCAATGCAATCAGATACCGTTTCGCGCAGGACAGCATGGCTCCGCGTTGTGATGATGGCTATTGCCGCGTTCATCTTCAACACCACTGAATTCGTGCCTGTCGGATTACTTTCCGACATCGCCGCCAGTTTCAACATGAAGACGGCTCAGGTCGGGCTGATGCTGACCATCTACGCCTGGGTTGTGGCGCTGATGTCACTGCCGCTGATGCTGCTGACCCGCAATGTTGAGCGAAAACGATTACTGATCGTCATCTTTGTGATATTCATCGCCAGCCATATTCTTTCGGTTGTGGCCTGGGATTTCTGGAGTCTGGTCGCCTCGCGCGTCGGCATCGCCCTGGCCCACGCGATTTTCTGGTCGATTACCGCGTCGCTGGCGATCCGCGTTGCTCCTGCCGGTAAAAAAACGCAGGCACTCAGTATGTTAGCTACCGGCACCGCGCTGGCGATGGTACTGGGCTTACCGCTGGGGCGTCTGATCGGACAATATCTCGGCTGGCGCACCACCTTTATGAGCATCGGCATCGTTGCGCTGCTGACGCTGATTTGCCTGATCAAACTGTTGCCGCCGTTACCCAGCGAACATACCGGTTCACTTAAAAGTGTACCGATGCTGTTCCGTCGTCCGGCGCTGGTCGGCATGTACCTTCTGACTGCGCTGATAGTGACTGCTCACTACACGGCGTACAGCTACATCGAGCCATTTATCCAGACCGTCGCGAATATGGGTGAAAACTTCACCACCTTCCTGCTGCTGATTTTTGGCGGCGCAGGCATCCTCGGCAGCATCGCCTTCAGCGTGCTCGGCAATCGCTTCCCGGCGGCTATGCTCAGCGGCCCGATCTTGCTGGTCACTCTAAGCATGTTGCTGTTATTTGTGGCGGTGATGAATCCTGTCGCCATTTCAGTGCTTTGTGTGATCTGGGGGCTGGCAATGATGATTATCGGCCTGGCGATGCAGGTCCGCGTACTGGCGCTGGCGACCGATGCCACGGACGTTTCGATGGCGCTGCTTTCCGGCATCTATAACATCGGTATTGGTGCGGGCGCGCTGATCGGTAATCAGGTGAGTCTGCATCTGGAAATGAGCAACGTCGGCTACGCCGGCGGGCTGATCGGCTGCATCGCGTTCGTCTGGTGCCTGACAATTTTCAAACGCTATCCGCAACTGAAAGCGACGAACTGATACCGAGACCTGAAAAGAAAAACCGGCACATCTGCCGGTTTTTTTATGTCTGAATATTCAAATAATTAACGCAATAACTTCAGATTCCCTGTCAGGGACTTAATCCATTTTTCCGGCCCGACCAGACCCACGCCATCCAGCACTTCATCGTACAAATCCCGCAGCGGAAATGTCATTTCGTATTGCTCGAACTGATGCATCGTGCGCGCAAATGCCGGGAACGGCACCACGCTGCGCTCACCTGCGGCATCGAGTGCTTTAAACATTAATGCCTTAATATGGTCCGGCGTTGCCTGCAATATGGGCAGCGGAGTCCTGGAGATGGAATCGGTCTTGACGCCCTTCGCATCGGTCAGCGAACTGCCCGCCAGCATCGGAAATTTTGCTGCTAATCCGATGCCAATTACGCCTGCCGTGTTCGCCAGTAATCCCGGTGGAAGTTCGGGATTGAGGATAATTGCCACCCGCAGGTTATCTGCCATTTTGTCCGCCCTTTTCATCATTATTGATGGCAAAAAGGATAGCGTTGAGACACTGAAAGGTGCTTTCTTTTTGCGCGGTAAAATGCCCTAATCTGGTTATCCCTTTCTAATAATCACATTTAAAAGGCAGATTATGTCCGTATCTGAAATGTCACCGGCAGACCTTCGCATTCTTAAACAACTACAGAGTTCAGGCAGAATGACCAATCAGGAGCTGGCGGAAAAAGTGGGCATGGCTGCCTCTCCCTGCTGGCGGCGCATGAAACAGCTGGAGGACAGCGGTGTAATAACCGGTTATCAGGCGAACATCGACCGGAAAAAGATTGGTCTTGGATTGCTGGCTTTTATCCGGGTGAAAATCGACAGCCACAGCGAGGAAGATGCCCGGCGCTTTGAGCAGGAAGTTGGCGCATTGCCTGCGGTTATCGCCTGCTACGCGATTGCCGGTGATACCGATTTTCTGTTGCAGGTGGTGGCGAAAGATCTCGACAGTTTCTCCAGCTTCGCAATGGAAGTGGTGCGGCGATTACCGGGGATTAAAGAGATGCAAACCTCGTTTGTCCTGCGGGAAGTGAAACCGCTGAATATGTTGCCGCTTGAGGGGATGTGAGGACATTCGTGGGTATGGCCAAATGCTGAACGAGATTGAATAAAGCATCTCTTAACCAACATGACAATGTAGATAGTTATGCGATAAAATTTACATAAATATGCAAAATCCCTTTTACCTGACCCCGGTTTTGCGTTATCAATATAGGCATTGAAACCTTTAGCAGACAGACCTAATTAATACAGGATTTAATCGATGACAACTATTCTCAAGCACCTTCCTATTAATCAGCGTGTGGGTATCGCTTTCTCCGGCGGTCTGGACACCAGCGCAGCGCTGCTGTGGATGCAGAAAAAAGGGGCCATCCCTTATGCGTACACGGCCAACCTGGGTCAGCCTGATGAAGAAGATTACGATGCCATTCCGCGTAAAGCGATGGAATACGGTGCAGAGAAAGCCCGCCTGATTGATTGCCGTAAACAACTGGTAGCCGAAGGCATTGCCGCCATTCAATGTGGCGCATTCCACAACACTACCGCAGGTGTAACTTATTTCAACACCACCCCGCTGGGTCGTGCTGTGACCGGCACCATGCTGGTTGCTGCGATGAAAGAAGACGGCGTGAATATCTGGGGTGACGGCAGCACGTACAAAGGTAACGATATCGAGCGTTTCTATCGGTACGGCCTGCTGACCAATGCTGAACTGAAGATTTATAAACCGTGGCTGGATACCGACTTTATCGATGAACTCGGCGGCCGTCATGAGATGTCCGAATTCATGATTCAGTCCGGTTTCGATTACAAAATGTCGACCGAGAAAGCCTACTCCACCGACTCCAACATGCTGGGCGCGACGCACGAAGCCAAAGATCTGGAATTCCTCGATTCCGGCGTCAAAATCGTTAATCCGATTATGGGCGTGAAATTCTGGGATGAGAACGTGGTCGTGAAAGCGGAAGAAGTGGTTGTCCGTTTTGAACGCGGTTATCCGGTTGCACTGAACGGCGTGACTTTTGACGACAGCGTTGAGCTGATGATGGAGGCCAACCGCATCGGTGGCCGTCATGGTTTGGGTATGAGCGACCAGATTGAAAACCGTATTATCGAAGCCAAAAGCCGTGGCATCTACGAAGCTCCGGGAATGGCGCTGCTACACATCGCTTACGAGCGTCTGCTGACCGGTATTCATAACGAAGACACCATCGAGCAATACCATGCGAATGGCCGCGTGCTGGGTCGTCTGCTGTATCAGGGCCGTTGGTTCGATCCACAAGCTCTGATGCTGCGTGACTCGGCTCAGCGTTGGGTCGCCAGCGAAATCACCGGTGAAGTGACGCTGGAACTGCGTCGCGGCAACGACTACACCATCATGAACACGGTGTCTGAGAACCTGACTTACAAACCAGAGCGTCTGACCATGGAAAAAGGCGATTCTGTGTTCTCACCAGATGACCGTATTGGTCAGCTGACCATGCGTAACCTGGATATCACCGATACCCGCGAGAAACTGCAAAACTACGTTGAGACAGGCTTACTCACCTCTTCTGCTTCTACCGGTTTACCGCAGGTGGATAACAACAATCTGCCGCGCGGATTGCAGGTGAAGAATAAGTAATTGCTGTTGGTTTAAACGAGCGGGCGGGATGACCATCATTACTGATGCCCGCCCGCTCAATAATTTGCACCTAATGATTTCGTGTACGGCGTTCAATTAACTGATGTGTTTTCGGGTCGTAATAACGGCTCGGCCAGATCACCGCAGGATGCACGCCAATAGCCTGACCAATCAGTATTTCCCCTTTCGGCCACGGACGTGAAAGCGCGTTCGATAGCGTCGAAGAACTTAGCCCTGCCGCACGTGATACCGCCGCCAATGTCGTGCCCTTCTTGCGTAACGCCGCAATAATATCTGCCTGATGCCAGTCTTGATTATTCATGAGTTTGTGCTCCTGTGGTCAGGATCACAGGGGAATGGGGGAAAGGTAAATAGATTGCGAACTGATGTAGATTCATTGAGAACTCCATTCTGAACTGATAGTTGCGCACAATAAAACTGTGCTGTTTTCCAGTAGATTTCGAGTTCTCACGCCCGGCTGCGGATTTTGCCGCAGCGACGCGACTATAGCGTAAAGCGCGTGACTAAACCAAGTGGCTAAGAACGAAATTGAGGTGATGATTCCAGATAAATTTAATGGTTTGCAAGGAGTTGCAGGGATTGCAGGTGTGCTCCTCCCCCTGCGAAGGGAGGCCGGGAGGGGGTTTAGCAAACCCTAAAACAGTGGATGTTTCCGCATTGCGATCTGACCTTAATACCCCACCCCAACCCTCCCCTTAGCAGGGTATGCAGCTGATTTGCATCGTTTTTAAACTTTTGAGTTCAAAATTTAGACATGCAGAAACGACGTACAGGAAATACGAATAATCGGGATTGGGTAGTGAATTTTTTGGGGTATTGAACAGATTTGAGGAAGAAGCTTTTGGAGCGGGTGAAGGGAATCGAACCCTCGTATGCAGCTTGGGAAGCTGCCGTTCTACCATTGAACTACACCCGCATCGGTGTGCGACTGGCATTATAACCGGTTACGACGGCGGAGCAAGGCGTGATTGCGGATAAGCGCTGGAGTTTTAAGCAGTTAGCATATGACGTGATCTGCAACATGAAAAAGGGCGCCGGAGCGCCCTTTTGTTGTTTCTGAGAAACTTATTTCTGTGTCTGCGGACGCATTGCCGGGAACAGGATCACGTCGCGGATGGTGTGGCTGTTGGTGAACAGCATAACCATACGGTCGATACCAATGCCCAGACCGGCAGTCGGTGGCAGGCCGTGTTCCAGCGCTGTCACGTAGTCTTCGTCGTAGAACATCGCTTCGTCGTCGCCAGCATCTTTCGCAGAAACCTGGTCAGCAAAGCGCTGTGCCTGATCTTCTGCATCGTTCAGCTCAGAGAAGCCGTTACCGATTTCACGGCCGCCGATGAAGAATTCGAAACGGTCAGTGATTTCCGGGTTCTCGTCATTACGGCGCGCCAGCGGAGAAACTTCTGCCGGGTACTCGGTAATGAAGGTTGGCTGGATCAGCTGTGCTTCAGCGGTTTCTTCGAAGATTTCGGTCACGATACGGCCCAGACCCCAACTCTTCTCGATTTTGATGCCGATAGATTCTGCGATAGCGGTCGCTTTAGCCAGATCGTCGAGATCAGCAACGTTGGTTTCAGGACGGTATTTGCAGATCGCTTCACGCATAGTCAGCTTGGCGAACGGCTTGCCGAAATCGAAAGTCTGGTCGCCGTACTGCACAACGCTGCTGCCCAGCACGGATTCAGTCAGCGTGCGGAACAGGGTTTCAGTCAGAACGATCAGGTCTTTGTAATCCGCGTACGCCATGTAGAGTTCCATCATGGTGAACTCTGGGTTGTGACGCGGAGAAACGCCTTCGTTACGGAAATTACGGTTGATTTCGAATACGCGATCGAAACCACCGACAACCAGACGCTTCAGATACAGTTCCGGCGCGATACGCAGGTACATGTCGATGTCGAGGGCATTGTGGTGGGTGATGAACGGACGTGCCGCTGCGCCACCAGGGATCACCTGCATCATCGGGGTTTCGACTTCAATGAAGCCGTTTTCCACCATGAAGCTGCGGATGCCAGACATGATCTGAGAACGGATTTTGAAGGTCTTACGGGAATCTTCGTTAGCGATCAGGTCGAGATAACGCTGACGGTAACGCGCTTCCTGATCCTGCAAGCCATGGAATTTATCCGGCAACGGACGCAGTGCTTTGGTCAGCAGACGCAGTTCAGAACAATGGATCGACAGTTCGCCGGTCTTGGTTTTGAACAGTTTACCGGTCGCGCCCAGAATATCGCCCAGATCCCATTTCTTGAATTGCTCGTTGTAGATGCCTTCAGCGAGGTCATCACGCGCAACGTAAAGCTGGATACGGCCACCGACATCTTGCAGGGTCACGAAAGAGGCCTTGCCCATGATACGGCGGGTCATCATACGGCCACCGACGGTGACTTCGATGTTTAATGCTTCCAGTTCTTCGTTGGTCTTTTCGCCATATTTCGCATGCAATTCATCAGAGATGCTGTCACGACGGAAATCGTTAGGGAAAGCGATACCGGATTCGCGCAGTAAAGCCAGCTTCTCACGACGAGATTTCAGCTCGTTGTTAAGATCTGGTACGTTTTCTGCGCTTTGCGCTGCTGGTTGTTGCTCAGACATTTTGGTTCCTCATAACCCGGCTTTCAAACTTGCCTCAATGAATTTATCCAGGTCGCCATCCAGTACGGCCTGCGTATTTCGCGTTTCGACGCCCGTGCGTAAATCTTTGATACGGGAATCGTCCAGCACGTAAGAACGAATCTGGCTGCCCCAGCCGATGTCAGACTTGTTGTCTTCCAGCTGCTGTTTGTCCGCATTTTTCTTTTGCATCTCATACTCATAAAGCTTCGCACGCATCTGCTTCATGGCCTGATCTTTGTTTTTATGCTGGGAGCGGTCGTTCTGACACTGAGTCACAATGTTGGTCGGAAGGTGGGTAATACGTACCGCAGATTCCGTTTTGTTGACGTGCTGACCACCTGCACCGGACGCGCGGTATACGTCGATACGCAGGTCGGCAGGGTTAATTTCGATTTCGATATCGTCATCCACTTCCGGATACACAAACGCGGAACTGAAAGACGTATGACGACGGCCACCGGAGTCGAACGGGCTCTTACGCACCAGGCGATGAACGCCGGTTTCTGTACGCAGCCAGCCGAACGCGTAATCACCGATGATCTTGATGGTCGCGGATTTAAGCCCTGCCACTTCACCGTCAGATTCTTCGATAACTTCAGTTTTGAAACCTTTGGCTTCTGCCCAGCGCAAATACATACGCAGCAGCATACTCGCCCAGTCCTGCGCTTCCGTACCACCGGAACCCGCCTGGATATCGAGGTAGCAGCTGGCATTGTCGTATTCGCCGGAGAACATGCGGCGGAATTCCAGCTGTTCCAGTTTGGCGGTCAGTACATCGAGTTCGGCGACTGTTTCGTTGAACGTGTCTTCATCGTCGGCTTCAACAGCCAGTTCCAGCAGGCCGGTCACATCTTCCGCGCCCTGCAATAACTCATCGATGGTTTCAACAATAGCTTCCAGAGAGGAACGTTCTTTGCCCAGCGCCTGTGCGCGTTCTGGCTCGTTCCAGACGTCCGGCTGTTCAAGCTCGGCGTTTACTTCTTCGAGGCGTTCTTTCTTGGCATCATAGTCAAAGATACCCCCGAAGAACGACTGTCCGCTCGGACAGGTCCTGAATGCGGTTCTTAACCGGATTAATTTCAAACATGATTTTTCGCGTCTTACGTTAGATTCGGAGTTGGCCCAATGCCATTCGAACCGCCGATTCTAACGGAATTAGCGGTCTTTTTATAGCAAGGAGCCGTTTTTTTGCAGGGTTTATTGCGGGTGAAAATCGCTTATTTCGGCCATAAATGTTCGATGATCAACTGAACGCTACGATTTCCCCGAAATTCATTGATATCCAGCCGGTACGCCAGCTGCACTTCGCGGATACTGCTGTCCGGCCAGAAGGTCGGATCGATATTAAAGGCGATACCGTCGAGCAGAGGACCTCCGCCAATGGGCTCAATCATCAGTTTGAGATGACGTTCTTTCAGCAGTTTCTGTTGCAGAATGCGGAACGTACCGTCAAACGTCGGTTCCGGGAACGCCTGCCCCCACGGGCCGCCATCACGCAGCATTTCAGCCGTATCAATCGTCAGTTCACGGGCCGACAGCTCACCATCCGACCACACCACACCTTCCAGATGCGAAGGATCCAGCCATTCGCCGACGAGTTCGGCGAACTTGTCGCGGAACTCGTCGAACTTGCTTTTTTCCAGCGACAAACCGGCAGCCATCGCATGTCCGCCAAATTTCATCATCAGACCGGGATTAAGCGTATCGAGACGTTCCAGCGCATCGCGCATATGCAAACCGGCAATCGAACGACCCGAACCTTTAAGAATGCCTTCACCCGCCGGTGCGAATGCAATCACCGGGCGATTAAACCGCTCTTTCAGACGGGATGCCAGAATACCGACCACACCCTGATGCCATTCCGGATGGTACATCGCCAGTCCGAAAGGCAGCGCGTCGGTGCTGCGTTCAAGTTTGTCACAAAGCGCCAGCGCTTCAACCTGCATGCCCTGCTCTATTTCACGTCGGGTCTGGTTCAGCGCATCCAGATCACTGGCCAGCGCGCGTGCCTGACCGATGTCCTCACTGAGTAAAAGAGCAACGCCAACCGACATATCATCAAGACGGCCGGCGGCATTGAGCCGTGGTCCGAGCGCAAAACCTAAATCACTGGCGCACAATGTGCGGGCTTCGCGCCCCGCCACTTCGAGCAGCGCGCGGATACCTGCGCGGCATTTTCCGGCACGGATACGGTTAAGCCCCTGATACACCATGATGCGGTTGTTGGCATCAAGCGGCACGACGTCCGCCACTGTACCAAGCGCCACCAGATCCAGATGTTCCGCCAGATTTGGAATAGCTAAACCATTTTGCTCGAACCAGCCACCGTCACGTAAAGCACTGCGCAGCGCCAGCATCAGATAGAACGCCACGCCGACGCCTGCCAGCGATTTAGACGGAAACTCGCAGCCGACCAGATTCGGGTTTATGATCGCTTCGGCATCCGGCAAGGTTTCGCCCGGCAAGTGGTGGTCAGTGACCAGCACCTGAATGCCTTTTTCATGGGCAAGCGCTACACCTGCATGAGAGGAAATTCCGTTATCAACAGTCAGGATCAGCTCTGCGCCGCGGGCGGCGGCCTGTTCGACGACTTCCGGGCTTAAGCCGTAACCGTCTTCAAAACGGTTCGGTACAAGATAATCCAGATTCCCGCAGCCCATGCTGCGCAAAGAGAGCAAAGTGAGCGCGGTGCTGGTTGCGCCATCGGCATCAAAATCACCGACGATAATAATACGCAGACGTTCAGCCAGTGCTTTTTGCAACAGAGCGACCGCAGTATCAATGCCGTCGAGTTGCTGATAAGGCAGCATACCGCGCACGCTGCGCTCAAGTTCCTGACTTTCTTTCACGCCCCGGGCGAGATATAACCGGCGCAACAAAGGAGAAAGATCGGCGGGAAGTTCCACGCCAGTCGCCGCCTCACGGCGGCGAAGTTGGGTCTGCAAGGTCACGAAAAATCAACCACCTGTTTTATGTGAAGGATCCTGCTGATTGAGCATGGCGGCCATTTCTTTTGGCGGCTGATAGCCAGGGATCAAGGTACCGTCTTCCAGCACCACAGCAGGAGTGCCGGTGACGCCAAACTGCACGCCCAGCTCAAAGTGTTTCGCTATATCGCTGGTTTTGCAGGTCGCTGAAGTGATGTCATCACCCCGCATTGCCGCATCAAAACTGGTTTTGCGGTTGCCTGTACACCAGATCGACTGCATGTCTTTCTCGGTTTTGGAGTTCAGCCCCTGACGCGGGAAGGCCAGATAACGCACGGTAATACCGAGATCGTTATATTCTTGCATCTGCTGATGCAGTTTGTGGCAATAGCCGCAGGTGATGTCGGTAAACACCGTAATCACATGTTTTTCGTTTTTGGCTTTGTAGATGATCATCTCGTTTTGCAGCGCATCCAGCTTTTTCACCAGCGCTTTGTTGGTCACGTTGACCGGATGAGTGCCGCTGACGTCATACATCGGCCCCTGCAAAACATGCTTACCATCTTCGGTGATATAAATCGTCCCGCTGTCGGTGGAAACAGCGCTCAGCCCTTTCACCGGCGTAGACTGAATCTCGGCATTACTCATACCCAGTTTGCCAAGCGTGGCTTTGATTGCTGCATCGTCAGCATGGACCGCGGAGCTCATACACGCAGTCAGGAATGTCAGCAGCAGTAAACCTTTTTTCATCATGTCGTCCTTTCTCTCCGGCGGGTTACGCGCGGGGATGATGTTGTTGATGTAGCTGTTTGAGTCGTTCAGTCGCTACATGGGTATAAATTTGAGTGGTTGATAAGTCACTGTGACCTAACAACATTTGCACCACGCGCAGATCCGCACCGTGGTTAAGTAAGTGGGTGGCGAAAGCGTGGCGCAGAACGTGGGGTGACAAACGTTCCGCATCAATGCCCGCAAGGATCGCATAGTGTTTGATACGATGCCAGAATGTCTGACGCGTCATTTGTTGCGCGCGGGTACTAGGGAAGACGACATCCAGCGACTGACCGTTAAGCAGCCACGGCCTGCCGTGCTCGAAATAATTCTCGATCCAGTACACCGCTTCCTCGCCCATCGGCACCAGACGTTCTTTATTCCCTTTACCGATAACCCGCACCACGCCCTGTCGCAAGCTCAGGTCACTGAGCGTCAGCCCGACCAGCTCGGAAACACGCAAACCGGTGGCATACAACAGCTCCAGCATTGCTTTGTCGCGCAATTCCAGGGGGACATCCACGCTTGGCGAAGCCAGCAACGCATCGACCTGCGCTTCACTGAGATCTTTCGGCAGCCGCTGCGGTAATTTTGGCGAAGACAGCAAGGCCGTCGGATCATCCTGACGTACAGATTCGCGGTTCATATACTGGAACAAACGGCGCATCGCACTGAGCAACCGTGCTGAACTGGTGGCTTTGTAACCACCTTCAATGCGTTCGGAAAGGAAAGACTGCAAATCTTCCGCACTGACATGCAGCAAATCGGTCTTATTGTGATGCAGCCAGCCCAGCAGGGATTTCAGATCCTGCCGGTAAGACGAGAGCGTATTTTCAGCGAGATTTCGCTCAATCCACAGCATATCCAGAAACTGTTCTGTCAGGCTTAGATCCGCCTGATTCAATGCTTGCAGAGCCTGCTCAGAGGTCACATCCTGAGTGTTCTCATTATCTTGTTTTGGCATTCCGACTCCTGTTTCCTGAGCACATACTGCGCCAGCCATTATGCCTTTCATGCATCCAAATCTGCTACACTCCCTGCCATTCGTATTCTTATGACGTTATGGCAACAAGCATGAAAATCGGACTTTTTTACGGTTCCAGCACCTGTTACACCGAAATGGCGGCGGAAAAAATTCGCGACATTCTGGGCGAAGAACTGGTTGATTTGCATAATATTAAAGATGTTGATCCTGATGTGATGGAAGACTACAGCATCCTGATCCTCGGCATCCCGACATGGGATTTTGGCGAAATTCAGGAAGACTGGGAAGCCGTCTGGAATCAACTTCCTACGCTTAAATTACGCGGCAAAATTGTTGCCATGTACGGTATGGGTGACCAGCTAGGCTACGGCGAATGGTTCCTCGACGCATTAGGGATGCTTTACCATCAACTGGTGCCGCTGGGTGTTCGCTTTATCGGTTTCTGGCCGACTGAAGGCTTTGAATTTACCAGCCCGAAACCGCTGACTGCCGATGGCAAACATTTCGTCGGACTGGCACTCGACGATGTGAATCAGTTTGATCTCACCGAAGAGCGCCTGCAACAGTGGTGCGAGCAAATCCTGCTGGAAATGGACGCCCTGCTGTAACGCTTCGCCATCCGCAATGCCTGCGCCGCAACATCAACCCGATTTCAGCCCGGTTCTGCCGGGCTCCGCGGATGAGTATTCAGCAATATCTGGCGCAAATGCCGCCACTCTTCCTGACTCATGCTGTCAGAGGCCAGCCACAAACGTTGTCTTGAGCTGCGCATTGCCTGCGCCAGACCGCCTTTGAGCTTCTCCCGACGCAATGAAAGCAACGCACCGTGGCTTATCATCCACACCGGGTGTTTAATCTGCCATTCATGACCGCGCCACAACAGACGGTAATCATCAGTCAGAACAATTTCACCAGTACGTGCCGTGATACGCCGCTGACTGCGAATGCACTCAAACAGCACCAGCAACAGCAGCGTCATCCAGACAGGCCAGTAACCCGCAGGCCAGGGTGCCAGCAAAATCAGCAGCATCACCGCACCGTAACATCCCAGTGAGAAAAGCTGACTGCGCCAGGACACCCTCAGGTCACATCGCCACAGGGCCACGGGCTTTGTTTCGCGTCTGAATAAGGGCGACCATGCGTTGTAATTCGGTATCGTCCGGCTCGCCGTGATTCATCAGCCAGTTGAACAGATCGGGGTCATCGCAGGTCAGCAGGCGGACAAACACCTCTTTATCGGCCTCACTCAGCGAATCATATTCATGCTCGAAAAACGGCATGATAGAAATATCCAGCTCGCGCATACCGCGGCGGCAGGCCCAGTGAACTCGGGAACGGTTATTAATATCCAGTTGATTTTTGCTTTCCATAACAAGGCTCTTTGTTGGGATACAGAACGTGAGTTTCTTTATGTCTGCGATGATTCTACCAGCGGCACGTCATGCAACGTAACTTTTCAGTGCCCTGTTTTGTCAATCTACGTGATGTGCCGTAAAACCTGCTGTAAACCTGTCGTATGTTTTACATTCTCTGGAAGGCTTCCCGTAAAAGGCACCAATAACTGTTTTCAAAGCGGGTGGGCTCTTTTACCATGAGGCATCAGTCACATTTCATTGACCGGGATTAGAAAATGGCTAACGAATTTCCCTTTCCACCGCAAAAACCTTCAGCGTCCTCTCATCTGCCGCTGACGTTGATCTCTCTGGAAGACTGGGCGCTGGTGAGCATGACCGGCGCAGATACCATGAAGTACCTGCAAGGTCAGGTCACTGTGGATGTCGATGCGCTGGCAGCCGACAGCCACGTTCTTTGCGCGCATTGTGACGCGAAAGGAAAAATGTGGAGCAACCTTCGTCTGTTCAAACGTGGCGACGGTATGTCGTTTATTGAGCGTCGCAATTTGCGCGACACTCAGTTAACCGAAATGAAGAAATACGCGGTGTTCTCAAAAGTGACGTTCACGGCTGACGACGACGTTGTATTGCTCGGCGTGGCAGGTTTTCAGGCCAGCGCCGCGCTGACAGGTCTCTTTTCAACATTACCAACGGCAGATCAACAGGTCGTGCAACAGGATGAAACCACCCTGCTGCATTTCTCCCTGCCGGCAGAGCGTTATCTGATTGTGACCAGCCCGGAAAAAGCCCGTCAGGTGGTCGAAGAATTAGGCGAACAGGCGCAGCGCAACGACAGCCAGCAATGGCTGGCGCTCGATATCGAAGCCGGTTTCCCGGTGATTGATACGCCAAATGCCGTGCAGTTTATTCCGCAGGCGACCAACATTCAGGCGCTCGACGGCATCAGCTTTACCAAGGGCTGCTACGCCGGTCAGGAGATGGTGGCGCGGGCGAAATACCGTGGCGCCAATAAACGCGCACTTTACTGGTTGTCCGGCAAAGCGAGCAAAGTACCCGCTCCGTCAGATGACCTTGAATTGCAACTCGGCGAGAACTGGCGTCGTACCGGTACCATCCTGGCGGCAGTTCAGCTCAGCGACGGCACACTTTGGGTTCAGGCTGTACTGAACAACGATCTGGAAGCTGAGGCTAATCTGCGGGTGCGTGAAGACGCCACCAGCCAGCTGAACATTCAGCCTTTGCCGTATTCGCTGGAAGAAACAAAGTAACGTTGCCATATTGCCGCCTTCTTGCCTGCTTCGTTAACCGGCAGGCGGCAATATGATTTCAATCCTGATGGTGTTTGCCTTTGGCATTGAGCAAATCGACATAAGCCTGATCGACCAGTTCCTGCCGCTCGACACCTAACTTTTCCAGTAAATCCTCAGCAATCGCAATGCCCTGTTCCGGTGTTTCTTCCTCATCCAGCACCACTTCAAACTCGAGATAATCCCCCAGATGTTTTACCCGATCGAGATGCAAACGAGTCTGGCCGGTCATGAATAACGTCCGCTGTTTAATGACCCGCCCGGAAACGCCGTAAGCAAGCGTGAGAGTTTCACGCAGGCTGTCCGGATCCTGAGTTTCAGTTAGCTGGTAAAAACTGGTTTTCGGGCCTGCCTGATCCGGACGCTGATAGAAAATCAGCTCGCCCCGGTCGGGCGCAAAAGTGCGCAATTTCAGACGTCCGTGCGGGCAGATAAAAAAGGTATCGTCCTGATCAATGATGTCCGGCAGTCCGTCGGCAAGCAGCGCAAGTTTTTCATACATCGCTGAAAAATCATCAATTCTGGCTTTAATTTCAATGTTTCTGGCCATCCGTCACTCCTTTAATGGTTCGCGCTTTTTATCTGATTTAATCAATATCCCATGACCTTACAATGACATTCTGCGAAGCAGGCGCAAATTCTTTGTCACTCCTTCACGTATTTCCTGTCATTAGCAGATAAACTCCCCACATCGGGTGTTGCATGCACCTTTCACATCTCGCCAGAAAAGGCCGGAGGCCAGAGTCCAGAATGATATGGATTATGCTTGCTGCAATTGTTGTGGTTTTTATTGTGGGTTATTGGTTTATGACGGCAGACACCCGTAAAGCTAACGCGTCTCTCGCCAGTTTGTTGAAAATTAAGCCGGTTTATATCGATTCTATGTTGCTTGAAATGGGCAAACGTCAGAGCCAGATGTTTATCCGCTCAATCAGCGGTGGCTATGCCGAAGAAATCCGCAAAGCAGCCTACGTTGTGTTTATTTATCAGACCTTTATTAAAGATGCTTCAGAAGAAAATATTGTCCGCTGGCGTAATATTCTGGTGCGCGCGCATTTGCCGCCACAGTTAAGCAGCGAACATGCAGAGCTGGCGCTGTTCTATTTTGCCGAACTGGATATCGAACCCTTCGAACTGGCGCAGTTCCGCCGCGACTACAATCAGACTTATAACCAGATCCATCTGGTATAGACGCAAAAAAGCCGCTGATTCAGCGGCTTTTTCTTATCAGCGCGACCTGACCGGTTATCTGAATACGTTATCCAGATAGCTCGCCAATATCTGACGCGAACTGAAACCGTGGCAAATTCCATAATAGGTTTCGTTATCGCTGGAAACATCCAGCGGAAAATTCTTGTACGCATCGCTGCTGCGAAAAGATGCCGTCGGTTCTGCAAATCGTTCACTGCGCTCTTTCAGCGCCGGGTGTATTACCAGGGCAGTCCGGCCAAACCGCGCTTCCCGGTTTACATACACATAATGCTCGCCCCGGCGGTAACCGTAAGCTTTATCATCAACAAAATCGCGTTCAAACCCTGATGTTTCTAAAACGCGTGCCACTTCATCTGGCCGTAAATACATGGTTGCTCCTCGCTTCTTTAACCGCAAGGCGACCTTACCGCAATAACTCTGCCAGACAATGCGTTTATCCCAAATTTTGGCGCATTTAGGATTTATCTAAACGCAACAACCTTACCGCTATAATGGTTATTCAGCCTGAGTCTGGCGCGAGTTTTGCAGCCATATTTTGAGGGTCAGTAACCAGGCGATGACGACCATAAAAGCAGCCGCCAGATAAATAGAGGGCGTGCCCAGATGCGAAATAATCAGTCCGGCAACCGGTCCGGTGATGCCCAACCCCAGATCCAGAAATGCGGAATACAGCCCCAGTGCCGTGCCCTGATTTTGCGGGGGCACCTGTTTTACCGCCTCCACACCCAGCGCTGGGAAAATCAGCGAGAAGCCGGAACCGGTCAGGAATGCGCCTGCCTGCACAGAAAGCGGATCATGCCCCAGCCAGATCATCAGCAGCCCCGCCACTTCAAACACAAACGAAACCAGTGAAACCCGCAGGCCGCCAAAGCGGTTGATCATATTGCCGAAAATCAGACGCGCGCCCACAAATCCCAGGCTGAATAAAGTGAGCGTGAACGCCGCCCCGCTCCAGCCTTTATCGGCGTAGTAAAGGGTAATAAAGGTGGCGATAACACCAAAGCCGATGGTGCCAAAACCCAGGCCCAGTCCGTAAAGCCAGATGCGCCCGACCACCGCTTTGAAGGCGATACGCTTGCCGGCGGTGACAGAAATCGCCGCTTTCATGCAGGCCATAATGGCCGCAAATGCTGCAGCGACAATAATCAGCACTGCTACCCCCATCAGCCCGTAAGCGTGGTTGAGCAACACGCCGAGCGGCGCGCCGACCGCCATCGCGCCATAAGTGGCCACGCCGTTCCACGAAATCACCCGCGCTGTATGTTTCGCACCCACCGCGCCAATTCCCCACAAGGTCGTTCCGGTGCTCCCGAAGCTTTCGCCTACCCCTAAGAAAACACGCCCCAGACAAAGCAATAGCAGGCTCGCCAATGGATAAGCGGCAAACCAGAAAGCAATCGCGTAAAATACGCCACTCATCCCGCAGCAAATCAGACCAAAAATCACCACCCGTTTCGGCCCAAGCATATCCGCGTAACGGCCTGCATGCGGACGGCTGATCAGCGTCGAAAAATACTGAACGCTGATCACCAGTCCGGCCAGCACCGAATTGTATCCCAGCGTGTTATGCACAAAGCCCGGCAAGACGGCGAGCGGTAAGCCGATGGTCAGATAGACAACGAAGGTAAACAGCATGAACGACAAGATGCGTTTATTGAGCAGAGCGTTAGAACGAAGCGTACTTAAAGACATGGGCGGACCCGAAAATGAGATCACTGAGAGTGGAATCAACAGTATAAACAGGTTTTAGCCTCTGAACGGGGTAAAAATGTTATTGGCTGTAACGTGAATTTTGTTTTGCAGAGAAATCCGAGCCGCGTCACGCCATCCCGCGCCACGCCTGACTTGTTACCACAGCGTCATGGTCTGAAAAGGCCGATAATCACAGTCCTTTGTCCTTAAAGAACCATCCGGTACAACATTATGGTCTATGCTTAATTCAACAGTCACACAAGGAGAGACGGAATGTTTAAGAAAACAGACAAAGTAGAAAAAAATATCAATCAGGACGTAACCCTGCTGGCGGACACGCTGGATGAAGTGCTTCAGTCTGCAGGCGATAAATCCAAGGATGAATTGGATAAACTGCGCAGCAAAGCACAGGGCGTTCTGCGTGATACACGCGCACGTTTTAACACTGATAAAATCAGCCAGCAGGCACGTGATGCTGCGGCTACAGCCAACGATTATGTGAAAGATAATCCGTGGTATGGCGTCGGTGCCGGTGCGGCAATCGGTATTGTTATCGGTGTCCTGCTGGGGCGTCGCTGACAAAAAAGGCAATTTGTGATGTTTCACTCCTGTGTCGGGAATATGCCTTAAAAAGCTGAAACATCCGCGTGGCTCCCTCATTGCCGCGCAATTGCTAAAAAGACGACGGAGCCTTCGGGCTCCGTTTTCTATTTCTGCAGGGTTAGTTTAAAAACAAATGCGGAACGATTTCGACTGACAGGGTTTAAATTCGCCCATTTGCCCGCAACTATTTTCGGTGTTCACCGCTATTTCATCCATTCTGACTTCCTGCCATCCCTGGACCCGTGCATTCACCTGCAGGCTGTCTTGCAGACTTTGTGTTTCCGACGGGTTATAAACCCGCACAATCAGCGCCTCTTCATCTTCGGCTTTTTTCAGTACACTCAGCACCGAACCCGAAATACATTTCTGCATCAGACTGAAGCGAGATGGCGTTTTATTATTGGTCAGGTTCAGCTTCATCGCGTCATACGGTATTTTGTTGTAGGTACGCACCGGCGTCAGATAATCACGCGCATGTTGCATCACGCTGGCCTGAATATGATCGCCGCTGAAACCGAACAGCGCAAAACGATACACCTGTTGGCCGGGCATTTGGGAATCAGGTGTCGGCATTTTAATACCGGAAGGACGCCCCGGGCGCAGCAGGAGATTCTCTTTACCGAGTACACCCACGGCGCGGAACAGCGTCAGGGCGAAGGTATCGCGCTGCTCACCCACCACTTCAAACTCGCGTAACCCTTCGGTAAACAGCGCCAGCCCCTGATGGCCGTCCTGCAATGCCGCAAAATTCATCAGTTGCCACACCGGCACCGGCGCTTCTTTCCAGCCTTCTGCTTCCCAGTTTTTCATTGACGCGTCGTCCACAGGACGGGTGATGCAACCGAACTGATTGTCTGCAACCACCGTCTGGCTGGCAAAGGGAGTGGGGATCAGCACCCGCAGGCGGTGGTCTTCTGCGTGGTTTTCCAGCGCCATTTCGATCTCTATCCGGCGGCTGTTCTTCGCCAGCGTCACGTTGACAGTCACGGGGATTTCACTGTTGAGAACGCGCATTGCACGATCTTCCAGCGTGCGCGGCAGCGGCATTTTCAACGAAATGGTCGCCGTACTTTGCCACGGCTGATGCTGATAACTCACGTCTGCCTTTAGCGCGCCAGAGGTCAGCCGCCACTCATCACGCGCCGGAGAATAATCATATTCATCGCCATCGTCAGAACCGTTTTCCAGTTCCAGAACCTGCTGATAGCGGCGGAACGTCTGCTTATCGAGAATATCCAGCGTGCCGTTCGGGTTGACCGTCACACGGTAATAATCGTTTTCCAGCGCGTCTTCTCCCTGCGGCGCAGGCAGCAAAATCCCCGGCTGGTGCGGCGTGACGTTTAACGTCACGTAACCCATCGCCGGCAGCGTGGCGCAAAGCTGGATGTCGTACTCCATAAACGGATCGTAATTGCCGTAATGCACAATTTGCCTGTCCACCAGCCCTGGGTCGATCTCCCGCGCTTCACGGATGAAATACGGTACAACATGACCCTGATCATCGGTCAGGCTGAAAGATGAGGCACGGATCCTTAAAGTGGTATTGATGGTTTCCTGACGCGGATGCAGCGAGAAATTAAACAGCGCCAGCCGGTCAGCGGTGTGCCCGTCGGGTTGCAGGTTGTCGATGATTTTACGCAGCGTGAACTGAATGAGGTTTTCGGCCATGTCGTCGGCAAGAATAAAGCGCGACATAATTTCCTGATGAACCTTGTCACTGCAACAGCAACCGATGCTGTCGTGCGCGTGGTTCTTCATGATTTCCTTCCACATTTTTTCGATCAGGCCGTGGTGATAATCAAAACCTAAGCGCCAGGCAATGGAACACAACGGCTCAAGCACATTGACAATTTTATTCTCAGTCGCTGCATTGGCCTGTTTGATGTCCATGCGGGTCGAGGAAATGGTGCGGTGAACGCGCATGTATTTGCCGTCATTAAATTCTCCGCGCAGCAGCGCCAGCTGCGGTTTGATGGCGTCGATACGTCGAAAAATGTCTTCAAAACGGCTGAGCTGAAAACTGCGCTGCGGGTAAATCCTGCGCAGTATCTCCATGATGGTAAAGATATTTTGCTGGAGCGGCATCTGGTCATGGCCGTTGGGCAGCAGGATATCGCCGGTCAGCGATGCGGCTTCCAGCACCGGCAGGTATTTATCCAGTCGTTCGCGCAACGCCTCTTCATCTTCCGGTAAGTATTTGCCAATGGCGTAACCCAGCGGCAGCACCTGCGCGGTGACCTCACTGCCGTCATTACTTTGCCAGCGGAATTCGGTTTTATCCGTCCCGTGACGTTCCGAGCATCCGCGCCAGAACATGGCATGTTGCAGGCCAAAACCATTAAAGATGTGCGGAAGTTGCGAAGACATGCTGAATGAATCCGGCAGATAGCCGATTTTCATAGGCTCCCCAAACTCACGGCAATCACGCATGCCGTACAGCAAATTACGCAGGATGGACTCGCCGCTGACCACCATCGTGTCGGTCTGCGTATACCACGGGCCGATGATCAGCTTTCCGGCTTCGACCAGCGCCTTCACGCGCGCGCGATTTTCCGGGCAAACCGCAAAATAATCTTCGAGGATCGCCGTCTGTCCGTCCATCACGTAAAACGGATAGTCGGGATCATTCTCCAGACGCTCGAGGATCTCCGCCATGTTGTTAACCAGCAGGATCCGCGAGGCTTCGGTGGTGAAATACCATTCGCGATCCCAGTGCATATGCGGCGTCAGATGAACGCGGGAAATTGTCATAGAATCTTTCCTTTCATGCCCTGCAAGGCAGGGCGCAATGTGAATAAATGGGGGTGTTTAAGAAGAAGGCGTGTCACCGGAGAACTGCCCGCGGCGTACGGCGTAGCCCCGCCAGCTCAGCAAAACCGCCGTGGAAATCACCGTGCCCGCCAGCGCCGCGCCCAGCCAGACAGCCGCCGCCTGCCAGCCGCCTAAACCGCCGTCGTGCAGCAGAAACATGGAGAAAATGCCCGCACCCGGCGTGGAAAGGCCGATCCCTGCCGCACCGACGATCGCACCAGTGACGACCGATCCGGTCAGGAAGGAGCCGATAACGCGCAGCGGATCTTCAATCGCCATCGGGATCGCCCCTTCGGTGATCCCTGCCAGACCGAGCAGCCAGGTAGATTTTCCGGTTTCGACTTCAAAGGATTTGAACAGGTGAGGCGCGAGCAGGGTTGACGCGGTCACGGTGAAAGCCGAAACCATTTTGGTGGCACCGAATATGGCGTACGGACCGTAAACGCCGTTTGCCATCGCACCAAGACAAAAAGCGTAGGCCGCTTTGTTGATCGGCCCGCCCAGATCAAAGGAGCACATGAAGGCAATCAGCGCACCAAGCACAATCGCGTTACTGCCGGATAATCCGTTCAGCCATGCGGTCAGGCTGCTGTTGAGCCATGCGACGGGTTCACCAATCACAAAAAGCATGATGCTGCCGGTAACCAGCGTGCCGAGTACGGGATAAAGATAAAACATCAGGAAGCCGTTGAAACTGGCACTCAGTCGGACGTGTTTTTTCACCCAGCGCATGACGTAACCGGCAATCAGTCCGCCCGCCACACCACCCAGAAACCCTGCACCGATCATGTTGGCGCACAGCCCGGCAGCAAAGCCCGGCGTCAGCGCCGGTTTATCCGCCAGCGAATACGCCGTGTAAGCCGACAATACCGGCACCATCAGAATGCCCAACATCCCGCCGCCAAGCTGGCGGTACATCCACAGCCACGACTCTTTTTGCGCGTAAAGTTCCTGCCAGCCAAACAGTTGCGCGATCAGCACAGTCACCGCCAGCACCGAGCCCCCGGCCACGATCAGCGGTACGGCAAAGGAAATCCCGCTCAGCAACGCCTGCTTTAAATCTGCCTTCACGCTGTTTTTCGGCGGCTTAACCAGCGCAGAATCCAGGGTTTCGCCGGGTTTACGCTGCATCGCCAGTGCCTGTTGCAGTACTGCTTCAGCATGGCGGATCGGTTCTGCCACCGGTACCTGAATGCACGGGATGCCGTTGAAACGCTGACTGTCTTTGACTGCCACTTCGGCGGCGAACACACAGGCCACGGCGCGATCACACTGAGCTGCAGTGATCGGATCCTCAATGCCGTTGGCGCCCTGCTTTTCAACATGTACCCGAATACCCAATTTTTTAGCCGCCTTTTCCAGATATTCAGCCGCCATATAAGTGTGGGCGATGCCTGCCGGACAGGCGGTCACGCAGACCACCAGCGGGGTATCTTCAGGCAAAGCCTGTGGCTCCTGAGTTTCCGGCGCAGACTCTTCCCGCAGCAATGCCAGAACCTCCTGCGCATCGCGCGACGCCAGCAACGCAGCACGGGTTTCATCATCCACCAGCCGTGTAGTCAGCTCCGTCAGTAACTGCATATGAGTCGATCCCGCTTCGGCTTCAGGGATCGCCAGCAGGAAGATCATATTCACCGGCTCATCGCCATCCACACCCTGCCAGAGCAGCGGTTGCCCGAGTGTCGCCAGCGCAAAAGCGGCGCGCTTCACACTGGCAGATTTACCGTGCGGAACGGCCAGCCCTTCGCCCAGCGCTGTCGGGCCTTCAGCTTCGCGTTCAGAAACTGCATGCAGGAAATCCTGCGCATGATTAAGGATCCCCTGCTGATCAAGCCGCTGAACAAGAAAAGCGATCGCCTGTTCGCGGCTGGAAAAAGTGGTGTTGAGATGTATCAGTTCGGGTGAGGTCAGTAATGTCAGATCCATAAAGTTGTCCTGTCTGAATCGATGAAAAATCAATATTTGTATTATTGTTGTATTGTATTTGTATTTGTATTAAACAACAAAGAGACATGGACTGAATGTGATCCAGATAGAAGATTTTTCGTTCAGTTGTATTGTTTTTGCCGGGACGGACGAACTGCTACACTCTTCCCAAACTGCTCTAAAGGAACCTGAAACGTGAGTAATCAGCCACTTTACCGCCAGATCGCTGCGCAGATCCGCGATCAAATCCAGCGCGGAGAAATCAAATCAGGCGACGCCCTGCCAACGGAATTGCGACTGCGTGAGCAGTTTGGCGTCAGCCGGGTGACGGTACGGCAAGCGATTAAGCTGCTGGTTGAACAGGATGTGCTGGAAAGCATTCAGGGCAGTGGAACTTACGTGAAGGAAGCAAAGGTCAATTACGATATTTATCAGCTGACCAGCTTTGATGAGAAGTTACAGCCTCTGGATATGCCGTCCCACAGCGAAGTGCTGGCATTCTCCGTGGTGAAGCCGCCGATCGGTATCGCCGAAGCGCTGGCATTATCTGAACAGGCTCGGGTGTATTACATCAAACGGTTACGCTTTATTGTCAGCAAGCCCGTCACACTGGAAGAAACCTGGATGCCGCTGGATCTGTTTCCTGATCTGACCTACGAAGTGATGCAAGGGTCGAAATATGCCTGGATGGAGAACGTCAAACATCTGGTGATTGACCGCAGCGAGCAGGAAATTATTCCATTGATGCCGACCAAAGAGATGGTGTCGCTGCTGGGTGTAGCGGCGGATCAGCCGATTTTGCAGAAGATCTCGAAAGGATTTCTGGCGGACGGCACGGTATTTGAATTCAGCCGCAATACCTTCCGCACAGATGATTATAAATTCACGCTCGTCGCCAGACGGATGCCGCATTGATCAGCAGCTACCCGCCATCACCTGCGCCAGCCGCTGAACAAGTGCGTCCGCCTGCTCCTGTGAGCTGATATTAGGAAACCCCATCAGCAAACCGTTCGGGCGTAACGCTTCGCCACGCTCACGCCGCTCAACCTGCCAGTCGGACAGCGCCTGCACCGCCAGCCCCTGTTCACGGGCATTTTTGGCGATCAGCGCATCATCCAGACGGGTATTCAGGCTGGCGGATAACTGGATCCCGCCGACCTGCTGATTCACGCGTAACACCCCGGCCGGAAACTGCGCCGTCAGCGCCTGTTCGAGATAACCACGGCGTTCGGCATAAAGCTGGCGCATCCGTTTCAGATGCCGGTAGAAATGCCCCTGTTCGATGAATTCCGCAATGCTGCTTTGCACCAAAGGCGGCGTGCCGCAAATTCGCAGCGGGCAATACGCCTCGATTTTTTCAACCAGACTTTCAGGCACCACCACGTAGCCGCAGCGTAGCGCCGGAAACATCACTTTGCTGAATGTTCCGGCGTAAATCACCCTTCCCTGTGTATCCAGGCTTTTCAGAGAAGGCAGCGGCTGCCCGTGATAACGGAACTCGCTGTCGTAATCATCTTCGATAATCCATGCCTGCTGTTTCGCCGCCCAGCCGAGCAGCGCCATGCGCCGCGCTAAACTCATGGTCACGCCAGTCGGGCTTTGGTGGGCGGGCGTCACCACGGCAAAACGAGCATGAGGAAAATGCGCCACTGCCTGCGGCACATTCATGCCCTCATCATCAACGTTCACTGCCATAGCAACCGCCCCTGCCGCGCGGAAAAACGCCTGCGTGACCGGATAACCCGGGTCTTCCAGCCAGACGCCGTCGCCCGGTTGCAGCAGACTGCCGATGATCAAATCCAGCACCGGCGCATAGCCTCCGCAGATAAATATCTGTTCCGGGCGGCAGGTAAATCCGCGGGAAAGTTGCAGATAGCGGGCAATGGCGTGGCGTAAAGCATCCGTACCCGCCAGCGGCGGATGGCCTAAATCATTCATGCTGGTGTGACGGATTTGCCTTGAGACAATGCGCGACCAGATAGCACGCGGGAACGCATCCAGCGCCGGAAGCCCGAGCTGAAAAGGAAGGGAAGAAACAGAAGGCAGCATCGGGTTGATGGGCTTACGTACGGCGTCTTTTCTGACCGGTGTTGGCGAGGGTGCGGATAAACTCTCCGGTGCGCTAACCACGGTTCCGGCCTGTCCGCGACTTTGCAGAAATCCTTCCGCCATCAGCAGGCCATAGGCATTTTCCACCGTGGCACGTGCGACGCCAAGTTCACTGGCCAGCGCCCGCACCGAAGGCACCCGGCTGTCGCGTTTAAGCTGCCCTGCCATGATCGCCTGTTTAATCCGCTGATATATCTGGCGGTAAAGCGGTGCTTTGTGCCGGGGATCGAGCTGAAAGGAAAGACTGAAGCCGCGCATCATGACCTGTTTAAATATGTATTTTATGGCCCTGTAGTATAGACCATGCGAGGCGTAAAGTAGCGGTCATTGAGACGCACGGTGCGTCACTGTTTACTCCCATAAATCCCAGAGGAAATCATCATGACTGCACTTCGCCTGCCTTACTATTCCCTGTCTTCTTCGGTGATGGAACCGATGAAAGCGGCGCTCAGCGCGCTGGAAAACGGTCCGCTGGATAACGTGATTATCGAGCTGGCATTCCTGCGTGTTTCGCAAATTAACGGCTGCGCCTATTGCCTGGATATGCACTCTAAAGCGTTGCGCAAAATGGATGTCGCACAGACCAAACTGGATCAGCTGGCGGGCTGGCAGGTCAGTCATGCGTATTCAGAGCGTGAACGCGCGGCGCTGGCCTGGGCTGAATCACTCACTCTGATTGCCGCCACCGGCGCACCGGATGACGCCTTTGAACCGCTGAAAGCGCAATTCAGCGATGTGGAAATCTCGGAACTGACCTTCGCTATCGGTCTGATGAATGCGTTTAACCGTCTCGCCGTGGGTATGCGCCAGTAATCTGACCGCTTAAAAATTGAACTAAAAAAGTTTTTCCTCTCCAGCCCGCTTCCTGCGGGCTTTGCCGATTTAGCAATAAGCAAATATAGAAAATCTACATATTGTGTGGTTGAAAATTTAAATCACCACATCTAGTATTCATTCCATCGGAACGCCAAGATGGCACCGACTCTCGCGCCTTTCCCCCGGCTGAAACAGCCGCACAGCGGGCAGGCAAAAATTGTCTCTGATTTCTTACCAGATGGAAATACGAATCATGAGCATTATTATTTACAGTAAACCAGACTGTGTCCAGTGCAACGCGACTTACCGTGCATTCGATAAACAAGGCATCGCTTACGAAGTTGTGGATTTGACTCAGGATGAGCAGGCTCTCGGGCAGGTTCGTGCGATGGGTTATCAGCAGGTTCCGGTGATTGTGGCCGGTGACGACCACTGGTCTGGTTTCCGTCCGGACAAAATCAGCGCCCTGCGCCAGCTTCAGAACGCATACTGAGGGCCTGCGGATGAATCCGTTGGTCTATTTTTCCAGCAGTTCAGAAAACACCCATCGCTTCGTCGGCAGAACGGGATTGCCGGCGATCCGCATCCCGACAGATCGTCAGCCTGAAAAATTGCGCGTGGACTTACCGTACATTTTGGTGGTGCCGAGCTACGGCGGCGGATCGGCCAAAGGCGCGGTGCCGACCCAGGTGATCCGTTTTCTGAACGATGAACATAACCGTTCGCTCATCCGCGGCGTTATCGCGGCCGGCAACACCAACTTCGGCGCAGCGTATTGCATTGCCGGCGATATTATTTCCCAGAAGTGTCAGGTTCCTTACCTGTACCGCTTTGAGTTGCTGGGAACGCCGGAAGACGTTGCAAAGGTCAGACAGGGAGTAACAGAATTTTGGCAGCGACAGAACTAGCAATCACCGACCCCGGTACCAGCAGCCCGGACTATCACGCGCTTAACGCGATGCTGAATCTGTTCGATGCTAACGGCCAGATCCAGTTTGATAAAGACCGGCTGGCCGCGCGCCAATACTTCCTGCAACACGTCAATCAGAACACGGTATTTTTCCATAATCTGGCGGAGAAACTGCGTTATCTGGTGGAAGAAGGCTATTACGAAGCCGACGTGCTGGATCAGTACGCTTTTGACGATATTAAAGGGTTATTCAAACGGGCATACGCCAAAAAATTCCGCTTCCAGACTTTCCTGGGTGCATTCAAGTATTACACCAGTTACACGCTGAAAACTTTCGACGGCAAACGCTACCTTGAGCGTTATGAAGATCGCGTGTGCATGGTGGCGATGACACTTGCACGCGGCGATATTCAGCTCGCCCGCCATTTTGTCGATGAGATTATTTCCGGCCGCTTCCAGCCGGCTACGCCGACATTCCTCAACTGCGGAAAAAAACAGCGCGGCGAACTGGTATCGTGCTTCCTGTTGCGCATTGAAGACAACATGGAATCCATCGGACGTTCGGTGAATTCGGCGTTACAGCTCTCCAAACGTGGCGGCGGCGTGGCGTTTATGCTGACCAATATCCGCGAAGTAGGCGCGCCGATTAAGCGCATCGAAAACCAGTCTTCCGGCGTCATTCCAATCATGAAGATGCTGGAAGATGCCTTCTCTTACGCCAATCAGCTCGGTGCGCGTCAGGGTGCGGGCGCGGTATATCTGAACGCCCATCACCCGGATATTCTGCGTTTCCTCGACACCAAACGCGAAAACGCCGACGAAAAAATCCGTATTAAAACGCTGTCGCTCGGTGTGGTCATTCCGGACATCACCTTCGAACTGGCGAAGAACAACGAAGATATGTACCTGTTCTCGCCGTATCACGTCGAGAAGGTGTACGGCGTGCCGATGTCTGAAATCAGCATCAGCGAGAAGTACCGCGAGATGGTGAATGACAAACGCATCCACAAAAGCAAAATCAACGCCCGTGAATTCTTCCAGGTGCTGGCAGAGATTCAGTTCGAATCCGGCTATCCGTACATGATGTTTGAAGATACGGTCAACCGCGCCAACCCGATCAAAGGGCGCATCAATATGAGCAACCTGTGTTCGGAGATTTTGCAGGTGAATTCGCCGACGATCTACGGCGAAGACCTCTCGTATCAGGAAATTGGCAAAGACATTTCCTGTAACCTCGGCTCCCTGAATATCGCCTCGGCGATGGATTCACCGGATTTCGGCAATACCGTGGAAATGGCGGTTCGCGCGCTCACGGCCGTCTCTGACATGAGCCACATCCGTTCGGTGCCGTCTATCGATCAGGGGAATCAGGATTCGCACGCCATCGGTCTCGGCCAGATGAATCTGCACGGTTATCTGTGCCGCGAACGTATTTACTACGGCTCGGCAGAAGGTCTGGACTTCACCAACATCTATTTCTGCACCGTGGCTTACCATGCGATCCGCGCATCGAATCAGATCGCCATCGAGCGCCAGCAGTCGTTTAAAGGTTTCAAAGATTCCACCTACGCCAGCGGCGCGTATTTTGACAAATATGTCGATGACGCACTGGCGGCGAAATGGCAGCCGAAAACCGACCGTGTGCGGGAACTGTTTGCTGACGCCGGGATTGCTATTCCGACCACCGCAAACTGGGCCGCGCTGAAAGATTCCGTAATGCAACATGGTCTGTATAACCAGAATTTGCAGGCAGTGCCGCCGACCGGTTCTATTTCTTACATTAATAATTCGACGTCGAGTATTCACCCGATTGTGTCCCGCGTGGAAATCCGCAAAGAGGGCAAGATTGGTCGTGTCTATTATCCGGCGGCGTTTATGACCAATGACAATCTGGATTACTACCAGGATGCCTACGAAATCGGTCCGGAAAAAATCATTGATACCTATGCCGAAGCCACGCAGCACGTCGATCAGGGGTTGTCTTTAACGTTGTTCTTCCGCGATACCGCCTCCACGCGCGACATTAACAAAGCGCAGATTTACGCCTGGCGCAAAGGCATCAAAACCATTTATTACATCCGTCTGCGCCAGATGGCGCTGGAAGGCACCGAAGTTCAGGGCTGCGTTTCCTGCACGCTGTAACCGATTGAAAGGACTTAAAAGATGAGCGCAGTAAAACAATTGTTAGTACCGCAACCGGTCAGCAAAGCCATCAACTGGAACAAAATCCAGGACGATAAAGATCTGGAAGTGTGGAACCGTCTGACGTCGAATTTCTGGCTGCCTGAAAAGGTGCCGTTGTCGAACGATATTCCGTCGTGGGCGACGCTGAGTGCGCAGGAGAAACAGCTGACGATCCGCGTGTTTACCGGCCTGACGCTGCTCGACACCGTGCAAAACGTGGTCGGCGCGCCGACGCTGATGAAAGACGCGGTGACGCCACACGAAGAAGCGGTTTACTCGAATATCTGCTTTATGGAAGCGGTGCATGCGCGTTCTTACAGCTCGATTTTCTCGACGCTGTGTGCCACCGTTGATGTCGACGAAGCCTACCGCTGGAGCGAGGAAAACGTCGCGCTGCAAAATAAAGCGGCGATCATTTTGTCGTATTACGACGGCGAAGATCCGCTGATGAAGAAAGTCGCCAGCGTGTTCCTCGAATCGTTCCTGTTCTATTCCGGCTTCTATCTGCCGATGTACTGGTCGAGCCGCGCCAAGCTGACCAACACTGCTGATCTGATCCGCCTGATCATTCGCGATGAGGCGGTTCACGGTTACTACATCGGCTATAAATTCCAGAAAGCACTGGCACTGGAAAGCGAAGAGCGCCAGCGTCAGATCAAGGAGCAGGCGTTTGATCTGATTCAGGACTTATACGACAACGAGATCCGCTACACCGAAGAACTGTACGACGGCGTAGGCTGGAGCGAAGACGTGAAGAAATTCCTGCATTACAACGCCAACAAAGCGCTGATGAATCTCGGCTACGAAGCCCTGTTCCCGGCCAGCATGGCCGATGTGAATCCGGCGATCCTTTCCGCATTATCGCCAAACGCCGACGAAAACCACGACTTCTTCTCAGGATCCGGATCGTCGTATGTGATCGGTAAAGCCGTCAACACCGAAGACGAGGACTGGGATTTCTGATGTTGCCGTTATTTCTTCAAGGGTTACAATAAAAACAGTGTTTCAAAAATAACCCTACTTCCTCTAAATAGTTCGAGTTGCAGGCAGGCGGCAAGCTTGCTCATGCTGGGAGCATAGATAACTATGTGACCAGAGTGAGTAAGCGCAGCCAACGCACCTGCAGCTTGAAATATGACGAGGAAACAAAGAAGGAAACATCATGCCTTACACGGCCTTACCCTCCCGCTATGAAACCATGCAATTCCGCCGCTGCGGTCAGAGCGGTTTAAAACTCCCTGCTCTGTCTCTTGGCCTCTGGCACAGCTTCGGCCATGTCAGCCAGCTGGAATCTCAGCGCGCATTACTGCATAAAGCTTTTGATTTAGGCATCACTCATTTTGATCTGGCGAATAACTACGGCCCGCCTCCGGGTTCAGCCGAAGAGAATTTTGGCAGATTGCTGAAGCAGGATTTCGCCCCGTACCGCGATGAGCTGATCATCTCGACCAAAGCCGGTTATGACATGTGGCCAGGCCCGTACGGCTCCGGCGGTTCACGCAAATATCTGCTGGCAAGCCTTGATCAAAGCCTGCAACGTATGGGGCTGGATTACATTGATATCTTCTATTCTCATCGCGTGGATGAGGAAACGCCGATGGAAGAAACTGCAGCAGCGCTGGCTTACGCCGTGCAAAGTGGCAAAGCGTTGTATGTCGGGATTTCGTCTTATTCGCCGGAACGTACGCAGAAAATGGCTGCACTGTTGCGCGAGCTGAAAGTGCCGCTGCTTATCCATCAGCCTTCTTACAATCTGCTGAACCGCTGGGTCGATAAGAGCGGTTTGCTGGATACGCTGGAACAAAACGGCGCGGGCTGCATTGCCTTTACACCGCTGGCACAGGGGCTGCTGACCGGCAAATACCTCAACGGTATTCCGGAGGGTTCGCGGATGCAGGTGGAAGGGAATAAAGTGCGCGGGCTGAATGCCAAAATGCTGTCAGAGGAAAACTTGAACAGCCTGCGGTTGCTCAATGAAATGGCGCAACAGCGCGGGCAGACGATGGCGCAGATGGCGCTGAGCTGGCTGCTGAAAGACAACCGCGTGACGTCAGTGCTGATTGGCGCCAGCCGTCCTGAACAACTGGATGAAAACGTCAGGGCGCTGGACAATCTGCGTTTCACCGCAGAAGAACTTGCAGCGATTGATAAACATGTGGCAGATGGCGAATTAAATCTGTGGCAGGCTTCGTCAGATAAGTAGCACCCTAAAGATCAGAGTCTGAATTAATGCTAAGAAATTAAAACGTTAATTCAGACTCTGAGGAAAGGGTAAAGAACACAGAGACTGCAAAAACAACGGAATTATTTTTTGGCTTCCGGTTTTTTAGCCGCTGGCTGTGCTGGCACTTTCGTTGTTAATGTTGGCATTTCACCAAAAGTCACTTTTTCAGTTTTCAACTGAGCCGCCAGATCAGCACTAATATCTAAATCTTTCGAATAACTCACTGTGGTTTGGGCAGGGAGAATCGCGCCAATTTTATGTGCAATACGGTATTGTTCCGCAGTCTTTTTAACCTGATCGGCAACAACCTGACGTGCCGCTTGCATCTGCACCTGCCATTGAGCATTCAGCGCCTTAGTATCAGCCTGACGAACCTGTGCAGCTTTTTCTGGCGTCATTGTTTTATAGAGTTCTTCCGCTTGTTTAGCCGTGCCCTGAAGGCTCTTGTAGACCGCTTCGAGATGCGTTTTTTGTTTGGCGGCAAGACCTGACTCATTGACGACTTGTTCAATATTTACGAATTTCACTTCTTTTTCCCCAACAGTTTTTGAATCACACCCGGAGAGTAACCCCCCCGCTAAAATAACTAACGCGAGCGTCCTGGTAATACGGCGATGAATGACAGATTGCATAAAAATCTTAATCCTGGAATATTGTATTAAACAAAAAATGAAAAGCGATTATATACAACACTAAAACATGCTTCTAATTAATAGATTATAAAGCATTAATTAATCGTGAATTTAATCCTGAAAATTCATAACATTAAAAAGAGAATTATTTATTAAAGCTTGTGCTGATCAGCTGATTAATACCAGACGGCGCGCTGTTTCGTAATGATCGACCCAGTACTGATTATCCAGTGATGAAATCGTAACGCCTTCAATTTTCGAGGCATGAATAAACTGATGATCCCCGACATACACACCGACATGACGATCGCCAGGCGACGTTTTGAAAAAGACTAAATCCCCCGGTTTCAGGTTATTTTTACTCACTTTTCTGCCGTTCCTGATTTGCTGAAACGTGGTTCTCGGCAGACTTTTTTGCAGGGAATCCCGGAAAAGATGTTGCATCAGCGCCGAACAATCGACGCCTTTGTGCGTGGATCCGCCCCAGCGGTAATGCGTCCCTTTCCAGCGCGGATATTCAGCCAGCAGGGCGTTTTTGATATTTTCTGAGTTGCCCCTGTTTACCGCAGTCACGGCGGAACCTTGTCCATCAAAACGGCCGCTGTGGAAAAATGTATAAGTATCCACAGACTCAAATTCTTTGGGCAAATCAAAAGCAAAGGAGTGGATGCTGAATAAACCGGTGACAAGAATCAGTAAGGCAGAAATAAGTGATTTAATACGGAACATGCGTGGATTCTTTCGTTAAAAAATAGTGCTCTTCCTTACGTGGTAACCGGCTCTCGGGGCGGGTGACTCGTCGCTGAGTGCGCAAATAATAACCAGGTAAAGTGAAATAATCCGGCTATTTTTCGTCCACTTTTGGACTGCGGATTTTTCTCAGTGAAACCAGCCCCTTCGGAGAAAGGGGCTGTTACGGGGATTATGAAAAGAATTTCGCCAGCACAAATAATCCGACTGATACGTTGATTGCACCACCGATGCGGGTAGCGATTTGCGCGAAAGGCATCAGCGTCATACGGTTACCGGAAGTCAGAATCGCCACGTCACCGGTACCGCCCTGTCCGCTCTGGCAGCAGGAAACAATCGCCACATCAATCGGATGCATACCGATTTTCTTGCCAACGTAGAAACCGGTGCCGACCAGCGCCAGCACGGTAGTCACGATCACCAGCAGGTTTTGTACGGTAAAGGCGTTGATCAGTTCCTGCCACGGCGTAATCGCCACGCCCACCGCGAACAGCACCGGATAGGTCACTGCGGTGCGGAAGAATTTATATACCGTCATCGAGCCGTGCTGAATGGTCGGTGAAATGCCATTCGCC
The DNA here is from genome assembly GCF_019049675.1 of Rahnella bonaserana. GTDB lineage: Bacteria > Pseudomonadota > Gammaproteobacteria > Enterobacterales > Enterobacteriaceae > Rahnella > Rahnella bonaserana. The sequence continues at coordinate 23,884 of NZ_JAFMOW010000046.1, read as the reverse complement.
AGTTTTACCAGTACTGCCGCGAATAACATGCCGACCGGTGCAGGCAGGCCGATCCATTTCTGGCCGAGCATCCCGACCATGTAAAGCAGGATCGCCAGCAGCGCGCCACAGGCCAGCGCATTCACGCCCGGATTCCCTTCGAACTCGTCAGTCCCGCTGCCCAGTTCACCTTTTTTCGACGGCATCAGCTGACCTTCGCCGGTCAGGTGCGGGTAGCGTTTCCCCAGCTGATTTAGCACACCCGCCAGCACAATCGCCGTCAGACCGCCCAGCATCACGATCGGCAGAATCCGTCCCAGTGCCACCCCCTGCTCCATATGCAGAATGGTCGCATACCCCATCGACAGCGGGATCGCGCCCTCCCCCACGCCACCGGCCATGATCGGCAGGATGAGGAAGAAGAAAGTTTGCATCGGCGGTAAACCTAAGACGGTGCCCATCGCCATACCGGCGATCATCCCGACCACTTCGCCACACAGCATCGGCACGAAAATGCGCATAAAGCCCTGGATCAGCACCTGACGGTTCATGCTCATGATGCTGCCGACGATAATGCAGCAAATGTAGAGATACAGAATATTGGTAGATTTATAGAATTTGACCGTGGAATCCACCACGACATCCGGCAGCAAACCGTAATGCACCATCGCCGAAGGAATAAAGGTGGCGCAAATCGCCGCCGCACCGAGTTTGCCGACGACGGGTAAGCGTTTGCCGAATTCGCCACAGGCAAAACCAAAGAAGGCCAGTGTGGCAACCATCACCACAATGTCGCTGGGTAATTTACCGTTCAGACAGTCGAGCAGGATCAGCACACCGGCAAGCAGGAAGAAAGGCAGCGGGATAATGCCTATCTTGTAGTTATCAAGAATGTGCCACCATTTTTGCCTGGCTGAAAGCCCGGAGGTTTTCTTTTCTTTGACTGCGATGTAGGAATCGTCGGTTGTGCTCATGACATTGCCTCTTTCTTATAAATACTTTTCTTATTGATGTTCTGAGCATAAGAAAACAGCATGTCAGCCGGATGTGAGTTTGTTCAAATTAAAACCGCAGGGATTAAGGTTGTTATGGTGTTTATGGAGTTAATGCTATTTGATTTATAAGGATTATCAGATTAGTAGTAAAAAACCCTATTACCCTTGTAATCACTGAGTGAATTTACCGGTATTTATATTGCCTGTTCACAACTCTGTCTTTGCCCGATTACCGCCCCTGCTGACCCGTGGTACGCTTATTCAATGTATGTCTTTACATTAATCTTACTGCAGGCCGTATGAAACTCCGAATGCCTTTTCAGGTAAAACTCTTTTTATCTCTGGTGGTATTTTCCTGCCTATTGCTGGCACTGCTGGGCGCTATTTTATTTCATATCATCGATCGTCAGTTGCATCACGACCTCGGCCAGCGCGCACGCGTTCAGGCCAGTGAAATCGCGCTGATGCCTGGACTGGCGCAGAAGGTTCAGGCGCGGGATATCGCCGGGATCGCCCGACTTATCCAGCCTTTAAGCGATAAAAGCGATGCCAGTTATATCGTCATCGGCGATACCCGTGAGCTGCATCTTTATCATTCACAATCGCCGGAGCGGATCGACCTGCCGATGATTGGCGGAGATAACGCCGGGGTGCTGGCGGGTAAAACCATTATTTCTGTGCGGCAAGGCGGCATCGGTGTGTCATTGCGCAGTAAAGCGCCAATCCTGGATGAGGATAATCGGGTTATCGGTATTGTCTCCGTCGGCTACCTCACCTCTTATATTGATAATATTAATGGCCATCGTCTGGCCCAGGCTGCTTTATACGGTTTGCTTCTTTTATTACTGCTGTTTATTTTTTCGTGGATGTTTACCCGCAACGTCAAAAAACAGATGTTCTGGCTGGAACCCAAAGATATCGCGCTGCTGGTTCGCCAGCAAAAAGCGTTACTGGAAGCCATGTACGAAGGCGTATTCGCGGTCAATGCCCAAAAGCAGCTGATTTCCATCAACCGTGCCGCACGCGAGTTGCTTGATATCCATCAGCCAGAAAATGAACTGCTGGGTAAACCGCTGGCGGAAGTGCTTGAGACGCCGCCCACTTTCTTCACACAAAGCGGTATCAGTGAAAATAATAGCCAGCACGATCAGATTACGGTACTGAATCAGAGACAGGTGATCGTCAACCGCGTCCCGATAGAACTGGAACCGGGCAAAGAAAGCGGCTGGGTGTTCAGTTTCCGCGATAAAAATGACATTAATACACTGAGCAGCCAGCTGAGTCAGGTAAAACGCTACGCGGACAATCTGCGGATCATGCGCCACGAACAGCTGAACTGGACCGCGACACTGGCCGGTTTGCTGCAAATGCAGCGTTACGACGATGCGATGCACTATATTCAGGCGCAGTCGGAAGGCGCGCAGGCAGTGCTGGATTTCGTTTCGGCGCGATTTACCTCGCCGGCACTTTGCGGCTTGCTGTTAGGGAAATATGTCAGTGCACGCGAAAAAGGCGTTGAACTCAGTTTCGATCCCGCCTGCCAGCTCACCCGCATTCCGGCGGCTATCACTGAAACCGAGCTGATGTCGGTGGTCGGTAATCTGCTGGATAACGCTGTGGATGCCACGCTCAAAGCGCTGATGCCTTCTGCGCCAGTCGAACTGTATATTTCAGACAGGAATCAGGAGCTGCTGATTGAAGTCGCCGATCAGGGCAGCGGCGTGGATGATGACCTGAAACCTCGTCTGTTTGAACAGGGCGTGACGAGCAAGCCCTCAGGCGACCATGACGCGACCGGCGCAGAACATGGTATCGGACTTTATCTGGTGGCCGGATATGTCCGTCAGGCCGGCGGCAGCATCGAAATCTCAGACAACACGCCGCAAGGTACGATATTTTCAGTCTTTATCCCGTATCCGGCTGACGCTTTAACAGGACAGAACCATGAATAACAGTAGCGCACTCGACGTCGTGATTGTGGAAGACGAGCCGCATCTGGCCGGTCTGCACCGCGATTTTATCGAGCAAAATTTCAATCTGCGTGTTGTGGGCATCGCCGCCACGCTGGAACAGGCGCGCTCATTGCTGCGCCTGCATGAACCACGGCTGATTCTGCTCGATAACTATTTGCCGGACGGTCAGGGTGTGGATTTAATCAACAGTCCGCTACTGAAAAGCTTCGATTGCTCGGTGATTTTCATTACCGCGGCCAGCGATATGCAAACCTGTAGTCAGGCGATGCGCAGCGGCGCGTTCGATTACATTATCAAACCGGTGTCTTTCCACCGGCTGCAAAGTTCACTGGAACGTTTTATGCAACTGGTGCAAACGCTGCGTAATGTGAAAGTGGTCGATCAGCGGGCCCTGGATAAGTTGTTCAATCTGCCCGCCAGCGATACACCGGCAGCCCCTTCAGCCAAAGGGATCGAGCCCAATACACTCGAACTGGTTCAGCGCGTGTTTACCGCGAAACCGGACGTCAGCTGGTCGGTTGAAGAGGTCGTTGAGGAAGTCGGGATCAGCAAAACGACAGGCCGTCGTTATCTGGAATATTGCGTAGAAATTGGCTTTATCGGTGTCGAGATGCAGTACGGAAATATCGGCCATCCCCGCCGCCTCTACCGGAAAATAGCCGTCACGAAAAATTCTGAGGCCTGAGGCTGAATTCTCTCTGTTTTGTGTGACGAATTTCGCAACCATCGCCGGTGCCCGCACCGGCAAATTACCCTCCTTCCCGCTGAATCATGCCGTTATATCAACTCAATCTCCTCTTTCAGACAACCGGTAAATTCACCGTTCATCCCCCGCGCCGAAATCACTATTTACACCTGTAAAATACACTGCAGAAATTCACATTATCCGGTTAAATTCCCTGCAATTATTAATGATAAAAACCCGACAAAATCAAAACAATAAAAAATCATTAAAATCAGTCTGATAACTATATATTCAGAGTCATTCGTTTAATTTAAACGCTCCGAAAAACCGCCCAATATGAAGCAATTGGAATTGTCATAAAATGTCAGTGGATCCAGACAAAATTAGACAAGCCAGATACACATAAATACGTATCCCGAAACACAAACACGAATATTCTCCAGAAACATTGAGACTTGTCTCAGAATTTCGATGTGTTAGGGTATAAAGCGTTCACTATTTTGTTACAGGCAAAATCTTATACGGTCCAACACAAAAACTAGACATCGAGCCGATACGGCTATTTATATCCAAGGAATGCACATTGCATGGCAATTAAAATCGAAGTAAAGAATCTTTATAAGGTATTTGGCGAAAACCCGGATCGCGCTTTCAAGATGATCGATGCAGGCAAGGGTAAAGAAGAAATTTTTGAGAAAACCGGTCTTTCACTTGGCGTTAAGAATGCCAGTCTGGCCATTGAAGAAGGCGAGATTTTCGTCATCATGGGGTTATCCGGTTCCGGTAAATCCACCATGGTACGCCTTCTCAATCGTCTGATAGAGCCCACCCGTGGCGAAGTCCTGATCGACGGCGAAGATATCGCCAAAATCTCAGAAGCAAAATTGCGCCAGGTGCGCCGCAGTAAAATCAGTATGGTCTTTCAGTCCTTTGCGCTGATGCCACACCTGACCGTGTTGAATAACACCGCGTTTGGTATGGAACTGGCCGGTGTGCCGGTGGAAGAACGCAATGCCAAAGCGATTGACGCCCTGCGTCAGGTCGGGCTGGAAAACTATGCCAACTCTTATCCTGATGAATTGTCGGGCGGTATGCGCCAGCGTGTCGGCTTAGCCCGCGCCATGGCCAACAACCCTGACATTCTGCTGATGGATGAAGCCTTCTCGGCACTCGATCCGTTAATTCGTACTGAAATGCAGGATGAGCTGGTGAAGCTACAGGCTCAGCATCAGCGCACCATCGTGTTTATTTCCCATGATCTGGACGAAGCCATGCGCATCGGCGACCGTATCGCCATTATGCAGGGCGGCGAAGTGGTGCAGGTCGGCACGCCGGAAGACATTCTGAATAATCCGGCCAACGACTATGTGCGCACCTTCTTCCGTGGCGTTGATATCAGCCAGGTCTTCAGTGCCAAAGACATTGCCCGCCGTCGCGGCGCGCTTATTCGTAAAACCCCCGGTTTTGGTCCCCGTGCCGCCCTCAAGCTGCTCGAAGACGAAGACCGCGAATATGGTTATGTGCTTGAACGTGGACAGAAATTCATCGGCGTGGTGTCGATTGAATCCCTGAAAACCGCGCTGAAAGCCAATCAGTCGCTGGAAAGCGCCCTGCTGGATTCTCCGGCAGCCGTGCAGGCAGACATGCCGCTCAGCGAACTGATTTCTCATGTCGCCGCCGCGCCTTGCGCCGTACCGGTGATCAATGAGGACAATAACTATATCGGCATTATTTCCAAAGCCATGCTGCTTCAGGCTCTGGACAAAGAAGGGGGTAACGAATGAGCACTTCAACCGTAACGAACACAATGACTCAGCACGCACAGGCCGCTCAGGCACAGGCTCTGGATCCGTCCGTCGATCCGTGGAGTGCCGACAACGCCAGTGGCGGTGTTGCACCACAAGCTGATGCCGCAACCAGTGCCGCGCCAGCCGATGCGGGCAGCAGTGATCCGTGGGGGGGTGGCAGCGATGCCGCGACCAGTACACCGGATGCCACGCATCACGCCGCCGCACAGACCAATGACTGGCTGAGCGTCGCACCTGAACAGCATCAGCATTTTAATATTCTCGATCCGTTTCACAGCACGTTGATCCCGCTTGACCGCTGGGTCACCGAAGGGATCGACTGGCTGGTCGGTAACTTCCGCCCTGTCTTCCAGGGGATCCGCGTCCCGGTCGATTTCGTCCTGAGCGGTTTCCAGCACGGTCTTGAATCTTTGCCAGCACCGATTGCGATTCTGGTCTTTGCCCTGCTTGCATGGCAGATGGCCGGTTTCGGTATGGGTGCTGCCACGCTGGTTTCGCTGGTGCTGATCGGCGCGATCGGTGCCTGGTCACAGGCGATGGTGACGCTGGCGCTGGTTCTGACCTCGCTGTTCTTCTGTATTCTGATAGGTTTACCGCTCGGGATATGGCTGGCACGCAGTCAGAAAGCGGCCAAAATTATCAGGCCGTTACTGGATGCCATGCAGACCACACCGGCGTTCGTTTATCTGGTGCCGATCGTCATGCTGTTTGGTATCGGTAACGTACCGGGCGTGGTGGTGACGATTATCTTCGCCTTGCCGCCAGTGGTTCGTCTGACCATTCTGGGTATCAATCAGGTGCCGGAAGATTTGATCGAAGCGGCGAAATCATTTGGTTCCAGTCCGCGTCAGCTGCTGTTTAAAGTTCAGCTGCCGCTGGCGATGCCGACCATTATGGCCGGGATTAACCAGACGCTGATGCTGGCACTGTCGATGGTGGTTATCGCCTCGATGATCGCCGTGGGTGGTCTGGGTCAGATGGTTCTGCGCGGTATCGGTCGTCTGGACATGGGTCTGGCATCGGTCGGTGGTGCGGGTATCGTAATCCTCGCCATCATCCTCGACCGTCTGACCCAGTCGATGGGTCGCGACAGCCGCAGTAAAGGCGGTCACCGCTGGTTCACCCGCGGTCCTGTCGGTCTGGTGATGAAGCCTTTCACCAAAAAAGCCTGATCCACACACTGCATTTTTCCCGGCGGTTCGCTGCCGGGAACTCTCAAAAGCTAAAACAACGCAGTCCACTCTTACGTATTCATAAGCCACAAACTTAAAAAGAATAAGGGTTCACCATGCGCACAACTCAGAATAAGACACACATCAAAACACTCATCCTCGCATTATCCATTGCGACACCTGCCGCTTTCGCTGCCGATTTACCGGGCAAAGGCGTGGTCGTCAAACCTTTGCAAAGCACCATCGCAGAAGAAACTTTTCAGACCGAACTGGTTAACCGTGCACTGGAAAAACTGGGCTACGACGTTCAGCAAACCGGTGAAGTGGATTACAACGTGGCGTATACCGCCATCGCCAGCGGTGATTCCACTTACATGGCCGTGAACTGGGAACCGCTGCAAAAAGACATGTATAACGCAGCCGGTGGCGACCAGAAATTCTACCGTCAGGGCACTTATATCACCGGCGCGGCACAGGGTTATCTGATCGACAAGAAAACCGCCGACAAATACCACATTCATGATTTATCCCAACTGAAAGACCCGAAAATCGCCAAACTGTTTGATGCTGACGGTGACGGTAAAGCCGATATGGCAGGCTGTAATCCGGGCTGGGTTTGCGGCCAGGTGATCAATACCCAAATCAAGGCTTACGGCCTGAGCGATACCGTGACGCAAAACGAGGGGAACTATTCGGCGATTATCGCTGACACCCTCACCCGGTTTAAATCCGGTAAACCGGTGTTGTACTTCACCTGGACACCGTACTGGGTCAGCAACGAGATGAAACCGGGCAAAGACGTGGTCTGGCTGACGGTGCCGTTCTCGGCAAATCCGGGTTCGCAGAAAGATATGGATACCACCCTGCCGAACGGCAAGAACTACGGCTTCCCGGTCAATAACGAACACATTGTGGCGAACAAAGCCTGGGCAGAGAAAAACCCGGCGGCCGCGAAACTGTTCGCCATCATGAAATTACCCCTGGCCGACGTGAATGCGCAGAACCTGCGAATGCATGAAGGTGAATCCTCATCAGAAGATATCCAGCAGCACGTTGATGGCTGGATCAAGGCGCATCAGGCGACCTTCGATGGCTGGATTAAAGAAGCTGCCGCCGCAGCAAAATAACGCATTATAAAAATCGAGGAATTTATGAAAAAGACAGGAATCTGGGCGGTTGCCGCCCTCACCACATTTGCAACAGCCACCACCTTCGCCGCCGATCTGCCGGGTAAAGGCATCAGCGTGACACCCGTCCAGAGCACCATCAGTGAGGAGTCTTTTCAGACCGAACTGGTAAGCAAAGCGCTGGAGAAACTGGGCTATGACGTTCAGCCAACCCGTGAAGTCGATTACAACGTGGGCTACACCACCCTTGCCGCCGGTGATGCGACTTTCACCGCCGTTAACTGGTCGCCGCTACATGATGAAATGTACAAAGCCGCCGGTGGCGACAAAGTCTTTTACCGTGAAGGCACCTACGTGACCGGCGCAGCTCAAGGCTGGCTGATCGATAAGAAAACCGCTGAGAAATATCACATTACCAATATCGAGCAGCTGAAGGATCCGAAACTGGCCAAACTGTTTGATACCAACGGTGACGGCAAAGCCGATCTGACCGGTTGTACGCCGGGCTGGGGCTGTGAAGCCGCGCTGAATGATCAGCTGAAAGCCTATGGTCTGGAAAATACCGTGACCCATAATCAGGGTAACTATTCCGCGATGATCGCCGACACCATTACCCGTTACAAAGAAGGGAAACCGATCTTCTACTACACCTGGACGCCGTACTGGGTCAGCAATGTGCTGATTCCGGGCAAAGACGTGCTGTGGATGCAGGTACCGTTCTCTGTGGTTCCGGGTGATAAAAATGCCGATACCACACTGCCAAACGGCAAAAACTACGGTTTCCCGGTGAGCACCATGCACATCGTGGCGAACAAAGCCTGGGCTGAGAAAAACCCGGCGGCGGCAAAACTGTTTGCCATCATGAAACTGCCACTGAAAGACATCAATGCGCAGAACGCCGCCATGCACGCGGGTAAAAATTCAGATGCTGATATCGCCGCGCAGACCGACGGCTGGATCAAGGCCCACCAGGAACAGTTCGACGGCTGGGTAAAAGAAGCGGCTGCCGCAGCGAAATAACGCAGTCACAGACTCAGTAAGGCCAGCGGGCGGGGAGAAATCTCCGCCCGTTTTTTTTGCAGGAGCGTATTTAAAATAAGCGCTATTGAAAAACCAAATAGTTGCCATGAAAACTATTCATTGGTTTAATATTTCCATCAAAACGATAATCGTTTTTCGCATTCCCCTGCTTCTTCAATAAGATCTGTTATCCCCATTATGAAAAAAACGACCAAACATTCCCCACTCAGCCCGGCGCTGATTATTCTGATGGCTGTCGCCACCGGGCTCGCCGTCGCCAGTAACTATTACCCGCAGCCGCTGCTGGAAACGATCGCCCGCGCGTTTGATCTTTCAGTCAATCAGGCCGGATTTATCGTCACCGTGGCACAGCTTGGTTATGCCTGCGGGCTGATGTTCATCGTGCCGCTCGGCGATATGTTCGAACGTCGCGGGTTAATCGTGCTGATGACACTGCTTTCCGCCGCAGGATTGCTGCTCACCGCGATGGCACCTACGCTGACCATCATGCTGGTCGGGACGGCGCTGACCGGGCTGTTCTCAGTGGTGGCGCAGATTCTGGTGCCGCTGGCGGCTACGCTGGCCGAACCAGAACGTCGCGGTAAAGTGGTCGGGCTTATTATGTCTGGTCTGCTGCTGGGCATTCTACTGGCGCGTACTGTCGCCGGTGCTCTGGCGTCGCTGGGCGGCTGGCGGACGGTGTACTGGGTCGCCAGTGCGCTGATGATCGTGATGGCGCTGGTCTTGTGGCGCAAGCTGCCAAAACATCAGCAGAAAACGGATCTGAATTATCCGCAACTGCTGAAATCCATCTTCACGCTGTTCATCCACACGCCGGTGTTACGCACCCGTGCGCTGATCGGCATGTTCTGTTTCGCGAACTTCAGTATTCTGTGGACGTCAATGGCATTCCTGCTGGCGGGCCCCGCGTATCACTATTCCGAAGCGGTGATCGGGCTGTTCGGGCTGGTAGGCGCGGCTGGCGCGCTGGCGGCCACCCGTGCGGGACATCTGGCGGATAAAGGTAAAGCGCATCTGACCACCACGGCGGGTCTGATTCTGCTTCTGCTTTCCTGGGCGGCGATTGCCTGGGGCCAGCATTCCGTGATTTCGCTGATTATCGGCATCATCGTTTTGGACCTTTCGGTTCAGGGTGTCCACATCACCAACCAAAGTGTTATCTATAAAACCATGCCGGAAGCGCGTAACCGCCTGACCGCGGGTTATATGACGACTTACTTCATTGGTGGTGCGGTCGGATCGCTGATTTCTGCATCAGCCTATCAGGCCGCAGGCTGGTATGGGGTGTCGGCAGCAGGCACCGTCATGTGTGTGCTGAATTTACTGGTCTGGCTGAAGGGATATAAATACAAGCTGGCGTAATAACGTACGAAATTACATCAGGAGGGAACCATCACCCCTCCTGATTAGCTTGCGAATAATCATATTAGAAATTTATTTGAACCAAAGGGTGTTAACAATACTTACAGTCTGGTAATGTTTGCACCATGAATTATTTGCCGGACCTCATCCGGTTTCACAATGTTTTAAACACCCATGCAAAGCAACCCAGATCTCGAAGCACCTGACCCCGTCCGTGTTTCCACTTTCACACAAGGTATTACCGATAGCCTGCCCATTGTTATTGGCTATCTCCCCATCGCTTTTGCATTTGGCCTCAGCGCCGTAAAACTGGGATTCACCCCAGCTGAAAGTCTGCTTTTTTCCATTCTTATCTACGCTGGCGCCAGCCAGTTTGTGATCACTGCGCTGCTCAGCGCCGGAATGTCCCTGTGGATTTCAGCCCTCACCGTGATGGCAATGGATGTACGGCATGTGCTGTACGGGCCGTCGTTGCGTAACCGTCTGGTGGGCAAACTCAATGGCAAAAAAACCGCGCTCTGGGCATTTGGCCTGACGGACGAAGTGTTCGCTGCCGCCACCGCCAGACTGATCCGCGATAAACGCAGCTGGAGCGAAAACTGGATGTGCGGCATCGCTCTGTTCTCCTGGCTTTCATGGGTATTTGGCACGGCTGTGGGTGCGCTGTTTGGCAACGGGCCGCTGGATAATTTCCCCGCTATCGAAGCCGCGCTGGGCTTTATGTTACCGGCGCTGTTTCTGAGTTTTCTGCTCGCCGCGTTTAAGCGCCAGCAGAGCATGGTGTTTGTCGCGTCGCTGGCTGGCGCGCTGAGCGGACTGATGTTCTGGTCAATTCCCGCCGCTATCGGCTGCGGTCTGGCCGCCGGATGCGTTGCCGCCCTGCTGCAACGCCCTCAATCCCCTTCTGCCACGGAGATAACCTCAGATGAGCACTAATGTCATTCTGGTTTGTCTGCTGGTCGGCACAGTGAATTACCTGTTCCGGTATTTGCCTCTGCGCATGGGCGCAAGGCAGAAACCCGGGCCGAAAAGTGGCCCTCTGTCCCGCGTACTCGACAGCATCGGTATCGCGTCTATCTGCGCATTACTGGTCGTTTCGAGCACGCCGGAAATTTTGCGTGATCAACAAAAACTGCTGCCTTCGCTGGCAGGTTTTGTGCTTCTCGCGCTGATTTTCTGGCGAACCAAAAGCATCATTATTGCCACACTGACCGGTGCCCTGGCGTACGGGCTGGTGTTTAAGGTGATGCTGATGGCCGCAGGCTGAAGACCATTTTTTACCGCAGAGTGACAGCAGGGCAAACTCTGCGGAATACATTAAACATCGAATAATTCACCGGAGTTATGAATCACACTAATTGCTAAAGAATTGGTGATTCATGACATTGATATTATTAATTACCATCGTTACTATGTCATCTGTAACTAATGAGGCTTCTCATATGGACAGTTCGTTCGCGCCAATTGAAAACATGTTAAATTTCCGGGCCAAAAAGCAAAAAGATTTCCCTTATCAGGAAATTCTGCTGACCCGCCTGTGTATGCACATGCAAAGTAAATTGCTGGAAAACCGCAATAAGATGCTGAAAGCACAAGGGATTAATGAAACGCTGTTTATGGCGTTACTCACCCTTGATGCGCAGGAAAGTCACAGCATTCAGCCTTCTGAGCTCAGCTCTGCGCTGGGTTCTTCCCGTACTAATGCCACCCGTATTGCGGATGAGCTGGAAAAACGTGGATGGATTGAACGCCGTGAAAGCGATAACGACCGCCGGTGCCTGCATTTGCACCTGACGGCTGACGGAGAAGCCTTTATCCAGAAGTTACTGCCGCCTCAACACAAGAGTCTGCATTTTCTCTGGTCAACTTTAGACGCAGATGAGCAGAAGCAGTTAGAAACCCTGACCCGCAAACTGTTAACTCGCCTTGATCAGATGGATGCAACAGCACTACAACAATTCTAAATTTCTGTTCAGGTAAACTACACATGTCACTCCAAGCTCGCTGGAGGCTTACGCCGCTGTTTGCCGTTTTGATTTTGGCCGGCTGCGCCTCCAGTAATAATATTGCTCCTCAGTCGTCGCTGCTCGATACGCAACAGCTTCATCTGCAGCAGGCAAAAGTCAGCTCCCTGACCCTCGGCCCTCAGTGGTGGCGCAGTCTTAATGACCCGCAACTGGATAACCTGATGACCACGACGTTGCAAAACTCGCCGTCATTACGTCAGGCCGCCGCTCGCGTGCGCGAAGCACAAAGCGTCATGGGAGAAGCCGATGCCGCCAATGGTCCGTATCTGGATTTGAATGGTTCTACGCGTCGTGAACGTGTTGCAAAAAACACGATCCCGCCGTTCCTGACCAGCTATCCGGAAGCGCCGATCTACGACAGCAGCAACAGCCTCGGGCTGAATCTGAGCTATGAGTTTGACTGGTGGGGTAAATACCGCAATCAGGTGAATGCCGCGAAAGCACAGGTGGATTCTGCCCGTGCTGAACAGGCTGAAGCCGCTCTGACGCTGACCAGTTCGGTGGCGTCAGCCTATTATCAGTTGCAGGCCAATCTTGCCTTACAGGATGTTCTGCAACACGAAGTGGATAACAATCAGCGGCTGGCGGATTTGCGTAAAGCGCAATATCAGGCAGGCGTATACGGCATTGAAATTCCGCAACAAACCCAGGCTCAGGCCGACAGTGCCAAACAGCAGATCATCAATCTGAAATCGCAAACGGAACAACTGAGACATCAGCTTTCTGCGCTGGCCGGACGTGGGCCGGATGCAATGAACGGTCTCCACGCCGTGGCGTTGCCTTCCCCGGACGCGCTGGCACCGAAAGCTGAGCTGACGCTGGATTTACTCGGAAAACGCCCGGACATTGCCGCACAGCGTGATCTGGTGGAATCCTATTCCCAGCGGGTCAGTGCCGCGAAAAAAGAATTTTATCCAAGCCTTTCCATCAGTGCCTTCGGCGGTCTGACGACCACCAACTACGGCGGCACCAGCCCGAATCTTTTTGAAGCTGCCAGTAAGGCCTGGAACATCGCGCCAGCCATTTCGCTGCCGATTTTCCATGCCGGTGCACTGCGCTCCAAACTGGGCGAAGAGTCCGCGTTATATGACCAGTCTGTTGAGTCATATAACCAGACCATCCTGAACGCCATCCAGCAAACTGCGGATGCCATTACAGTCTCGAAAAGCAGCGCGGATCAATTGCAGCAGGCATCTTCTGCCGCTAAGTCGCTGGAAGAGGTGTATCGCGTTTCGGATGCAAGATACAACGCTGGCGTCATCGGACGGGATGAGCTGTTAAGCAGCCAGTCAGCGCTTCTGCAACAACAACAGGCGCAACTCAACGCCAGCAGTCAGTTGATGCAGGCAAAAATCAGTCTCATCCGTGCGCTTGGGGGTGGCTATCAGGCCCCGGCTGCGGACCAAAAATCATAATAAAAGACTCAGTGTGGAGAAGACCATGAGCGCAAATGCCGAAACTCAGGCAACGCCGCAAGCTCCGAAAAATAAGAAAAAAACGCGCAAAGTCGCGATGCTCTTGTTAACCGGGATTTTCATTATTATCGCCATCGCCTACCTCTTCTACTGGCTGCTGGTGTTACGTCATTTCGAGTCTACCGACGATGCTTATGTGGCCGGTAATCAGGTTCAGATTATGGCGCAGGTGTCGGGTAGCGTGACCGACGTCAATTTCGACAGCACCGACTTTGTGAAAAAAGGCGACGTGCTGGTGACCATCGATCCGACCGATGCAGAGCAGGCTTTCGAACGCTCCAAAACGGCGCTGGCCAACAGCGTGCGTCAGACGCATCAGTTGATCATTAACGGGAAACAATATCAGGCCAATATCGCGCTGCGTCAGACGCAACTGCAACAGGCGCAGACTGACCTCAAGCGCCGGATTGTACTGGGGAATGCCGATGCGATTGGCCGTGAAGAACTGCAACACGCCCGTGACGCCGTCGATACCGCGAAAGCGCAATACGATGTCGCCGTTCAGCAATACAACGCCAATCAGGCGATGATTCTGGACACGCCGGTCGATAAGCAGCCGCAGGTTCTGCAGGCCGCCGCTCAGGTGCGTGATGCCTGGCTTGCCCTGCAACGTACCAAAGTGCGCAGCCCGATTGACGGTTTCGTCTCACGTCGCGCCGTGCAGATTGGTCAGCAAATCAGCCCGACAACCTCCCTGATGGCCGTGGTTCCGGCGCATCACATCTGGGTCGATGCCAACTTTAAAGAAACCCAGCTGGCAAATATGCGTATTGGTCAGGTGGCAACCGTGGTCAGTGACATGTACGGCGATGACGTGAAGTATCACGGCAAAGTTGTCGGTATGGACATGGGTACCGGCGGCGCGTTCTCGCTTTTACCGGCACAGAATGCCACCGGCAACTGGATCAAAGTGGTTCAGCGCCTGCCGGTTCGTATCGAACTTAACGATCAGGAAGTGGCTGAACATCCGCTGCGTATCGGTTTATCAACGCTGGTAACCGTCGATACTCAGAACCGTGATGGTCTGGTGCTGGCTGATAAAGTCCGCAGCGAACCGCTGTATCAGACTTCAGCTCTGACACTGGATCTGGCACCGGTCAACGCCATCATTGCTGACGTTATCCATGCCAATGCAGGCTAAAATCTCCGGAGGCCTTCGTGGCAAATAAACCGCTGGTAGGGGCCCCGCTGGCCTGGATGACGGTGGCTTTGTCTTTGGCTACCTTTATGCAGGTGCTGGACTCGACGATCGCCAACGTGGCGATCCCGACCATCGCCGGGAATCTGGGTGCCTCGAACTCACAGGGCACCTGGGTTATTACGTCGTTCGGGGTGGCAAACGCCATCTCGATCCCGATCACAGGCTGGCTGGCAAAACGCATAGGGGAGGTCAAACTCTTCCTGTGGTCCACGGTGCTGTTTGCGATTGCGTCGTGGCTGTGCGGTATGTCCACCAGTCTGGAAATGCTGATCTTCTTCCGTGTGGTGCAGGGTGTGGTGGCAGGTCCGCTGATCCCGCTTTCACAAAGTCTGTTACTGAATAACTATCCGCCGGCCAAGCGAAGTACCGCGCTCGCGCTCTGGTCGATGACAGTGATCGTCGCCCCGATCTGCGGGCCGATCCTGGGCGGCTATATCAGTGATAACTATCACTGGGGATGGATCTTCTTTATCAACGTGCCGATCGGTATTGCGGTAGTGTTCCTGACGCTGAGAACGCTGAAGGGGCGCGAAACCG
The DNA here is from genome assembly GCF_019049675.1 of Rahnella bonaserana. Taxonomy (GTDB): domain Bacteria; phylum Pseudomonadota; class Gammaproteobacteria; order Enterobacterales; family Enterobacteriaceae; genus Rahnella; species Rahnella bonaserana. The sequence goes on along the minus strand of NZ_JAFMOW010000046.1, from coordinate 8,502 downwards.
AGACACAGATCAGGCCAATCGACAGTGTGGGGTTAGTGCTGCTGGTACTGGGCATTGGCGCATTGCAGGTGATGCTCGACCGGGGTAAAGAACTCGACTGGTTTAACTCCACCGAAATAATCGTACTGGCGGTCGTGGCGGTGGTCGCGCTCTGTTTCCTTGTCGTCTGGGAACTGACCGACGACCATCCGATAGTCGACTTGTCACTGTTTAAATCGCGAAACTTTACCATTGGCGTGCTGTGTATCAGCCTGGCCTACATGCTCTACTTCGGCGCCATTGTTTTGCTGCCGCAGCTATTGCAAGAGGTCTATGGGTATACCGCCACCTGGGCCGGTCTGGCGTCCGCGCCAGTGGGTATTTTGCCGGTACTGATGTCACCGATTATCGGGCGTTTTGCGCACCGGCTGGATATGCGAAAGCTGGTGACATTCAGCTTTATCATGTATGCCTACTGCTTCTTCTGGCGCGCGTATACGTTCGAACCGGGAATGGATTTTGGGGCATCTGCGTGGCCGCAGTTTATTCAGGGCTTTGCGGTTGGCTGCTTCTTCATGCCGCTGACCACCATTATTCTTTCCGGTTTACCGCCTGAACGCATGGCGGCGGCATCCAGTTTGTCGAACTTTATTCGTACGCTGGCAGGTTCGATTGGTACGTCGATCACCACCACCATGTGGTCGAACCGTGAATCGCTGCACCACGCGCAGTTGACGGAAAACATTACGCCGTTTAATCCGGCAGCGACGCAGACCTATCAGCAACTGGAAGGGATAGGCATGAGCCATCAGCAGGCTTCTGGCTGGATAGCGCGGGAAATCACTAATCAGGGACTGATCATCTCTGCCAATGAGATCTTCTGGTTATCCGGTGGCGCATTCCTTGTGCTGCTGATCTTAATCTGGTTCGCCCGTCCGCCGTTCACCAGTGGTGGCGGAGCCGGTGGCGCACACTGATTCAGGCAATTCCTGAATGTCAGAAAGCAAAACGGACGCATTACGCGTCCGTTTTTTTATGGCTGAAACCGGGCAATTACGCCTGGTTCTGACGCCACCACTCCGCCAGCAAAATACCGGATGCCACGGAAACGTTGAGGCTTTCCACTTTGCCGGTACCGCCGATAGACACGCTCAGGTCGCCCTGCTGCCATGCGCTGTCAGACAAACCATCACTTTCTTCACCCAGTACCAGCACCATTTTGGCCGGTAACACAGCTTTGCCCAGCGCCGTACCTTTATGGCTGGACGTGGTCACGATGGTGTATCCTGCTTTGCGGAACGTTTCCAGCACTTCAAGGAAATTATCCGCGCTGATAGCTTTAACGTGTTCCGCGCCGCCTTCAGCGGTACGGACTGCCGCGCCAGATTCCAGCTGAGCGGGATCCTGCACCATCATCCCGTTGATACCAAAATGCGCACAAGAACGCATGATACCGCCGAGGTTATGCGGGTTACCGACGTTTTCCAGCGCCAGTACGCAGTCTTTCGCCGGAGCCGTTTGCAGATACGTTTCTGCATCCAGACCCTGACGTTTTTTGATCAGGAAGCACACGCCGCCGTGGTGTTCGGTGCCGGAAGCTTTCGCCAGCTCGTCATCTTCCACCACATGGTAGGCTTTGCGGTTCGCCGCCATCCAGCGCAGCGCTTCACGGAAACGCGGCGTGACAGACTGAACAAACCAGGCGCGGACGATGGCGTCCGGACGGCTTGCGAACAGCGCCTGACAGGCGTTTTCACCATACACGCGAGTTTCTTCCTGACGCTGACGGCGCAGTTGTTCAGGATCGATAAAGCTTTTGCCGCTGATACCACCATGATCCGGAGCAGATTCATCTGCCGGCGCACGGGAAACTGTTTTCCACGGCGAAGAGTACGGACCGTCGTCATCACGAGCCGGACGGCGCGGGCGATCATCGCCACGACGCGGAGCCGGACCGCGGGAATCACCACGGGAATCGCTGCTACGACGCTCATTGCGGCGGGCATCGTCGGGACGGGAACCCTGGCGAGGTTTATCGCCCGGACGTCCTTTATTGTTGGAAGGACGTTTATCGTTATTGCGGTTATCGCCGTCGTCGTCACTACGGACGTACATCACTTTGACTTTGCCGTTCTTGCCACTGAATGAATCGTTCATTTTTCTCTCCACCTACGCGCAGGGCGCGAAGATTACCTGATGTCTGTGAGCTACGCCACAGGCTTTGGACCAAAAGCTTAAAACTATCGTATTCATTGAATAAACCACGTTGTTTACGCGAGGTGTCGCCCTCATACTTACAACATACAAGTAACATATCAGCCGTTTTATTAACCCTTTAAAGGGTAAAAACGGGTTTGTGGTTGATACCCTTCTCACGTTAAGCAATGTAGAGGCTATTTATGAATACGGTTTGTTCATCATGTCAGGCCACCAACCGCCTGCCTGAGGATCGTATCGACGACGGCGCAAAATGCGGCCGCTGCGGTCATGCACTTTTTGAAGGCGATGTGGTTCACGCGACCGCCGCTACCCTGGACAAATACCTGCAAGATGATTTGCCGGTTGTCATCGATTTCTGGGCACCATGGTGTGGCCCTTGCGTCAACTTCGCGCCAATTTTTGAAGATGTCGCGCAGGAACGCGCCGGTAAAATCCGTTTCATTAAGGTTAATACCGAAGCAGAACCCGAACTGAGCGCGCGGTTCCGTATCCGCAGTATTCCGACCATTATGGTATTTAATGAAGGCAAAATGGTCGATATGCTAAGCGGAGCAATGCCTAAAGCCCCGTTCAACAACTGGCTTAATGAATCATTGTAACGCATATGCCGTTATAAAGCCCTGCCGAAGGCCCGTACTGTACGGGCCTTTTTCTGTTATTCGCAGTTGCCACTTGCCTGTCCTGACCGGGTGATTAGAATAGCCGTTTTTCGTTAACCGGAATGCTTATGTCAGACAATGCCGTTCTTCGCCTGCGTGAGCAGCGCTTAGCCCGTTCGACCCGCCCTTTCCTTGCGCGCGGATCCCGGGCTATCCGCTGTCAGACCTGCCTGTTACCTACCCGTAACTGCATCTGCGCCACACGCGAAATCCATCAGGCCGCCAGCCGTTTCTGTCTGGTGATGTTTGACACTGAACCGATGAAACCCAGCAATACTGGCCGGTTAATCGCGGATGTTCTGCCCGATACACAGGCGTTTCTGTGGTCACGCACGCAAACTGACCCCGCGCTGCTGGAAGCAATTGCCGATCCGGAACGTCAGGCTTACGTGGTGTTTCCGGCCTCTTTCGCCGAACCTCCGCGTCAGGTATTTACAGAAGTCCCGGCAGGCAGCAAACCGCCTTTATTCATCATGCTCGACGGCACCTGGAACGAAGCCCGCAAGATGTTTCGCAAAAGCCCGTACCTGGACAATCTGCCGGTATTCTCACTCGATGTAAGCGCCAGCTCCGGCTATATTCTGCGTGAAGCCTCGCGTCCGGAACTGCATTGCACCGTGGAAGTGGCCGCGGCTTTGCTGGAAAAAGCCGGTGATCTTGAAGCATCCGCAGGCCTGTCGCGCCACTTCACCCATTTCCGTACCCAGTATCTGGCCGGAAAACCCCACCATCCGGTGCATCAGCTCACAGCAAAGAACGAAGAAAGCCTCTAGAATCATTTCAGGATGATTAATTGGAGTTCTGATGAGCCAGCGCGGATTGGAAGCACTTTTACGACCTGAATCTATCGCCGTTATCGGCGCCAGCAATAAGCCTGGCCGCGCCGGATATCTGATGATGCGCAATCTGCTCGACAGCGGATTTAATGGCCCGGTGCTGCCGGTCACGCCCGCTTATCGCGCCGTATGTGGGGTTCTGACCTGGCGGGATGTCGCCAGCCTGCCGATGTCACCGGATCTGGCTATTCTCTGCACGCACGCGGACCGCAATCTCGCCCTTCTCGAGAAACTGGGTGAGCGTGGCTGCAAAACGGTCATTGTGCTTTCCTCACAACCGCAGCAATTCGCGGAACTGAAATCCTGCGCCCAGCGCTTTTCGATGCGTCTGCTCGGGCCAAACAGCCTCGGTATTCTCGCCCCATGGCAAAAACTGAACGCCAGCTTTTCGCCAGTGCCAATCCTGCCCGGTAAACTGGCATTTATTTCGCAATCTGCGGCGGTCGCCAATACCATTCTCGACTGGGCACAACAGCGTGCCGTGGGGTTTTCCTATTTCGTTTCGCTGGGTGACAGCCTGGATATTGATGTCGATGATCTTCTCGATTTCCTTGCCCGCGACAGTAAAACCAGCGCCATTTTGCTGTATCTCGAACACATCAGTGATGCGCGGCGTTTTCTTTCCGCCTCACGCAGTGCCTCACGTAATAAACCGATTCTGGTGATAAAAAGTGGTCGAAGCGGACAGGCACAACAATTACTTAACAGCCCGCTGAGCCTCGATGCCGCCTATGATGCGGCTATCCAGCGTGCCGGTTTGCTGCGTGTTCAGGATACGCATGAGCTGTTTTCTGCCGTCGAAACCCTCAGCCATATGCGTCCGTTGCGCGGTGAGCGCTTACTTATCATCAGCAACGGTGCCGCTCCGGCTGCAATGGCACTTGATCAGTTACTTTCGCGTAACGGTAAACTGGCGAAACTGAGTGATGAAACCTGTAAAGCACTGAGTGCCGTTCTGCCTGACAATATTGCCGTCTCAAATCCGCTGGATTTACACGATGACGCCACGCCGCAGCTGTATCAGGTGGTCATGACCGCACTCCTCGACAGCACAGATTACGATGCCCTGCTGGTGATCCACGCGCCCAGCGCTGCGGCACATGGCACCGTGACCGCCAGCCATGTGATAGAAGCCGTTCGTCAGCATTCACGCGGTAAATACATCACGTTGCTGACCAACTGGTGCGGTGAGTTTTCCTCCCAGGAAGCCCGCAAACTGTTCACAGAAGCCGGCATCCCGACTTACCGGACGCCGGAAGGCACGGTGACGGCATTTATGCATATGGTGGAATATCGCCGTAACCAGAAACAGCTGAAGGAAACGCCGGCACTTCCCGCTGGTCTCGAACAGAACACCGATCAGGCGCATCAGCTGATTGCCCGGACACTGGCTGAGGGCACAACTCAGCTCGATACCCATGAAGTACGCGCAATTCTGCAGGCGTACGGAATGAATGTGTTGCCGACATGGATAGCCAGCGACAGTGCTGAAGCGGTGAATATCGCCAGTCAGGTCGGCTATCCCGTGGCACTAAAACTGCGTTCTCCTGACATCCCGCATAATTCTGAAGTTCAGGGCGTCATGTTATATCTGCGTACTGCAAGCGAAGTGGAACAGGCGGCGAATGCCATATTTGACCGCGCCAGACAGGCATTTCCGCAGGCGAGAATTCAGGGGCTACTGGTGCAAACCATGGCCAACCGGCCTGGCTCGCAGGAACTTCGTGTGGTGGTCGAACAGGATCCGGTCTTCGGCCCGCTGATTATGCTGGCCGAGGGCGGCACCGACTGGCTTCCGGAAAGGCAGGCGGCGATTTCCCTGCCACCACTGAATATGACGCTGGCGCGATATCAGGTGGTACAGGCGCTCAAGAGCGGAAAAATTCGTGGCCGCAATGCGTTGCATCCTCTCGATATTCCGGCGCTGAGTCAGCTGCTGGTGAACGTGTCTAACCTGATTATTGATTGTCCGGAAATCGAAAGGCTCGATATTCACCCTTTGCTGGTTTCCGGCAATGAACTCAGCCTGCTTGATGTCTCAATGCAGCTTTCGGCACAGGAGGCCGGTGCTCCGTCACGACTGGCAATCCGTCCTTACCCGCGTGAACTCGAAGAGCACGTTATACTGAAAGACGGGTCGCAGGCGTTGTTCCGCCCGATATTGCCGGAAGATGAACCGCTGCTTAAAGCGTTTATCCTCAAAGTGACGAAGGAAGATCTCTACTATCGCTATTTCAGTGAGATCAACGAATTCACGCATGAAGATTTGGCGAACATGACGCAAATCGATTATGACCGCGAAATGGCGTTCGTGGCTGTTCATATCGTGAATGAAAAAAGTGAAATTATTGGTGTCACCCGAGCGGTTTCAGATCCCGATAATACGGATGCAGAATTCTCGGTTCTGGTTCGCTCAGACCTGAAAGGTTTAGGGCTTGGAAGACGCCTGCTGGATAAGATGATCAATTACGCCGGAGAGCACGGGCTGCAACGTCTGACCGGAATTACTATGCCCAACAATCGCGGTATGATTACGCTGGCCAGAAAGCTGGGATTTGACGTCGATATCCAGATTCAGGACGGTATCGTTAACCTCTCCCTGACGCTGGAAAACACCCGGATTTCGCAGCAGAAAACCGTGAGCCTGCGCGATGAACAGCCAAAAGATGCGCACATCAGACAGGACTAATGGTATTATCGACCGATTGTGCGGTTACCTATGTCTGTTTGTGCCGCTAAAGCCATTACATTAAGAGAGAAGAAGCGCACTGTGATGTTGTCAAAATTCAAACGTAATAAACATCAACAACACCTTGCTCAGCTACCCAAACTCCCCCAAACGGTTGATGCTGTAAAAACGCTCTACTGTCCGACAGATTTCCGTACGACGCTGCTCGAAGCCATTGCTAACGCCACCCAACGGATTTATCTGGTCGCGCTCTATCTGGAGAACGATGATGGCGGTCGCGATGTGCTTTCGGCGCTGTATGACGCCAAGCAGCGGCGCCCTGAGCTGGAGATTTGCGTGCTGGTTGACTGGCACCGCGCTCAGCGTGGTCGTATCGGCGCTGCAGCGGCAAACACCAATGCTGACTGGTATTGTCGTATGGCGAAAGAGCATCCTGAGCTTTCCGTACCAGTATATGGCGTGCCCGTGAATACCCGCGAAGCACTGGGCGTTTTGCATCTCAAAGGTTTCGTTATCGACGATCAGGTCATTTACAGTGGCGCGAGTCTTAACGATGTCTATCTGCATCGCCATGAGAAATATCGTTATGACCGTTATCAGTTGCTGACGAATACAGCACTGGCAAACACAATGATCGACTTTATGAAGAAGTCGATTCTGACCGCGTCTGCCGTGCAGCGACTGGATCGTGAAGATCGTCCAAAAAGTATTGAGATCAAGAACGAAACACGTCAGTTCCGCCAGACCCTGCGTACCAGTGGCTATCATTTTAAAGATAGCGCCGGTAACGACGAACTGGCCGTCACGCCGATCGTTGGTCTGGGCAAACAAAATGAGCTGAACCGGACGATCCATCATCTTATGGCCAGCACGGATCAAAAGCTGACACTGTGTACGCCTTATTTCAATATGCCTGCCATGCTGGCGCGCAACATTATTCATCTGCTGCGCCGTGGAAAGCAGGTGGAAATTATCGTGGGTGATAAAACCGCGAACGATTTCTATATTCCCCAAGATCAGCCGTTCAAAATCATCGGTGCCTTACCCTATCTGTATGAAATTAACCTTCGCCGTTTCCTGAGCCGTTTGCAACGGTTCGTTGACAGCGGGCAGCTGATTGTTCGCCTGTGGAAAGATGGCGATAACAGCTATCATCTGAAAGGCATGTGGGTAGATGACCGCTGGCAACTGATTACCGGTAATAACCTGAATCCTCGCGCCTGGCGTCTGGATCTTGAGAATGCCATTCTGATCCACGATCCGCATAAGGAAATGGCCACTGAACGTCACAAAGAGCTGGAAGAAATTCGCCAGCATACGCACGTGGTTTCGCACTATATGGAACTGGAAAGCATTCCAAATTATCCGGTTAAAGTTCGTAAGCTTATCCGACGCTTACGGCGGATAAGAATCGACAGACTCATTAGCCGAATTCTGTAATTGGTTATACTGAAAGCCTGATCATCGTGATCGGGCTTTTTTTTATCCGGAATTCCTCCTTATGATTCAGAAACTATCCGTTGTTTGCAGACTCCCTTTCATTGCCCTGATAGCAGGATGCAGTGGATGTACACATTTCGCCAATGACCAATGGACAGGTAAGGATAAGGCCGAGCACTTTGTAGGTTCTGCCGTATTAGCTGCAGCAGGAACTGCCTATGGCGATCATCAGGGATGGAATGAAGCACGCAGCCGTTCATTCGGGCTGATGTTTTCTGTCGGACTTGGCGCAGCAAAAGAGCTTTATGACAGCCGGGAAGGTGGCAGCGGCTGGAGCTGGAAAGATTTTAGCTGGGATATCGCAGGGGCTGCTGTCGGATATAGCGCTTATCATCTGACTCATAACTGACTGACGTTGTGGCTGGCAGCAATAGAGCGACAACCTTTAATACCAGTATAATCATCAAATAAAAAATATATTCCACATAGCAAAAGCCCCTGTACGTCAGTACAGGGGCTTTCCACTTATTTGATGCCTGGCAGTTGATGACCCACTCAGTGGCTCACCCTTCGGGTCGTTGCTGCGCAACGTTCAAAAGGCGGTGCCTTTTGTCCTACTCTCTTCTCGTGCAGCCAACCACCTGATAGCAATAAAGAGAAAAGCCCCGCACTTTCGTAC
>NZ_JAFMOW010000047.1 GCF_019049675.1 Rahnella bonaserana | reverse complement strand
CGCCGGAAGATAAACGCTGGATAGCGGTACCCAGTGAAGACTGTGATTTATTCAGGTTGTTCTGTGCTACCAGGCTCAGGGAGTTGGTATTAATAACTTGTGCCATTGAGATTTCCTCGAGTATTTATAATGTAACACTGCAACTGTATTTAAATTGAGTGATGCGTTATTTCGTTCGCATACTTAAATCATCGGAGTGTCAGAAAATCTCTAAAGTCTTTTTTTAAATTAATTTGCTGCGCGGTCAGAATTCATACTTTTGTTAAAATTGAAGGTAATAATGTTAATGACGTTTTTAGCAGGGATATTTTTTTATTTAAATCGCAATCATGATAAAAGAATACACTTTTGTCGCCAATTGTGATGTTTGCGGATCGGAATAAGTGAAATAACCCCTGATTTCTGAAATCTATTGGGTGAAAAGAAGCAGGGAATGTTTTTATCGGGCGTTATGGTTGATGGGTAAATGACAAAGAATTAAACTTTATATTGCTTGAACCGATATCTAATAGTGAAGTTCCTTCGAAATAAAATACATTCTATACAGGAGAATATAATGGCTTCCTTCTCATCATTGGGTATCGGATCCGGTCTTGACACAGCAACCATGCTTGAGCAGATCAAGGCAGGGGAACAGACGCGTCTGAAGCCTTATACCTTGCTGCAAACGAGCTATAAATCGAAGATTTCCGCATGGGGTCAGATTTCCAGTTCTATGTCAGCGCTGCAGACCAGCGTAAAAAGTCTGTCTAACGATGCCTTTAACACCTTAACGGTCAGCTCCAATAAAGCGTTTAGCGCGACAGCCACCACCGGCGCCAATGCCGACAGCCATGAAGTCACGGTTGAACAGCTGGCGATGGCGCACAAAATCAAAACCGAAGGCGTGGACAGTGCCGACGAAGCGCAAGGCGAGGCGAATAACGGTATCCGCACGGTCACCATTACGACCGGCTCCGGTGATTCAGCGAAAACCACCACGGTTGAGCTGAAGGATGATGAAACCTCACTGAACCAGATTGCCAAGGCCATCAATAAACAAGACGGTGGTGTCAGCGCCAGCGTGCAGCGCACCAACGACGGTTATCAGCTGGTGTTAAGTTCTAAAAGCACCGGCAGCGACGGTAAAATCAGCGTCAAAGTTGAAGGTGATGACAAGCTTGCCGGCATGATGGACACCTCAAACGGCGGACGACCGGCGGAGGGTCCCGATAACGGCGACGGCATGTATTTAGTGACCGAAGCGCAGGATGCAAAGCTCAAAGTTGATGGCAGCTCATATACCCGTTCTTCCAACAACATCAGCGACATTATCAGCGGCGTCACCCTGCAGCTCAAAGCGGTGTCGGAAGATAATAAATCAGAACAGCTGACGATGACCCGTGATACCGGTGCCATCAAAACCAGCGTGAAAGACTTCGTTGAGAAGTACAACGCGTTGCTGAAAATGACCACCGCAGCCAGCAAATATGTCCAGAATGATACGTCGGGTCTGAAAGACGATCAGGTCGCTACGCAAAATGGTGAAAGCGGCGCACTGATGGGGGATTCCACCCTGCGCGGCATGGTCAGTGAGCTGCGTACGGCGGTGAACGGCACCTACGGTTCTTCGGATGCTGACATCACCTCACTGGCAGATATCGGCATCAAAATTGATGCGGCCACCGGCCAGATGACGCTGGATGAAAGCAAAATTGATGCCGCCATTGCCGATAATCCGGACGGTATTGCCGATATGTTTATGGGACGCGGCACTAACGAAGGGATGGCCGTCAAACTCGGCACCATCATCACCAAATATGTGGGTGATCCGGAGACTAAAACTGACGGTCTGATTAAAACGTCCACTGACAGCCTGGATGAACAGGTCAAAATCATGCAGACCCAGCTGGATAAAACCCAGAAACTGATCGACGCACAGGTTGAGCGTTACCGGGTGCAGTTCTCGGCGCTGGACAGCACCATGTCACAGCTTAACAGCCTGCAAAATCAGCTGACCGGCATTTTAGCGTCACTCTGATGGTTTAATTTCAACGAATAACGACTCTGCAGGAGGCTTGCCCTCCTGCCGGGAGAAAGCGGAACCACCATGTATTCAAAATCGGGAAGTAAGGCTTACGCCCAGGTTGATCTGGAAAGTCAGCTGGCCGGCGCATCGCCACATGAGCTGATTACCATGTTGTATGAAGGCGCGAATAACGCCGTACTGCGCGCCAAAATCTATTTTGAAATGGGAAATATTGCCAAGCGTGGAGAAATGATCTCCCGCGCCATCAATATTATTGATAACGGATTGCGAACGTCTCTGGATCATGAAAAGGGACAACACATCGCGGAAGATTTGGAGAGGTTATATGACTATATGTCACGAACCTTGCTGGACGCTAACCGGCAAAACTCTCCGGACGGACTCACGAGTGTGAGTGAAATACTGACAAACCTTGCCACCACATGGAAGGAAATTGAACCTAAAAAAAGGCTGGAAAATTATGGGTAACACGGTATCCGAAGAGTATGAAGAGATTTATCAGTTGAACTTACATCTGCTTGAAATGGTAAAGCAGGGCAAGTGGGAAGAATTTATCCAGCTTGCCGAGGTGTATATTACTAAGCTCAATGATGTGATCAGTAATCAGCCGGAAGATATATTACCGGATGAGAAGACATCTCTGAGCTTTATTCTGACCAGTCTGATTGAAAGTGAAGACGAAATTGAAAAAACGTTGAAAAGCAGACTGGATGTACTGAAAAAGGAGATGTCATCTTTACATCGCGGGAAGAAGTACAGCGAGGCGTATTCATCACAATTTACCTCCGCGTTCCATTAATCCCCGGAGAGGCTATTTTGGTTAACCAAATATAGCCTTAGCATAGCGTTGAGCACCCCTCTCACCTTGCTACTCTTCGGCAAAATTGAATACTGATTATTCTTAACAGGTAATTCAATTAGCCACAGTGACTTGTTAATAATAATTAATCGTAAGCTGATTCTTCACCACATTCAGGGGCGGCAATAACTGCCCCTGACTTTCCACCGTATAGACAAAATAAAAGGGTCCGCGCGCCGTCAGCGATGAACCCACACTTTTCTGCCCTGATAATGAATCCAGCCTGATGCACTTTTCCTGACTGCACAATTTAATCTGCAAACCCGGAGGCGGCGCAGAGAGCAGGCTGATACGCCACGAAATCCGGCCAAGGGTCGCCGCCGGCGGGAGGGTCGTGTTTAGCGGGCGACTGGTTAATGTCTGATTACCCACGCTGACTCTCCCGCCGGCTGAATCTCCGCTCCAGGAACCACTGGCAGCCGCAGCCGCCAGCGGGAAGCACAACGTAAGCCCGGTGATCAGGGCACGAAGGTTCATTCTTTGCCTCCGATGATGTAAGACATTCTGACGTTACGGTTATTGCTGATTTCCTGATTCGATAACACGGTCAGCTGCGGATAGACGCGGCGCAGGAAGCGGGACAACATGAAGCGAAGAGGCTGATTCACCAGCAACACCAGCGGCGCTCCGCTGGCTTCCTGCTGGGCAATGGCTTTTTCGGTCTGCAGCATAATATTTTCTGCGATGCCCGGTTCGATGGCGCTGCCACTTTGTGTCGCCTGAATGAGCAACCGTTCGAGATTCAGATCCAGCCCGATCACCTGCATTTCGCCATTTCCGGGGAACCATTTCTGGGTAATGGCACGGCCCAGCCTGATGCGAACGTGCGCGGTCAGATCGTCAGGATCGGTAATCGTGCCAGCGAATTCCGCCAGCGTATCAATAATGGTGCGCACGTCGCGAATGGAGATCCGCTCCGACAGCAGATTTTGCAGCACTTTATTGAAGGTGGTCAGCGAAATCACGCCGGGGATCAGATCCTCAACCAGTTTCGGCATATCTTTCGTCAGACGATCCAGCAGTTGCTGCGTTTCCTGGCGGCCAAAAAGCTCATCCGTGTGCAGGGAAATCAGGTGATTAAGGTGTGTGGCGATCACCGAACTCGGATCCACCACGGTATAACCCAGCGCCTGAGCCCGTTCGCGCATGACTTCGTCGATCCACACCGCAGGCAAACCAAAGGCCGGATCCTGACAAGGTACACCCGGCAATTCACCTTCAGCACAACCCGGATCGATCGCCATCCAGCGTTCAGGCTGAGTTTCCCCGCGTCCGATTTCAACGCCTTTCAGCAGGATCCGGTAATCCGTCGGCGCCAGATCTAAGTTGTCGCGGATGTGAACCGGCGGTGGCAGGAATCCCATTTCCTGAGCAAATTTCTTACGGATCCCGCGAATACGGGTCAGCAGCTGACCTTTCTGTTCACTGTCGACCATTGGGATCAGGCGGTATCCGACTTCCAGCCCCAGAACATCTTCATGCTGTACGTCTGCCCACGAGGCTTCGGTGACCTGCGCCGCGTCAGCTTCGGCTTTCGCCGCCGCCTGAGCGTCTTTGCTCATCGGGCGTTTGCGGGCTGACGGATTATCGGTCTGACGTCCGCGCATCCACCAGGCCAGGGCCAGCAAACCGCCGGTAAACAGCAGGAAGACAAAGTTAGGCATCCCCGGCACCAGCCCCAGCAGGCCGATCACACCGGCGGCCAGCACCATGACGCGTGGATTATTAAACAGCTGGCCCACCATCTGCTCGCCGACGTCCTGATCGGTCGCCACGCGGGTCACGATCACACCGGCGGCGGTCGAAATCACCAGTCCGGGGATCTGCGCCACCAGACCATCACCGATGGTCAGCAGCGTGTAAGTTGCCCCGGCTTCGGCGAAAGACATGTCATGCTGCATCGTGCCGATCATCAGTCCGCCGATCACGTTAATGGCCATGATCAGCAACCCTGCGATGGCATCGCCGCGCACGAATTTACTGGCACCGTCCATGGATCCGTAGAAGTCGGCTTCCTGCGTCACATCGCTGCGGCGCTTTTTGGCTTCTTCCTCGCCGATGATCCCGGCATTCAGATCCGCATCGATCGCCATCTGTTTGCCCGGCATCCCGTCGAGGACAAAACGTGCGCCGACTTCTGCGATACGTCCGGCACCTTTGGTGATAACCATGAAGTTGATGATCACCAGAATGACGAACACGATGATACCGATGGCAAAATTACCGCCCACCAGAAAGTGTCCGAATGCGTCGATCACCTGACCCGCCGCCCCTTCACCGGTATGCCCATACATCAGGATGATACGGGTTGAAGCAATGTTGAGCGCCAGTCGCAACAGCGTGGAAAACAGCAGCACCGTTGGGAATGCGGAGAATTCCAGGGTGTTTTGCGTAAACATCGCCACCAGCAAAATCATCAGCGACAGCACGATATTGAAGGTAAACAGCAAATCCAGAATGAAAGCTGGCAGCGGCAAAATCATCATGGCCAGAATGGTCATGATCAATACCGGACCTGCCAGTATTTGCCATTGCGTCTGTTTAAAATCCGGTAAACGTAATTTGGTGGCTAAATTGGCCATCACTCATGACTCTCTTGTGCAAAATCCAGTGCCGCAGGCACCGGAAGGTTCTCAGGTTTTTTAGGAAGGGCGCCGGTGCCTTTTTTCCAGCGTCTCAGGCCGTAAACCCAGGCCAGGACTTCTGCGACGGCACCGTATAATTCGGTCGGGATTTGTTCGCCAATTTCGCAATGCCGGTAAAGCGCGCGCGCCAGCGGCGGGGCTTCCAGCATCGGAATATTGTGTTTAGCCGCTTCTTCACGGATGCGTAATGCAATATCGCCCGCACCCTTTGCCAGCATCACGGGTGCCCCTGTGCCGTCCTCTTTGTAGCTGAGGGCAATGGAATAGTGGGTCGGGTTATTCACAATCACGTCAGCCTGAGGAATGTCTTCCATCATTCGCTGACGGGCAGCGGCACGTTGCAGCTGTTTGATGCGTCCTTTAACGTGCGGATCGCCTTCCTGCTGTTTAAATTCATCACGTATTTCCTGACGGCTCATGCGTAGCTTTTTCAGGTTACTCATGACCTGATGAAATACGTCGTAACCCACCAGCGGGATCAGCGCCAGGATCACCACCAGCAGACAGCCGGACACCAGAGATCGCATATCTTTCAGCCCGATCGCGACCGGTTCATAAATCAGCTGGATCATGTGGGATTTTGCGCTCATCAGGTAAACCCCGGCAGCACATCCCACCAGGGTGACTTTCAGAAGACTTTTCAGTAATTCCGATACCACCTGTGTGGAAAACATGCGTTTGAGTCCTGATAAAGGATTCAAACGCTTGAGATCCATTTTTAATGATTTTCCGCTGATGTTCAGACCGCCCAGTAACAGCGGGGATGCCAGCCCGGTGAAAAACAGCCCGACTAAAATGGGCAGCACGGAAAATACCGCCATGCTGAATAACTCACCGGCGCGCAGAAGCATCAGTCTGGAATCGAGCATCACCAGACGGTCAAAGGTCAGCCCGTTGTGCAACAGCAAGCTGAGCTTTCCGGCCAGATGCGAGCCACCGAGCATGATCAACATCCAGCCCACCAGCAGCATCAGCAGGGACGTCAGCTCTTTGGAACGGGGAACCTGCCCCTCTTCGCGGGCTTTGGATATCCTGGTGGGTGTGGGTTCCTCTGTTTTTTCTACATCACTTTCTTCAGACATGAGAGCAGCCCGGCAAGTGACCGCTCAGGGCGGCGTGTAGGGAAGAAGAGAGGAGGAAACAGAACCGCATGATGTTTAGAATCCCAGCGAATCGAGCAGGTCATCGACCTGGTCTTGCGAGGCAACAATGCCTGCGACGGACTGGTTGATCTGCGGCCCGTTTTTCAGGCTGTCTTCCGGTTCGCTGGTGGAGGCTGGCATCATGCCCGGCATGTTTTCTACCAGAACCTGAATCAGCTCCTGCTCAACGTTTTCGATGAGCTTCATCATGTTCTGGATCACCTGACCGGTAAGATCCTGAAAGTCCTGAGCCATCATGATTTGCATGAGCTGTTCATTGGTCTGGCGGGCAATCACCGGCGTTTCATCGAGAAATGCGCGTGTGTCTGCGACCAGTTCCCGTGCCATTGACAGCTCAACCGGATTTTCAAACCAGGCATCCCAGCGCTCTTTCAGGCCGGAGGATTGTTCGCTCAGGGAGTCCTGAAGCGGGCGCGCAATTTCCACGCAGGTTAATGCGCGGTCTGCTGCCTGCGAGGTTTTCCCCACGACATAGTTCAGACGTTCCCGAGTGTCGGGGATCGCTTCCGCCACATCCATAATGGCGCGATCCAGACCCAGATTGGCCACACTGTCGCGCAGGAGACGGGTGAGCTGACCAATGCGGGAAAAAATGTCTTTAAAGTTTTTTGCTGATGCCTGGTTTGTTGTTGTATTCATCCTCTGATTACCACCCCAGTTTTTCGAAGATTTTATTGAGTTTTTCTTCCAGCGTTGCTGCGGTGAAAGGCTTCACCACATACCCGTTCGCGCCAGCCTGAGCCGCCGCAATGATGTTTTCTTTTTTCGCTTCGGCGGTCACCATCAGCACGGGAATTGCTTTCAGGACATCGTCTTTACGCATTTCCGAAAGCAGCTGCAGGCCGTCCAGATTTGGCATATTCCAGTCACTGATCACGAAGTCGAAAGTAGAAGCGCGCAGTTTTGTCAGTGCATCCTGACCATCTTCCGCCTCTTCCACATTTTTGAACCCCAAATCCTGAAGCAGGTTACGAACAATGCGGCGCATGGTGGCGAAATCGTCGATAACCAAAAAGCGCAAATTTTTATCTGCCATTTACTCGTCCTTTAATGGTGAAAATTGTGAAAATACAAAACAGTAGAAAAACAAAAGACACCCGATAGCAGGTGCCATAACGGGTGTTAAATTCGCCGGGCCTGACCCACCACGCCGTTAAGTATGTGCTGAGTCATGTCATGTAAATCAGTCACCTCGCACGCAGCGCCCAGCCCGATAGCCTCGCGGGGCATGCCGAACACCACACAGGTTTTTTCGCTTTGCGCCAGGGTATGCGCGCCAGATTTGCGCATCTCCAGTAATCCGTGGGCACCGTCACTGCCCATTCCGGTCAGGATCGCGCCGACCGCATTTTTGCCGGCAGATTTGGCGACTGAACGGAAGAGCACGTCAACGGAAGGACGATGGCGGTTAACCGCCGGAGCCTGATTCAGTCTGATGTGGTAATTAGCGCCGCTGCGTATCAGTTCCATGTGCCGGTCGCCGGGCGCAATATAGGCATGACCGGGCAATACGCGGTCGCCGTCCTCACCTTCTTTCACCGAAATCTGGCAAAGGTTGTCGAGGCGTTCTGCAAAGGATCGCGTGAAGCCGGGCGGCATATGTTGAGCAATCACGATGCCCGGACTGGTCATGGGCATCGGGAGTAACACCTGACGCAAGGCTTCTGTACCGCCGGTGGAGGAACCAATGGCAATGATTTTTTCACTGCCGACCAGCGGGCTGGAAATCACGGCAGTTGCGTGCGGATGCCGGTCCCGGCGGCAGACTTGCACTCTGGAAGCCATGCGGATTTTTTCTGCAATGATCTCTGCATATTGCATCATGCCGTCTTTCAGCCCCATCTCAGGCTTGGTGACAAAATCCAGGGCTCCCAGTTCCAGAGCACTCAGTGTTATTTCCGATCCCCGGCTGGTCAGCGAGGACACCATGATCACCGGCATAGGGCGCAGACGCATCAGGCGCTCCAGGAAGTCCAGACCGTCCATGCGTGGCATTTCCACGTCCAGCGTCAGAACATCCGGATTAAATCGCTTGATCAAATCCCGGGCAATAATGGGATCCGGTGCTGTGGCCACCATTTCCATATCAGACTGATGATTCACAATGTCACTCATAATGGTGCGAATGAGTGCCGAATCATCAACACAAAGTACTCGTATCATTTTCATTATTTCTCCCGGGCCAGGGAATACACTGACTGACCTCGCAGGCGGAAAGGACCATTCGTACTGTTAAAATGTTCCGAATGGCCGGCGAACAAAATGCCACCCGGTTTGAGCAGGGTGGCGAAGCGTTTCATCAGCTGCTCCTGCGTCTTTTGATCAAAATAGATCATCACATTACGGCAGAATATGGCGTCAAACGGTGCCGGAACATCCCAGGTCGGACTCAGCAAATTAAGGTGCTGGTAACGGATACTGGCCAGTAATTCTTTTCTGACTTTCACCAGATTTTGCTGATCGCCGGTACCGCGCAGGAAATAATTTTTCTTCTGTTCAGCGGTTAAACTGTCGATATCAGACAGGCGATACACGGCATTCGTGGCTTTCTGTAAGACCTCTGTGTCGATATCCGTTGCCCAGATACGCGGCCCGGCCACCGAGCGGCCCAGGGTTTCATCCAGCGTCATGGCAATGGAGCAGGGTTCTTCACCGGTCGATGCTGCGGTACACCACACGTTGTAATTTGGCCGGTTGCGTGCATGTTCTGCCAGAATGGGGAAGTGGTAAGACTCCCTGAAAAATGACGTCAGGTTGGTGGTCAGCGCATTAATAAATAGCTGCCATTCCGGGCTGTTCTGGTTGGATTCCAGACGACTGATATAGTCAGTAAAACGGGTTAATTTCAATTCACGTAGCCTGCGGGACAAACGGTTATAGACCATGTCACGCTTCTGGCTATTTAATACAATCCCTGCGCGTTGATAGATAAGCTCTGCAATCTTTTGCAAATCCTTATCGGAAAGTTCTTCCTGAAGTCGCATATTTCAATTGTTCAACTGTTACTGATGGAGTTTAATTCCCAAAGGGATAATAACTGACATATCTGCCTGCATATTCCCCAATTGATAAGGAAGGTCATGATCTCCTGCAGGTTTGTAGGGCAGATATTGACAGCGAAGAAATAAAAAATGACCAGCAGGCCATATTAAACATATTTCTTAAAAGAGGTTTTTTTCTGATACTGTTGATGCCATCAGATAACACGTCTTTTAAACAGACATACTCATGACTTCCTGATAAGCACTGACCATTTTATTTCGTACCTGGATACCCAGATTAAGTGCCACAGACGACTTCTGCATGGATATCATGACATCGTTCAGTCCGATGTCCGTCGCGCCGGTCATGTAGTCCTGTGCCTGTGTCTTCGCGGTGTTCTGCATCTGACTGATATTGTTAATACTGTCGAATAAAACGTCTGAAAATTGTAATTTTTTATCGACATTTTTATTATCAGAAATGAACGGTGTTTTTTGTGTGGCCGACGTTTGCTGGGCCTGGAAGCTAATTTGATCCAGAACGCCTTTCATCGATTGAATAGACATCAGAAATTCCTTTATATCGGCTTAATAAGCTCGCCGTTATTCTCTCTGTGGGTTTTTAATAACTGCAGCGTAACATAAGGTCATGTAAATAAAATAATGCGAATAGCTGACAGAAGTTTCAGCTTATTGATGTTTAAAAAAAACGCAATTAGAAGATAATACGCGACTGGAAATCTGTCTGTGTATTTACTGCTTCGCTTTCTCTTATCCGTATCCGGAGTGCTGATTCGCAACAATACGCCTGCATTGCGTCATTTATTTTTTTACAGGACTACGGCATGAATGCCACAACAAACGGTATTAAAAACAAAAGTACAGCTAATCTGATGGCAGCATTAGAACGTTTACGTTCGAGTCCTAAAATTATATTGCTCATCAGCGCATCTGCGGCTATTTCAATCATTATTGCCCTGATCTTCTGGGCTAAATCGCCAGATTATCGCGTCCTGTACAGCAATATCAGCGATCAGGACGGCGGCGCTATCGTGGCGCAATTAACGCAAATGAATGTGCCTTACCGCTTTCAGGAAAGCGGCGGGGCGATCATGGTGCCTGAAGATAAAGTTCACGAAGCACGGCTGACCCTCGCCCAGCTCGGTTTGCCGAAGGGCGGCGCGGTGGGTTTCGAATTGCTCGATCAGGAAAAATTTGGCATCAGCCAGTTCAGTGAGCAGGTTAACTTCCAGCGTGCGCTGGAAGGCGAACTTTCCCGCACCATCGAAACGCTTGGCACGGTACAGAATGCCCGCGTGCATCTGGCGATGCCAAAACCGTCCATGTTTGTCCGCGAACAGAAGCCACCTTCTGCGGCTGTCACCCTGACGCTGAGCAACGGACGCACGCTGGATTCCGGACAGGTGAATGCGATCACTTATCTGATTTCCAGCGCGGTGCCGGGGCTGAATGCCGATAACGTCACCATCGTCGATCAGAGCGGACGGCTGCTGACCCAAAGTGGCGGTCAGGCGATGCAGACGACACAGCTTAAATACACCAGCGAGGTAGAAGCGGACTACCAGCAGCGTATCCAGACGATTCTCGCCACGATTGTCGGGCGTAATAACGTTAAGGCGCAGGTGACTGCACAGATTGATTTCACTCAACACGAGCAAACCGCCGAGCAATATCAGCCAAACTCGTCGCCGGAAAAAATGGCGATCCGCAGCCGCCAGACCAGTGATGCCGAACAGGGCAGCAAAAGTGGCGTCGGCGGTGTGCCGGGGGCGCTGAGCAATCAGCCACCAGTGCCGGCGACCGCGCCAATAACTCAGCCGCCGGTACCGAACCAACCTGCGCAGGGTACGAATGCGGCAAACAACAACGCCAACCCGGCGGCAGGCACGGCTGAAACGACAGTGGCGACGCCGATGCCGTTTAATAACCGCAAAGACAACACCACCAACTACGAGCTTGACCGTACGCTGACGCACATTAAGCGCAGCACCGGCAGCATCGAACGGCTTTCTGTTGCTGTGGTCGTCAACTATCTGCCAGGCAAAGACGGGACGCCGGTGGCGTTAACGCCGGAGCAACTGGAGCAGGTGAATGCGCTGGTGAAAGAGACGATGGGCTATTCCGCCGCACGAGGCGACACCATCAATATCGTGAACTCGCCATTTACCCCGGTGGAAGAAGAGCCGGCACCGCCGTTCTGGAAGCAGGAAGGGTTTATTAACCTGCTGATGTCTGCCGCCCGTTATCTGCTGATTGCCCTGGTGGCCTGGTTCCTGTGGCGTAAAGCCGTTCAGCCTGCCTGGCTGCGCAATCAGGAGCTGGTGTTGCAGCGTCTGGAGCTTGAGAAACAGGCACGTCAGGAAGAACTGGATGCCAGCGCACGCCGTGCAGAAAGCGGCGCGAGAGCCAAGGCCGAGCAGCGCGTTGAAACGGAACTTAATACCCAGAGCCTGCGCGAACTGGCACAGCAGGAGCCACGGGTTATTGCACTGGTCATTCGCCAGTGGATGAATAAGGAGATGAAGTCCTGATGAATGCCTCAGATAAAAGTGCGATCGTCATGCTGACGCTCGGTGACGGGCTGGCGGCCGAGGTGTTCAAACACCTCAACACCCATGAAGTCAAACTGATCAGTAGTTCAATGGTCAATATGGGCGGCTTCACTCATGAGCAACTGGCCGAAGTTCTGAAGGAATTCCAGCGGGATTCCAGTGAATACGCGGCACTGAGCGTGAATACCAATGAGTATCTGCGCAGTGTGCTGGTGAAGGCGCTGGGCGAGGAGCGTGCCTCCAGCCTGCTCGAGGACTTGCTGGATACTCAGCAGGGTACCAACGGTATCGAGACGCTCAACTTTATGGAGCCGCAGACCGTCTTCGACCTGATCCGCGACGAGCACCCGCAGATTATTGCCACCATTCTGGTTCACCTCAAACGCGGTCAGGCTGCCGATGTGCTGAGTAAATTCGATGACCGCGAACGTAACGACATCATGTTGCGTATTGCCACCTTCGGCGGCGTTCAGCCTGCCGCCTTGCAGGAACTGACCGAAGTGCTCAACGGTCTGTTGCACGGACAGAATCTCAAGCGCAGCAAAATGGGCGGTGTACGTCCAGCGGCGGAAATTCTCAACCTGATGAAATCTCAGCAGGAAGAGGCGGCTATCGAAGCCGTTCGCGAATTCGACCAGGAACTGGCGCAGAAGATTATCGACGAGATGTTCCTGTTCGAAAATCTGGTCGAAATCGAAGACCGCAGCATTCAGCGCATCCTGCAGGAGATCGAAAACGAATCACTTATCGTTGCCCTCAAAGGTGCCGAAGGGCCGCTGCGAGAGAAATTCTTCCGCAATATGTCCCGTCGTCAGGCGGAGATCATGAAAGAAGATCTGGGGTCCCGTGGTCCGATCCGTATGTCTCAGGTGGAAGCCGAGCAGAAAAGCATTTTGCTGATTGTCCGCCGTCTGGCAGAGACAGGCGAAGTGGTGATTGGAGGAAGCGAAGATGCCTACGTCTGATCGCGGGAAGCAGCCTGACTGGCAGGTCTGGAAGCCGCAGAACCTGCTGGACGATTTCAGCCAGCCTGAACATGACATTATTGATACACCAGGCACCTATCAGTCTGATGAATTATTGCAGGCCGAGCTGGCGCGTATCCGTCAGCAGGCCGAACAAAAAGGCTTTGCGCAGGGGCAGGCACGCGGTCTGGAAGAAGGGAAAAAAAAGGGGCACGAGGCGGGATTTGCTCAGGGTCACAAAGAAGGTTTTGAACAAGGTCTGGCTGAGTCCGGCGCGCAGCAGCGTGAAACCGGCGAGCATTTTGCCCGTCTGCTGGAAGAGTTCAAAATTGCCCTCAGCAATCTCGACAGCGTGATCCCGTCCCGTCTGGTGCAGTTGTCGCTGACGGCGGCGCGCTCCATTCTGGGCAAAAATATCACCTGCGATAACGACGTCTTGCTGGAGAAAATTCAGCAGCTGTTACAGCAGGAAACGCTGTTCAAGGGCACCGCGATTCTGTGGGTCAATCCCGATGATATGGCGCTGGTACAAGATAATGTCGGTAAATCACTGGCGTCGATGGGCTGGGATATCCGTGGCGATGCGCAAATCTTGCCGGGCGGATGCCGGATTACCTCGGAAGAAGGCGAGTTCGACGCCACCATGAATACCCGCTGGCAGGAACTGTGCGAGCTGAGTCGTGAGGATTATCTGGCATGACGATGCGTCTCGCAAAATGGCTGGAGGCTATCGACAGAAAAGAGAAGCTGATGACCTCGCTGCCGCCTTTTCGCCAGTACGGCAAATTAACCCGCGCCACCGGACTGGTGATGGAAGCCGTCGGGTTGAAACTGCCGATCGGCACATTGTGCATCGTGGAACGTCATTCCCGCGACGGCGTGGATAAAGTCGAAAGCGAAGTGGTCGGTTTCAATGGCCAGATTTTGTATCTGATGCCGCTGGAAAATGTCGACGGCATTTTACCGGGCGCGCGGGTTTACGCGCTTGAAAACGGTGAGGGAGCCAGTAAAAGCAAGCAATTGCCGCTGGGGAGAGAACTGTTAGGCCGCGTGCTGGATGCCAGCGCCCGTCCGCTCGATGGCCTGCCGCCGCCGGTCACGTCACAACACGGCCCGCTGTTTACGCCTCCGGTGAATCCGCTGTTGCGTGACCCGATTAAAAATGTGCTGGATGTCGGCGTCCGTGCGATTAACGGCCTGCTGACCGTCGGTCGTGGTCAGCGTATGGGGCTGTTTGCCGGTTCCGGCGTCGGGAAAAGTGTGCTGCTGGGCATGATGGCCCGCTACACCAAAGCCGATGTGATTGTCGTCGGCCTGATTGGTGAGCGTGGCCGTGAAGTGAAAGATTTCATCGAAAATATCCTCGGTGAAGAAGGGCGCAAGCGTTCTGTGGTGATTGCCGCCCCGGCGGACGTTTCGCCGATCCTGCGTATGCAGGGCGCGGTGTACGCCACCCGTATCGCCGAAGATTTTCGCGACAACGGGCTGGATGTCCTGCTGATCATGGATTCCCTGACCCGTTATGCCATGGCGCAGCGTGAGATCGCGCTGGCGATCGGTGAACCTCCGGCGACCAAAGGCTATCCGCCTTCTGTGTTTGCGAAATTACCGGCACTGGTTGAACGGGCGGGTAATGGCGTGAAAGAAGGGGGATCGATCACCGCGTTTTACACCGTTCTGACGGAAGGCGACGATCAGCAGGATCCGATCGCCGACTCCGCCCGTGCGATCCTCGACGGACACATTGTGCTGTCGCGTCGTCTGGCTGAATCCGGCCATTATCCGGCCATTGATATTGAAGCCTCCATCAGCCGTGCGATGACCGAGCTTATCGAGCCGGTGCATTACAAAAAAGTCCAAAACTTCAAGCAGTTGCTTTCCTCCTATCAGCGTAACCGTGACCTGGTCAGCGTCGGGGCGTACGCGGCGGGCAGCGATCCGCTGCTGGATAAAGCCATTCGCCTGTATCCGCAAATGGAAGCCTATTTACAGCAGGCAATCTACGAGAGCAGCGGTTATCAGGAAGCGGGCGACAAGCTTGATGCCATTTTTTCAGACCAACCCAAAGCCTGAGGTGACTAATTAATTATGGCTATCACCAATCCGATGGATTTTCTGCGTGAACTTGCGGAGCAAACGCTGACAGATACCACCGCTGAGTTAGGCAAAGTTCAGCAGGCTTATACGCTGGCTGCGAGGCAACTCGGTCAGCTGGAGAGTTTCGAACTGGAATACCAGCAACAGCTTCGGGCGACGGTGTCCGGTAAAGGGATCCCGGTGGCAGATCTGCTCAACCGCCAGTCTTTCATTGATTCGCTGGGAAATGTCGTTAAGCAGCAGGCGAATAAGGTGCAGAAATGCCAGAACACGGTCAATGAAACACTGCTGACCTGGCGACACGATAAGCAGCGTCTCAATGCGTTTGAAACGCTGAAAAGCCGGGCAGATGACGTACGGATGCTGAAAGAGAACCGACAGGAGCAAAAGCTCATGGATGAATTTGCGCAGCGTGCCTGCATGGGAAGAGAAATTTTATGATTGTCCAGGCCAACTCTGTCATCAGCGGCGTGACCCCTGATAAGGTGCCGGAAAAAAGCACGACGCCTGAAACCGGTGAGGCGAACTTCGCGACCACGCTGGAAAAAGCCTATCCGACTAAACCGGTCGCGCCCGCGAAGGATAACGGGGCGACGCAGCCTGACACAGCAAAGCGTGATAATGCCCGTGCTGACGCTGAGCCGGTGCCCGTGCCTGTTCCTGTTCCTGTTCCTGTTCCCCTGCCAGTCCTGCCCGCTGAGTTACCCCCGGCAGATCTGATCACGGATATGCCGCAACCGGCGCCCGAAGGGCAGACGCCTGAGACACCTTTTGTTGATCCGCAACTTTTGGCTTTGCAGCAAATCGTTACGCAGAATGCTGCCGTGCCTGCGCAACCGGCACAAACGACTGAAGCGCCGGTGACCCCAGCTCCGGTTCAGTCCGAAGCGGCTGTTCAGGTGACGCAACGTCAGGAACGTCCGGGCACTGTGTTGATGATGCCGGAAAGCATGAAGCCGAAAGCCGTCTCTCAGGCGGCACTGGCCGCACAGGCTTCGCTGGCAGGCAAACAGGGAACCGATAAGACCAGCGCCGATCAGCATAAGGATTTTCTGTCAGTGATGACGAAAACCGACGCTGCGCCAAAAGAGCCCGCTGCGGCACCGGCCAGATTTGAACTGAATCCGGCACTGCCGGTGAGACAGGAAAGCTCCGCATTGCTGACCCCGGAAACCGGCCTGCGACCGCATATTACGGCAGTCAGCGAGCTGACCTCTGCTCCGGCACCGGGCGTCACCACGTCGCCGGCGGTGATTAATCAGGCGCTGGGCACACCGGCGTGGCAGCAGGCGGTGGGGCAGCAGCTGGCTTATTTTTCCCGTAACGGCATTCACAATGCGGAGTTACGCCTTCATCCCGAAGAGTTAGGTGCGCTGCAAATCAGCCTGCGGTTGAACAACGATCAGGCGCAGCTGCATTTTGTTACTGAGAACCATCAGGTGCGTGCTGCGCTGGAGGCCGCAATGCCACATCTGCGCACATCACTCGCTGAATCGGGGATCAATCTGGGACAAAGCAGTGTCGGCGCTGACTCCTCTTCTTCTTCCTGGAGTGCCTCCGCGCAATCCGACGGGTCCTCCGGCCGGGGATTCACGGAAGATGACGGACAGGAGAATGCGCATCTGACCGATGAGATGCCGGAAATAAGCAACAAAACTCTCCATTATTCCAACGGTATTAATACATTTGTTTGACATAATAATTTATAGAGCGAATTGGCAACACTAATTTCATTTCTTTCGTGAATTGTTCTGGTGTCCGACTGTAATAGAATGCACGGCTTATCAGAGCATCTATTACGGCCTGTTCGCCGGCTTATTTTTACAACAGGGTTTTCCAGATAATGTCCAAGAAGAACCAGAAGGCCAGCGGGGGTGGGAAAAAAAGTTCCCTGGCTATTTTATTAATGATGCTTATTGCTGTGGGCGCATGTGCTCTGGCGGGCTATACATTTTACGAAATGAAGAACATGAAAGCCGGAGCAAAGGATGATGCTCCGGCGAAGGTAAAAAATGCGGCGCCAGCAGTGCCGGTATATGTGCAGATGGACACCTTCACCGTCAGTCTGAAACCGGAAGCGAATGATTCAGACCGCGTGCTTTATATTGGTCTTACGCTGAGGGTTAAAGACGCGGAATCGAAGTCTTTGCTGGAAGAATATATGCCGGAAGTCAGGAGTCGTTTATTAATTCTTTTAGCGCATCAGACGGCAACAGATATCTCTTCTGATGAAGGTAAGACCGGATTAACAGAGAAAATAAAAGAGACCGTCAGCAAGCCTCTCGCGCCGAATCACAGTGCGGTAGTGACTGATGTATTATTTAACGCATTCATCTTACGGTAATTTCTATGTCTGACAGTATATTATCTCAGGCTGAAATTGATCGCCTTTTAAATGGCGGCAGCAACGCAGAAAGCGAAAGTACTGCTAACAATGCAGTGCAGGATGACGGGATCAAACCCTATGATCCTAATACCCAGCGTCGCGTCGTTCGTGAACGGTTACATTCACTTGAGATCATTAACGAACGTTTTGCGCGACAGTTTCGTATGGGACTGTTTAATCTTCTGCGTCGAAGCCCGGATATCACTGCCGGAAGCATTAAAATTCAACCGTATCATGAGTTTGCCCGTAACCTGCCGGTGCCGACTAACCTTAATCTGGTTCATATGAACCCGTTGCGCGGGACGGCGTTATTCGTCTTCTCGCCCAATCTGGTGTTCATGGCGGTGGATAATTTATTTGGGGGAGACGGACGTTTTCCTACCAAAGCGGACGGGCGCGAATTCACGCCGACCGAACAGCGCGTGATAAACCGGATGCTGACGATGGCGCTGGAGGCGTACGATTTCGCCTGGAGTTCCATTTTCAAACTGAAAACCGAATATGTCCGCGCAGAAATACAGGTGAAATTCACCAATATTACGTCGTCACCTAACGATATTGTGGTGACCACGCCTTTTTATGTGGAAATTGGCCCGCACCGGGGCGAGTTTGATATTTGTATCCCTTTTAGCATTATCGAGCCTTTGCGCGAATTACTGACGAATCCGCCAATGGAAAATTCCAAGCAGGAAGACCGGCAATGGCGGAGTACGCTTGCCTCTCAGGTCAGGGACACTGAACTTGAGCTGGTGGCGAATTTCTCTGATATTTCCACCCGCCTTTCGCAAGTTATGAATATGCAGAAAGGGGATATTATTCCCATTGATAAAAAAGAGAGCATTGAAGCTCGTGTTGATGGCGTTCCCGTATTCTCGGGAAAATATGGTTGTGTCAATAACCAATATGCTCTGAAAGTAGAGCAAATGATGAATCCCGCTTTATTATCTTTAAAAAAGGAGTAATTCCCCAATGACTGACACTACAACTTCGGGCGGTTCTGATAAAGAATCCATCGATGATCTTTGGGGTGATGCGATGAGTGAACAACAAGCCGCTGATAACTCCTCCGCGAAAGAGGTACAGGTGACAAATTTTTCAGAGGATCTCAATCTGATCCTCGATATTCCGGTCAAAATGACCGTGGAATTAGGCCGGACGAAAATGACGATCAAGGAATTATTACGTCTGAGTCAGGGATCGGTTGTTTCTCTGGAAGGTCTGGCGGGTGAGCCTCTGGATATTCTGATTAATGGTTATCTGATTGCTCAGGGTGAAGTGGTGGTGGTTTCCGATAAATTCGGCGTACGCATTACCGACATTATTACGCCTTCAGAGCGGATGTATCGCCTGAGCAGGTAATGATGATGCAGACGACCCCGCAGCCCCACACTCAGAACCTTCCTTCGACTGTTGATACGGCCATGCCCGGTTCAATCCTGGTGAACGTTGGCGGTGCCCTGGTGCTGATACTGATGATTATCGCTGCATTCGCCTGGCTTGCACGCCGTTCAGGGTTTGCCCGCAATCTTCCTAAAAGCAATCAGATACTTTCTGTGGTGGCCAGTCATTCACTGGGGCAGCGCGAGCGCGTAGTGGTCATTGATATGAATGATAAAAGAGTCTTGCTTGGCGTAACGCCGGCTCAGATCAGTTGTCTTGCCACTTTTGATAAGCCGCCGGATGAAGGGGCCGCACAGGAGGTATCAGCGTCTGGCGATTTCCAGTCCACGCTGATGAATCTGCTAAAAAAACGTAAAACGGAGCCAGCGGGATGACTTTATTTTCGCGTCATCATTCCCGCCGGTGGCTGCCTTCGGGACTGTTTCTTTTAATGATTGTCGGGCTGATGTTACCTGCCCGGGATGTTTTCGCCGCGAACGGCGATGTGATGCTGACCCGTTCAGCCGATGGTGAAAACTGGTCACTGCCGGTGCAGACGCTGGTGCTGCTGACCTCACTCACTTTCCTGCCAGCAATCCTGCTGATGATGACCGGTTTTACCCGGGTGATCATCGTTTTAGGGCTATTGCGCAATGCACTCGGTACCCCCTCTACGCCGCCCAATCAGGTCTTACTGGGGCTGGCGCTGTTCCTGACGTTTTATGTTATGTCTCCGGTCTTTAATCAGATCTACAAAGACGCCTGGCAACCTTTATCGGAAGATAAAATCAGCATGGAAACGGCGCTGGAACGAGGCGTTCAGCCACTGCGCACTTTCATGCTCGAACAAACCCGTGAAACCGATCTGGCGCTGTATACGCGTATGGCCAAAGAAGAAAACTTCCAGAGTAAGGAAGAAGTGCCACTGCGCATTTTACTGCCCGCTTTCGTGACCAGTGAACTGAAAACCGGATTCCAGATTGGCTTCACCGTTTTCATTCCGTTCCTGATTATCGATCTGGTGGTCGCCAGCGTACTGATGGCGCTGGGCATGATGATGGTTCCCCCTGCGACCATTTCGTTGCCTTTCAAACTGATGCTGTTTGTTCTGGTGGATGGCTGGCAATTACTGATGGGCTCACTGGCACAAAGTTTCTTTAGTTAAGCAGTGAACAGTAAGCAGTGAATAGTTAAACAGTTAAAAAGTTAAACAGGATGGAAAATGACACCGGAAAGTGTAATGGCGATGGGATTCCAGGCCATGAAAGTCGGGTTGATGATTGCGGCACCTTTGTTATTTGCCGCATTGTTTACCGGGTTGCTGGTCAGTATATTTCAGGCATCCACGCAAATTAATGAAATGACATTATCATTTATTCCCAAAATCCTGATGATCGTGACTGTCGGTATTCTGATGGGCCCGTGGATGCTAAATCTGTTTCTGGATTATATGCGCACGCTTTTCACTAATTTGCCGTACGTCATCGGATAGTTATGCTTACATTGTCCGTTGCCAGCTTATATGCCGTCATGAACCAGTATTTCTGGCCAATGCTGCGGGTACTGGCTTTATTCACGACCGCGCCAATTTTTAATGAACAGGGCATCGGGAAGAAAGCCAAAATAGGTCTGGCGATAATTATCTCATTACTGATTGGACAGCATCAGCCTAACACACATATAGAAATTTTTTCTTTCGCCGGATTATGGGTGGGCGCGCAACAATTCATTATCGGTGCTGCCATAGGGCTGACGGTACAGTTTATTTTTGTGGCCGTGCGCAATGCCGGGGAGATTATCGGTTTGCAAATGGGATTATCGTTTGCCACATTCTTTGACCCCGCCGCCGGGGGAAATATGCCGGTGATTTCCCGCATCCTGAATCTGCTCGTGACGTTGCTGTTTCTGACCTTTAATGGTCATTTATGGATGCTTAATATTCTGGCGGACAGTTTTGTATTACTGCCTGTGAGCGCAACGCCGATCAATGCAGATGGTTTGTTAGCGATTACTTACACCGCCGGAATGGTCTTTAAATGCGGGCTGATGCTGGGACTGCCCATTATCACTCTGCTTCTGACACTGAATTTGACGCTGGGGCTGCTTAACCGCCTGACGCCTCAGCTTTCCATCTTTGTCGTCGGTTTTCCGCTGACGCTGAGTATCGGCATGATAGCGATGTCGATGATCATGTATACCCTTGCGCCGTTTTTTGAAAATATGATGGAAGATATTTTTGAGCACCTGACAAAAATAATCCTTCTGTTGACCTGACTTTTTAATATAGTAGATTATTGCAGAGGCTTTAATGGCATCCTTCAAAATATCGACCCTGATTAAGACTATTTTATTTCTGCTTTGTTTTATTCTGTTGGTCACCTCGGCTTTTTCATTTAAATCCATGTCACAAGCCGGTGATTCTTTCAATGAAATGAAAGTTCTGACTCAAAATATCAGAGAGCTACGCCGCATGAGTGCATTTCTTGGCTCTGTCCGCGGGGATATTAACTATGTGTACAATGACCCGAATGCTTCCCATGAGTTCCTCGCAGAAAAAGCAGCAGTAATTTCTGAAGGGATTAAAAATGCACAGCGCCATGCCAGTAATTTTCAACGTTCCGCTGAAAACAATAAGGAAGGTGAGGTTTATGCAACCAATGTTTATAATAAATTCAACGCATTAATTGAAAGTTACACCAATAATATGCGTTCTCTCGAAGCTAACAACAATACTGGCTTCGATAACGGTAAGCTGGAGAATGCGCTGGATGACGCCGTACAGGAATACGCAAATTATAGCGTTGAGGTAGAAAATAATATTACCAACAAATTTTCCGCAGACCGTCTGGCGTTCCTGATCATCTCGGGGCTTCTTCTGGCGGTGACCATCTGTATCTCATGTCTGTCATTTATTCTTATCAAACGATTTGTGTTCAATCGTCTGCAAACTGCGTCATCCATGCTGGATAAAATCAGCTCCGGCGAATTGTTCCATGAGTTTGAAACAGGGGCTCGCAACGAAATTGGTGTGATGCTGGAATCGCTGCAGAACATGAAAGGCTCACTGAGCGGGATTATTACTTCCGTCCGCTATACGTCGGATAACATCCGAACCGATGCTTCTGAAATCGACACCGGTAACCATGATCTGGCTTCCCGAACCGAAGAACAAGCCAGCGCACTGCAACAGACCGCAGCGAGCATGGAAGAAATTAAAACCACCGTGTCTAACAATGCTGAAAATGCACGTCAGGCAAATCTGTTGTCTCAGCAGGCGCGTAACACTGCGGATAACGGATCTTCGGTGATGGCCAACGTGGTTTCCACCATGGATAAGATTTCCAAAAGTGCGCGAAAAATTTCTGAAATCAACGGCGTGATTGATGGCATCGCCAATCAGACGAATATTCTGGCACTGAATGCCGCTGTTGAAGCCGCACGTGCCGGTGAGCAGGGACGCGGTTTCTCCGTTGTCGCCAGTGAGGTTCGCAATCTTGCCGCCCGCAGTGCCGATGCGGCAAAAGAAATTAATCTGCTGATCAATGAGTCTGTTAAAAACGTCGATGACGGTGCGCGCCTGATAGAAGATGCCGGTAAAACGATGCATGAGATTGTCACATCAGTCACCCACGTCAGCAATATCATGCAGGAAATAACCCAGGCTTCTGAAGAACAAAGTACGGGTGTTGCCCAGATAGCAATGGCGGTGAATGAAATGGATTTAGCCACTCAGCAGAATGCGGCAATGGTGGAAGAGTCATCCGTGATTACTCAAAACTTAAATAATAATGCCCGGCATCTGTTTGATATTGTCTCCTTCTTCCGGGTGGAAAAAACCGATAATGCTGCACAGCCTGTGACGCAGGAGTCCACTCACGGGGAAGCTGTCCGTCAGTCAGGCCGGATTAAGAAAACCACCCAACCGAAAGAAATTGCATTTAAAAAAGACGTCAGCACGACTGAAGGTGCCTGGACCGAATTTTAATTAATTTGATGACTCACGTTATTACCGGAAGAGGCGAACACGCCTCTTTTTTTTTATCTGATAACGCTATTTGGTTGTTAAGTTGTCATCTTTTCAAACAATGGACTCCCGGCTTCTGATGATAAAATACCCCCATATTATTACTGTGTAAAAAATAAGGCTGCATTGCGCGAGTCGTGCGGTAGCTTTGCTTACAGATAACTAAAACAAATTTGAGATAACAGGATTTATATTTTGAAAGATTTGTATTCATCTCATCACTTTTCTCCTGCCGGAATTTATACCTCTGCGGCAATGTACGGCGTAAAAGGCGCTGATCCGAAAACGGCGAACGTTCTCGAAATCGGTTGTGGCGAAGGCGCGCATCTCATTCGTTTTGCCGTTGCGAACCCTTTAAGTACGTCAGCAGGAATAGATATTGATCCTGATTCTATTAAGCAGGGGCAACAGACGGCTTCCTGTTTTGGAATTGAAAACACCCATTTATATTGCCTCGGGTTACAGGATTTATTTTCCATCGATCCGGGTAAGTTTGATTATATTATTATTGAGGAACTTTTCAGCCTGCTGGATGAGGAAACCCGTCATTCATTGCTGAGTTTTTGTGAGCAACATTTAACAGAACAGGGAATTGTCGCGGTAAAGTGGAATACGTTACCGGGCGCGCAGATCACTGATACGTTACGTGAAGCCATTGCACTGCATACCCAAAATTCAGTCAGCGATGAAGAGAAAATATCATCAGCAAGAGCGATGCTGGGATTTATGAATATTGCTCATCCTGACGGTGCCCTGAAAGACCGTATCACTGAAGCATTATCTTTATCGGATACAGAGCTGGCTGTACGTTATATTTACAGTAAAAATGATGCACGCTATTTGGTTAATTTTACTCACGACATTATAAAATCAAATATTAACTACGTCGGCGATGTGACGCCTCAGTATGAAATAGCGCAGCATTACGGGAAAGATGTCACTGCGGTACATGCGACGGCCACCGGTTTACTCGACAACATCACAGCCCAGCAATATCTGGACTTTGCCGTCGACCGGCAGATTCGCTTTAGTCTTCTGATTTCCAAAAACAATCAGTCAGTGATTCATAAACAGGTTCAGCTCAGTGAAGTTGAAAATTTGCACTGGGCAGGCAATTATCAAAGACAAGCTGATGCAAAAACGTTCTATAACCGGCAGGGAGAATCCCTGACCTCAGAGAATGATTTGCTGGGTCGGATCCTTGACGTAATAGGAAACAGCTGGCCTTTGAGTGTCAGTACGCAGCAGATTATAAAGAATACCTGTTTGCCCGAAGAGCCTGAAGAGCATGCCGGCAAAGTGATTAAAACGCTGCAGGCATTATACATAGAGAATGTTTCGGGTATTTATACGTCTTTAACGCCTTCACCTTATAACCACTCACGCTTTGGCAATCTTAAACTGATTTACCCGACTGACAACATTGTCTGGCCAGAGTGTGGCTACATCGAATCAGAGAATCTGTGGGGTGAAAAGGCTGTTCTGAAGAAAAGTGAAGCAGAGTTTGTTCAATCTGGTTTACGTATTTCAGATGAGGAAAGTTATAGCCTGGCGATGGATTTGGTCAGCAAAGGGCTGCTTACCGGCTCAGACATTGCCTGGTTGCGCTTATATCAGCAGGTCATGGCATTGCAAGATGTGGATATTGCCAGACGCCGGATTTCAAGCTTAATGCTGTTTTCCACAAGCACAAAAGAAGGGGGATTCCGTCAGGAACATGCCGGTCATAAAAGCCTCAGTAAAAAAACCGATAATGATGTTGACCAGAAATCTCTGAGTAAACTAAAAGGCTTATATTTGTCCGGACATGTCCAGGAATCTTTTGAAATAATGGAAGAGCTGAGAGCAAAATACCCGGACAGTATTACGCTGTTAAGTGATATATCCTCTATTTATCATCAGGCTAACAACGTGGATGAGGCATTAAAATGCCTTACCAAAGGTTTGTCGATCAATTCGAATTTGTTTGAATTTTACAGCGGTATCGTATTGTGCCTTTCAAAACTCAATGATCGTCATTATCCTAAAAAAGTTGCACAGCATTTGCTGAGAAATCATCCGAAAAATGCGCAAGCGTGGGATTTACTCGGGAAGGTTTATAACGATCTGCGTAACAGCCTGAAATATGAATACTGCGCACGTAAAGCCGCAGACATGAACAGTAATAACGCCGCATACCTGCTCAAATTAGGTAACGTTCTGAGTGAACGTAATCAGATGCGTGAAGCCAGAGCGTATCTGGAAAAAGGCGTGCGACTGTCAGAGTCTTCTCTCGGATATTTCGCCAATTACAGCAACATGCTGTTTGTCATTCTTCACGATCATCAGTGTTCGCCACAAGAAATCCTTTCCGAACACCAGAAGTACGGCCACAAGCTGAGTGCGTGGGCGAAAAATAAAACGGTCGAACGCCCGGTTTCAGTGAATGACAACCCCCGCCTGCGGATTGGTTTTGTATCGGGTGACTTCAGGGATCATCCGGTGAGTAATTTCATCTATCCCGTGCTCAGTTCAATCGATAAAACCCGCTTTGACGTCATTGGCTATAATGTTTCTCCTTCTAATGACCGCCATACACAGCTTTATGCGGCATTATCTTCAGAATGGAATGACGTTAAAAGTCTGAGTCATATTGAGCTGGCAGAAAAAATTGCAGCGGATGGCATTGATATCCTGATCGACTTATCGGGCCACACGGCCTACAACCGTTTACCTGTTTTTGGTCTGAAACCGGCCCCGGTTCAAATGTCGTGGATAGGATATCCCGGGACTACCGGCGTAAAAGAGATGGACTACTATCTTATTGATAGCAATTTTGCCGCGCCGGGGGTATTAGACAGTCACTTTACCGAGAAACTGGCTTATTTACCTGCGGCGAAGCAATTCGAGCCTGCGGATTACAATATAGATATTAATACCCTTCCTGCGCTCAAAAATGGGTATATCACGTTTGCCACGTTTAACCGTCCGCAAAAAATTACTGCTGCTGTGCTTGATGCCTGGGCAAGAATATTAACTCGGCTTCCTGATGCCAGATTACTTTTCGCTTCAATGAGCGATGAGGAAATGATTGAGAAATACATGCTGGAGTTTGAAAGCCGGGGAGTCCGCAGGGAACAAATTATTGCACGCCTGAAGTGCGGATTTGGCCCGTATCTGCACATGCATGGCGAAGTGGATATTATTCTCGATACTTTCCCTTACACCGGCGGTACAACCACCAATCATGCTTCCTGGATGGGGATCCCTTCACTGACCCTGGAAGGGGATAGCGTCGTTTCACGTCAGGCCGGCGCAGCGATGAAATTCCTGGGTCTTGAGGAGTTTGTCGCGAGTTCAGCGGATGAATACGTGGCGAAAGCCGTCGCGCTTAATGAGCAGCTTGAGCATCTGAACAATGTGCGCCTGTCCCTTCGTGAACGTATTTTGGAAAGAGAAAAAAGAGTCAGCCACCGCGCATTCTACTTTGAAAAAGTTCTCGAACAGGCCTGGAGTTTGCACAAGCAAGGGTTGCCCGCACAAGCCATAGTCCTTGCTGATGACTAAATTCTCAGACGCTATCGGGGGATATTTCCCCCTTGAGCTTCCCTGCTTGCAGGGGCATTTTTATCCGAATTTAGCGTTATTTTCATCTGCCCGTGGCGCTTTTTACGCATTACTGATGTCAGGAAAACCCGATGCTGTTTGGGTGCCGCGCTATATCTGTGATGCGATGCTTTCACCCCTGGAAACATTGCAGATCCCGGTGAAATATTATTCGCTGGATAGCCAGTTAATGCCGGGCTCTGAAGTGGTTCCTGCGCAGAATGAATGGGTACTGTGGGTCAATTATTTCGGGTTATGTGAGGTTCAGAGGCAAAAACTGCTCGCCCGGTTTAATCCCCGTCAGCTGATTCTTGATCATTCCCAGGCCTTTTATTCCCCGCCGGGTGATTGTCTGGCAACGCTGTATTCTGCGAGAAAGTTCTTCGGTGTTCCTGACGGTGGCCTGCTGGCAACGTCATTGCCGGTGGATGTGCCGCAAACCGACCCGCTGGTTTCACTAAACCGTTCGGCGCATTTGCTGCGCAGACTGGCAGAGAACGCGGAATCTGGTTTTGCCGCCTATCAGCAGGCAGAAGAAACGTTTACAGAAACGCCGTCTGCAATGTCTCAGCTGACGGAAACACTGTTAAAAACGATTGATTATCAGCAATGCAAAGTGGCGAGGAACGAAAACTTCCGCTTCCTGCATCAGCACCTCGGGCGCTTTAACGAGGCTGCCTTTGATAACGCTGCTGCCGACGGGGCTCTTTGCTATCCCTTTTTGAACAGAACATCCGGCCTGCGTCAGTTCTTAAATAATGAACGTATTTACACCCCGGCGTACTGGCATGATGCAGCCGGCAGAGTGATGCCATCAGGCATTGAGAGCAATTTTATTAACCATCTGATCCCTTTGCCTGTCGATCAAAGATATGGCATTGCGGAAATGGAATTCATTGTTGAGAAAGTCGCTTATTTTCTTAATCCGTCTGCTGGTGTTTAAATTAAAAACTTAAATGAAAAAATTAAACGTTTTAGTCTTCCCCTGCGGCTCGGAAAATGCGGGTGAAATATATCAGGCACTCCGGTATTCCGTGCATGTTAATCAGCTGGTGGGGGCATCAGGTGTCAGCGATCATGGTGAGTTCAGGTTCGAAAATTACCGCGGCGGTTTGCCGCTGATTGATGACGAAAGTTTTGACGAGGCTTTTCTGGCCCTGTTAGAAGAGAGCCGGACAGATATTGTTTTTGCTACCCATGACAGTGTAGCCGTAAAACTCGCGCTACTGGCGCAGCGGCAGGGGTTTTATCTGGTAAATGGCAATCCAGCAACTGCACAAATTACCCGTTATAAA
The DNA here is from genome assembly GCF_019049675.1 of Rahnella bonaserana. Classification (GTDB taxonomy): domain Bacteria; phylum Pseudomonadota; class Gammaproteobacteria; order Enterobacterales; family Enterobacteriaceae; genus Rahnella; species Rahnella bonaserana. Next base: position 48,319 of record NZ_JAFMOW010000047.1, on the reverse strand, counting down.
AGCGAAACTTATGCGCTTTTTCATGATTGTCGCTGGGTGCCCGTCTGTTATCACCCGGAATATCCCGTGGCTGAATGGCCGGTGCTGATTAAACCGGATTGCGGGCAGGGGGGAAGGGATGTTCAGAGGATCGATGATGAAGCTCAGTTACTTCAGGTCATTAAGAACGTTCCTCAGCCACTGGTGGTGGAGTATCTGCCCGGTGAAGAAATCACAGTTGATTGCTTCACTGACCGAAACAGGCAGCTCATCTGGGCAGGGCCACGCAGCCGGGAACGAGTACGTGCCGGTATCAGTATGCGTTCGCAAAAACAGAACCCGGATGATGAAATCATGGACATCATCACCACGATAAACTCCCGGCTGGTATTTCGTGGTCCGTGGTTTGTTCAGTTAAAAAAAGATAAATATGGCAAATGGAAATTGCTGGAAATATCTTGCCGTATCGCAGGCACAATGGTTTTCCAGCGCGCGCGCGGCATTAATTTACCTCTGATGACGCTGCATGATTTTCTGGAGCGCAGTATAACGCCGCTCGCCAGTGAACATATTACTCTGGTAGACAGATCGGTTAAAACCGTCAGCCGTATCAATTTCCCTGTTGAACATGTTTTTATTGATCTCGACGATACGCTCATCATTAACGGTCATGCCGTTCCGGCTGTGATGGCATTACTTTATCAGTGCAAAGCACAGGGTAAAAAACTTCACCTGATTACCCGGCATATCAGCGATCCTGTGGATACCCTGCGTCAGTCTGCCATTGCTGAGTCTTTATTTGATCAGGTTATTCATTTAACAGAAAGTACAGATAAGAAGTCATTTTATATTCCTGAGAAGAGTCTTTTTATCGATAACTATTTTATTGAGCGTCAGGATGTCGCCAGGCTGAAAAATGTCGCAGTGATGGATGTGGATGCTGTTGAGTTTTTGCTACGTTAACCGGATACGGAAATTAATATGATAATTAAAGATACTGTTGTTTTTTGCGAGGAGTTTGCGAAAACCACCCGTCCACGGTTTGTTTTTGGGGTGACGCCTTATTCAAAAGATATCGCCAGAAAATTTGCGGTAACCGGATTTATCGATGAGTTTACTGATGCCACGTCGGTTGACGGTCTGCCTGTCGTTTTATGGTCAGAGGTGCCGGCAGATGCCATGGTGGTGTCAGGGATTGCCGATTGCCACCCGCTTGCCGCGCAGCGGGTGATGAAAGATAAACAGTGTGACTGCCTGGATTTCTTTTCCTTCTATCGGTATTTCACGACTTTTTTAAACCCTGTCGCTTTTTACCATGGTCAGGCTTTTGTCGATGATTACTACCTGAATAAAAGCCGCTATGACAATGTGCGTCTTCAGCTGGCAGATGTTCTCTCAGCTGAAACGTTCGACAAAATTATTAATTTCAGGCTGACAAACCGCTTAGCGGCACTTGAAGGGTTTACCTGCCGGACGAATGAGCAGTATTTTGATCTGCCGTTTGTCAAAGATCATGCCCGTCACTTTGTAGATTGCGGTGGTTTTGATGGCGCAACCAGCCTGGAATTTTCGAGACTGTTTCCGGATTATAAAAGTATTCAGGTTTTTGAACCTGACATCAGTCAGTGCCGGCTGGTCGCGCAAACGCTGAGTGCTCTTCCCGGTGTCAGGGTCTATCCTTTTGGTGTTTCAGACCAGTCAGAAACACTGCGGTTTTCACGGTCCGGCAGTGCATCGAAGATTTGTGATTCGGGCGACGTCACCGTTGAAGTTGTGACGCTGGATGGATTGCTTAAAGGAGATGTCAGCTACTTAAAAATGGACATTGAGGGCTATGAATTGCCTGCATTAGCCGGTGCGCAGAATATGATTAAAACTCAAAAGCCCCTGCTGGCGATTTGTTGTTACCACAAACCTGATGATCTGTGGACAATTCCGCAGCGGGTTCTGAGCTACAACCCTGACTATAAAATGTATTTACGCCATTATTCCGAGGGCCTTTTAGAGACCGTATTTTATTTTGTTCCTGAAAGTCTTTCTGATGAGTAAATTAAAACGCGTTGCTATTATGCAGCCTTACCTCTTTCCTTATTTAGGGTATTTTCAGCTGGCTGCTTCAGGTGATATTTTTGTGTTATATGATAATGCGAACTATATCAAACAGGGGTTTATAAACAGGAATTATATTCTCAGTGCCGGTCAGATCCAGCGCTTTGTTATTCCTGTGCCCGGAGCATCCTCCTTCAAACCTATTAAGGAACTGGAGTTCAGTCCGGATATGGGGAAATTGAACAAACAAATACGGCAGGCCTATCAGAACAGGCCTTTCTTTGGCTCCGTTTTTCCCATTATTGAAGAGGTGTTGCAGTCGGAGCAGCGAAGTATTGCCTTAATGTGCCAGAAGATGATGCGCTGTGTTTTTGATTATCTGGGTATCGAAAAGGTTGTCATGCTTTCCAGCCAGATTAATTACGATCAGACGGGCAGTGCCAGTGAGAAAGTGATCGCCATATGCCATGAGCTTGGCGCAGATATTTATATTAACAGCGCAGGTGGTATTGATTTATATGACCGCGGACAGTTTTTAAAATCAAAGCTGGATTTGAAGTTTATAAAAATGAATAACATCCGCTATCCGCAGGGGGGTGATGAGTTTCATTCTAATCTTTCTATTATTGATGTGCTGATGAACTGCTCTGTAGAAACCGTTCGGGACTTATTATCAGAATATCGCTTGTTCTAACTTTTTCAGGATCACAGCCGTCATGGAAAAAAACATATTTGTTACTCGTCCTTTATTACCTCCGCTTGAGGAGTTTATTCCTTATCTGGAAAATATCTGGGAAAGTCAGCACCTGACTAACGCTGGCCCGTATCATCAACAGCTGGAAAAAGAACTGGCAGAGTATCTGGGTGTGGAGCATTTGTGTTTGTTTTCAAATGGTACGCTGGCCTTACTGACTGCTTTTCAGGTGCTTGGGATTACCGGTGAGGTGATCACAACGCCTTATTCTTTTGTCGCTACGGCACATTCACTGCTCTGGAATGGCCTTACGCCGGTCTTTGTCGATACCGATCCTGATACGTTCAATCTTGATGCGGACAAGCTTGAGCAGGCGATTACTCCGGCCACAACGGCCATTTTGCCCGTCCATTGTTACGGCATCCCCTGTAATACCCGCAAAATCGAAGAACTGGCGGATGCGTACGGGCTGAAGGTCATCTACGATGCTGCCCACGCTTTTGGTGTTAAACAAAATGGCGTCAGCGTTCTGCGTCAGGGCGACCTGTCTATTCTGAGTTTTCATGCCACCAAAGTGTTCAATACGATTGAGGGCGGTGCCATCATCTGTCACGACGCCAAAATGAAGCAGCGCATCGATTATCTGAAAAATTTTGGTTTCGTTAATGAAACCACCGTTGTCGCGGCGGGTATCAATGGCAAGATGAATGAATTACAGGCCGCGTACGGGCTCCTTCAGTTGCAACACATTGATAAGGCGCTGGACGAGCGCGGCAGATTATATCGCCATTACAATATGCTGCTGGCGGATATTCCAGGTGTTTCACTGATAGCAGTTCCTGAGGATGTGACCTGGAATTACGCGTATTACCCGATCATGATCGATGAAGATTTTACTCTGACGCGTGACGAACTGTACGAATTGCTGAAAGACAATCACATCATGGCGCGACGCTATTTTTATCCCTTAATCAGCAGTTTCTTTATGTATAAGTTTGCTGAAAGTGCCAGCAAGGAAAATCTGCCTGTTGCGCACCGGCTCGCGGAAAAAGTCATCTGTTTGCCGCTCTATCCTGGTCTGGAAGAAAGCATACAGAATAAAATTGCCGGACTGATTAAAAATGCCGCCGCCACATCACCTCACTCCTCTCCATTAATTATGGCGCAGTAATCTGGTTAACAAGCTTGTAAAGACGGTGATTTTCAGTTTTTTCGGCTCTGATAATGCTCTACCATATCTGTACCTCTTTTATTGCATGGTTACGGATATCCGATGCGCCACCTGGCAATCATTCTTCCCCTGGTTCTTACACTTTCTGCCTGTAGCAGTAATAAGCCCGCGCCTCAGCCTGAAGGGCCGCGTAATCCTTTCTCCGATGGAAGAAATGCCAGCGCGGATACGGTTCCTGACGGCGGTTTTCTGCTCCTGCCTGAGCATACCGGCGCGGTTCAGACCGGCGATTTCGCCTATGATCCGGCCATGAATCAGTTTGTTGACAAAATGGTGCGTGAGCATGGTTTTGACCGTCAGCAACTGCATGATGTGTTGTCGCAAACCAAACGTCTGGGATTCGTATTACGTCTGATGGATCAGCAGGCGCCTTCCGGCCCGCCATCCACCGTGCCGAATGGCGCATGGAACCGTTATCGCAGCAAATTCATCACGCCGGATAACGTGCAGAATGGCGTGGTGTTCTGGAATCAATATCAGGATGCGTTGCAGCGTGCGGAACAGGTCTATGGCGTGCCGCCGGAAATCATTGTCGGCATTATCGGCGTGGAAACCCGCTGGGGACGCGTAATGGGTAAAACCCGCATTATCGATGCGCTGGCGACCTTATCCTTTGCCTATCCGCGCCGTGCAGCGTATTTCTCCGGTGAGCTGGAAACGTTCCTGCTGATGTCACGCCGGGAAGGTGATGATCCGCTGAGTCTGCGCGGTTCCTTCGCAGGCGCAATGGGTTATGGCCAGTTTATGCCGTCATCTTATAAAGACTACGCCGTGGACTTTAACGGCGACGGTCATGCCAATCTGTGGGATCCGATTGATGCCATCGGCAGTGTCGCCAACTATTTCAAAGCCCATGGCTGGACCAAAGGCGCGCCGATTGCGGTGCCAGCTGCCGGTCAGGCGCCTCTGCTTGAGAATGGCTTCAAAACCAAATATCCGCTGTATACCTTGAAAGCCGCCGGACTGAGCCCGTTAGGATCACTTGGCAACTATCAGGAAGCGAGTCTGCTGCGCCTTGATATGGGCACCAATTACCAGTACTGGTACGGGTTGCCGAACTTCTACACCATCACCCGTTACAACCACAGCGTGCATTATGCGATGGCGGTATGGCAACTGGGTGAAGCGGTGAAAGCCGCGCGCTAACGCCGGGTCGTTCAACGTTGATGAGGGCCACAGAGTGTGGCCCTTTTTTTTCTTTTCACTTAAGTTCTGAATACATCGCGCAAATTGCTTCGACGGGACTCGCAGAGCGGAAGAGAAATGCTAACATCGGGTCAGTTTCAGATGTCCCGCCGGGAGGGGATATGGACGAAAAGCGTTTACATGAATTGAGTGTGGAAATCGGAGCGGCGCTGAAAGTGAAGGGATGGTGGATCACTTGTGCGGAATCCTGCACCGGCGGCCTGATTGCTAAAGCGATTACTGACATTGCCGGCAGTTCCGCCTGGTTTGATCGTGGATTTGTGACTTACAGTAATGCGGCCAAGCATGAATTGCTGGGCGTGTCTGAAAGTACGCTTGAGCAACATGGCGCGGTGAGTGAGCAGGTAGTGCATGAAATGGCGCAGGGGGTATTGCACGCTGCGGGCGCGGATGTGGCCGTTTCGGTCAGCGGCATTGCCGGACCTGATGGCGGTTCTGCAGAAAAACCTGTCGGCACGGTCTGGTTTGGATTTGCCGGAAAAGACGGGCGCGTTCTGACGGCTAAACAGCAGTTTTCCGGCGATCGCGAAGCGGTGCGTTTGCAAGCTGCTGTTTTTTCGCTACAAACTGCATTGCGTGAGTTTATTAAAAATTAGGCTTGATACTGTATGAGCATACAGTATAATTACTGCCAATTACCTGTACACAAATTATATTCAGTGATGCAGGCGGGATGTTCCCCTGTATCAGACGAGGAGTAAAAATGGCTATTGATGAGAACAAGCAAAAAGCGTTAGCTGCAGCACTGGGCCAGATTGAAAAGCAATTCGGTAAAGGCTCCATCATGCGTCTGGGTGAAGATCGCTCCATGGACGTAGAAACGATCTCTACCGGCTCTTTGTCTCTGGATATCGCGTTAGGTGCCGGTGGTTTGCCAATGGGCCGTATCGTTGAAATCTACGGACCAGAATCTTCCGGTAAAACCACGCTGACTTTGCAAGTTATCGCAGCTGCACAGCGCGAAGGCAAAACCTGTGCGTTCATCGATGCAGAACACGCCCTTGACCCGATCTACGCTAAAAAACTGGGCGTAGATATCGATAACCTGCTGTGTTCTCAGCCAGATACGGGTGAACAGGCTCTGGAAATCTGTGACGCGCTGACCCGTTCAGGCGCTGTTGACGTGATCATCGTTGACTCCGTGGCAGCACTGACGCCGAAAGCAGAAATCGAAGGCGAAATTGGTGACTCTCATATGGGCCTCGCGGCACGTATGATGAGCCAGGCGATGCGTAAGCTGGCCGGTAACCTGAAAAACGCCAACACCTTGCTTATCTTCATCAACCAGATCCGTATGAAAATTGGTGTGATGTTTGGTAACCCGGAAACCACTACCGGTGGTAACGCGCTGAAATTCTACGCCTCTGTTCGTCTGGATATCCGTCGTATCGGCGCTATCAAAGAAGGCGATGTGGTTGTTGGTAGCGAAACGCGTGTGAAAGTGGTGAAGAACAAAATCGCTGCGCCATTTAAACAAGCTGAATTCCAGATCATGTACGGCGAAGGTATCAACATCAACGGCGAGCTGATCGACCTGGGCGTTAAGCACAAGCTGATCGAGAAAGCCGGTGCATGGTATAGCTACAACGGTGAGAAGATTGGTCAGGGTAAAGCTAACTCCTGCAACTATCTGAAAGAAAACCCGAAAGTGGCTGCTGAGCTGGACAAAAAACTGCGTGACATGCTGCTGAGCGGCACCGGTGAACTGAGCGCAGCAACGACGGCTGAAGCCGCTGACGACAACATGGAAACCAGCGAAGAGTTTTAATTTCGCGGTTGTCTGACAAAGACATTTGAAGGGCAGGGGACTTTGTCCGTTACTTTCAAACGTCGTTAAAATGCCAGTCTGGTTTCCAGACTGGCATTTTGCATATAAGGGGAAACCTTATGTCCGATGAAAACATACCTGATAAAAAAGTCATCGATCTGAAAAAACTGCTGGAAGAGGTCGCACAAAACAGCGAGTCCACGATGTTTGAGCCGCCCAAAAAAGACGGCGATGCAGCGAAGATCAATACGCTGATTAACCGGGCAATGCGCCTTCTTGCTCAGCGCGATCATGGCGAAACAGAATTGCGCCGCAAGTTACTCATTCCTCCGATGCCTTTTGTTAAGCCTCAGAATAAGAAAAGCAGCTGGTCTTCGCGAAAAAAACCGGTGCAGAATGAGTTCGCCGAAGAAGAAGTCGTGAGAGCCAAACAAGAGCCGCGACCAGTGCCGGAAGAGATTCCTGAAGAGCATGTGCAGGCGGTGATCGACTACTGTTATCAACATCAGTGGCTCGATGATGCCAAATTTGCCAGCCGCTATATTTCGGGTCGCAGTAATAAAGGTTACGGCGCGCAGCGTATCCGTTCGGAATTACTGCAAAAAGGTGTCGATAAAGAAATCATCACAGTCGCACTGGAAAACACAGACGTGGACTGGTGCGCTCTGGCACGCGATTTGGCGGTCAGAAAATTTGGTGAAAATTTACCGACTGACTGGAAAGAAAAATCAAAAGTTCTGCGTTATTTGCTCTATCGGGGCTTCTTTCAGGAAGAAATACAGTCTATTTATCGCGATTTTGACGATTGACCGCATACGGTATTTTACTTCCCCGCGCAGAAATTTTATCTTATCCGCACTTTTTCGTTCGTGAGCTGTACAGATTGCTGCCATATGCAGCGTTATCCGGCTCAAGAGCCGTTCTTCCAGCATGATTCCGGGATATTTATGAGCAAGAGCACCGCTGAGATCCGTCAAGCGTTTCTCGATTTCTTCCATAGTAAGGGACACAACATTGTTTCAAGCAGTTCGCTTGTCCCGACAAACGATCCGACACTGTTGTTTACCAATGCCGGGATGAACCAATTTAAAGATGTTTTCCTCGGTCTGGACAAGCGCGATTACAACCGCGCTACCACGTCCCAGCGTTGTGTCCGCGCAGGCGGTAAACACAATGACCTCGAAAACGTCGGTTATACCGCACGTCACCACACTTTCTTCGAAATGCTGGGCAACTTCAGCTTCGGCGATTACTTCAAGCATGAAGCCATCAGCTACGCCTGGGAATTACTGACCAGCGAACACTGGTTCAATCTGCCGAAAGAAAAGCTGTGGGTCACCGTCTATGAGACGGATGACGAAGCGTTTGAAATCTGGGAAAAAGAAGTCGGCGTTCCGAAAGAACGTATTATCCGCATTGGCGATAATAAAGGCGGTGCATTCGCTTCTGACAACTTCTGGCAGATGGGCGATACCGGTCCTTGCGGCCCATGTACTGAGATTTTCTACGATCATGGCGATCACATCTGGGGCGGCCCTCCGGGTTCTGCTGAAGAAGATGGCGACCGTTACATCGAAATCTGGAACCTGGTGTTCATGCAGTTCAATCGTCAGGCTGATGGTACGATGCTGCCATTGCCGAAACCGTCCGTAGATACCGGAATGGGGCTGGAGCGTATCACTGCGGTTATGCAGCATGTGAACTCCAACTACGATATCGACCTGTTCCAGAAACTGATCGCTGCGGTGGCTGAAGTCACAGGCGCGACCGATCTGACCAACAAATCCCTGCGTGTTATCGCCGACCATATTCGTTCCTGCGCATTCCTGATTGCAGACGGCGTGATCCCATCGAATGAAAACCGTGGCTACGTGCTACGCCGCATCATTCGTCGCGCGATCCGCCACGGAAACATGCTGGGTGCAAAAGATACGTTCTTCTACAAACTGGTTGCTCCGCTGATTGAAGTGATGGGCCCGGCTGCGACAGAACTGAAAGAACAGCAGGCGATGGTTGAGCAACTGCTGAAAACCGAAGAAGAGCAGTTTGCCCGTACTCTGGAGCGCGGTCTGGCGTTGCTGGACGAAGAGTTGTCCGCACTGAAAGGCGACACTCTGGACGGCGAAATTGCTTTCCGTCTGTATGACACCTTTGGTTTCCCGCTGGATCTGACCGCTGACGTTTGCCGTGAACGCAATCTGAAAGTGGACGAAGCTGGTTTTGAGAAAGCGATGGAAGTTCAGCGTCGTCGTGCGCGTGAGTCCAGCGGTTTCAGCGCCGACTATAACAGCATGGTTCGTGTTGATGGCGTGACTCAGTTCTCCGGCTACGAACATCTGCAACGCCATTCTAAAGTGGTGGCGCTGTTTGTTGATGGTCAGCCAGTCAATGATATCCAGGCGGGCGTTAACGCGATCGTAGTGCTGGATGACACGCCGTTTTATGGCGAATCCGGTGGTCAGGTTGGCGATAAAGGCATCCTGAAAACGGCATCAGGCGTATTCTCTGTGTCTGATACCCAGAAATACGGCAAAGCAATTGGTCATCAGGGTTCCCTGAATGCCGGTAAGCTGAGCGTTGGCGACAGCGTTGAAGCTGAAGTGGATATTGCACGTCGTGACCGTATCCGTCTGAACCACTCTGCAACGCACTTGCTGCATGCAGCGCTGCGTCAGGTGCTGGGTAAGCACGTGGCTCAGAAAGGTTCTCTGGTTAACGATAACTATCTGCGTTTCGACTTCTCTCATTTTGAAGCGATGAAACCTGAAGAGATCCGTCAGGTGGAAGATCTGGTGAATGCTCAGATTCGTCGCAACCTGCCAATCCAGACCACGATCATGGATCTGGAAGAAGCGAAAGAAAAAGGCGCAATGGCGCTGTTTGGTGAGAAATACGAAGACAGCGTTCGTGTTTTGACCATGGGCGATTTCTCCACTGAACTGTGTGGTGGTACTCACGCCAGCCGTACCGGCGATATCGGTCTGTTCCGTATTCAGAGTGAATCAGGTACAGCGGCGGGTATCCGTCGTATCGAAGGGATCACCGGCGAAAACGCGATTAATGCCCTGCATCAGCAAAGCGATTTGCTGCAGGATGTCGCGCATCTGGTTAAAGGTGATGTGAACAGCATTACCGATAAAATCCGTACTCTGATTGAGCGTTCACGTTTGCTGGAAAAAGAGCTTCAGCAGGTGAAAGGTCAGCAAGCTGCGCAGGAAAGTGCATCGCTTTCCAGCCAGACTAAAGAAGTGAAAGGCGTTAAGTTGCTGGTTCGTCAGCTGGATAACGTAGAGCCTAAAATTCTGCGTACGATGGTTGATGACCTGAAAAATCAGCTGGGTTCTGTGATTATTGTTCTGGCAACCATTGCTGACGATAAAGTCAGTCTGATTGCGGGCGTCACGAAAGATCTGACTGATCGCGTTAAAGCCGGTGAGCTGATTGCTTCTGTAGCACAGCAGGTCGGTGGTAAGGGTGGTGGTCGTCCTGATATGGCGCAGGCAGGTGGCAGCGATGTGCAGGCACTGCCTGCTGCTCTGGCGACTGTTGAAGCCTGGGTTGAAGCTAAGCTGTAAGAAGAAATAAATAGCTAACCCTGAAAACGCCATAATCTATTGTGCTGTATGGCGTTTTCAGTCTTAATGGCGGTGTGAGCTTCGCGATTAAAGTCGCGACAATGACGATATCGGCTAAACTTAAAGTACTCATGGCTGAAGTTGCAGGCTGCTTACATTTAATGTGGGGGTCATGGCTTACGTTTTACCCGCTTATGATCGATAATGGCCGGGAAACTGAGAGACCCGACTCTTTTAATTATTCAAGGAGCAAAGAATGCTTATTCTAACTCGCCGAGTTGGTGAAACCCTCATGATTGGCGATGAGGTTACTGTTACCGTTTTAGGTGTTAAAGGTAATCAGGTGCGCATTGGTGTGAATGCGCCAAAAGAGGTCTCTGTTCACCGTGAAGAGATTTATCAGCGTATTCAGGCTGAGAAGTCTCAACAGACGAGTTACTGATTTACGAGGCGTCTCGCTAATGGCGAGGCGCTGATCCTCTTTTGTGCGCGTTATCGATTTTCCCTCCCTTATTTTCCTGCGTTTTTCGTTTTTCATTTCTGTCAGTGTCATATCCCTTCGACTGCCTTTGCCTAAAAGAAGCCGTTTTTTCACCCTCGATAGCCTGTTTTTGTGTTCAAACTGCTCAGGTTGCGCGTGAAATGTCCAAACGGGTGATTGTTAGGAAAAAAGGGTTTGACTTATAAGGGCCAGAAAGTAATATGTGCGCCACGCAGTGCCGATGAGCTTAAACAAAGTTAGTCAGCACACTCGCAAGAGGCGTATGGTGAGGTGGCCGAGAGGCTGAAGGCGCTCCCCTGCTAAGGGAGTATGCGGTCAAAAGCTGCATCCGGGGTTCGAATCCCCGCCTCACCGCCATTTAAAATGCACCCATAGCTCAGCTGGATAGAGTACTCGGCTACGAACCGAGCGGTCGGAAGTTCGAATCTTCCTGGGTGCACCATACTTTCCTGAACGTATATTGATTTGCAATCAAATGAGCGTGATGGGCAAAGGCGAAAGCCGATGTAGTACGGAAAAATGGTCAGGTAAATCTGCAGTAAGAATCAAAATGCACCCATAGCTCAGCTGGATAGAGTACTCGGCTACGAACCGAGCGGTCGGAAGTTCGAATCTTCCTGGGTGCACCATATTTTGTGTGTGTTGACGCGATGATAGAATTCTAGATAGCACTCAGCATGCAGATAGCACGAAGGAAGATAACGTTGCTTTAGCAACGGCCCACAGGGTGAGGCGTTAGCCGAGTAATCTTCCTGGGTGCACCATTCTTTCTCTTAGTATTTTCCGAAAAAACTCAGCACCACCCCAATGCACCCATAGCTCAGCTGGATAGAGTACTCGGCTACGAACCGAGCGGTCGGAAGTTCGAATCTTCCTGGGTGCACCATATTTTGTGTATGTTGACGCGATGATAGAATTCTATATAGCACTCAGCATGCAGATAGCGCGAAGGAAGATAACGTTGCTTTAGCAACGGCCCGCGGGCGAGGCGTTAGCCGAGTAATCTTCCTGGGTGCACCCTATTCCAAACATGTTTGAGCGACGACTTTCATATAGAGTCCTCCGGCATGTTAGAGAAACCCGCTTCGGCGGGTTTTTTGCTTTCTGCATTTTATCTCCTGATTTTATCCCTTCCTTTTCATTTCCATGAGGTTTCCTGCGTGTTCGGATGTGCTGTAGGTGTGGACAAAATGCGACTTTCGAAAGACTTTGCGATAAAGTAGTTTTCCTGTTTTTTCGTGATCATGGAGCTTTCGATGTACGATCGATACGAAGGGCTAATATTTGATATGGATGGCACCATATTGGATACCGAACCGACGCACCGTAAGGCATGGCATCAGGTATTGACCAAATACAGCATGCAGTATGATGTTGAATCCATGGTTGCTCTGAATGGTTCTCCGACCTGGCGCATCGCGAAGTTTGTGATCGACAGTAATCACGTTGAGATGGATCCCCATCTTCTGGCGGCTGAGAAGACAGCAGCGGTTCAGGAAATGTTGCTTGATACCGTGCGTCCTTTGCCACTGATAGATGTCGTGAAGGCCTATCATGGTCGCCGGCCAATGGCGGTGGGTACGGGCAGTGAGCACTGGATGGCGGATGCACTGTTGCGGCATTTAGGCCTGCGTGATTGCTTCGATGCCATTGTGGGCGCTAATGACGTGCAGAACCACAAACCTGCGCCGGACACTTTTTTGCGTTGCGCTGAGTTAATCGGCGTGCCTCCCGAAAAATGCGTTGTGTTTGAAGATGCAGATTTCGGTATCGAGGCGGCGAAACGCGCCAATATGGCTTTTGTGGACGTGCGTACGCTGTGAGCAGCGCTGTGGCGCTGGCTTCCTTATTCGGCAGCAGCTTTTTAAGTGCCACACTTTTGCCTGGAAATTCAGAAGTTTTATTAGTGGCTTTATTGTCAGCTGGCAGCGCAATGCCAGCGGCATTGGTTTTGTCTGCAACTGTTGGCAATACCTTAGGTGGCATAACCAACGTCATCATCGGACGCTTTCTGCCACAGCTTAAACCTCAGCGTGGGCTCCACGTTGCACAGGGTTGGTTGAAGCGCTTTGGACCGGCAGCTTTATTGCTGAGCTGGTTACCGGTGATAGGTGATGTGTTATGCGTGTTAGCAGGTTGGCTGCGAATGCCGTGGGGGCCTGTGGTCTTTTTCATGCTTATTGGAAAAGCGCTGCGTTACATCCTTTTGACGGTGGTGACGCTGGAGGGGCTCTCATGGTTCGGTTAGATTGGCATCAGCTATCAATTATGGTCACATCTATGCAGACTCAGTATGCTTGCAAATTAATGGTTTCACCGAGCGGGAGGTCAATTTGATCCCGGATGTATCTCAGGCGCTTTCCTGGCTGGAAGCCCACCCTCAGGCATTAAAAGGTATTCGTCGCGGTATTGAGCGTGAAACGCTGCGGGTCAATCCCGATGGTTCATTAGCGACAACCGGCCACCCGGAATCTTTAGGTGCCGCACTGACGCATCGCTGGATAACCACCGACTTTGCTGAAGCCTTATTGGAATTCATTACGCCCGTCGATGACAACATCGAACATCTGATGGCGTTCCTGCGTGACATTCATCGTCATGTAGCCCGTGAGCTCGGTGACGAGCGCATGTGGCCGTTCAGTATGCCGTGCTTTATCGAATCCGGACAGGATATCGAGCTGGCGCAGTACGGTTCGTCTAACGTCGGGCGCTTTAAAACGCTTTATCGTGAAGGTTTGAAAAACCGTTACGGCGCGCTTATGCAGGTGATTTCAGGCATCCATTACAACTTCTCACTGCCACTGAATTTCTGGCAGGAAAGATTAGGTGTGAAAGATGCTGAAAGCGGTAAAGAGGCGATTTCTGCGGGTTATTTCAAACTCATCCGCAACTATTATCGTTTTGGCTGGGTGATCCCTTATCTGTTCGGGGCCTCGCCTGCGATCTGTTCTTCGTTCCTGAAAGGGCGTGAAACAGATTTGCCGTTTGAATATACCGAAGCGGGAGTGTGCTATCTGCCGTATGCGACATCGCTGCGTCTGAGTGATTTGGGTTACACCAATAAATCACAAAGCAATCTGGGCATTACCTTTAACGACCTGACCACCTACGTTCAGGGCGTGAAGAAAGCGATTCGTACCCCGTCTGCTGAATATGCAGAAATGGGGGTGCAGAAGGACGGAAAATATCTGCAACTGAACACCAATGTGTTACAGATTGAGAACGAACTTTATGCGCCAATTCGTCCTAAGCGCGTCACCAAATCGGGCGAAACACCTTCCGATGCCCTGATGCGTAGCGGGATCGAATACATTGAGGTCCGTTCACTGGATGTCAATCCGTTCTCTCCGGTAGGCATTGATGCCACTCAGGCGCGTTTCCTGGATCTGTTTTTGGTATGGTGTGCTTTGGCGGATGCCCCGGAAATGAACAGCGATGAGCTGCTCTGTACGCGTAAGAACTGGAACCGGGTGATCCTTGAAGGGCGTAAACCGGGTCAGACGATCGGTATCGGGTGTCATGATGAGCGCCAACCGTTAGCCAAAGTGGGTAATGCGCTGTTTGCTGATTTGAATCGTGTGGCTCAGGTCATGGATAACCAGAACGGTGATACTCTTTATCAGGACGTCTGCAAAGAGCTGGTCGCTGCGTTTGATAATCCTGAGCTAACGTATTCGGCACGTATCCTGAAGGATCTGAAACAGCAGGGTGTGGGTAATCTTGGACTGGAACTGGCGGAGAAGTATCGTCAGATGCTGGTCAGTGAGCCGCTGGAAGTATTAGATGCCAGCGCATTAATGGCTGAGCAGGACGGCTCATGGCAGCGTCAGCGCGCACTGGAAGCGGCGGATAAGCTAAGCTTTGAAGAATACCTGGCTGCGAATGCAGGCAGTAGCGTTGAATAAAAGTAGCGTTGAGTAGAAAAGAAAAAGGCCACAATCAATGTGGCCAAATAAACATCTCTGTTTACAGGGATGATGATAACAAATGCGCGTCTTTCACTAAGTAAGACCCGCATGCTGGGAAAAGGTTTCCTGAGTTCGTAAAAAAAATTAATTTATTTAGGAGAGGTGACGATATGCCACTGTTGGATAGCTTTACCGTAGACCATACCCGTATGGCAGCACCTGCTGTTCGCGTCGCAAAAACCATGCATACCCCGCACGGCGATACCATTACTGTGTTCGATCTGCGCTTCTGCCGCCCGAACATTGAAGTGATGCCTGAACGTGGTATTCATACTCTTGAGCACCTGTTTGCAGGGTTCATGCGTAATCACCTGAACGGTAGCGGTGTTGAGATCATCGATATTTCTCCGATGGGTTGCCGCACAGGTTTCTATATGAGCCTGATCGGTGTGCCTGAAGAGCAACGCGTGGCGGATGCCTGGAAAGCGGCGATGGCGGATGTTCTGAAGGTAAAAGAACAGCGTCAAATCCCTGAGCTGAATGAATACCAGTGCGGTACTTTCGAGATGCATTCCCTGAAAGAAGCGCAGGAAATCGCGCAGCACATTATCGACCATGACGTTGTGGTGAACCATAACGACGAACTGGCTCTCCCAAAAGAAAAACTGTCTGAGCTGCACATCTAGTTTTGATGTATACCGAAGACAAAAAAGACGCGATGTTCGCGTCTTTTTTTATGCCTCAGATTCAGCGGATTAGTGCTGATTTACGGTGTTTTTCAGCGGCTGTAACGGACGAACCTGCACCTGCTTGATCATATTGTCCTGCACATCCAGAACCTCGACTTCGTAATCTTCAATACGCAAACTCGTACCGATATTGGGAATTTCTTCCAGCACTTCCAGCAGCATGCCGTTAATGGTGCGCGCCCCGTCTTCCGGCAGATGCCAGTTAAAGGCTTTATTCAGCTCACGGACGTTAGCGCTGCCTTCGATCAGGACAGAGCCGTCGCTTTGCGGCGTGACTTCTTCGGCAAGCGTGGGTGACATAGACGTGGTGAAATCACCGACGATCTCTTCGAGGATATCTTCAACGGTGACCAGTCCCTGAATATCACCGTATTCATCCACCACGATGCCCACTTTCTTTTTATTCCGCTGGAATTTTACCAGCTGAATGTTCAGCGGCGTGCCTTCCGGAATGTAGTAAATCTCATCGGCGGCGCGCAGCAGGTTTTCTTTGGTGAACTCTTTTTTCTCCGTCATCAGACGATAGGCTTCACGCAGGCGCAGCATACCAATCGCATCATCGAGCGAATCACGATAAAGCACGATGCGGCCATGAGGCGAGTGCGTCAGCTGGCGGATGATGGATTTCCAGTCGTCATTGATATCAATACCCACGATTTCATTGCGTGGCACCATGATGTCGTCCACCGTCACTTTTTCCAGATCCAGCACGGAAAGCAGCATGTCCTGATTACGGCGGGAGATGTTCGAGCGTGATTCGTTAACGATGGTTCGCAGTTCTTCTTTACTGACCGCGTCGCTCAGGCCGGTGGTGGTTTTGATGCCGAACATTCTCATCAGCAGGCGTGAGAGGCTGTTCAGGATCCACACCAGTGGCATCATGATGGTCTGCAGCGGTCGCAGCAAAATGCTGCTCGGGAAAGCGATGCGTTCAGGGTTCAGCGCGGCAAATGTTTTTGGCAACACTTCGGCAAACAGCAGGACGACAAACGTCAGTACACCGGTGGCAATCGCCACACCTGCATCACCGTACAGACGGATGCCCACAATTGTTGCCAGAGCGGAAGCAAGGATGTTGACCAGGTTGTTGCCGATGAGCACGAGGCTTATCAGCTGGTCCGGGCGTTTTAACAGCTTTTCGACGCGGCGTGCCGCGCGGTTACCCTGTTTGGCCAGGTGACGTAACCGGTAACGGTTGAGTGTCATCATACCGGTTTCGGAGGCTGAAAAATAAGCCGAAACCACCACCATGATGATCAATGTGATGATCAGGGTTGTTGTCGAGACGTGCTCCAACGGGTATTCCTTTTAATTAATGAACCATGATTTGCTGGATCAGGCGGCTGCCAAAATAGGCAAGAGTAAGCAGGATGGCGCCCGCCATGCTGAACCATACCACGCGGCGGCCACGCCAGCCTTCGTGATAATGGCCCCATAACAGGACGATATAAACGAACCATGCCAGTATCGATAAGACAGCCTTGTCGATATTTTCCGGGCTGAACAGGTTGTTCAGGTACAGTAATCCGGTGCACAGCGTCAGCGTCAGTAAGATTACGCCAATCTGTGTGATGTGAAACAGCTTACGTTCGATGCTCATCAGCGGCGGCATGTCGGCTGTGAACGTCAGGCGTTTGTTCTTGAGCTGATAATCCAGCCACGCCAGCTGCAACGCGTAAAGGGCCGCGATCATCAACGTTGCATAGGAGAATAATGCCAGTCCGATGTGCACCAGCAAGCCTTTGCTTTCTTCCAGATGCGTGATGAACTCGCCCGGCAGGAAGGTGACAAATGCCAGATTGATCAGCGAGAAGCTGTAAACTATCGGTAACACAAACCAGCCGCGATTACGGGATGCAACGATGGTCATCACCGTTCCGATGATTAAGCTGACCACAGAGCCGATGTTCACCAGGCTGAGATTCTGGCCGGTGCTGACATCAAAAATACGCTGCTGCAATGCCACGGCATGGCAGACAAGCGCCACCACAACAGAAATCAATGCTAAACGCCGGTATGCGCTGTTCTTCCGGATAATGCTCGGAATGATCAGTGCAAGGCTGAGCAGATAGGCCAACATGGCGACGAGAGCAAAAACTGACATAGCGTTTCAGTAGCATCGAAAAGTGAATGAGAACCGCAGTATAACGTTACCGGCGTCACGCTCCAACCTATCTGAGATGCCAAAGCAGAGATCGTCCGCGCTTCGTGTTATAATCCCGCAATTACGTCGCAAAAGCGGCCTGTCATAACGTTGAGCAAGAGACGATGTTTGAGAATTTAAGCGATCGATTGTCGCGCACACTGCGCAATATCAGCGGCCGCGGGCGGCTGACCGAAGAAAACATTAAAGAAACATTACGTGAAGTGCGTATGGCATTACTGGAAGCGGACGTTGCGCTGCCGGTAGTTCGCGACTTCATCAACCGGGTGAAAGAGAGCGCCGTTGGCGTTGAGGTCAATAAGAGCCTCACTCCGGGTCAGGAATTTGTCAAAATTGTCCAGAAAGAGCTGGAAACCGCGATGGGCGAGGCTAACACCGAGCTTAACTTAGCGGCGCAGCCTCCGGCTGTAGTTCTGATGGCGGGTTTACAAGGTGCAGGTAAAACTACCAGCGTCGGTAAACTGGCGAAATTTCTGAAAGAGAAGAAAAAGAAAAAAGTGCTGGTGGTGTCTGCCGACGTTTATCGCCCTGCGGCGATTAAACAGCTGGAAACCCTGGCGCAACAAGTTGAAGTGGATTTCTTTGCGTCTGATGCGCAGGAGAAGCCGGTTGATATCGTCACCCGCGCCCTGCAGCAGGCCAAACTGAAATTCTACGACGTTCTGATCGTCGATACCGCCGGCCGTTTACACGTCGACGAAGCGATGATGGACGAAATCAAACAGGTTCACGCCGCGATTAATCCGGTTGAAACGCTGTTTGTTGTCGATGCCATGACCGGTCAGGATGCCGCGAATACTGCGAAAGCCTTTAACGAAGCGCTGCCGCTCACCGGTGTTATCCTGACCAAAGTCGACGGTGATGCGCGTGGCGGTGCTGCACTGTCCATTCGTCACATCACCGGCAAACCGATTAAATTCCTGGGTATGGGTGAAAAAACCGATGCTCTGGAGCCGTTCCATCCGGATCGTATCGCGTCGCGTATTCTGGGCATGGGCGACGTTCTCTCTCTTATCGAAGACATTGAGAGCAAAGTTGACCGCGCGCAGGCTGAAAAACTGGCCAGCAAACTCAAGAAAGGCGACGGCTTTGACCTGACTGATTTCCTCGAGCAGCTCAAGCAAATGCGTAATATGGGCGGCATGGCGAGTATGATGAGCAAACTGCCGGGTGTCGGCCAGTTGCCGGATAACGTCAAATCCCAGATGGATGACAAAGTGCTGGTGCGGATGGAAGCGATCATCAACTCGATGACGCACAAAGAACGCGCCAAGCCAGAAATTATTAAAGGTTCCCGTAAACGCCGCATCGCGGTGGGTTCCGGCATGCAGGTGCAGGACGTCAACCGCTTACTGAAGCAGTTCGACGACATGCAGCGCATGATGAAGAAAATGAAGAATGGCGGCATGGCGAAAATGATGCGTGGCATGAAGGGTATGATGCCACCAGGTTTCCCGGGCCGTTAATCGACATCACTGTCTATATATCAGCCACATAGGCGGCTCATGCAAATTGCGGGCTAGGCTATCTACGCTTTAGATTGCTTTTTGCGCCAAAATGAGTAAAATTTTCGGGCTTTTTATATTGCAACCAGACCCCGTTCCCCGATGGGGTCTGGTTGTTTTATTAACTAAAGAGGATGTTATGGTAACAATTCGTTTAGCACGTGGCGGCGCAAAAAAGCGTCCGTTTTATCAAGTAGTAGTGACCGACAGCCGCAACGCTCGTGACGGTCGTTTCATCGAACGCGTAGGTTTCTTCAACCCATTGGCTTCTGGCCAGGCTGAAGCTCTGCGTCTGGACCTGGATCGTGTTGCCCATTGGGTAGATCTGGGTGCAACCGTTTCTGATCGCGTTTCTGCGCTGATCAAAGACGCTAAGAAAGCAGCTTAATCTGTCGCGGTGGTGGCAATGAGCAAGCAATCCAATCCAGTGGTACCCGCTGAGCCGTTAGTACTCGGCAAAATGGGTTCAACATACGGCATTCGTGGTTGGCTCAGAGTGTTTTCATCCACCGAAGACGCTGAAAGCATCTTCGATTACCAGCCGTGGTTTATCCAGCGTGCCGGTAAGTGGCAAGTTGTCGAGCTGGAAGGCTGGAAACGCCACACTCAGGACCTGATTATCAAAGTCAAAGGCGTTGATGACCGGGATGCAGCGAATCTTCTGACCAATTGCGAAATTGTCGTCGATTCAAAGCAACTGCCTCCACTGGAAGACGGTGACTACTACTGGAAAGACCTTTTTGGTTGCCAGGTAGTGACAACTTCCGGTTACGAACTGGGCAAAATCATCGATATGATGGAAACCGGTTCTAACGATGTGATGGTAGTTAAAGCCAACCTGAAAGATGCCTTCGGACTCAAGGAGCGGTTGATTCCGTTCCTCGATGGGCAGGTTATCAAGAAAGTCGATCTCGCTACTCGCACTGTTGAAGTAGATTGGGATCCTGGTTTTTGACCTCCGTAGTGTTTATTCACGTAAACAAGGTCTGGTTGAGCGGTCAAACATTTGGAAGGGGTAGGCTATGTGGATCGGTATAATTAGCCTGTTTCCTGAAATGTTCCGCGCGATTACGGATTACGGGGTAACTGGCCGGGCAGTTAAGAATGGCCTGTTGAGCGTAAATTGCTGGAGTCCTCGTGACTTCGCATACGATCGACATCGTACCGTGGATGAGCGCCCTTACGGCGGTGGTCCCGGAATGCTGATGATGGTGCAACCCTTGCGGGAAGCGATTCATGCAGCAAAAGCAGCGGCAGGCGAAGGTGTGAAAGTGATTTATCTTTCACCTCAGGGTCGCAAACTGGATCAAACCGGTGTTTGCGAACTGGCGGCTCATCAGAAAATTATTCTGGTTTGTGGTCGTTATGAAGGGATTGATGAGCGCGTAATCAAAACCGAAATTGATGAAGAATGGTCAATTGGCGATTATGTTCTCAGCGGTGGAGAGTTACCGGCAATGACTCTGATTGATTCAGTATCCCGCTTTATACCGGGTGTTCTGGGTCGTCAGGCGTCAGCAGAAGAAGATTCTTTCGCTGATGGATTGTTGGATTGCCCCCACTATACCCGCCCTGAAGTGTTGGAAGGCATGGAGGTACCGCCGGTTTTACTGTCGGGAAACCACGCTGATATACGTCGCTGGCGCCTGAAACAGTCGCTGGGTCGAACCTGGCTTAGAAGACCTGAACTTCTGGAAAACCTAGCTCTGACTGACGAGCAAGAGGTGTTGCTGAGAGAGTTCCAAAAGGAACATCGGCTCAGTCAACAAAACTATGAAGGGAACGCCAAAGCGTAACGCGAGGCCGTCCCGATATATCAGTTTACCTAGGGTAAGAGACATATTATGAGCAATATCATTAAACAAATCGAACAAGAGCAGATGAAGCAAGACGTACCTGCTTTCCGTCCAGGTGATTCCCTGGAAATTAAGGTATGGGTCGTTGAAGGTTCTAAAAAGCGTCTGCAGGCATTCGAGGGCGTGGTTATCGCTATTCGTAACCGCGGTCTGCACTCTGCATTCACTGTTCGCAAAATTTCTAACGGCGAAGGTGTTGAGCGTGTATTCCAGACTCACTCCCCAGTAATCGACAGCATTACTGTTAAACGTCGTGGTGCCGTTCGTAAAGCTAAACTGTACTACCTGCGTGAGCGTACTGGTAAGTCTGCACGTATCAAAGAACGTCTGGGCTAAGGTATCGCTAACGCGACATCTACTAGTTAATATAGAACAAGGGGTTAGCCATCGGCTAACCCCTTTTTTTGTATTATGGCCTGTAAAATAATTACGCAGCGGATGGCTGGCTACCGGGTTTTGAGATAACCCGGGCGACCGATTCGTGCGTGGCAAACGTACAGCTGCATTCGATATTCTGACACTGATGATAGCGTTCCTTCGTTGATTCACTCAGATAACGGCTTGAACGTGTATGGGCTACTTTTCCACAAAGCGGGCAATGCATCATAAAAACCTCCGGCATGACAGGTAAGCGATAAGGTGATTATGAAACGCATAACTCGCAAAAGCAAGTTGTAATTATGAAATTGATGACTCATAAGTGATATCTGCAACATACGGCTTTAGATTCAATGTGGTGGTATACCCTTTCTCATTTATCTCATGCACAGCGGAATCAATCACCCAGTCCTGACTGTCGATCACATCTTTAAACCCCTGCACATTCACCGGTGTTTGCGCACTGAGGTCGGCACGTCCTAATGCCAGCCGGATACTGAAAGACGCAGAATCATTCTGAATCTGGTTAAACACGGAATCTGCTGCGCGTTTGGCGGTCTCTTCATCAGGAAAGATTTTAGCCAGCTGTAAAATATTATTGCCTGAGCCCGCGGTATAACTCTTTTCTCCTGAGTTTTTCAACGCCACATTGCTGGTGGTCGCTTTTTTGAGGTCATGCCACTGTGCCTTTACGCCGTCGTAAGCCTTCTTGTCGATCGTCTTATAGTTGTGATTATCGCCATCACTGCGGACAATTGTTTTCCAGGGAATAGCCTGTCCGGAAGCAGTCCGGCCGGTGCCAGCTTTAAAAAACAAGATTGTGCCGTTTTTAACAGTCACCTGCGCACCATAGCTTTGTGCGAGACGGGTGATGAAGTAGCTGTCAGTTTCAGCGGTCTGGTCGATATGCGGGATCTTAATGCTATCGAGTTCCTGGGGGATAACCGGCAGATCCAGTTTATTCCGGCTCGAGATGATGCGCACAATGGCGCCCAGCGTGTAATCGTCATAAGACTGGCTGAGTTTGGTGGTAAACGAACCGCGGAAATCTGCGCTGCGGGCAGTGACCGCAATTCTGTCTGGTGAGCCTGAATAAACCACGGTATCTACCGTGAAATAGCCGCAGTCATAGAGCGCCTGTTTTGACCATCCCAGATGCAGATGTAAAACGGCGCCGCGAACGGGCATCTGTAATTGTCTGTCGCTGTCATCGAAGGTTAAATTCAAGGTATCTGCGGTAAAACCGCTGTTATCCGTGACGGATAAACTGATGATCCGATCCGAGATGTTTTCTTCCAGTACCTTATTTTTTATCGCCAGGGTGAACACCGGCGCGATGCGCGCACCCACGGGTAACTGAAAATCAGTCAGCATGATCAGACCCCGCTCGTGAAATTGCTGATGGTTGAACTGGCTTTGTTATACAAACCTTCGGCCTGAGTCAGCAAATCACCAAACATGGCGGCCTGCGACTCATCGACACGAGTCAGATTGAGCGTGAAGTTGATGCTGCGCGCCTGGCCGCTGGAATTAAACTCAGCATTGTCATGGGTGATATTTTTGATGACAAACATGCCGTAAATCGTGCCGCTGCCTTCAATCAACGGCCATGCACGGCCGGAGTCGGCCATGCTCTGGAGTATCTGTAAATAGCGCATGCCGCCAGTCATTTCAGGCAATAACTGCCCGGTAATTTTTATCGTTTCCTCACCCAGTCCAAGAAATTGCGAAACCGGACGCTGTCCGAAACGCGCGTTCGTGCCCCAGCCATAGTTCACCTGACGGGACGTATTCTGATAGGGCAGCGTGCTTAACTTAAACACAAATAAACCCAGCGACATCATCATGAGTAAATCCCTCCGTTGTTGTACTGGCTGAGAAGATTGTTGGTATCGTTCCATTTCTGCTGGTTTATGGAATCTTCAATCCAGGTTCTGATCTGGTTATGATCTGTCTCCGGCGTCGCGGTGAAACTTAAGTTCACGGTCGTCGCCCGGTTATCCGTCAGGTTATTTGCCACGCTGTTTTTAGCAGGCTGATACAGGCTCAGCGTACCGCCTGTCGGAGAAATGCTCTCCACCGGCGCTGCCGGAATACCCTGGCTTTCGGCATCGTCATTGCCAAAAATGGCATCCCAACCTTTTTTCGCCCAACTGAAGACTTCACCGATTTGTGTGACCGCTTTATTAAGCGTGACGAAAATCTCGGCGATCGCTTCACCGACCTCTTTGCCAATATCGGTAAAGCCGCTCAGGGTATCCTGACTGAATTTTATCGGTTCAAACAAATCGGTAATCCATCCCAGCGCGGTTCTGAAAGGCGTAAACGCAGCGCTTATTGGTCCCATTACCGAGCTAAATCCTTCAATAACTCCGCCAACAAACGCACTGATCGGCTCCCAAAGTTTCACTACGGCGATGCCAATCCCGGCAATCAGCGCGATGACGGGCAGCAGCGGAAGTCCGATGGCGGCAAAGGCTGCAGCAATAACGCCGCCGGTACCGGTAAAAATGGTTCCCAGCAGTCCGGCACCGGCCATCAGCATGTTGATACCGCTCAGCACCGGTGCGATAGCCATGCCGAGTGTACCCATGCCGCCGACAATGCCCGTAATACTTAAGGCCAGACCGAGCAGGGAATTCACCAGCACGGGGTTATCAGTGATCCAGGTATTGAGCGTGCCCAGCCAGCTGGTGGCGGTTTGCGTCAGTTCTCGCAGGGCGGCACTTTGCCCGTCGAAAAGGTTGATACGGATAGTGTCCCAGGTGGCAAAAAGCTTGGCGATATCACCGTCAAGGTTGTCGCCTTTCACGGTCACCGCCATCTGCGCCGCAGGCGTTGCGCCATTCAGTGCTGCCGGTGTTTGTTCCAGAACCTGATCGGCATTCATTCCGTTTTTAGCGAGTACCTGCTGTTTAGCGACCACTTCCGCCGGTGAATGGCCGGCAGCCGCCATCGACAAGCTTTGCTGGCGTAAAGCGGCAACGTGCGGATCGTCATTTTTCAGGCCGAGAACAGACTGCACTTCTGCAAGCCCGGATTCCAGCTCTGCACCCGGTTTAAGAAAGTTTTGTGCCAGCGCCAGTTTCGGTTGTGCAAAGGAAAGGGCAGACGAGCTGATATTTTTTAACTGGCCAATTTTCAGTTCGCGATTTTTAAACTCTTTCCCGATCTCCTGCCCTTTTTGTTCCATTTGCATCGGGCGTTGCTGGCGCAGCTTTTCTGCCGACTGGCTGGCCACTGCCTTTTTCAGGCCGGAAAATGCCTGCGTTTCTGTCCCGCTGTCGGGGGCGAACACTGACTTATCAAACTGGAGGGAAGCGTCAGTGATATCGTCTGAGACGACGCTGAATAAGGTCTTCCCGGGCAGCGTCAGCAGGTTTTTTCTGACTCTGTCCGTTTCGGCCCTGAAAGAGGCCAGATCCTGATTTATTTTTTCCAGCGTGTCGGGTAACTTTTCGAGATTACTCATCTGTTTTTACTCCGCTGCGTTGCAGTGCCTTATGTCGCCAGTTCAGCAGATCGGTAAGTGACATGCCGTCCATTTCAGACGGCGGCCAGTGAAATATCACCGCGATATCTGCCATCAGGTCATCCACGGTGAGGCGGGACGCAATACTTACGCCACCGGTTTCGGCGATAAAAAACTAATCACCTTGCCTGCCAGCGCAATCAGATCCGGCAGCTCCAGGCGCGAGCACTCTTCTTTGGTCAGATTCGGATACGTGATACGCGGTAAAATAGTGATCAGCGCGTCCACATCCGCGTTCGCCAGTGCCGCGAGACCGATACCGCGCAGGCTGCCGGCGGTAGGTCTGGTGACCTGAACTTCTGTGATTTCCATTTCGCCGCGTTTGAGCGGAACATCGAGGATCACGGTATTGTCGTTAATGTCAGTCGGGTTCATGGTTTTTCCTGCTTAAGTCGGAAATGAAGCCGGCAATGGCTGCCGGCTTGGGGAAGGGAATTACAGGCCGAGCGCGGTACGGTGTTCTGCCAGACGATCAACGCCGTTGACGACTTCGACCATATTGACGGTGTCGATCTCAATCAGCTCTTTGCCATCAATAGTCAGTTTGAAATACGTACACTGGGTGGTGACTTTGGTTTCAGTGTCTTCACCCTGTTTGTACTCGCCGAAATCAAATTCTTTATGGCGGCCGCGCATCATCACTTCGACCGCGGAAACATCGCCGGTGTCGTCGCGCTGCAGTGAACCGGCAAAACGCAGCGGAATATCAGATGTGCTGCCCCATTGCTGCAGAACCAGTTCATCCAGACCGCCGATAGACCATTCCAGCGTCAGCGCATCATCATCCAGACCGAAGTCCACCGCGACCGAACCGCTCATGCCGCCGCCACGGTAGTTTTGCAGTTTGCGGGTGAGTTTCGGCAGTGTCAGCGAAGAGACCAGACCGAGGTAGCTGTTCCCGTCATTAAACAGGTTCAGGTATTTCAATTTCTTTGGAAGTGCCATGAGTCTTTGTCTCCTTAGCTGTTAATGGACGCGGCAAAGTTCACCAGATAAGAGTCGGTGATACGCTGGCGCAGGGTCAGATCTTCCAGTGGAGGGACCGGGGTGTAGTCGTAATCGATATACAGTTTGCCGGCTTTCAGGGTTTCCGCCGTGTTAGCGGTTTCGTCGTACCAGCAGTCGCCGTCAATGATGTAACCCGCTGATTTCATCTCACGCATTTTGGCTTTGATGCCGTCGATCATGTCTCGAACCAGCGTCGGGGTCATCGGCTTATCGACCGCCCACATGTGTGCTTCAGCCATGGTATCGGCCAGAACCTGCGCGGTACGGGTGTAGTTTTCGAACAGGAACAGCGTGTCATCGCTGCAGGTGCGGTTACCCCAGAAACGGAAGCCGTCTTTACGCACCAGCGTCGTGACACAGGCTTCGTTGAGCAAATCGGCGTCGGTGCCGGTTGCCTGTAAATCCCAGAAGACGCTGGCAGAAAGGCCGGTCACACCGTTCACGCCGACGTTTGACAGGGTTTTATGCCAGCCTGTGTCCTGGTCGATTTTGGCGCGTAAGCCCAGAGCACGAGCGGTGGCATAAGCGATATCGGACTGGCTGGTGGTGGTATTCCAGTTAATAAAGTCCGGCCAGATCAGCATCAGTTCGCGCTGACTGAAGTTTTCACGGTATTTAATCGCATCTGAAATCGTTTTTGCGCCATATACGCCGACATAACCAAAGGCACGCAGCTGCTGGCAAACACCTGCCAGTGCGGTTGCCACTGCCTGATTATCCAGACCCGGAACACCGAGAATGCGTGGTTTAACGCCAAGCTCAGCCTGAGCAGAAAGCAGCGCTTTCATGCCGGTATAACGGCCATTGGCATCAGAACCGCCGATAATATTGCTGGTGGTCTCAGCCTCATCTTCGCCCGTGGCAACACGCACCACGACAGTGACCGGTTTACACTGGTCAGCAATCGCCAGAAGCGCTGCGCGCAACGTCCCGCTGGTGCCTGCCTTACCGCTGGCTGCCAGAACATCAGTGATCAGAACCGGAGTATTCAAAGGGAAAACGGTCGCATCCGCATCTTCTGCGGTACAAACCATGCCGATAATTGCGGTGGAAACGGTAGAAATAACGCGGGTGCCGTCGTTGATTTCGACGACACGTACGCCGTGATGATAATCAGCCATCAGGGTGACTCTCTCTGTTGTGGGTGGTGAAGCAAGGATGCCGGTTCGCAACAGAAAGCGCATTTCATCAGGGGCGTGAGGGCGGTGGCACAACAGAGGTTAGAAAACTACATTCAGCGTGTTTACTTCTTTAGGCTTGTAATTGATGAAAATTAAATTCAAAATTGAAGGGAGATAAAATTCTATGATGCTTCTGGGAATTTATGTTCGGAAAACTGAAATACAACGTTAATAAAAGGTTTTTTAAGTGAAAATATACATTATCAACCTGAAACGTTCGGTTGAACGAAGGTTAGCAATTACAACCCAGTGTGACGCATTGGGTTTAGATTACGAGGTGATTGAAGCTGTCGATGGACGTATTTTTTCTCCTGAAGAATTAAAGTTGCATACCGCTGAAATCAACTATGCATATCGTCCAGGAGAGATCGGATGTGCTTTAAGTCATCTTCGCATATATGAGAAAATAGTAGAGGATAGTCTTAATGCTGCATTGGTTCTGGAAGATGACGCATTATTATCGACAAATCTTAGCTCTATAATAGAAGCAGTGATTTCACTTAATAATGCATCATGCCCAATGGTTACCCTTCTAACCCCTGTGAATAGACTTATCGATAAGCCTATGGCGTTAGGCGTTTATGGGGCAAAAATCTATCCTGTCTATCATGCCACTACTTCCCATGGCTATATAATAAATAATCTTGCTGCCAAAAACCTGTTGGAAAATTTATATCCGGTTTGGATAACTGCAGATAAATGGGCAGTGTTTGAGGATTATTCATTTATTAAAGTTCAGGCTGTATTCCCACCTCCAGTTACACTGGCAGAGGAAGCATTGGTTTCAACAATCGTCGAAGATGTTGATACTCAGCTTTTTAAAAATGAACGGCAGCAAGCCTGGCAAAAAATTATGCGTAGACGCCCATTGAAAGTTAAATTAAAAAGTCGTCTCAAACGCATATTTTTGCCAATTTTCTATAAAATAATCACAGTAAAAAAATCTTAAGGGCAATCGGTTGTAATTTATAAGTTCGTGGATTGTTTTTTAATTCAATCCACGATGAGCTAACTAATATCCCATCTCAATAATATTTTCTACTGGTTTATGCCATTCTTACAATGTAATTCATTGCAATGTTTTTAACGGTATTTTCGACGCCCCCTGTAGCATTCACAGTTATTCCGTGACTATGTGACCCAATAACCATTGTATGATTATGTGCACCAATATCAGTATAATGATTATGTGCCCCTATACTAATAGTATGGGCGTGATTGCCATCGGCAGAGGTGACAGCTTCTGCCCCTGTATTTGTTCCTCCTTTCGCCCACGCTGCGTTGACCAGGCTAGTTGGCCGGGTGCCATAAATAACGGCTCCATCTTGGTTGCCTGGTATACGAATACCATTACCATGCTGGTGATTCCCCTGCGCATCCGTCCCTCTGTTCCCATAATCGAAACTTGAGCTATCTCTGCGCCCATAGTCGAACGTAGATGTGGTTTTAGTACCGAGGTCAGTATTGGAAATAGATGCGCTATGCGTATGTGTCTTAATACCATCCTGTTCGAATGAAAGTATTGTTCGGTTACTGGTTGGTTTACCTTTTATAATCCACCCTCGCATATCTGGAATAATGCCCGAAGGATAAGCAAGAGCAAGTTTTGGATATGCATTTTTATCAAACGCCTGGCCAATCATTAATGCAAAACCATCCGGAATAATATCTGATGGCCAGGGAATAGGTGCACCAACGGGATATTCGCTTCCAACAATATTTTTGATATTAGAGGTTGTAAGTTCGATATCCGCCGTCCCATCAAATGCTACACCGGCTATTTTCCTTGCCGTCGCCAGCTTAGTCGCTGCAACAGCTGTTCCACCTGAAGGTAAGCGCCCGTTTGCATTATCATTCGCCGCCTTCACCGCTTTTGGCGTTGCCGCCAGAACTTCGCTGGTACTGCCCACCGCGCTGCTCAGCTGCACAAAACCTTTCGCGGTTAGCGTACCGTCTGGGTGACGTCGTGAGGCTTCATGCTCAGCCAGCAGATTATTGACGTATTCTTCGGTTGCAATAATCAGTGTGTCGTCGATGGTCAGACTAACTGCATCAGTATCTGTGACGGTGATGATCATGCGCAGGGTTTGTGTCCGGCCAGAACCTTCCTCGAGTGTGGGTTTATAAGTATCGGCCATATTACTGACCGCAATCAGGGTGCCGTCTGCAGCATAAAGGCCCATCTCACGCATCCAGAAACCACCGACTTCTGCCGGGATAATGGCTTCGGCAATAATCCAGTTGGCATTTTTATTGTCGATTTTGATGGAGTTCAGCTTCAGACGGTAGGTTTCATGGACCAGTGCCGTCTGACCCACAGAGGGCTCAGTCGCGTTGCCTTTACCATCACCGACGGCCAGATGGGTAATATTGACGTCTTTTCCGCTTTCGATGGCTGATGCTATGCGCGCCTGCCCAAGCGTGGTGACGACGGATTTAAATTTGCTCATAAGATTCCTTATCAGTCCGGATAAACAGTGAGTATTTCTGCGTCATACATTGCCGCGGCGAGATAGACGGTGCCGGGAATATCCTGAGTAATCGTCAGTCCGATCAGATGACGGCTGGCGGGCTTCGCATCATCAATCAGGCGCTCCATTTCTTCGTACATGGCTTCGTCAATTCCGGAGTCGAGAACACCGATATCGAGTTTGAACGTGCCAGGCGGGTCATTGGTTTCCCACCATTCGGTGACGTTAATGACATAACCGAGAGGCTCGACCACGCGTTTAATGGCGCCGACGGTGCCTTTATGCTGATGGATGAACCATGCAGACTGAATCACGCTGCGTTTTGTCGCCGTTGGCCATTCGCTGTCCCAGCGGTCGACAGAAAGTGCCCATGCCAGATAAGGTAAAAATTTGGCGGGGCAGGTCTGCGGATTCCATAATGTTTTTAGCGGGACATTCACACGAGCCAGTTCAGCGCAGGCTTCTGCGGCTGCCAGTTCCAGCGCGGAAGATCCACTGGGCAGCAACCTGTTACTCATCGGAGCCTCCGACGGTAATCACGTAATTTGTGCAGTAAGAGGCTTGCGTGCTGTCGAGTACAATGTCTGCGGCGGGTTTAGCAAGCTCAACACGCTGGACACCTTCAACGTGCAGCGCCGCATAGATGGCGGAAAGCCTGATATCACGCCCCAGGCGATGCTGATCGCTGATGTAAGATTTCAGCTTTTCTTCGGCGGCCAGAATGATGGGTTCAGATTCTGGCCCTGGATACAGGTAGAGCGTGGCATCAATCTCATAGGGGACGACGCTGGCAGACTGCACCAGAACACGGTCGGCAACAGGCCGGACATTTTCGTCATTCAGCGCGATACGGACTTTCGCTAATAAGTCTTCCGGAGCGATACCATTGGCTTCACGTGACAGCACTGAGATGGTGACATTGGCGGGGGAAGGACTGATAACCGAGATGTCAGCCACCCGTCCATCGGCAGATAAGCCATGGAATTCGTACGAACCGGAAGGTCCGGCAACGCTCATTCCTTCAAAAGCCTGCGGAATTCGGGTGCGAAAATCTGCATCGCTTTCCATGACGGCAGGGACTGGCGGAACTTTGGTGTTATCCGCTGGCTGTAAAACCAGGCGCTGAACATTAAAATTCGCCGCCAGCTGATCCAGATCACTGCCCGTCGCATAAGCCACCATCACGGCGCGGGCGGATTCGTTGACGCGCTGGCGCAGGATCAGTTCGCGGTAAGCGTTCTCCTGCAAAAGTTTGACCAGCGGTTCGGATTCCAGCGTCAGTGTCCGGCTGACTGCTTCTTGTTGGTCTGCCGGGTAAAGCGAAATCAGCGTCGTTTTACGTTCTTCAAGCAGGGTTTCATAATCCAGTTGTTCGACCACATCGGGGGCCGGTAACTGGCTCAAATCGATCGTTGCCATAAGTGTCAGCTCACAGGAATATTCAGGGAAAAATCCGTCGCCGTATCGTTACGGCTTCCGGTCAGTTCAATCACCATCTTGCCGTCGTAGCCGGTGTCGAAAGTGATCGCAGTCAGTGAAACGCGCGGTTCCCACTGCAACAGGGCGGTGTAACACACGGCCATCATCTGTAGCCGCAGAGCGCCGTTTTGCGGCTGGTCAATCAGCTCCGAAAGCAGCGAGCCGTAATTGCGGCGCATCACTCTTGAGCCAACCGGCGTATTCAAAATATCGCTGACGGACTGGCGGATATGGTCGAGATCTTCGATAGCCAGACCGCTGTTTCTGTCCATCCCCAGGTATTTCGGATTGCTCATTGCGGGCCTCCTGTCTGACCGCCACCGGTCTGAACACCGCTGTGGCGATGGGTGTGCACAACGATGCCGTTGGATGTCAGGCTGCCGCCGTTGTGGATTAAGTTGCCGGTCAGTGTGCCACCTTGTTTCACTTCAAGGGATCCGGTGGTCAGCTTGCTGGTGCAAACCACTTCCGGCGTGTCCAGCGTGATGCGGGTGCTGGCGGTACAGCGGATTTCGGGCGCTGTTACCTCCACTTTCTGCGAGGCGTTAATGACGGCGGTTTTAATTCCCGTCACTTTTAAAGCGCTTTGTGCCGGTTCATATTCAAAAATGGCGCCGTCCGGGAAGGCCAGATGAAGGGCGTCTGGCGAGGCCGATGGGGCGGGCGACGCATCGGAGAATACCGCCGGTAGAACGAATGCCGTATTCAGTTCGCCGCCCATCGAGAGCAGTAACACCTGCTCACCGACGGAAGGCGCCCACCAGCTGCGCGTACGGCCAGCGCGGTGCGTCATCCACGGCAGCCAGGCCGTTACATTGCTGCCCGTCGCGACGCGGCAACGTGCGTTGGCAAGATCCAGTTCTGAGACGTTGCCGATGCGTACCAGATTGCCAATCAGCCGCATTATGTCGTTGAGTTGAAGAGTCGTATTCATGGGATAAAGGATGCCGTTTCAGAGGGTTGAGCGACAACCGGTGACCGTTCGCCAGCGGCTGACACAACAAGGTTTACCGGGTCACACCGTCCAGCTGCTGATCAGTTCGCCGTTAAGATAAACCTCACGCGGGAGTGCCACGTTTTCCGGCAATGGCGGTTCTGGCAGATGGGTGATGGTGCGGACATCTTCTGCATCGGCAACCAGCACGCGCTCGGTCAGTTGCAGCGTCAGCACCAGGCTGCTTGCCTGCTGGACAAACGTGAAATCACTCAGCCGGTGGGCCGCGTTGCCGAGGATCTCAGGCTGATTAACCTGCAGCCAGTCGAGCACGGTGACCACGGCCAGATCGACCAATGTTTCGCTGAGCGCTTCATCCGTAATCGTCACTGTCAGCGGGTAGCGATATTCAAAAGAAAGCGAAGGGGCCGATGTGGCCACCACGTTGCCGGCTCCGGTCGCCAGGGCCAGTTTTTCCGGGGCGGCTGTAAGCTGAGGGATTTGTTCAATGAGCCGTTGTTGCAACTGAATCGGTTTTTGCATGTTGTGCCTCCTGACACTTTTTGATGGCTTCGATTTGTAAGCCGCAATCCATCAGCGCAGATTCCAGCTGGAGAATGTCAGCGCTCAGATCTTCATTCGTGACCGGTTTGCTGGCGGGGATCGGGCATGAGCTGACCGCCGGACAGCCAATGTAAATAATCGATGGCGGAGCTGAAGGCGGGACGCTGGTGCAGCCGGCTAACATCAGCAGGCAGCCCGGTATCAGCCCACTGACGGGTTTGCAGATTTTCATCAAGGCTCCTCTGTCTCTGTTTTTCGCGGTTTTGCATCACTTGCCGGGCGGTGCTCAGGTCTTCGCGTAACGCCAGTTCAGCCTGCTCGCGCTGGCGCATTTGCTGGTTCAGAACGGTGATCATCTGATCCCGTTGCTGCAGCTGAGTCGTCAGGGCGTCGCGCTGCAGACCAGCGTTGTTGAGGTCGTGCTGTAACGAACGATTGGAAAGCAGCAGGATAGCGATCAGCAAAACCATCACGGCCAGAAGGGACGGTAACAGGCGCATTCAGACCCCTTTCAGGCAGACGGTGCGCTCGGCATTTCGCCTGCGTTCCAGCCCGCGATTACGTTCACCATTCACGAAAACCCAGCGCGGCAGCTGGTCACAAGCTTGCTGCCACCGTTGCTGGTTGATGAAAAACGCCAGCGTGGATGTACAGGCCGCACCGGTACCGACGTTAAAACTGAATGACACCACGGCATCAAAAACTGGCTGCGGCATAGTCACCGGCATACATTTTTTGATGGCGCGCTCTGTCTGCTGAATATCTGCCAGCAGGTTTTCTGCGGCCTGATGTTCGGTAATGGTTTGTGCCGGTTTAACCCCGGCCGTGTGG
Organism: Rahnella bonaserana; assembly: GCF_019049675.1. GTDB lineage: Bacteria > Pseudomonadota > Gammaproteobacteria > Enterobacterales > Enterobacteriaceae > Rahnella > Rahnella bonaserana. Next base: position 14,755 of record NZ_JAFMOW010000047.1, on the reverse strand, counting down.
CCGATGCCGCTGGTCCATACTCCTGCACTGCACTGGTAGGGCTGCAGCTGACAGCCTTCAAAATCGGTGATAAGCCGCAATCCTTCTTCCGACACCTGCAGTGACAGATAGCCCGGCAATGCCGCCATCAGCCCTAGCACGACGGCAGCACTACAGCGTTTAAGAGTTGAGGTTTTCATAGGTGTCTTTGCTCAGGCCGCTGCGTGCCAGCAACTGGTAGCTTTTGCGCCGGTAATACCAGTTGATCAGAAACGTACCGACACCCACCCCTGAGCCGACCAGAAAGGCGATGTCCTGTGATGTCAGGGTGGCGAGCCAGGTTAGCGAAGTGGCTATAAAATAGGCGCAACCTGAACTGATGCGCTCAGTGCTCAGTCCCATAATTTGATCGCCTCCTGAACCGGTTGTGCGGCTATGTCAGGTAAATCAACGGCCGTACCGTGAGGCAATAACGGGCCTAAATCGGCGATGCCTTTATTGGCGGCATAGACTTTTTCGACGACCGCAGCGGTGCGGTTGTAATAGCGCCAGCATAGGGAATCGAGGGTATCGCCCTGTTGTGCATAGACTTTCATGGGTTTTCTCCGCGAGTGAGTAGGATCGTCAGGTGATGAGATCAGTCTGCGGAATCGGCCGTGGAGCGGCAATCTGGATGGGATGTGAAATGACTGGCACAACAGAGAAATGGATAAATAACACAGGGAGAGGGCGGGGCGCTTAGTCCGGAGGAAAACCGGTCGGGCAAGCGCCAACAATGTTGACTACTACCGCCGCAGGGTCTGGCAATCAGTGAGGGTCGTCAGCACTCCCGTTGTAGCAGACTACATTCTGATTTTCGTCAGTCAGCGCCTGACTGGCCAGCTCTGAGATCAATGACATCACGACCAGAAATTCTTTTGGATTGCATTGCGCCGTCTGAGATATGTCTGCGATCAATTGTATCCTGGACAACGTTAGCTGTTGTTTAGTCAGGTTTTCCATTTTCTCCCCTCGCCAGATACTGTGTTTATATACAGTATTCTTTAAATGAGTTAATACGTCAACACTTAGGGCATTTTAAAAATTATAATTCATTGAATTTATGCATTAATTTTTATTGATCCTGTTTTTGTATGAATTGATGACTTTGCTCGAAAATGGGCGATCCACAGTTATTGACAGAACTCCAAGATAAGCGAATATCAGGCACTTTCTCTGAACAAGGCCGGTGACGGACAATCCGCCATTGTTCGGTATGTGTCAGGAAAATAAGCGAGGGGCCAAGATGAGGAGCGTAAATGCCGATGACTTTATGACGGGGCTCGCCCCAGGCATTGGTTTCCTCACTGAGCTGGCGCGCAACGCGAACCGTTTGCTCTTTTCGCGGAATGTGTATGCCGCCTTGGGCCTGAATGTAACCGGCAAAATCCCCCCGGTCGGCGGCGCTGCGGACGTCCTCAACGCGTGTATCAAAGCGACTGCTCAGGCTCTGATACCTGATCCGCCGACATTCACGCCACGCGCCGACGGCAGGAATGCCGATGGCGTGAAATTGCGGGATGCGCCACGTCGATGCCCATGAGGTGACAGCGGTTGCGACATCGGTAAGCAGACGCCCGGAGTCAAAATCAGTTTCGCCATCGAGCGCATAGCCATCAATATTCTTGGCGACGTATTTCGCAATGTAACCCGCCGCACCACCGCGGTTCAGCGGCTTGCAATTAAAACGTGACTCCGCCGCGCCCGGCTCATCCGGATCTTCTTCCAGCGCGTAACGGCGCATCACTTCTGTCACCTTTTGCTGCTGATCCTGTGGTGTGAACAGCATCATGTGCCAGTGCGGCGTGCCGTCATGATGCGGCTCGACGACGCGCACGCCGTACACTTTCAGATTCCGGTCTTTAAAAGTGGTGCGGATTTTTGCCCAGACCGCGACCAGATAACGCTGTGCATCTTTGGGCGTAAACGCGTGCTGATCCCATTTCTGGTTAAAAATGGGTGATGAAACGGTGCCAGTCGTTTTTAGCGGATGGTATTTTGAGGGAGTGGTCAGCGTGATAAAAAGGCCGCAGTCCCGCTGCTGGTCAGCAACGTCTTCGACACCGGCGATCAGCGTCATCAGTTCCATACGGCGAAGTTTAGGGTTGGAAATGCTGGCTAATACGGTCTCCAGCAGGCTCAGTGTTTCCCCTGATTCAACATTTTCGAGCTGGCATTGTTTCAGGTAATTAATGGCGGATAAGCGGCGTGACACCACATCACGGATGGCGTTTTTACTGGCGTATGGCGATGTCGCGCGGCTCACATAACCAGAGGCAATCATCAGGGCTTCACGCCACAAACGCTGTTTTGAACGCAGCTGTTTTTCCCACCATTCACCGCTCACCAGCCGGGAAATACTGGCGACGGCTGAATGTGCGGTCATGCGGCCTTTTTGCCATCTCTGCCAGTAAAGAGGCTGTACACGACATGAGCGGGCCATCGCGGCGATATGCCCGTAAATCTCGTGCTGCGTGCTGTCTTGCAATAACACGTCGGGTTCATGAGGCCGGTTTTGCAGCCAGCATTCACAGTGATATTCGTAAGCATCTTGCATATGCACAGCCAGCTTGCTGGCCAGCCTTCTCAGGCTGTCATCATTAAGATCAGGCAGGCGGTTAAACATTTCCTCTTCCATGAGTAGCTTTTGCGAGATCTGATGATTCATAGTGTTGCGCGCGTTAACCTGCTGAATACGCGGCAACAAACGTTGCGTAAAAACCGTCATCAGGAAATGAACCGCCGCGCGTACTCCGCTTGTTTCCAGCAAAAATGTATACCGCTGATGTAGCGGCGTACGCAAACAGCGGGGCAACGCTGCAATCTGAGAAAGGGCCGTTTGCTGGCGCTGGCAAAAATCACGGCTAAGAGGTTTCTCCAGCGGGTTGCTGAGCGCCGCGTGCGGAGCATTCCATCCCCATTTCCCTGCGAATAATTGTCCGGATGCCCGGTTAAAAGCTGGCGGCGGGGAAGGCATTACCCTGCCTCTATTATGTGACATAGTAATTTCCGAAAATTAGAATACAGAAGCCCTTCCGGAAATAAGTTTATTTCCAAAGCACAGGCGAAATTTACTCGTATTAATTTGGCGATTTATACGGGGCGATAATTCTTTCTTTTAATTTCTTCAATTTCCTGGCATTCAATACATCGCTGTACGCCGGGAAGGATTTTCCTGCGTGGCTCGGCAATCGCAGTATCACAATCCACGCAGAAGAAGGCTGAAGGCGAAGGCTGCGCGCGGGTAGCCTGCGTAATCTGCGCTTCAAGAATTTTTAACTGATACTCCTGCGATTGATCTATCCAGTCTGCCATCAGTAAAGTTCTCCTCTAAATATCGCCGTGAAATGGCGTAGTGATAATAAGGCCTGCGTCAATTTCATTTGTTCCTCATCATTTAATTGTGAATATGTCAGTAAGGTGTGATGACGCTTAAGGCCGGCATGAAAACATAAGGTAAGCTTCCATTTTTCACTGGCCTGATCATAAATAACCTCAACCGGATCCTTAGCCTGAGGGAAATAAATTTCTTTCAGATGAGCGATATGGCGCAATCCGGTCTGGCGCTGTTGCTCTGTTCCTAAAAACATCGCGTCTCCTTATTTCTCCACGACGCCGTAAATTTGGTATCATGGTCGTCGGTCGGTACATTACATAATCAATCTAAGCTTGCATTTGCGAGTTGTCAAGATGATATTTACAGATTCAGGGGTTTTCGCCAGATGCAATTAGATGAACTTGAAGGTGGAAAAGCTGTTCTGACGCGTATGCTTCAGGCTTACGGCTTTAGCATGCAGAAGGAACTGGGGGATCTGTACGGTTTGTCATCTGGAACGATAAGTACCTGGGTAAGAAGAGATTATTTCCCCGGAGATGTGGTCGTGGCCTGTGCGCTGGACACCGGCGTTTCATTACGCTGGCTGGCGACAGGCAAAGGTAGCATGCAGGATTCAGCTCTTTCAGGCGCCGCAGCGTCCGGTGACATCCGTCAACTTAAAAAATTGAGATTGCGTGGCGGTGCGCTGGAAGAGGAAGGGGTCTGGTCCGTGGATCCTTCATTGCTGGATGACTCGCTGACTCAGCCGGCTTATGTCGTGAAAGGCCATCACTCTTGGATTATTGATCTGGGCAGCACGCATCCGGGCAATGGCCGCTGGTTGCTGGATATTGATGGTGATTTGGACATTTACGACGTGGCGCGTATGCCCGGTAACCGTCTTAATGTTACGCGTCAGGAAAGCCATTTCGAGTGTGGTGTGGATGAAGTGACTGCTTTAGGGCAGGTATTTATTACACTGGATCGTAACCTTTAAATTTTTTTTCCTCAGCAGCACCCTGTTGCTGAGGGCATTTCCTGCCTCATCCTCCCTGTAGTCAGCCCTGAATTCCCGTCACTTTCTCTGTTAACCCGTATGTAACCATTACGGTACACCTGTTTCGTCTAAGATATTCTTTATGTAAAGTTAACTTTCCATTAAGTGCTTGGTTGTGGTGAATTGGTAATCTTATGTTTACAAGTAAGGCTTGATAAGTTTACGTGCTGTGTTAATGTTGTCCGCAGATGCCTCAGTGGCAGCCCATTTTCCTTATAGCGGAACACGATCATGCAAAAAGACGCCCTGAACAATGTTCACATCACTGCTGAACAAATCCTTATCACTCCTGAAGAGCTGAAAAACCGTTTTCCATTAAGCGTCAGCGATGAAAACAGTATTTCCGAAGCACGTAAAACCATCGCCGATATCGTGCATGGACGTGATCCTCGTCTTCTGGTGGTGTGTGGCCCTTGTTCGATTCATGATGTTGATGCTGCGCTCGATTACGCGCGTCATTTGAAAACACTGGCAGCTGATCTGAGCGACCGTTTGTACATCGTGATGCGCGTTTACTTTGAAAAACCACGTACCACTGTTGGCTGGAAAGGGTTGATTAACGATCCGCACATGGACGGCACGTTTGATGTGGAAGCAGGGCTGCACATTGCCCGTGATTTGCTGCTGCAACTGGTCGGTATGGGATTACCGCTGGCGACAGAAGCGCTGGACCCAAACAGTCCGCAATACTTAGGCGATCTGTTCAGCTGGTCGGCAATCGGTGCGCGTACCACTGAATCACAGACACACCGCGAAATGGCGTCTGGTCTGTCAATGCCGGTTGGCTTCAAGAACGGAACTGACGGCAGCCTGGGCACGGCGATCAACGCTATGCGTGCAGCTGAAATGGCGCACCGTTTTGTAGGCATTAATCAGGCCGGTCAGGTTTGTCTGTTGCAGACTCAGGGTAACCCGGACGGGCATGTGATTTTACGCGGCGGTAAGACACCAAATTACAGCGAGCAGGACGTTCAGGCCTGTGAAAAACAGATGACTGACGCGGGACTCCGTCCTTCCTTGATGATAGATTGCAGTCACGGTAACTCAAACAAAGACTATCGTCGCCAGCCTGTTGTGGCTCAGTCCGTCATCGACCAGATTAAAGCCGGCAACCGCTCTATCACAGGGCTGATGCTGGAAAGTCATTTGAACGAAGGCAGCCAGTCTTCTGAACAACCGCGTTCAGCCATGAAATACGGTGTGTCTGTTACGGATGCCTGTATTAACTGGGAAACGACTGAAGATCTGCTGCGTACCATGCATCAGGAACTGGGCGATGCGCTGGCGGCACGAATCGCAGGAGAGTAAGTTTTTATGGTGGCAGAACTTAACGCGTTGCGCGATCAGATCGACGACGTCGATAAAGCGTTGTTAGATCTCTTATCACGGCGTCTTGCGCTGGTGGCGGAAGTCGGGGAAGTCAAAAGCCGTTATGGTTTGCCGATTTATGTGCCTGAACGTGAAGCTGCGATGCTGGCTTCACGCCGTCAGGAAGCGCAGAACCTCGGTGTTCCTCCTGATTTGATTGAAGATGTATTGCGCCGTGTGATGCGTGAGTCCTACTCAAGCGAAAACGATAAAGGTTTCAAAACGCTGCATCCGGCGTTGCGTCCTGTGGTGATTATTGGCGGCAACGGACAAATGGGTCGTTTGTTCACCCGTTTGCTGGAGCTTTCCGGCTATCAGGTGAAAGTGCTGGAGCAGGAAGACTGGCCGCAGGCGGAAACATTGCTCGCGGATGCTGGAATGGTCATCGTCAGCGTGCCGATCCATCTGACTGAAGAAGTGATCGCGCGTCTGCCGAAACTGCCTGAAGACTGTATTCTGGTGGATCTGGCGTCGGTGAAAAACCGTCCGCTGCAGGCGATGCTGGCCGTCCATGAAGGCCCGGTGCTTGGCCTGCATCCGATGTTTGGTCCGGATGTCAGCAGCCTGGCTAAACAGGTAGTGGTGTACTGCGACGGCCGCGAACCTCAGGCATATCAGTGGCTGCTTGAGCAGTTGCAGGTTTGGGGCGCTCGGTTGCATAAAATCAGCGCCGTCGAGCATGATCAGAACATGGCGTTTATTCAGGCACTACGCCACTTCGCGACCTTCGCTTATGGTTTGCATTTGTCGGAAGAGAATGTGCAAATCGAACAGTTACTGGCGTTGTCCTCACCGATTTACCGCCTCGAACTGGCGATGGTCGGGCGACTGTTTGCGCAAGATCCACAACTTTATGCTGATATTATTATGTCGTCAGAAAGCAATCTGGCGCTGATCAAACGTTACTATCAGCGTTTTGGTGATGCACTCGCTCTGCTGGAAAGTGGCGATAAGCAGGCGTTTATCGATAAATTCAGAAAGGTTGAGCACTGGTTTGGCGATTATGCGCCACGCTTCCTGAAAGAAAGTGGTGCATTGTTGAGACAGGCTAACGACAACCGGAAGTAAGTTGTCCTGAAATGAAAAAAGGGCGTTGCCATTGTGTGCAGCGCCTTTTTTGTTTGCATGATTACAGCGTATTTTTGAAATTACAGATCGACAGAGACGACGTTTTCGCTTGGATAACAACCGAGCACTTTCAGAGAACGGGTGATAGGAGCCAGATCCTTCAGTGCCTTTTTCATCTCTTCAGAACGCAGGTTGGCCTGTACATCAATATAAAACATCTCCTCCCACGGATTGCCGTTAATCGGGCGAGATTCCAGTTTGGTCATAATGATGCCCTGATCGCGCAGCACCAGAAGCGCATTCACCAGCGCACCTGCCTGCTGACCGGTTGCCATAATCAGCGTGGTTTTGGCTGGAACCTGATCCGTCACTTCAATTGCCTTGCGTGCCAGAATAATGAAGCGGGTGATGTTTTCCTGCTGGTTCGCCAGATTATGTTCAAGCACCTGAAGTTTATACAGCGCGCCACCCGCTTCGCTGCCGAGCGCTGCCACGTGTGGAGAATTAGCAGCTGCCACTTTTTCCATCGCCGCCGCAGTGCTTTCACAGTATTCAATTTTCCAGTGAGGGAAACGGTTGATGAACTGGCTGCATTGCTGGAAAGGCTGAGGATGACTGTAAACCGTCTGGATCCGGGAGAGATCAGTGTCTGTCGCAACCAGCACGCAATGATTGATAGGATTGGTCAGTTCGCCAACAATTGACAGGCTGGTGTGTTGCAGCAGGTCGTAAACGTCATTAATTGAGCCGGAGCTGGTGTTTTCAATCGGCAATACCGCGTAATCGGCCTGGCCGGTTTCTACCTGAGAGAAGATATCCTGGAATTTCTGGCAGCCACATTCGATGAACTGCCCGAAATGGCGCGCAGCAAACTGACGTGCGGCAAGATGTGAATAAGATCCTTTCGGACCGAGGAAAGCGATGCGGGCGGAATCAGAAGGGGTTTTATTCAGATGTTGCTGGAGGAGAGCTTGCTGAGTCAGAACGGAATCTTCGATGATCAGCTGATAAACGCGGGTAATGTAATGACCGTCCAGCCCCTGTTTTTTTCCTTCCTGAATCAGTGCATTAATCAGTTCAATTTCACGTTCTTTGTCGCGGATAGGGCGGTGAGAGTGCATTTTGGATTGCGCAACTTCAATGGCCATCGTGCGACGTTCTGCCAGCAGAGCCAGCAGTTTCAGGTCTAATGCGCTGATGCGTTCGCGCAAAGCCAGTAATGAGTTCTCGGTCATGTTGTTACCCTTTTAGATGTTCTTTCTTTCAGCAAAATGTGTGAAACGCAGGCATAAAAAAAGCCCCCTTTTCAGGAGGCTTTGTTGTTCGTCTTCGCATTCATTCTTTCGCGACGAAACGCCTCCCAATCAGGGGAAGGTAAAAAAGAATGCGAAGAAAAACAGACGGGTGTTCATGTAAGCGTTGTTTCCATAAGTTTGAGCAGAGTCTTAAAGTAACCGCTGGCTTTTCCCTGTGTCAATAAGATTTCCTCAGGGCACAAAAAACGCGCTCCTGAGAGCGCGTTGCGAACTACCTTTCCGATAAGCCGGTTATTCCTCTTCCTGCACCGGTTCCAGATTGAGTTCTTTGACGCCGGATTCTGCACGGCGGGCTTCACCCTTATGCTGCGCTTTGTTGAGTTGACGCTCAAGTTTAGTGGTCATTTCGTTAATCGCAGCGTACATATCATCGTGCGTAGCACTGGCAACCAGTTTTCCATTTGGTGTACTGATGGTCGCATCGGCGACAAATCCCTGTGGTTCTTTCGACAGGATTATGTGCGGGTTAATGAGCTGAGTTTGCCATTTATCCAGTTTTTTCAGACGGCCTTCGATGTGTTCACGAATCGCGGCGGTGATGTCCATTTGTTTACTGGTAATGTTGATTGTCATATGACTTACCTCTCTTATTTCCGTCTCCGATGAATCCAACATACCAGCCTTTTTACGAAATGCCTGCCCAAAATCGCGGTTTTTTGTCACTTTTTGTCAACTTTGACGTTTATGTGACCCAGGGTAATTAATGGCGGGAAAGGCCTTGAGACTTCGTTCAGTAGCAGGCATGATTGATGGGATCAGTGCATTATCCTCTGCGTTCATAGCCTGTTTTTTCGTTCCTCACGTTCACTCTTCTCTGACTTTTTCTGAACCAAAGCCAAAAAAAAACGGCAGCCTGAGCTACCGTTTGTGTGTACGGACATTCTAAAATTATGCGGCGTTATTGGCTGCAATAATTTTCGCGACTTTATCAGCCTGGTTGTTCAGCTGCAGTTCACGATAGGCGCTTTCCATCAACGGCAGCGCGTCATGCGTCGCTTTCGTATCCGGATAATCTTTCAGCATTTGCTCAACACGGTTAACAACCGCGACGTAAGCACCGCGTTTAGTGTAGTATTGCACCACTGACAGCTCGTATTTCGCCAAACGATCTTTCAGGAATACCAAACGTTTAGTCGCGTCAGTGGCGTACTGGCTGTTTGGATACGTGTGGATCAACTGGCTGAAATCGCGGAATGCTGCACGCGCATGCTGCGGATCACGGTCTGAACGATCAACACCGAAGAATCCTTGCAGCGCACTGTCATCCAACGCCATATCCGTTAAACCACGCATATACATGACGTAGTCGATGTTTGGATGGGTTGGGTTCAGACGCATAAAGCGATCAATAGAAGCCTGAGCCATTGGCAAGTCAGCAGACTTGTAATAGGCATAAATCAGATCTAACTGAACTTGCTGCGAGTAAGGCCCAAACGGATAGCGGTTATCCAGCGCTTCTAATTGCGCAATCGCGCCTTTAAAGTTACCGTCCTGCAGCTTTTGCTGGGCAGTGGCATAAAGGACGTTAGGCGGGTTATCGGGAACCGTTTCTTTGGAACTGGAGCAACCGACCAGCGCCAGGCTCAACGTGGCTGCTGCCACCAGATATTTCACACGCGTCATGACGTTTTGATTATCCTCAGGTGTTATTCTGGGAGACTGTCCGTTAAGCTCCCGACAAAGACCAGCTACAATAGCACATTATTTTAAACGGCATCGCCGTGAAAACCCAACGTTAACCAAGAAGCTGCATATGGCACAACAAGTACAACTCACCGCAACGGTGGCCGAATCTCAACTCGGTCAACGGTTAGATCAGGCTTTGGCCGAATTGTTCCCTGATTATTCAAGATCTCGCATAAAAGATTGGATCCTTGAAGACAGGGTCACGGTCAATGGCAAAAAAGTGACCAAACCAAAAGAAAAAGTGTTGGGTGGCGAGGCTATCGCAATCGATGCGCAAATTGAAGAAGAAGCGCGTTGGCTGCCCCAAGATATCGCTTTAGATATCGTGTATGAAGATAACGATATTTTAGTCATCAATAAACCCCGCGATCTGGTTGTTCATCCGGGCGCAGGGAATCCTGATGGCACGGTACTGAATGCGCTGCTGCATTATTACCCGGCAATCATTGATGTGCCGCGCTGTGGCATTGTTCACCGTCTCGATAAAGATACCACGGGTCTGATGGTCGTCGCGAAGTCAGTTCCTGCGCAAACGCATCTGGTCACTGCACTTCAGGCACGCGAAATTACCCGCGAATATGAAGCAGTCGCTATTGGTACAATGACGGCAGGCGGCACAGTGAATGAGCCGATTGCGCGCCATTCCACCAAGCGTACGCACATGGCGGTTCACCCGACGGGCAAACCGGCGACCACGCACTATCGCATCATGGAGCATTTCCGTGCCCATACGCGTCTGCGTCTGCGTCTGGAATCGGGCCGTACGCACCAGATCCGCGTCCATATGGCACATATTAACCACCCTCTGTTGGGCGATCAGCTTTATGGTGGCCGTCCGCGTCTGCCAAAGGGCGCTTCCGAAGCATTCATCAATATGCTGCGGGGCTTTGATCGCCAGGCTCTTCACGCGACCATGCTGCGCCTTTATCATCCTGTAACCGGTATTCAGATGGAATGGCATGCGCCACTTCCTCAGGATATGGTTGACCTGATTAATGCGCTTAAAGCAGATACCGAAGAGTTCAAGGACCAGATGAACTGGTAATGAGCGCGATTATCCAGCCTCAGTGGCCGCAACCGGCATCGGTTCGGTCATGTGCGACAACCCGTGCAGGAGGTATCAGTCTGCCTCCCTACGGTTCGCTTAACCTCGGCAGTCATGTCGGGGACTCTCCTGAGCATGTTGCGCTGAACCGTCAGCGGTTAATCGAACTTGGTGGTTTGCCTGCTGCGCCACACTGGCTGGAGCAGGTTCATGGCACCGACGTAGTTCAGTTATCACTGCAAACTCCGACTGTTCCCTCACTGATTGCCGATGCGGCTTATACCCGCGAGCCAGGCATCGTCTGTGCAGCAATGACAGCCGATTGTTTACCGGTTCTGTTTTGCAGTAAAAACGGCGATGAAGTGGCGGCAGCGCATGCGGGCTGGCGTGGTTTGTGTTCGGGCGTATTGGAAAATACGGTTGCCTGCTTTGAGGCAGCTCCCGCGGAAATCATGGCGTGGATGGGGCCGGCAATTGGTCCTGCACATTTTGAAGTCGGCGGGGAAGTGCGCGAAGCCTTTATGGCGGTGAACAGTGATGCCTCCGCTGCTTTTACGCCTGCGGGAGCCAAATTCATGGCCGACATTTACCTGTTAGCCAGATTGCGTTTACAGGCCGCTGGCATCACCGCGATTTATGGTGGCGAGTACTGCACTGTGACAGACAGCAACAAATTTTACTCTTACCGCCGCGACGGAATAACCGGACGGCTGGCAAGTTTAATTTGGCTGATATAACCTATCGAATCAAGACGATCCATCGCGCATAGCAGCAGTCCTCCTAATATACTGTCAAGATAACCTTGAAAACGTGAGGGTTGACCTCATCTAATCTCCAGTAGCAATTTTGTTCAGTATTGGAGGTGTTATGCGTCTGGATCGTCTTACCAGCAAATTCCAGCTTGCCCTCGCGGATGCTCAGTCACTCGCGCTTGGGCGCGACAATCAATTTATCGAACCTGTTCACCTGATGAGCGCTTTGCTTACTCAGGAAGGCGGGACCGTTCGTCCTTTATTAACTGCAGCTGGGGTCGATACCCAGAAACTGCGCACGGACGTTGATCAGGCTTTGGGGCGTTTGCCGCAAGTTGAAGGTACCGGTGGTGATGTTCAGCCATCCAATGAACTGGTACGAGTTTTAAATCTTTGTGACAAATTGGCACAGCAACGTGCTGATACCTTTATCTCTTCAGAACTGTTTGTTCTGGCGGTGATGAAAGACCGCGGCTCTTTAACTGATGTGTTAAAAGCCTGCGGCGCAACGGCCGAGAAAATTACTGCGGCTATCGATCAAATGCGTGGAGGTGAGAAAGTGGATGATCAGAATGCCGAAGACCAACGTCAGGCATTGAAAAAATTCACTATCGATCTGACCGAACGTGCCGAGCAGGGCAAACTGGATCCGGTCATCGGTCGTGATGAAGAAATTCGCCGGACCATTCAGGTTCTGCAACGTCGTACTAAAAATAACCCGGTTCTGATTGGTGAGCCTGGTGTCGGTAAAACCGCGATTGCGGAAGGTTTGGCCCAGCGCATCATTAATGGTGAAGTGCCGGAAGGCCTGAAAAATAAACGTGTGCTTTCATTAGATATGGGCGCACTGGTGGCCGGCGCGAAATATCGCGGTGAATTTGAAGAACGTCTGAAAGGCGTGCTGAGTGATCTGGCTAAACAGGAAGGCAACGTCATTCTGTTTATCGACGAATTGCATACCATGGTTGGCGCGGGTAAAGCCGATGGCGCAATGGATGCCGGCAATATGCTGAAACCGGCTCTGGCGCGTGGTGAACTTCACTGCGTGGGAGCGACAACATTAAATGAGTACCGTCAGTTTATAGAGAAGGATGCGGCGTTAGAGCGTCGTTTCCAGAAAGTGTTTGTTGCCGAGCCTTCTGTTGAAGACACCATCGCGATTTTGCGTGGTCTGAAAGAACGCTATGAGCTGCATCACCATGTACAGATTACTGACCCGGCTATCGTTGCGGCGGCGACGTTGTCCCACCGTTATATTTCGGATCGTCAGTTACCGGATAAAGCGATCGACCTTATAGATGAGGCGGCATCCAGCATTCGTATGCAGATGGACTCTAAACCGGAGTCTCTTGACCGTCTCGATCGCCGTATTATCCAGCTGAAACTGGAACAGCAGGCTTTGAAGAAAGAGTCTGATGACGCCAGTGTGAAACGTTTAGAGATGCTGGAAACCGAGCTCAACCAGAAAGAGCGCGAATATTCTGAGCTGGAAGAAGAGTGGAAAGCGGAGAAAGCTTCCCTTACCGGCACGCAGAATATTAAAGCGGAACTTGAACAGGCGAAGATTACGCTTGAGCAGGCTCGCCGCGTTGGCGATCTGGGCCGTATGTCAGAATTGCAGTACGGGAAAATCCCTGAACTGGAAAAACAACTGGCAGCCGCCACTCAGGCGGAAGGTAAAACCATGAAGCTGCTGCGCAACCGCGTGACAGATGTGGAAATTGCCGACGTGCTGGCGCGCTGGACCGGTATTCCGGTGGCACGCATGCTGGAAAGCGAACGTGAAAAACTGTTGCGTATGGAAGAAGAACTGCACAATCGTGTGATTGGTCAGAATGAAGCGGTAGAAGCCGTATCGAATGCGATTCGCCGTAGTCGTGCAGGGTTGTCGGATCCAAACCGTCCGATCGGGTCATTCTTGTTCCTCGGTCCAACCGGTGTGGGTAAAACAGAGCTGTGTAAGGCGCTGGCGACATTCCTGTTTAACAGCGATGACGCGATGGTCCGCATCGATATGTCAGAGTTTATGGAAAAACATTCGGTTTCACGTCTGGTCGGTGCGCCTCCGGGTTATGTCGGTTATGAGGAAGGCGGTTATCTGACAGAAGCGGTTCGGCGTCGTCCTTACTCTGTCATCTTATTAGATGAAGTAGAGAAGGCGCACCCGGATGTGTTCAACATCTTATTGCAGGTGCTGGACGACGGTCGCTTAACTGACGGTCAGGGCAGAACGGTCGACTTCCGTAATACGGTGGTCATCATGACCTCTAACCTGGGTTCTGACATTATTCAGCAGCACTTCGGTGAGGCCAGCTATGCGCAGATGAAAGAATCGGTCATGGAAGTGGTCACACACAGCTTCCGTCCGGAATTCATCAACCGTATAGATGAGGTCGTCGTGTTCCATCCGCTGGGTCATGCGCATATTAAGAATATCGCGAAGATTCAGCTGGAACGTTTGTATAAACGTTTAGAAGAACACGGCTACACAGCAACGCTGACCGATGCCGCTCTGGAATTGCTGGGGAATACCGGATTTGACCCGGTTTATGGTGCGCGTCCGTTGAAACGTGCCATCCAGCAGGAGATCGAGAACCCGCTGGCTCAGCAAATTTTGTCTGGCAAGCTGATCCCAGGCAAACCAATTACTGTCGATGTGGAAAATGATCACATCATTGCAAGACAGTAATTAGGTAATAAGGAAGCCACAACGGGCTCCGGATTACTCCGGAGCCCGTTTTTTATGCATTATGTGTTCGTTATTAATTCATTTGGCGAATTTGTGGGCGGTTGATTAAAAAAGTGAAATTAGCCCTTGCGGCCTGCTGAGAACTCCCTATAATGCCGCTCCATCGACAGGGAACAACGTGAACAACATCACGAAGTAACCGGGTCGGAAAGATTAAAAACAGCGGCAACCGGGTAAAATAAACGGTTGACACTGAATGAGGAAAGCGTAATATACGCCACCTCGAGTTAGCAAGCGAAAGCGCGTAACTCACTGCTCTTTAACAATTTATCAGACAATCTGTGTGGGCACTCACAAGACGATATCAGCCACTTCGGTGGCAAAAAATATCAAGTCTTAGAGTGACCAAGCAGTAATTCATTTAGTTGAATTATTACGAA
>NZ_JAFMOW010000048.1 GCF_019049675.1 Rahnella bonaserana | reverse complement strand
GCACATAACAGCGGGCGCTTTTATTTTCTCTCACTGCTCAGCTTTTGCGGCTGAACAGACGAACCAGTAACGCCGCGCCTGCGGCGACGGTCGCAAGCAGCACCACGCCTGACCAGCCACCGGCTTCCAGCGCTTTACTGCCGAGTGCCGCACCCGCTGACATGCCGATAAACACAACGGTGAACAGCAGGGCGTTCAGTCTGCCGCGCGCCGCCGGTTCAAGGCCGTATACCAGTGTCTGATGCGCAACCAGCGTGGCCTGAATGCCTAAGTCAAAACCAACAGCACTCAGCACAATCAGCGCGAGCTGGGCGTGTGGCGATAACAGCGGCAGCAGGAACATCGCCGCGAAAGACACCATTACCAGCGCGGAACCTATCTGAGTGACACGTGCCGGGCCTTTCTTATCGGCTAACGCACCCGCCAGCGGCGCAGCTAATGCACCGGCAGCGCCTGCCAGTCCGAAAGCACCGGCCACTGCGCTGCCCAGATGGAACTGTTCATTGAGCATAATCGCCAGCGTTGACCAGAAGGCGCTGAACGCCACTGACAGCAAACCCTGAGCCAGTGCCGCATGGCGCAGCGTTTTGTAGTTCTTCCACAGGCCAAACATTGAATGCAACAGACCGGCATAACTGATGCGGGTATCCGGCGTAAAACGCGGCAGAACCCGCCACAGCGCCACGCCAATCAGTGCCACGCTGAGTGCCGCCAGCTGATACATCACCCGCCAGCCAAAATATTCGGCCACAAAGCCGCTGAGCACGCGGGAAAGCAAAATTCCCACCAGTAAGCCGGTCATCACCGTACCGACCGTTTTTCCGCGCTGTGCCGGCGGGGCAAGGTGTGCTGACGCCGGTACGATATCCTGCGCCATGGTTGCGCCAATGCCGGTGACCAGACTCGCCACCAGCAGCCCGTGGATACCCGGCACAAACCCGCAAAGCAGCAGGGCGACAGCCAGCAAAATACTTTTCAGCAGGATAATCGTCCGCCGGTCATGACGGTCGCCCAGGGGAATGAGAAACAAAATACCCAGCGCATAACCGGCCTGTGTCAGCGTCGGGATCAAACCGACCGATGTGGTGCTGGCATTGAGATTTCCGCCCATAACGCCCAGCATCGGCTGACTGTAATAAATCGAAGCGACGCTCAGTCCGGCGCCGGCCGCCAGAGTAAATATGACCTTGCCGGATAGTGCTGAGCCGCTGACATCTGATGCAGTGGTGAGTTCTGACATAACGTAATTTCCTGAAGAATGAGTTCGTAAGGTGGTGCGCGTTGAAAGCATTCTTCACGGAACTGGTTATAAGTGGTAGCCTGCAGAAAGGTAAAACAGTTATACGCGAGGCGTATGAGCAAATCTATTCCGGTCACCATCACCAGCGGCATTGACCGTATCGACCTGATGCAAACTTTTGTGCGCATTGTTGAAAGTGGCAGCCTTTCCGCTGCGGCCGTACAACTGAGCACCAGCCAGCCTACGGTCAGCCGACGGTTGCAGTCTCTCGAACGCCTGCTGGGCGCGAAACTTATATTACGCACCACGCACGCCATGAAACTTACCGACGACGGTGAGCGCTGTTATGAACAGGCAAAACTTGTGCTGGAACGCTGGACGGCGCTGGAAGACCAACTGAGCGGTGCAGGGGATGAACCGGTAGGAATCTTGCGCGTTCGTGCACCGCATGCTTTCGGGCAGGATCAGCTCATCGCACCTTTAACCCGCTATTTGCAGCGTTACCCGAATCTTTCGGTGGACTGGATGCTCAACGACCGCACGCCGGATTTTATCGCCGAAGACATCGATTGTGCGATCCAGGTCGGGAATGTGCCGGATCCTTCTATGGTGGCAATTCTTCTGGCGGAAGTTCCCCGGATTGTGGTGGCGACGCCTGAATTATTGCAACAACATCCGGTCAGACAGGTCAGTGAACTGAAAGACTTACCCTGGATTTCCCTCAGTACCTTTTATCGCAACGACGTGACGTTGCGCCACGATAATGACGGGCACATGGAAAGTTGCCCCATCGTGCCGCGTCTGGCGACGGACAGTTTATACGCTGTCCGTAAGGCCGCGCTTTCCGGACTGGGAGCGGGTATTGTCTCTGCATGGGTGGTGAAAGAAGACCTTGAGACAGGCCGTTTGCAGCGCGTATTACCCGGCTGGAACGCGTTGCCTTTGCCCGTTTATCTGGTTTATCCCTATTCCAGTTATTATCCGGCCCGGTTGCGAAAATTTCTTGAAATGATGCGCAGCGTGATGCCGGAACTGGCAGAAATGCAGGCGCCGGGCGGATAGAAATATTCTGCTATATCACGAAACACTAAACCTGATGGCCTTAACACCTTTTTTCTAATCCGGTGGCATGATCTTGCAATGTATCAGGGGAGTGAATTTCTTCTGATCTGACTTTTTGAATTTCAGTCACTTAACGCTAGACTTAAAAAGATAACGCAGAAAAAGCGAGGAATATCGTGGAAGTTATTAAGGGAAATGAATTACAGGTTTCAGATGCGGTCTACGCCTTGCAGATGGACGGTCAGGGTGGGGTGAACAACATCAGCCCGCAGTGCGTCGCCAGCGAAGAAAAGCCCTGCTGGTTGCATCTGGATTACACTCTGCCCGCCAGCGAAGAGTGGATTAACACTACGCCTGTGCTCCCCGACAGCGTGCGTGAAGCGCTGGCCGGTGACAGCGTTCGACCTAAAGTATTGCGCGTGGGAGAAGGGACGTTAATCACTTTGCGCAGCATCAATCTCAATGCGGATTCACGCCCCGATCAGCTGGTCACTATTCGCGTTTACCTCACCGACAAAATGATTGTCTCCACAAGGCACCGTAAGGTGTTTTCGATGGAAGAGATGCTCAGTGATATGAAATCCGGCAGCGGACCGAAGAATACCGGGCGCTGGCTGGTAGAGATGTGCGATGCACTGACCGATCAGACAAGCAGTTTTATCGAAGATTTGCACGATAAAATCATTGATATCGAAGATGACCTGATGGAACAACAGGTGCCGGAGCGTGGTCAGATGGCGCTGCTGCGCAAACAACTGATCGTTTTGCGTCGCTATATGGCGCCGCAGCGCGATGTATTTTCCCGTCTGGCCAGTGAACGTCTGCCGTGGATGAATGACGATGACCGCCGTCTGATGCAGGAAATCTCCGACCGTCTGGGGCGCGGACTGGATGACCTTGATGCCAGCATTGCACGCACGGCGGTGTTGTCGGATGAAATCAGCTCACTGATGGCTGACTCCCTGAACCGCCGCACCTACACCATGTCTTTGCTGGCAATGGTTTTCCTGCCAGCGACGTTTCTGACCGGCCTGTTTGGCGTTAACTTAGGCGGCATTCCGGGGAATACGTCACCCTTTGGTTTCGGGATTTTCTGTGCCTGTCTGGTGGCTTTAGGCGGTGGCGTGGCGCTGTGGATGAAGAAAAGCCGGTGGTTATAAAACGTTAACCTGCTGAAAAAAAGCAAAAAAAAGCCGGTCATAAGACCGGCGTCGTTCGAATTAAATTGTGCTATGCATTAATTCTAAAAATTTGGAAATAAGACAATATGGAGCACAACGCCCATCGCTTGACGTTGCATTCACCTGCGAAATAGATACTGCACCGATTCCGCGATTCTAATGTTGATTTCGCTCAATCTTTTTGAGGTTTATCCTCTGTGAAGGGCATTCTCCGGCACTTTTGCCAGATTGCGTTCACTTTTGGAGAAAACAGGAGTTTGCTTTGCATACCCGGGAAATGATTCAACAGGCATACGAAAATACCAACAGTAAAACGCTGAGTATTTGGAAAGAGCATCCCGAAACCGGCGCAGTGAGAACTGAACCGTTTTATCATCCCCGCCGTCTGGCCATCACCAGCGGCAACCGCGCAGGCCCGTCGATGAGCGCGATACTGGAAGATATCGCAGCGGCGGCGCAGGGCGATGTGCTGGCAGATGTCGCACCGCCGGACTGTATGCATTTTACTTTCTTTGCTGTCACGCAGGCGTTGTATGACCGGCCAGAAGATGCGGAAAACCTCGCCGGACTGACCGACATCTTTAACCACCATTGCCGTGGTCATAGTATGCGTATCAGTGACTTGCGATTGATTGCGTTGCCGGATCAACTGCTGCTGGCGGGATTTCCTGATGATGAAAGTTTGCGGGTCCGTCAGGCACTGGTGGAACACCTTCTCAGTACGCCATGGGCGGGAAAAATACGTGAGCGGTTTCCGAATACTGAGATCCCCCAAATCTTCTGGCACAGCACGCTGATGCGATATGGTACGCAATATTTGCCGTCGTCTTTGCGGGAGTTCTTCCTGCAGAATCAGAACAAAAACTTCGGTTCACTCAGTTTGCCGGTGAAACTGGTCATGACTAACTACAACTGGACTGACACATATACGCTGGCGTGAACACCTGAAGCTCTGGTCTTAAAACCTGAAAATAGAAAAGCCCGCATTTAAGCGGGCTTACTAGAGGCAGGTTGCAGGTGTGGAAATTATTTAATTTCTAACACATTCAGACGCTCAACCGGCACCACGGTTTCATCATCTTCCGGCTGCCAGCCCACAGGCTGCATCGGAATATCTTCGCGATCAAAGGCCAGATCCCCGCCGTCAATCACTTCGCCGCCGTGTTTAATCCCTTTAAAATCAAAAAGATTCATATCATTAAGATGGGATGGCACCACGTTTTGCATCGCGCTGAACATGGTTTCGATGCGTCCCGGGTATTTTTTATCCCAGTCTTTGAGCATGTCGCCGATAACCTGACGTTGCAGGTTAGGCTGCGAACCGCACAGGTTACATGGGATGATCGGGTACTCGCGCGCAATCGCGAAACGCTCGATATCTTTCTCGCGGCAGTAAGCCAGCGGGCGGATCACGATGTGCTTGCCGTCATCACTCATCAGTTTGGGTGGCATGCCTTTCAGCTTGCCGCCATAGAACATATTCAGAAACAGGGTTTGCAGAATGTCATCGCGGTGGTGGCCGAGTGCAATTTTGGTACAGCCCAGTTCGCTGGCGGTGCGGTACAAAATCCCACGACGCAGGCGTGAGCACAGAGAGCAGGTCGTTTTGCCTTCCGGAATTTTATCTTTGACGATGGAATAGGTGTCTTCGGTAACAATCTTGTATTCCACGCCCAGCGTTTCTAAATACTCAGGCAGGATATGCGCCGGGAACCCCGGTTGCTTCTGATCCAGGTTAACCGCGATAAGCGAGAAATTGACCGGTGCGCTTTGTTGCAGATTGCGCAAAATTTCCAGCATGGTGTAGCTGTCCTTCCCGCCGGAAAGACACACCATAATGCGGTCACCTTCTTCGATCATGCCGAAATCGGCGATCGCTCTTCCCACGTCACGGCGCAGGCGTTTCTGTAATTTGTTCAGATTGTACTGAGCTTTTTTATCAACTGATTGATTTTCTGACATTAATAGTAACTCTGACTCAATAAAGGGCACCAGAAGGGCCCGGCCGACATAGCGCGAGTTTAGCATTCTACATTCCTGTCTGCCCGCTGCTCATGTCTTCCGTCCGGACGGCGTTGTGGCGCGTATGATACGGATTACGCCGCCGAATGTCAGCGCGTTTTATAGTTGTCTTTCATCCCATCCGGGAGAGAAAGGGGGCTGCAGAATTTAAGGCAGCTCGTTACCAGTCAAATAAAGCGGGATTTACAAATCTCCCCCATCCTTAAAATTGCTAGCTTTGAAGGGCATTGCCGCCATTTTTACGCTGAAACATAAGCTAAAATGATCAGTTCGGATATTTCCATACACGATATTTCTGCTACCCTGATGGTCATCACCAGACCCCTTTGGAACAACCCGATGCTTTTAACCCTCGTTTACCGCAGCCACATTAGTGAACATGTACAGTCTGCGTCACTGGTCGAAATGGTGGCGCGAGCTAATGTAAACAATGAACTTTTAGGCATCACCGGGATCCTGCTGTTTGACGGGATGCACTTCTTCCAGTTGCTTGAAGGGGCGGAAGAGACCGTGGATGCCCTTTACAGTACGATTTGTAAGGATCAGCGGCATCACAATGTGGTGGTTCTGATGCGCGACTATGCGCAGTCACGCCGTTTCGGCAATGTCGGTATGGAGCTTTTTGACCTCAGACATCACCACGAAGACGAGGTGCTTCAGGCGGTGCTTGATAAAGGAACGTCTAAATATCGGCTTACTTATGAAGACCGGGCGCTGCAATTTTTATGTACCTTTGTGCAGGCTCGTGAAAAGGAAAATTATCTCGAAATTCTTCCCGCTGATTCCTGGTCTTTCATCGCCGATGACCAGCTGAAACCACAAGTAGAATTTATATTTCCTGAGATGCAGGACTACAGTTTTGCATTTCAGCCGATAGTTGATCCGCTAAGTCGCGAGATAATCTCTTATGAGGCGACAATTTGCGGGCCGGAAGGCGGTTCTGCGATGGAGTATTACTCCCGGCTGTCCGGAACAACCATCTACGAGGCCGATCTCAAATCTAAAAAGCTGGCCTTTTCAATGGCGCAGAAAATGGGGATCGGCGACAAAACGCTTTCTATCAAACTTTTGCCAATGACGCTGGTCATGGTGCCAGATGCTGTGGAGTCTCTGGTTAATGACATCACCGCAAGTGGTCTGGTTCCTGAACAGATTGTGGTGGCAATCACTGAGAATGGTGTCATCACCCGTGAAGACAAGTTTTCAACCGCGATGAAACAGCTCAAAGCCTCAGGAATGCGTCTGGCAATTGACGATTTCGGTGCCGGTTCCGCAGGATTGTTGCTGCTGACTCAATGCCAGCCAGACAAGATTATGATCGATCGCAATATGATTTGTGACATTCATACCAGCGGACCTAAACAGGCCGTCGTTCAGGCCATCATCAGATTCTGCTCTGCGTTAGAAATATCAGTCATTGCGACAGGTGTGGAAAAACCGGAAGAGTGGATGTGGCTGGATGCGGCAGGGGTGTGTAATTTCCAGGGCGAGCTATTTGCTGAGCCAAGACTGAAAGGGACTCCGGTCATCACATGGCCGGAAGTGACTTACGAATATCAGTCGGGCAATCAGGCTCTCTGAGAGCTTGCCATCAGCGCATAAGTTATAAACGAATGAGCCCGGCGAATAATATTTGCCGGGCTCATTTCATAATGCTTTGCTGTTGATTAGATAATATCATCATCAGGTGTGCGGTAGACAACATATTCAAGTGCTTCCAGATAGACATCCTGCTTACCTGCATCACTTTCCTGCTCAATCTTCTGAATCAGACAAAGAATAATATCTTTATGAGTAACAACTTCTTTTTGTTTTTTTAAGTTTTGATAAAGACGGATGACCGTTTCGTTTTCAACCAGAAGTTCAGGGTCTTCTGCCAGAATATAATCAGCCAATGTGACATGAGTATAAGACACATCTTGCATTTTAATACCCTCCGCGTTGGTTCTTCAGAACCGGTTATTTAAAAGATTCCGCGCCCGTCTGTGACCATAAGACTGAGCACGAGGCGAATTATAAAGTGGATCCTGATTTTAAGGATCAGAACCCGGAATCATCGGGCGTCATGCCCACAACCATTTCCAGCGCACCGCGCAGAATATCCAGTTGCACCACATCTGATGTGGTTTCAAGCTGATTGATCAGGTGCATTATGATGGCTTTATGGGTCACCGTACCTTTATTCGCAAGAATCAGGCGGATTGCGGCACCCAGAACTTCGGCTTCACTGGAATAGAGTTCGCTCACTTTAGAATAATGTTGATAAATCCCTGTTTGATTGACTGCGTCTGTCATCGACTGAGATGAGTTTGATACCATCGAATCGTTGTGGCTCACTGCGCACTCGTTTGATATATCAATGTTTTTTCTGGTCATCGGACGGCCCTTCAGTATTGAAAAAGTGTCGTACATTGTCGACGTCCCGTACTTCATAACTGACACGCGCACGCTTATCAGCCTGATCGTGGCGCATCTCATTAATGATCTGCTCCAGGGCGCTTTTTCGAGTTAAGTTTTCAGCACTTACAGCCATAAACTGTAACTGCTTAATGAGTCTGTCGATTGAAATAGGACTTTTTGATTTCAGTAAGGCTATTACTGCCTCACCAATCAGTTTGTCCGTTAACTTTTCTTCATTGCTTCTATACATATTATCAGCCTCTGAATATACGCTGACCAAAGGTCTTGGGCAGATTAGCTTCAGGTTCAGAGTTATTACTTCAAACCACCGGGACTACACCATCGGGAATAAAGTATTGGTAGGCTATGAATCAATCAAGCCCGCATAATATGTCAAACCGAAATTCTATGAAGCCAATCTTTACTTAAATCTCAACCCATCATGAATCACGCTCAAGAACCAGACGGATCAGCTTCATATAATGCTTTTCCTCTTCTTCGCTGCCAGCGGATTCAACACGATTCAACAGTTTTGAACACAACGCCTTGCGGTTAAGGTTCTTGCCTGCTTCCAGAATTTCAACCACAACGCGTCCCATTGTTTCCTCTTTAGAAAAACCCTGGCCATATAAAGAAGGGGAGGTCTCCGGAGACAATCCATCGTGCTTGTTCTGACGCATGACATATCCTCTTGTTAATGTGTGCGTTGTTAATGATTACCTGTGTGACTATAAAGTTATACAAGATGGGGAAAGTTGTACAGGTTTTTTTAAGAACAATGGGCAGGAATACAGAATATTCTTAGGCGCTTTTCCGCTGAATCGGAACAGCTCATAGCCGTCAAAGGTGAATGGGGTAGTCACCATAAACAACGACTCAGAAAGCATTATGGTAAAGGTTGGGTAAAAAAGGGCAACTTTTTCCTGAATCTGCCGTTAAACAATATATGTCTTTTTTAGAGTTGTATGGAGCTGTCGGTGGAAAATTCAGAAATGGCCTTTGAGGAAGCCTGCCGTATGGTGGGCGAATGTTGCCTGATGTTTGCACTAAGCGGCCAGGAAATTAGCCGTGAGCGCGTGGCATTGTGGCTGGGGCGCGTTCAGGAAGAGGCGGTTGATGCGATTGGTGAGCCCAATGATGCCCTGCAACTGGCCATCGAGCGCCTTAAGGGGCGCTGATAAAACAGTCAAAAAACTTCCGTTTGTCCTATTTTTCAAGGCCTCTGGAAAGAGTGGCTATACTTACTTAGCTAATTGTTAAGTCAGAACCCTTTCAGGAGGAAAAGTATGAAGAGGAATAACCTCATCGCCGCATCGCTGGCCGCTGTTTCAATTTTATTTGTGGCAGGCTGTGCATCGAACCAGGCTATTAAAACGACGGACGGAAAAACCATCGTGACGGACGGGAAACCTCAGGTTGATGACGATACAGGTCTGGTGTCCTACAAAAATGCGGAAACCGGCCAGACCGAGCAGATTAATCGCGATCAAGTTAAAAACATGAGTGAACTGGATAACTGATTTATCCGGACAACGTAAAAAACGCATAAAAGGAGAGGATCATGAAGATCATGAATAGGACATTACTTTTACCTTTGGCGGCTGTGTTATGTGTAGCTGCATTGTCTGGTTGCACACGCACCAGTTATGCCATCCAGACGAATGATGCGCGAACCATCATCAGTGACGGCAAACCAAAAGAAGCCGATTCAGGCTTGCTGGAATATACCGATGCTAACGGTGTGAAACAGCAGATCAGCAAAACTGAAGTGAAACAGGTAACAGAACTTCCGAAGTAAATCCGGTGCTCTGTCATTTTTGTCTGACATTAAAACCCGCTGATAAGGCGGGTTTTTTATGATCTGAAGGGGGGACGAACTGACACTATCTCTGAGACGTCGCCACATTCCTTTTCAATGCTTTTTCAGCCTGTGCCGCTTTCATCCCTTTTTCAGCGCTGCGATGCAAAATCCAGCCGAAAAGCAGAATGGACAGGGCGCACAGCAGGAACAAAATACGTCCCCACAGCGGATTTGGCACCAGCACCATCAGCAGTAAACCCGCACCCATGTACATCGAAATGCGACCGATTTTATCGCGCTGTAACCGGTCGAACTCATCCTGTTCATGGTCGGCATAGACCGGCGTTTCCATATCGGTGAAGAATTGCTGACGCTGGGTATTTCTCGCCGACGCTTTCTCGCGATAAAACAACGTAGTCAGGCAGAAGAACCCGCCGGTAAACACCAGATGGGCAAAAATGTTCCACATGATGGCGACGTCCAGAAGTTCCCGTTTGGTCAGGGTGATGCCCAGCAGACGGGCGACATCCGGCGCGGTGAACAGGTTCGCCACCACGTAAGACACGCATAAACCAAACAATACGGTGACCCACGCCGCCCAGTCCGGCGTTTTACGAATAAATACGCCGAGGAACAGGGGCACGACAATCGGTGCCTGCATCAGCGTGCCGACTTTCATCATCAGATCGAACAGGCTGACGGTCTGCATGGTGTGCATATATTGCGCCACTAAAATGACCAGCACGCCATTCACCACGCAGGCAATCTGACCCACGCGCAGCTGGTATTTATCGCTGCGTTCGCTGTTACGGTTAATGATCGGTGTCCAGAAACTGCGCACGAAAATTCCCGAGTTACGGTTCAGCGCGCAGTCCATTGAAGACATTGTCGCAGCGAACAAGCCGGCCATCAGCAGACCAACAGTGCCCACCGGCATCGCACGTTCAGCGAAAATCAGATACACCGCATCGGTGGCGTTTTTGCCGAGTTCCGGATGTGCCGTCGCCGCGTCAGGATAAAGGATCGCTACCGCCCACGGTGGGATGAACCAGATAATGGTCCCCACCAGCATCAGCACCAGCGCAAACAGCGCCGCTTTTTTGGCGTTAAAACTGTCTTTGGCATTCAGGAAACGGTAGGAATCTTGCAGGTTATTGATGCTCTGAACGTTCTTGATGAAGAAGAACAGGAAGCAGGCTACCAGCAGTGAAATATAATGCGGGCCGACATCCGGACCGGTAAAGAAACCGGAAGGGAATTCAGTCACCAGCTTTACCGGGCCGCCGACTTTAAACAACGCCACAACCGCACAGGCGACAGAAATAATCGCCACCACCAGCGTCTGCACAAAGTCACTCGCCACGACGCCCCATGCACCGCTCAGCAGCGAAATCACCAGCACCACGATGCCCGTCACCCATAACGTCAGCGTAATGTCGTGGTGGAATACTGCACTGGCAAATACAGCCAGGCTGTTCAGCCACACGCCTGCACTGAGGATACTCAGCGGGATAATCATCCAGGTGAAAAATTGTTCGTTACCTTTACCGAAGCGATGGTTAATCGCCTCTGTGGCAGTATCAACCCGTAACTGACGGAAGCGGGCGGCGAACCACCACCAGGCGACCAGATAGCCGAACACATTGCCGGCGAACACGCTGACCACGTTGAACCCGTAGCGGTAAGCCTGTCCGGCAGCACCGGTAAACGTCCAGGCGCTGAACTGGATCATAAAGGCGGTGGCGCCAACCATCCACCAGAGCATTCGCCCGCCGCCGCGAAAATAGTGGCTGGAGGACCCGGATGCCATCTTTTTGAACGCATAACTGATGGCAATCATTAAGACGAAGTAACCGATCATGACCAGTACGTTGATATCCATTGTCGTTACTCTCTCGTTTGTAGGGTGAGATGTTTTTGGTTATGTATTGAGCAAGCGTAGAAGAGGGAAATGAAATTAAAAGTCGGACAAATAAGAAATGCTTAGTTTGTTATCAAATTGTGATTCCGGTCACTTGTTGGGCGTAATGTAGGTTTTTAAATCAATTCTGACTGGCAAAACTGAAAGTTCATTGCTTTATTAGTATGACTAAAGCGTGAGATCTCATCGGGACAATGGCGCGGAGCTGGGAGAAAACATGAAGTTAATGCAGGGCAAAAAAGTGAAAAAAGTCATGAACGGAATGACGACAGACGTATGGCTGATACTGGCGCTGATGACCGGCTCTGCGGGCGCGCTGGCCGCTGAACCGGCATTTTTGAATACGGCGCAGATGGCCGTTGTACGCCAGCAACTGCATGACCACAAGGCTGCGCCGCAGACCACCGGAGCGTACCAGCAGTTGCTGGCGGCTGCGGATTCCGCGCTAAAAAAACCTGAACTGAGCGTGACTGATAAAGGCATGACGCCGCCGGGCGGTTCAAAACATGATTATCTCAGCCTGAGTGCGTACTGGTGGCCTGATGACAGCAAACCCGACGGCTTGCCGTGGATCCGTAAAGACGGTCAGGTGAATCCGGCCAGTAAGAACGATCAGAGCGATGGCGTGCGGCTGGCCGATTTCACCGCCCGGGTGCAGAACCTGACGCTGGCCTGGTATTTCTCCGGCGAACAGAAATATGCCGATAAAGCAGCCAGCCTGTTGCGTACCTGGTTTATCAAACCGGAAACGCGTATGAACCCGAATCTGAATTTCGCGCAGGGCGTGCCGGGTATCTCACCGGGGCGCAACGCCGGGGTACTCGATGGACGCTATTTCTCTACCCGGATTGTGGATTCGTTAGTGCTGTTACGCGGTAATCCGGCGTGGACCGACAACGATGAACAGCAAATGCGCGCGTGGATGACGGATTATCTGCAGTGGTTGCAGGCCAGCAAAATTGCCAAAAAGGAAGGACGCACGGAGAACAATCACGGCAACTGGTATGTGACGCAGGTTTCCGGAATCGCATGGTATCTGGGCGATAAAGCGGTGATTGGCGACATGGCGAAGCTGATGAAAAGTAAGCTGGATGTGCAGCTGAAACCCGATGGCACGCAGCCCGCTGAACTGGCGCGGACGCGATCGTTTCATTACAGCTATTTCAATTTACAGGCGATCAGCATGATGGCGGTGCTGGCGCAGAAAAACGGTATCGACCTGTGGCATTACCAGACACCGCAGGGTGGCAGCGTGCTCAAATCGCTGGATTTCATGGCGCGATTTACCGATCCGGCGGTGCCGTGGCCCTATAAATCACTTGATCAGATCCGCGTGCGTCCCGTCCCGTTACTTTCCTGGGCGGATAACGCCACCGGCAAAAAGCGCTACCAGCAGCAAATTCGCAGCGCAACGTTCACTCTTCCACCCGCGGTGAAACCAGCTTCCGGTGGCTATCACGAAGACGTTACCCGTGGCGCAGTAACAGAAGCTGAAAGAGAAACCTGGCTGCTTTCCCTGCCGTCATTCGCAACGGGATACGTCGCGCCGGATGCGCCGGAGAGTAAAAAATGAATGACTGGCAGCCGTTGCTGTTAAGCGTCTCTGAGGCGCAAAAACTGCGCGCACAGATTAATGCAGATTCCCCGCTGGGCGTGGCGCTGCGGATGCAAATCGCCACGCTGGAAAAGATGCTCGCGCAACCGGTGAATATTCCCGGTCACGGCGAAGCGGGAGGCCCGGAGCATACGCAGCACAAACAAAACTATCTGGGGATCAACCTGGCCGGGCGTTTATTTCTGATCACCCGTGAGCCGCGTTACTTTGATTATGCGCTGGCGCTGCTGAACGGTTATGCCGCAATTTATCCGTCGCTCGGCAGTGCGATCAGCAAAGACAGTAATTCGCCAGGCCGTTTGTTTCATCAGACACTCAATGAAAATATGTTCTGGCTGTATGCGGTCGAGGGCTATCACTGCCTGATCCCGTCACTCGAGGCGGTTCAGCGGGAATATATCGAGGCAAACTTGTTTCAGGTGATGGCGAATGACGCTCTGAACCGGCATGCCAAAGATTTTGATATCGTGCATAACCACGGCATTTGGTCAGTGGCGGCTGCGGCAATCAGCGGTTACGTGCTGGGCGATTCAGCGCTGGTGGAAAAGGCGTTATACGGACTGAAAGGTGACAGTGAAAGTGGTGGATTCTTTGCCCAGCTGAACCAGCTTTTTTCGCCCGACGGATATTACATCGAAGGCCCGTATTATCACCGTTTCGCGTTGCGCCCGCTGCTGTTGCTGAGCGAGGCGATAGGGCGTCGCCAGCCGGATCTGGCGATTTATGCGTTTCGCGATCAGATCATCCGCAAAACCTGTGAAGCCCTGATGCAGACCGCTTTCCCTGACGGAACCTGGCCGGCGCTGAATGATTCCTCGAAAAGCATCAATATCCGGGATGATGGCGCGGTGATCGCCGCCAGCGTTTGTTATTCCCGTTATGGCAGCAATCCGCAGTGGATTGCTGTCGCTCAACAGCAGCACACTGTTTGGGTCAGTGCCGCCGCGCTGGAATTATCCCGCGCGTTGCAACACTCGCCCGCACAGTCTGTGAACTGGGGCAGCGTCCAGCTGCGTGATGGCCCCGAAGGGACGCAGGGCGGCATCGGTATTTTGCGAAGCAATGCGGTAAATCAGGATATGGCACTGATGTGGTTCGGCCAGCACGGCAGCATTCCGCGCCTGCATTCGGCACTCAATCACGGACACTTTGACGGTCTGCATCTTAGCCTGTTCAGCCGCGGACGCGAGTTCCTGCGCGATTACGGTTTTGGACGCTGGGTGAACGTTGAGCCGAAATTCGGCGGACGTTATATCCCTGAAAACAACACCTACTGCAAGCAAACCGTTGCACACAACACCGTCGTGGTGGACGGGCAAAGTCAGAATCTCGGCGACAGCCTTGAGGCGGAAAAACGCTGGGGGGAACCGCATTTCTTCGTGACGGATAATCCGGCAGAACAGGGAATGAGTGCCCGCCTGAAAAACTATTATCCGGGCACAGACCAGCAACGGACTGTGCTGATGCTCAGCCTGCCGGAACTCACATCACCGCTGATTGTGGACGTATTTCGCCTGACCAGCACACAGCCACATCGCTACGATTATTCGCTGCATCATCTCGGTCAGTTTGTCCGCACAGACACCGTTCTGCAAGTGCCCGCCGGGCTGAAACCACTGGGTAAAGCTCACGGCTATCAGCACTTATGGGATTGCGGGCGCGCTCAAATCGCATCGGGAGATTCGGCACTTTTCAGCTGGCTCGATGGCGACAGTTACCGCACGCTGGTCACTGCCTTCCCTGAAGGCGGCGAACTGATTGTCGCCCGTACCGGTGCAACCGATCCACATTTCAACCTGCGCAGTGAACCGGCTTTACTGCTGCGAACTCACGGCATGAATGCCATTTTTGCCAGCGTGTTTGAAACACACGGATTTTTCGACGAAGCCACCGAAACGTCCGTTGATGCGCGCGGTAAGGTCGAACGTGTCAGCGTGGTCAGCCATGACGACGAACAAACCGAACTGAATATTTTCTTTGCCAATGATCGCACACTGAACGTTCGCATCAGTAACCGTGCCGCACCGGCAGCGGAAGACGCGTTCAGCGTGGCATGGCAATCCGTCTCACCTCTGAACATCCCTGAATCATAAAGGAGTCATTATGTTTAACGATTTGAAAGGTCAGCGTGTTTTGATTACTGGTTCAACCAAAGGCATCGGTCTGGCGGCGGCGAAGGCATTTGCCGCGGCGGGCGCAAAGGTCGGGATTAACGGCCATCGTCATGATGCCAGCCTCGATCAACTGGCGGCTGACATCGCTAAAAAGGGCGGCGAAGTGGCGTACTTTGGCGCAGATGTCACGAAATCTGCCGAGTGCGAAGCGCTGGTGTCGAACTTTGTCGAACGTTTTGGCGGGATAGATGTACTGATTAATAACGCCGGCGGTCTTGGCGGTCGCCAGGGGCTGGAAAACATCGACGACGAATTTTATGACCATGTGATGGATTTAAATGCCCGTTCGGCGCTGATGGTCACAAAATTCGCCATTCCGCATTTACGTCATGCGGCGCAACAAAGTGGCAAAACCACGTCGGTGATCAGCACCGGTTCCATCGCCGGACGTGAAGGCGGCGGACCGGGAGCGAGTCTTTACGCGGCCTCCAAAGCCTGGCTGCATAACGTTCACCGTAACTGGGTGAAGGAATTCACCAAAGATAATATCCGTTTCAATGTTATCGCGCCGGGCACAATCGACACTGTGTTCCACGCAGACAAAAGTGCAGAAGTCCGTGAGAAAATCGCCGGTTCTATTGCGATGGGGCGTTTCGGTACGTCGGAAGAACTGGCACCGTCTTACCTGTTTTTCGCCTCACACGCCTGCAGCGGTTACATTACCGGCCAGATATTAGACGTTAATGGCGGCCAGATGGCGCCATAGCGCACAGTTTGGGCGTTTCAGTGCGACGGGCGCATGCAGCGTGCCGTCGCCTGAACTATTATGTCGGCAATCTGCACAGGAAAAAGGGAAGATCATGACGTTGCAGTTTGAAACCGCCGCAGGCATGACCCGTGGCCTGAATACCCATATCGCACGTGATATTGCGCGTAAAATCCTTTCGGGCGAACTGGCATCGGGAGCCATTTTACCGAGTGAAATTGAACTGGGTGAACAGTTTGGCGTCAGCCGTACCGCGTTGCGCGAGGCGCTGAAATTACTGACATCCAAAGGACTGCTGGAATCGAGGCCTAAAATCGGTACCCGTGTTAAAGAGCGCGCACAGTGGAACATGCTGGATCCGCAACTGCTGGAATGGATGCAGGGCATGGAAGCGACAGAAGAAATCTATCACCAGTTTCTGGAGTTTCGCAAAGCCATTGAACCCCACGCCACCGCGCTGGCCGCCGTCAATGCCAGTAAAGAACAGCGCATCGAACTGTCGCGGATTTACCGACAGATGTGCCAGGTCGCGGAAAATTTTGATGCTGAGCAGTGGGTAGATATCGATACCAAATTTCACCGGATGATCTTTATTGCCTCCGGTAACTGTTTTTATGTGCCGTTTGGCAACGTGCTGACCACGATATTCAAATGGTTCTTTGAGTATTCCTCAAAAGAAGGGGGCATGTGTCTGAATGAACATAAGAGGATTTACGAAGCTATTATGGCCGGGGATGAAGGCGCCGCCTTTTCTGCGTCACTGAGCCTGATGAAAGGTCATAAGCACCGGTTGCATCAGGCATAATGTTCAGTGGACCGTTGCCCTACGTTTCACCCTGCGCAGATTTTTCTGCGCTTTTTTTATGTCTGCTGACCCTGAAATGAGATTTCTGATACAAAAATGAAACAAAAGTCACGGGCGGTTACGCCACAGTGCCAGTGCATCATATAGACTTGTCATAATTATTACGGTCTAATCTTTTCATCGACACGATATATTTTAATGACCCGATAAAGATACAATGAATTATATTAATCATTAACTCGGTGAATGCATGAAAATACTAAAGGTCAGCGATTTCTTTCTTTCGACACATCATGCTTTCAGTTTATTTGATATGAACCGACAGTCGCTGGAAGATGTGCATGGGCATGAATTTTATGAACTGGTTATTGTCCGTAATGGCAGCGGTTTTCATATCATCAAAGATCAGGTTGAATTTATTCATAAAGGCGACTTTTTCATTGTCAGTGCGCACGATGTTCACTGTTATGAATCCACTAATAAATTGTCAATTACCAATATTCTGTTACATAAAGAACGATCTTTTCATTTTATCAATAACATCGCTGAACTGACAGCAGGGATCAAGGAATATACCGCTTCAATGAAGAAACGCCGTACGGGATTAACGGATGAAGAATTGACCAGAGTGATTGAGCTGACGGATAAAATTACCCGGCAATCTGATTCCCGATACGATAATACCTATTTTGCGACCGCAGAGTCTTATTTATTATCGATGATAGTGATGCTTTACCAGTGTGCCACACGTAAAGAATGTCGTGCCAGTCAGGCAGAATCAGGGAAACGTCATCTGCTGAATCATCTGCGCGAAAATTATGCCTGCACAATTAACTGGGATTATTTGTGTGAAGAAAGTGGTGTCGCCAAAAGAACCATGTTCAGGTTCATAAAAGAGATCACAGGTTTTACACCGGAACGGTTTCAGCAGCGCTATCGTTTATTAAAAACGCAGGAGTTATTACGCACCTCGGATTTAAGTATCGGTAAAATAGCCACGCTGTGTGGTTTTTCTACCACATCACGTCTGACGGAAGCCTATAAAAAACAGTTTCAAAGGACACCCTCTCAGGAACGGATGAGAGTCAGTAATAGTGTTATTCCCACGACGAATTAATAACGGACTCTAATAATTTAACGCAATAATATCAAGCCATAATAACAGTAAAAAGAAAGGACCTCTCAAGGATCATTTAATTTCACCTTTACCCCTGAAGGACATTATTATGTCAACCACTAAGCAACCTAATCCCTGGTACGTCGGGGTGGTTTCCGGCATGGCGTCATATATTGATTCAGCCGCCATTGTTTCAAACGGAACTGCTCTGGTTATTTATCAGAAAACGATCGGCACCACTGTCGTTCAGATAGGAATACTTTCCGGAATATTAACACTGAGCATTGCGCTCGGCGCACTGACGGGCGGCAGGCTGGGCGATTGTTACGGCAGACGCAAAGTGTTTATTGCCACAATGATGATGATCATTATCGGCACGGTGTTTCTGGCGTTCGGCGATACTTTTGCACTGCTGCTGGCGGGTACCTTGCTGGTCGGGCTTGCCACCGGTGCAGATTTACCCGTTTCTCTGGCAACCATTGCCGAAGCGGCAACAGACAAAAACCGCGGCAAGATAATCGGACTGTCGAATTTACTGTGGTTCTTAGGAATTGGCAGCACGATGGCAATTTCTGCCGTCGTAGGCGGTTGGGGGCGGCCCGGTGCGCAGATTATGTATCTGCACGTCTGTGCCGTGGCCGTCGTTTTGCTGGCATTGCGCTGGACGATCCCGGAATCCCCATTATGGTTGATCGCAAGAAAGGAAAGGCGCGCGGGTATTGTGACGGTGCGGGCGCAGAAAGCGGCATTTAAAGATCTCATCCACGGGAAATACTTGTGGCCATTTATTGCGCTGTGCCTGTTTTACGCTTTCACCAACCTTGCCGCGAATACCGGTGGTCAGTTCGGCACCTATATCGCGGTAAATGTGGTGGGGATCTCTGTTGAACAAAATTCGCTGTGGAATCTGCTGACTATGCCGGTCGGTGTATTCGCCGGGATAATGTTTATGCGTTTTGTCGACACGCCAAAACGTATTCCCGCATTTATTCTGGGGGCTATTTGTTTCGCGGGCGGTTTCTTCCTGCCGGTATTATTTAATTTCTCACCTGCCTCCTGGTTCTGTTGTCTATTCTTTACTGCTATAGGCAGCGGACTGGCTTTCGAAGGAATCATGAAAGTCTGGTCACAGGAATCGTTCCCAACCATGCTGAGGTCAACGGCGCAAGGTATTATTGTCGCGATTTCCCGGTTGTTATGCGGAGTGCTGGCCTTTATTACTCCGCTGTTACTGGAAGCCGGACCGCAGGTACTTTATACCCTGTTATCCGCAACAGTGGCTTCCGGATTATTAATTGGCTGGATCTGTTTCCACGGCAAACAACGAAACGAATTTAACAGTGAGGCAAGTGTGCTCATAAAAGAAACAACGCCTGAATATCCGTCATCGGCTGTTAAGCAAATCTAGTTAATTAATTCAAAGAAATCACATGAGGAGTCACGAATTATGCTCGCAGTAACCAGACTTACCCTGAATCAGGAGTCCGCATTATCAGGCGTGCAGGAACTTCCTGTATTGGGATGGGAGATTGAAAGCCACAACAGAAACGTCCGGCAAACGGCTTATCGGATCCAGATCAGCCATCAGCAGAGTTTTGATAATGTTCTGCTCCGCGGCGAATGGCAGGAAAGTGAGTGTTCAAATAATGTTCCGTTGATGGAATTAATGCTGACCTCGTCGCAGCATTATTTTATTCGTGTGCAGGTGCGAGATAATTATGGTGAGACCAGTACCTGGAGTTCACCCGCAGAGATGATCTCCGGGGTGCTTTATTCCCATGAATGGCAGGCTGATTTTATTTCTGCCGAAACACCAGCAGAAAAAGACCATTCCGCGGGCACATTACTGCGAAAATCGTTTGTCCTCAACCGTGCGGAAGATATTCAGTCAGCCTTTATTCATGTCAGCGCACTCGGGTTGTATGAATTACATCTTAACGGTCATAAAGTCGGAGAAGATGCCCTGACGCCCGGCTGGACGAGTTATCACAACCATTTACTTTATCAGACCTATAACCTGACAGACCATCTGACAAAAGGTGAAAACGTCATCGGCGCACTATTAGGTGCAGGCTGGTACAAAGGCGATATGGGCTTTAGCCGTCATCGTAATTATTACGGTGAACAAACGGCGTTTATTTCGCAACTGGTCATTAATTATAAAGACGGCTCGCAGGAAGTCGTGGTCAGCGATGAAAGCTGGAAAGGCTATGATTCCGCTATTCTTTTTTCAGAAATTTATGACGGCGAAATTTATGATGCGCGCAGGGAAATTCCCGGCTGGTGCGCGAAAGGTTTCTCAGACGATGCCTGGCGGTCGGTCAGTCGTGTGACGCATGAAAAATCCACGCTGGTCGCGCAGGGAAGTAACACGGTCAGAAAAATGGAAGCCCTTAAACCGCTGCGTCTTATCACCACGCCGCAGGGCGATACTGTGATGGATTTCGGACAGAATCTCAGCGGTTGGGTAGAGTTTAAGGTCCGTGGCAACGCGGGCGACAAAGTGGTGCTCCGCCACTTTGAAGTGCTGGATGCGCAAGGCAATGTCTATCTGGATAACCTGCGTTCAGCCAAGCAGCGTACTGAGTATGTTCTCAAAGGTGAGGGCGAAGAAACCTGGCATCCGCATTTTACCTGGCAGGGATTCCGCTACGTGAAAGTTGAGGAGTATCCGGCACCGCTGGATCTGAATGATTTCACTGCGATTGTTTTGCATTCCGCAATGGAACAAACCGGCTATTTCGCCTGCTCAAATCCTGAGTTAAATCAGTTGCATCACAACATTTTGTGGGGCCTGAAAGGTAACTTTGTCGATGTGCCGACGGACTGCCCGCAGCGTGACGAACGACTGGGCTGGACGGGGGATGCGCAGATTTTTTGCCGCACGGCGAGCTATCTGATGCAAACCCGTAATTTCTTCGCCAAATGGCTGACCGATCTTCGTTATGATCAGACGCCGGAAGGCGGCGTGCCGCACGTAATCCCGGATATTCTTACCGGCTACTGTGGCAAAGACCGTTTGCTGTCGGAAGGCGGAACCCATTCCGCGTCAGCATGGGCGGATGCTGCGGTGATCAATCCGTGGACTATGTACCTGATGTACGGCGATACCAACGTGCTGGAAAATCAGTATGCCAGCATGAAAGGCTGGATTGATTTCATGACTGACCATGCCGAAAACCATATCTGGCGTTACAAATTGCAGTTTGGCGACTGGGTGGCGCTGGACGCCAAAGAGGGCAGTTACTTCGGTGCTACGCCAAACGACCTGACCTGTACGGCGTATTACGCTTACTCCACGCAATTGTTCGCCAAAACCGCCAAAGTGCTGAAACGCGACGCAGACTATAAACATTACCGTGCCTTACATCAGGCGATTGTCGGGCGTTTCCAGGAGGAATTCTTCACACCTTCCGGGCATATGACGGCCAGAACGCAAACCGCTCACATTCTGGCGCTGTATTTCAATCTGGTGCCTGAGGCGTTTCGCCAGAACACGACCGATACGCTGGTTGAATTGCTCGAAGAACACGATGGCCATCTGGTTACCGGTTTTGTCGGTACGCCGTATTTCTGCCATGCACTTAGCCAGAATGGCCGCGTCAAAGAAGCGTGGAATTTACTGCTGAAAGACGATTTTCCGTCATGGTTGTATCAGGTGAAAGCCGGTGCCACCACCATTTGGGAACACTGGGATGGCATTAAACCGGACGGCAGTATGTGGAGTGCCGACATGAATTCCTTCAATCACTATGCTTACGGCGCCGTGGGCGAATGGCTTTATCGTGTGGCCGCGGGAATTGAAGCCGACGAGGAGCAGCCCGGATTCAAGCATTTCATCGTCAAACCGCTGACCGGCGGAGGTCTGAACTGGCTGGAAACCCGCTATCAGTCGGTATACGGCGCAATAGGCGTCCGCTGGGAAGTCAGTGGTCAGGAGGTCAGTCTTTATGTGAATGTTCCGGCAAATACCTCCGCCACGCTGGTGCTGGCGGGCGGTGAAATACTGCTGGAAGCAGATGATGTTGATTTCATCCGCAACGCAGAAGGGTATACCGCAGAGGTTGGCTCAGGTGAATACCGGCTGAAATATCAGGTAGCGGGTTAAATGAGTCAATGAGTAAAAACACCTCCCCGTTAAGAGGAGGTGTTTTTTATGAGTAATTTTCAGAAGAACTTTCAGATGAATTACAGATAGCGACTTTCGAGATGCGCGCGGAAGAACGCCGGGTTTAGCGTTTCGCCCGTGGCATTTTTGATCAGCTGATCAGTCGAGAAGCGGCTGCCGTGTTGCCAGATATTTTGCTGCAACCACTGGAACAACGCCGTCAGGTCGCCGCGTACGATATCGTCCTGCAACGTTGGGATCGCTTTATTGGCCGTCTGGAACAGCTGCGCGGCATACATGGCACCCAGCGTATACGTCGGGAAATAACCAAATCCGCCGTCGGTCCAGTGAATGTCCTGCATACAACCGTCGCGGTAGTTGCCGACGGTATTGATGCCCAGATATTCCTTCATCTTACTGTTCCACAAGGCCGGAATATCGTCGACTTCAATTTCGCCTTCCATCAGTGCTTTTTCGATTTCATAACGTAAAATCACGTGAGCCGGATAGCTCAGTTCATCGGCATCCACGCGGATGAAACCGGGCTGGACGCGCTGGTTCAGCTTCATGAAGTTGCTTTCATCCAGACCTTCGCGGTGACCGAATTGCTCGATAACCAGCGGATAAACAGACTTCAGGAAGGGTTCACTGCAACCTAATTGCATTTCAAACAGCAGACTCTGGGATTCATGAACGCCCATTGAGCGCGCGTTAGACACCGGCTGACCGAGCCATTCTTTCGGCAGATTCTGCTCATAACGCGCGTGACCCGTTTCATGGATCACACCCATCATGGCGCTGAGGAATTCATCTTCGTTATACCGCGTGGTGATGCGCACATCCTGCGGCACGCCGCCACAGAACGGATGCGCGCTGACATCCAGACGACCGGCACCAAAGTTAAAGCCCAGACGTGCCATCACTTTCAGTCCGAGCTGGCGCTGTTTTTCGATGTCAAACGGACCTTGTGGTGCGATGCGGGTTTCAGATTTTTGCTTTTCGACCACCGTCTGCAACAAATCCGGCAACCAGGTTTTCAAATCGCCAAACAATACGTCGAGTTTCTGCGAGGTCATACCCGGTTCGTACAAATCGAGCAGGGCATCGTAGCGGCTGATGCCAGCAGCTTCTGAACGCAACTGCGCTTCCTGACGGCTCAGTTTCACCACGTCTTTCAGGTTATCAGCGAAACCTTCCCAGTCATTGCTTTTACGCTGAATGCGCCATGCTTGCTCGCAACGTGCGCCGGCCAGTGATTTTGCCTGCACCAGACTTTCCGGCAGCAGCGCGGCCTGCTGGTAATGACGACGCATCTCACGCAGGTTTGCCTGCTCCACGTCGTTAAGCTGTTCGCCGCTTGCCTGCTCCAGCCATTCACCTACCTGTTTCGCGGTGAGGATCTGATGCGTCAGCACGCTCAGTTCCGCCAGTGCTTCCGAGCGGGCTTGTCCGCCTTCAGGTGGCATCATGGCGGCGGCGTCCCAGCCTGCAATAGCCGATAAGTGGCCAAAGCGGGAGAGGCGGGCGAAGGTGTCATGTAGTTTTTTATAGGCGATGGTCATTGTGGCTCCCTTCCTGATTTTCATTATTAGGCTGTTCAACAGCCAGATTAAATGTCGGTTTTACCGGCCAGCTGAAACGCAGACTGGCGCCGCCTAGCGGGCTGCTGTCAACGGCGATACGCCCCTGATAGGCCACGGCGATGGAATGGACGATGGCCAGCCCCAGCCCGCAGCCGCCGGTAGCGCGATCGCGGCTTGGGTCGAGACGCACGAACGGTTCGAAGATCCGCTGGCGTTCTTCCGGCGGAATGCCCGGCCCGTCGTCTTCGACTTGCAGGCTGGCCAGTTCACCGTCCAGCCACAGGCTGACGCGCAGGGCTTCCTGCGAATAACGCAGCCCGTTATTGACCAGATTATCCAGTACGCGTTCCATCAGACGTAAATCCACGCCGCCGAAATCGCTGTTTTGCGGCGCGTGGTAAAGTATCGTGCGCTCGGTGATCATGCGGAAATCATCGACTTTGTCTTCAAGCCATTCTGCCAGATTCACTTTTTCCAGATTCAGCGTCACCTGTGGCCGGTCAAGGCGCGCATACGTCAGCAGTTCATCGATCAGCGCTTCAAGCTGCCCGATATCCCGGTTGATGGCGTTTTGCTCCGCCTCGGGTAAATTTTCACTGATTGCCAGCCGGTAACGCAGGCGAACCAGCGGTGTGCGAAGTTCATGCGCGATGCCGTCGATCAGCAGCTTTTTACTGGCTACCAGCGTGCTGATGTTGTCTGCCATCTGATTAAACGCCACGCCCAGACGGTTCAGGCTGGAGGTCGAATCAAAATCAATGCGCTCGTCAAGATGCCCGTTACCGAGGCGCAGCGCCGAGTTTTCCAGACGCAGCAAATCCTGCCAGTGCGGACGCATCCACAGGAAGACGGGTAAGGCGAGCGACAGGCCGATGAACATCAGCAGAACGAGGTCAAGCACACGCATTTCGTGCATGTAAAACAGATACGGGATCGGCCCGACCACCAGCACGTAATGGCTGCGCGGCACCCGCTGGATAAACGTATATTCATCATCAAGCGCGACAATTTCGCCGTCTTTCAGGCGCTGATCGAGCAGCGGCGAGAGTTTGCGTTTACCGAGGGGTTCAATGTGCAGTTTGAAAGACAGATTCAGATCCAGCGTATTGATGGTCTTATTCCAGTCTTTAATCGGGATTTCCCTGAGCTCACTGCGCATTAAATAGAGCGAACTTTTCATCAGATCGTTCATGGACTGCCGGCCTGTTTTCTCAGCGGTCACTTTATAGACCAGCCCCACCAGCATCGCCATGACCATAAAGCACACCAGCAGCAACAAAAAGAACTGGATGAAAAGCTTTTTCATTCCTGCAGAGACTCCCAGGCGTTAGGGGCAAACAGATAGCCTTTGTTACGCACAGTTTTAATGCGGAAGGGCTCAAGAGTGTTGTCATATAACTTGCGGCGCAGGCGGGAAATCGCCACGTCGATGCTGCGATCCAGTCCGTCATAGCTGACGCCACGCAGGTTTTTCAGCAAGGCTTCGCGGTCCATAATGCGACCAGCATGTGTCGCCAGTTCCCACAGCAAATCAAAGTCGGAAGTGGAAAGCACAATAGTTTCATCAACCAGCGTAACTTCGCGGTTAACCGGATCGATACAAAGCTGTCCAAAGTGCAGGGCATTGCCACTTTTCAGGGTCTGAACCGGCTGCTCGTTTTGAATTGTCTGCGCCGGACTCTGGCGTAAATGCAGACGCAAACGCGCCAGAAGCACGGCCGGTGGTGTGGTTTTCAGAATGTAATCGTTAGCGCCCATTTCCAGCGATAAAATGTGGTTCATGTCGCTGTCGAGCGAGGTCAGCAACACGATTGGCCCCGGAAATATCGGCCGTAAATCGCGGCACAACGTCATGCCGTCTTTGCCGGGAAGCATGATGTCCAGCAGGACAAGATCGGGTTTTTCCTTCTCAATACGTGCCTGCGCCGTATCGCCACGCGGCTCTACCATAACATCGATATCGTGTTTACCCAGATAGGCGGCGATCAGGTTGCCGACTTCTACATCATCTTCTACAAAAACGATTTTATTCATTGGCTTGCTGCTTTAAGAAATCCGGTGATTAGGATAGCGTGACCCAGCTGGCGGCGCCATCCTGCTAGCGTAATAGAACATGTCAGTTTTGCGGCGTAAATTCCATCTCCGCGAAATACTTTCGATAAATTCTGAAATGATAAATTCTGTCTGCTCAGGCAATAATTGCTCAAACTTAAGCACCCGAACCGACTGGCAAAGTATCCGTGAATTATGCCATTATATAGGCGAATATCTTCATCGTTATACATTGATTGAATAATTGATTAGCCCTGACCAGGAAGAGGAATAGGGGATGAATGAAAACCGCCTGGTACCTGATGCGCGCAGTCAAAAAGCGTCCTTTGACTATATGGAATATTTGTCCGCATCCTGCAAAAAGAAATGGAGCTTTGTTGACGCGATTTACGGCGTGATGCCTTTCTTCGGCATGGTACTGAAATCCCGTTCTAAAAAAGAAAATTCCCGGCAGGAAGCCTTACGCGCACTGGCTTTACAGGTGGTTTCCACGCAGGTCAGCGATGAAACCAATATCGTCCGCCTGATTGAACTGGCCGGGCAGCAAAATATGTACAGCATTGATATCAACCTGCCGTACTCGCTGACCGAAGAACAGCTCACTGCCATTAAAGTGGAATGCAAACATCTGGTGCAATTAAGCCAGAATAATGATCATCTGTTAGTTCAGATTATGCAAATGCCTTCCCGACACTGATTTTCTGTGATGCTTGCATAAAGAAAGGCCGCTTGCGCGGCCTTTGTCATTTCAATCGTTTCCTGCTTATTTCTTTAGTTCTGCACGCAGGTCTTTCACGTCTGAGGCTGACACCGGCGAGGCGGCATTTCCCCAGCTGTTACGGATATACGTCAGTACGTTAGCCACATCGGCGTCGCTCATATTGGCATCAAACGAAGGCATAGACGGCGCCGTCGGTTTGCTGTCGGTTCCGACCGGACGGCTGCCCGTCAGCACCACGCGGATAAGCGATGTGGCGTCAGGCTGATTGATGAGCGCTGAATCGGCCAGCCGCGGGAACAATCCTTCCTGACCTTTGCCGTCAGGCGTATGACACGCGGAACAACGGTCAGCATAGATGTGCTTCCCGGTCATCATGGCGTTATCTTCCGCTTTCACCGGCGCCGGAGCTTTATTTCCGCTGTCGTGACCGCTGTCTTTAAGATAAACCGCCACGGCCTTGAGATCCGCATCCGTCCAGTGTTGTGAAGAATTTGTCACTTCTTCAGCCATCGGGCCTGACGCCATATCGAAGCGGTTAGAACCGGTCTTAAGATATTGCATCAGATCTTCCTGCGTCCAGTTGCCGATACCCGTGTGCTTGTTGGTGGTGATGTCCGGCGCGACCCAGTTTTCAACCACAGCGCCTTGCAGGAATTCGCTGTCCTTGTCACCGCCGATCATATTTTTCGGCGTATGACAGGTTCCGCAGTGCCCCAGGCCTTCAACAATATAAGCGCCGCGATTCCATTCGGCAGACTTATCCATCTGCGGTTTAAATTCGCCTTTGTTGAAGTTCAGCCAGTTCCAGCCCATCAGGCTGGTACGCACGTTGAACGGGAACGGCAGCTGGTTGGTTTCGACTTCGTGATGCACCGGTTGCAGGGTTTGCAGATAAGCCCAGATGGCGGCGTTATCTTCACGGGTGACTTTGGTGTACGCCGTGAAAGGCATCGCGCCGTACAGACGTTTCCCGCCGTGACCGATACCTTCGGACATCGCGCGCTGGAAGTCGTCGAAGCTCCATTTACCGATACCTGTTTCCGGATCCG
Organism: Rahnella bonaserana; assembly: GCF_019049675.1. GTDB lineage: Bacteria > Pseudomonadota > Gammaproteobacteria > Enterobacterales > Enterobacteriaceae > Rahnella > Rahnella bonaserana. The sequence continues at coordinate 60,955 of NZ_JAFMOW010000048.1, read as the reverse complement.
GCGTGATATTTGCGCCGACCAGACGGCCAAACGGCGTTTCAATCGGCACGCCACCGGCGAAAGGTTTGGCATCCGGCGTCGGGGCGGTATGACAGGCCGCGCAGTCGCCCACGGTGGCCAGATAACGCCCGCGTTCCACCTGTTCGAAGGAGCCGTCGCCCGCGGCATGCGCCAGACCGGAAACGCTCAGTGCCAGTAATCCGAGTGAGAATGACGTTAACTTTTTCATGCGATCATCTCTCCCGGTTTTTTCAGATAGAAGTTACGGATGGCATAGGCGGCTTTAAACGCCAGCGCGCCCACGGTGCCGGTCGGGTTGTAACCCGGGTTTTGCGGGAAGGCCGAAGCGCCGACCACAAACAGGTTAGGCACATCCCAGACTTGCAGGTGTTTGTTGACTGAGCTGGTGGAAGGATCCGCGCCCATCACAAAACCGCCGACCACGTGTGAGGACTGATACGGCGTACCGTTCCAGTGGCCTTTCATCGGGTTAGCAACCAGCTGGCGCGGGTTCATCGCCTTGGCGATTTCAGCGACTTTACCGGTGCAATAGGCGGCCATTTTCAGGTCGTTTTCCGGGAAGTCGAAGGTCACACGCAGCAGCGGACGGCCCAGGCGATCCTTGTAGTTCGGATCAAGCGACAGATAGTTGGTTTTGGTGGTGTAGCTGCTGGCTTCACAACCGATCGACATTGAGCTGAGGTAGTTGTCTGCCGTGGCTTTTTTCCACTCGGAACCCCACTTTGGCGTTCCCGGCGGAACCGGGCGGTAACCGATTGGCGCACCACCGATCGGCGTGACGCGGATACTGCCGCCGCCGAAGAAGCCCAGACCGCTGTGGTCAAAGTTGTCGTTGTTAAAATCATCAATACCCATACCGACCGCGCCTGCGCCGATGAACGGGTTGAAGTTTTTGTCATCAAAGAACAGCTGCACGCTGTTGGCGGTCTGATAAGCATAATTACGACCGGTGGTGCCACTTAAGGTGACCGGGTCGTATGGTTTGCCGATACCGGAAAGCAGCATCAGACGCACGTTTTCAAAGGTGAAAGCGCTGACAATCACCAGATCTGCCGGCTGTTCCCACTCATCACCGGAAGAGTCGATGTAGACCACACCGGTGGCGCGTTTGCCTGTGGAATCGGTCAGCACCTGCATCACTTCACAGTTGGTGCGCGCTTCGAAATTCTCTTTGCGGATAAGCGCCGGTAACACGGTGGTGATGGCGCTGGCTTTCGAATAGTTTGCGCAGCCGTAGTTGGTGCAGAAACCGCAGTACGTACACGGCCCCATTTTCACGCCGAGCGGGTTGGTGTAAGGTTCGGAAATCAGCGAAGAGGGCACCGGGAAAGCCTTGTAGCCCATATTGCGCGCGGCTTCAGCAAACAGCGTCGGGCCATAAGGCTGATCCATCGGGCGGGTTGGGTACTCAATCGATCGCATCCCTTCATACGGGTTACCGCCGTCATGATGTTCGCCTTTCACATTGCTGGCTTTACCGGAAACACCGGCAAGGCGTTCGAAAGAGGCATAGTGCGGTTCCATCTCTTCCCAGTCGGTGCCCCAGTCCTGCAGAACCAGTTCTTCCGGGATAGCATTCGCGCCATAACGTTCGGTCAGATGGCTTTTCAGCCGGAATTCATCGGGCTGGAAACGGAAGGTGATCCCCGCCCAGTGGTTGCCTGCGCCGCCGGTGCCGTTGCCCGGGTGGAAAGAACCCCATTCGCGCATTGGCAGGGCGGTTTGTGCCGGATTGTTACGGATAGTGATGGTGTTCTGGCGGGTACGCAGCATCAGTTCCTGACGGCTGTTGTAACGCAATTCGTCAGTGACGGTCGCCACGTTGAAATCACGGGCAGTATCGCGCCACGGACCGCGCTCAATCGCCACTACGTTGAGGCCTTCGTCGCATAATTCATTGGCGATGATCGAACCGGCCCAGCCGAGCCCGATAACCACCACGTCGGTTTTAGGTAATTTCTTTGCCATAATGTTGTTCTGCCCTTAGCTTTTCATTTTCCATGCGTCGCCGCCCGAAATACTCAGCGGTTCCAGATCGAGTTTCTGGTTATGTTTGCCGACATATTCGCGGTAGTCGTAGCGTGCGCCAGGAAAGCCCAGCATTTTCCACGACACCATATTGCGGTTACCGCCATAAATGGGATCGGCGAAGAAACCTTCCATGGTGTTTTTCAGCGCAATGGCGAAGAACAGTTTGGAATCGATCCCATCGAGAGCTATTTTTCCGTTTTCCAGACCGGACAGAATTTGGTCCTGCTGGTCACCGGGCAGGTCTTTGAACAACTTCTGGTGCTGAGACTGGGTATATTTATCCAGTGCGGCAAGGCCCAGACGGTAACGTTGCTGGGGAACCAGCGGAGACTGATCGCCTTGCTCCGGCGTGCCTTCCTGGAAAGGGCCTTCCATATACAGACGGGCGTAGGTGCCGTAGAAACCAGCCAGCTGGCGGTCAATAAACACAGCGCAGCCGGCTTCTTTGCCGCCGACGCTCAGATTATCGGCAGGTACCAGCCGGTCAACGATGGCTTCCATTGCGGCGGCTTCTGCATCGGTGAAGAACGCCCAGCCATCGATGTCAATTTGCGGTGGGGGACTCGCATCGAAGGGGCTCCACACGGGCGTACCTTTGAGCGTGACTGCGTTTGCGGCTTTGGCTGCGCCCAATACCGCTGAGGCTGCCGTGAACGAGAGAATCTGCCGGCGTGTTACACCGGGCAATGTTTTTTTGCTCATTTATGTTCCCTGTTTTTTAGAAGGGCTATGTGTTGCAACAACTGGCTATAAATGACGCTGATCCCGCGTATTAAACATCTGCGGGTCACAACTCCATTCTGATTTCAGATACGCTCTGCAAAAGCAGTCGGGTGGCATCAGAAATCGTTAACCTGCTAAGGATAAATGAAAACAGACTGTAAAGATAAATGGTTAGTGTGTTAAAAATGTTATGAAATGTGTGTGAATTGATTCTTTCGATGTAATTTTAGAAGAAATTTTGTGATCTGATGACAATTCATCCATGTATTCATCAAGGAAATGAATTCAAATGATTTCACTTAAGGAGAAGGGGTGTGTGACCTTTTGTGGCATGAAGGTTGAATTATGCTGCTTGTGAGGTAAGATCAAATCTTACTAACAAAATGTGTAAGGCATGACAAACGTCACAGATTTTTTTTCTGATTTATTGAAGCGTTACGCAGTCCCTGTGATATTCGCAGGAGGAACTGCTCTCTATGCTGTAAGCGCCAGTGCGCTGACGGCAGACCCTGCCGAATACGGCGGCCTCAGCTATAACCTCACCGGTTTCCTGCCCGCCAGCGATAATCATTCAACATTTAACACCGGCGCTGCGCCGCAGACTAATGCTCTGCCAAGTCTGGGCAGCCAGTACATTAAAAATGATACCGGCCCGAGTGCTACTGAAAAACAGCTGGCGACCACCCTGAAAGAACTGGGTACCACGACCAGTGACAGCGACGATCCGCTGCGTGTGCAGGCCGAAACACTGGCACTGAGTCAGGCTGCTAAACTGGTTCAGAAAGAAACCAGCAGCTTACTTTCGCCGCTGGGCACAGTCAGTACAACGCTGGATATGACCGGTCATAATCTTGATGGCAGTTCCGGTCAGCTTTTCAGCCCGTTATACAATTCTGAAAACAATCTGGTCTACAGTCAGATCGGTCTGCAAAGCGCAACTGATGCTACGGTCGGTAATTTCGGGTTGGGTCAGCGTTTTAATACCGGCCCGTGGATGCTGGGTTACAACGCTTTTGTCGATAATGATTTTGACCATCAGCTGACGCGGGGCAGTCTTGGCGCAGAGGCCTGGACAGATTATCTGCGATTCTCGACCAACTATTATCAGCCGTTTTCCTCCTGGAAAGCCGACAGCAGCTCGTCAACGCAGTTGCGCCGTCAGGCCCGCGGTTATGACATCTCCACCAAAGGTTATTTGCCGTTTTATCGCCAGCTGGGCGCGTCGCTCAGTTACGAGCAGTATTTTGGTGATCAGGTCGATTTATTCGGTAACGGAACGCGCCAGAGCAATCCGTCGGCGGTTTCGTTCGGGCTCAATTACACGCCGGTGCCGCTGGTGACAGTCATGGCAGAGCATCAGGCGGGGCAGGACGGCGATAATCAGGATCTGGTTAAACTGACGCTGAACTACCGGCTGGGCGTGCCGCTGGCTCAGCAGTTGTCATCGCAAAATGTGGCGGCAGCGAGATCGCTGCGCGGCAGCCGGATGGATATGGTCGATCGCAATAATATGCCGGTCATGGAGTTTAAGCAGCGCAAAACGTTATCGGTATTTTTAGCCACGCCGCCGTGGTCATTACAGCCGGGCGAAACTGTGCCGCTCAAACTGCAATTACGCGCGGTGAATTCAGTTGTGGCACTAAGCTGGCAGGGTGACACGCAGGCACTCAGCCTGACGCCACCGGCGAATAACCGTAACCCTGATGGCTGGAGTGTGATTGTACCGCAATGGGATAACTCGCCGGGCGCGACCAACAGTTACCGGCTTTCCGTCACGGTCGAAGACAGTAAATCGCAGAAAGTGACATCCAACTGGATTACGCTCAATGTCTCTCCGCCGCTGACCGCACAACCGCAGTATGGTGACGACGCGGGGCTGAATTTCTAGCTAAAGCAGAAAGGCGATTTGTTTTACTCCTCCCCCTGCGAAGAGGGAGGTTGGGAGGGGGTTTTAAAGGCTGACGACTGTCAAAGCACGTTACTCTGCAATACCCACACTGCGGCTTCGACGCGGGATTTTAACTTCATTTTTTTCAGCAGATGTTTGACGTGAACTTTCACCGTGCTTTCGGTGATGTTCAAACGGCGGGCGATCATCTTATTCGGCAAACCTTCTGCAATCAGTTTGATGATGTCGCGCTCGCGCGGGGTCAGGGACTGAATATCGCGGTCACCGCTCGGACGGCTTTCCCGCAGGCTGGCAGCCAGCACCGGCGTCAGGGCTTCGCTTAACACCATTTTCCCCGCCGCGGCGTTGTGCAACGCGGTCAGCAAATCCTCCGGCTCCATATCTTTCAGTAAATATCCGTCCGCGCCGCGTTTGAGTGCCGTTACGACGTCATCCTCATGATTGGAGACGCTGAACACCACAATCCGGCCGGAAAGCGAGGTCTGGCGCATACTGTCGAGCGTATCGAGGCCGTTCATGCCCGGCATGTTCAGATCAAGCAAGATCAGGTCGGGATCGAGCTTTTTGGCCAGTTCCACTCCCTGTTCGCCGTTGCTGGCTTCGCCAATCACCTTCAGGCTGGTATCCAGCGCAATCAGCTGTTTGACGCCATTACGCAGCATCGGATGATCGTCAATCAGCAAAATAGTGGAAGGGTTCATGTCGTTCATACTTGCTCCTGGGGATTAATGGGCAGGGCTTCCGGACGAAAACGGACTGTTACTTCTGTGCCGCCGTCCGGGCGTCGGGCAACCCGACATTTACCGTGTAAGATACTGGCGCGATCCTGCATGATGATCAGGCCATAATGATTTTGTCGTTCGACATTCGGGGAAATACCTTCGCCGTCATCACAAATACGCAGCGTGATCTCACCGTTGACGCAATGCAGTGAAAGCGAAACCTGCGTGGCGTTGGCGTGCTTATACACATTGTTGAGTGCTTCACGGGCGATATGCAGCAGGTGAATGCCCTGATTCGCTGGCACGGAACGCGGCGGGATCTGGTAATCAAAATCTATCGTCAGTCCCATACGGCGTGAGAATTCATCCACAGTATGTTGCAGCGCTGCCCGCAGTCCGGGGGTATTGAGCATCAGGCGGAACGTGGTCAGTAATTCGCGCAACTGGCGGTAAGCCGTACTCAGTTCATCGCGCATTTGTTGCAGCAGATTCTGGTCTTCTTCGCTAAAAGCACCGGCGTGCATTTGCAGACAGGCGACCTGAATTTTCAGGCAAGAAAGCGACTGCGCCAGCGAATCGTGCAGCTCGCGGGCAATTGCCGAACGTTCTTCCATCAGCATCAGCTGTTGCTGATGTTCGGCCTGACGCGCCAGCATCAGCGTGCTGGTGAGTTGCTCAAGCAGCGTGCTCACCAGCTGTTGCTGAGCGTCATTCAGATTTTCACCCGGCGGCAGTTGCGCCAGTAACACGCCGTAATTTTCACGCTCATCACGCAGACTCCAGCTCAGGGACTCGCTGGCATCATCGGTATGTTCGTCTTCTTCGGGGCCGCGTGGCGGGCGGGCTGATGCGTGACTTGATTCGTTAAATCCCCCGGCATTAAACACGTCGGCACTGTTATTTTCGTACTGACGCAATTGCACGCCGCTCAGGGGCGTCAGCGATTGTAATTCTTTCAATACCGGTTCCATTCGTGCTTCAAGCGGCTCGCTGGTGTGAAGCTGGCGGCTCACACGGTACAGGTAATCCAGCATCTGATTTTTCTGCTGTAGATCGGCGGTTTTCTCTGCCACACGCTGCGCCAGATTATCAACCATTTCCGCCAGCGCCAGAGACATGATGTTCAGCGAATCGCCGAGAATATCCATTTCATTATGTGCATCACCCCTGGCGACCCGGTTACGCTGATAACGATGGCTGAAATCACCGGCGGTGATGGCACTGGCCTGCGAAAGCAGACTTCTCCACGGAAACAGCAGATGACGGCGCAAAAACCAGATAGTCAGCGCAAGAAGAAGAAGCGTCACAGCGACCAGACCGCGCTGGATAAGCGAAATCTGCTGTAAATGGTATTCCGTTTTATGTTCCAGTTCGGCGACCAGCACATCAAGCTGACCCACGAAGACAGCAATATTGGCAGACACATCCTGCGGATGTCTGGCGGTCAGAATTTGATCCCGCAGCGTTGTCTGCCAGTAATTGCGCAGCGCCTGGAACTGCGGTTGCAGATTTTCGCGCTCAACCGCCTGCAGCAGATCGGCACTGTTCTGATCGGCTTCAATCTGGCGAATATACGCGGTGTTTTTCCCTTCGAGCGGCACTTCAGACAACAACCGGTAGCTTTGCATGCGCAGCGAACCGGCTTTATTAATCGCGTGGGCATTGCCTTCGATACTTCCCGCCATCCACGCTGCCATACTCATTCCGCCAATACCCAGCAGGCCAAGCAGCAACATCAGTAATGTTGTCTGGCTGACCAGCGAAAGAGAAGGCAGAACACGTTTAAGCATGAAGAGAATTCCTGGAATTTATCGGGATGTTGAAAAGTGTGGATCGTCACAGTCTTGTACCGAGTGGGCATTTTTTATGATCAGAGTGAGTTTCCCTATACCTCTTTATGATTACTCCTTTATTTCCATTTGGGACTAACCGGTAAAAATGGGGCAGGGAACTCTTTATCAACTTTATGAATATTAGCAGTTTATTAGAAAATCGCCGAATACTCATAAAGGATTTGTGGTCATTTTCAGGCCATGATCCACCTGCTGTTGCGTTGATTTGCATCAACATCAGGAGGCGGGGCTCTACCTAGTGTGTGCGACATAACTTAATCATTACAACAACAATGCGTTGCCACCCGAGGTACACATGTCACATACATCAGCGTCACCGGCGGAAAAACCGTCCCGCCTTTTGCAGGACTGGCGTCCGGAAGATCCGGAATTTTGGGAAAAGACCGGGCATAAAGTGGCCAGCCGAAACTTGTGGATTTCTGTTCCCTGTTTGCTGCTGGGTTTCTGTGTCTGGATGCTGTTCAGCCTGGTTTCTGTCAATCTGAACAAAGTCGGTTTTAACTTCACCACCGATCAGCTGTTTATGCTGACAGCTATCCCGTCAGTCTCCGGCGCACTGTTGCGCGTACCTTACTCCTTTATGATCCCGCTGTTTGGCGGCCGTCGCTGGACAGCAATCAGCACCGTCTTCCTGATCCTGCCGTGTGCATGGCTGGGCTTTGCGGTGCAGGATACCAGCACGTCTTACAACGTCTTCCTGATCATCGCGCTGTTGTGCGGCTTCGGTGGCGCAAACTTCGCCTCGAGCATGTCCAACATCAGCTTCTTCTTCCCGAAAGCGAAGCAGGGTGGCGCACTGGGTATTAATGGCGGTCTGGGAAATCTGGGCGTGAGCGTGATGCAACTGGTTGCTCCGCTGGTGATTTCCCTTGGCGTTTTCGCGGCGTTCAGTGACAAACAAACGCTGGCGAACGGTTCAGACATGTGGCTGCAAAATGCGGCGTGGATCTGGGTACCTTTCCTGCTGATCGGTACGATTGCAGCCTGGTTCGGCATGAATGACCTGGCGTCTTCCAAAGCGTCAATCCGCCAGCAGTTACCGGTGCTGAAGCGCGGCCATTTGTGGATCATGAGCGTGTTGTACCTGGCGACTTTCGGCTCATTTATCGGCTTCTCCGCTGGTTTTGCCATGCTGACCAAAACCCAGTTCCCGGACGTTAACATTCTGCAATTCGCTTTCTTCGGTCCGTTCTTCGGTGCGCTGGCGCGTTCTGCGGGTGGCATGTTATCTGACCGTCTCGGCGGTATCCGCGTAACGCTGGTGAACTACATTGTGATGGCTATTTTCGCGGGCCTGCTGTTCCTGACCCTGCCGGTTGGCGGCGTCGGCGGCAACTTCCCGGCATTCTTCGCGGTATTCATGGTGCTGTTCCTGACGGCCGGTCTGGGCAGTGGTTCCACCTACCAGATGATTGCGGTGATCTTCCGTAAACTGACCACCGATCAGGCTAAAGCCCGCGGTGCAAGTGATGATGATGCATTGCGTGAAGCCGTCACGGATACTGCTGCGGCGCTCGGTTTTATCTCTTCAATCGGCGCGATTGGCGGGTTCTTTATTCCTAAAGCGTTCGGTACTTCACTGGCGATGACCGGTTCACCGGCCGGTGCGATGAAAGTCTTCCTGGTGTTTTACGTGGTTTGTGCGCTGATCACCTGGCTGGTGTACTGGCGCAAACTGAACCAGGGTTTTGCGACCAAACAAAGCAAAAAATAATCGCAACTGCATAACGGAAGGGGCTTCGGCCCCTTTTTTGTATTCTGGTCAACATGGAATACTGAACCTAATCAGGTATAAGGCATAACGATAGAGACTATTTAAAACCGGTGTATGGCGTTATAAATAACGGGATAAATCAATTCTCAGAGGGATCCCGCAATGAAAACAGTCCACCTTGTTGACCCCGAACTGCGCCCGTTACTGGCAGATATGCCGGAGCGTGTGCTTGAAAACTCCGTTTTGCCCGCCATGCGCGAGCAGCGTCAGAAGGCCGCGCTGGAAAGTCTGTCACAGGATGACGCACTGCCGGTGACGGTGACTCAACATCACATTCCCGGTGTCGAAGATGCGCCGGCGGTGCGTGTGGCGGTGATTTCGCCGCAACACCAACGCAAAGGGCGGATGGGTATCCTGCACATTCACGGTGGCGGTTATGTGCTGGGCAGTCCGGAACAGTCGATGCCGCTCACGCGTCCGACGGCGGCACAGCAGGATTGTGTAATTGTCTCGGTGGATTATCGTCTGGCGCCTGAAACGCCATTCCCCGGCCCGCTTGAAGACTGCTATGCCGCGCTGGTCTGGATGGCAGAACAGGCGCAGGAACTGGGTATCGATCCTGCGCATATTGGCGTGATGGGCGACAGCGCCGGCGCGGGTCTGGCGGCGTCACTGGCATTGCTGACCCGCGACCGTGGTGGCCCAAAGCTGGCGTTTCAGAATCTGATGTACCCGATGCTCGACGACCGTACCGTCACCGATCCCAACCCTAATCCCGTCACCGGCGAGTTCTCGTGGACGCGTGAGGACAACCGTTTTGGCTGGCAGGCGTATCTCGGGCATGAAGCGGGGTTGCCGGAAATTTCCTGCTACGCTGCTGCTGCCCGCGCGGAAGATCCTGGCGGATTACCTCCGGCCTGGATTGGTGTCGGCTCGATAGATTTATTCCTCGATGAAAATATTGAGTATGCCCGCCGGTTAATCCGCGCCGGCGTGCCGGTAGAATTCAGCATCTATCCGGGGGGATTCCACGGCTTCAACGGCGATCCGGCGTATGCTTTGGCCCGCCGCGCCCGTAAACAGCGTCAGGATGCCTTAGCCGGTTTTAATCCGCTGCGTCATACCCATGACTTTGGCTTATAATAGGCAACACTCAATCAGGCAAAACAACCGGCTGAATCAGACTCTAAATTGGATATCAAACAACTTATCTATCTGTGTAACCTCGAACGCGAACGGCATTTTGGCAGGGCGGCGGAAGCCAGCTTTGTCAGCCAGCCGACGCTTTCGATGCGTCTCAAGAACCTCGAAAAAGAACTCGACCTCAATCTGATCAATCGCGGTAATAACTTTGAAGGTTTTACCGCTGAAGGATTGCGCGTTCTGAGCTGGGCACGTGAAATCGTCGCTGTCTATGAAGGCCTGAAACTGGAAGTCGAATCGCTGAAACAGGGTATGAGCGGTACATTACGTATCGGCGTCATGCCACAATGCAGCGTCTCGCTGGCACAGCTGATCAAAGCCGTCAGCGAAGCGCATCCGGGGCTGGATTACCGGGTTTCAGAAGTCAGTGCCGATCAACTGATTGAAGCGCTGAGCAGTCATTCGGTAGATGTGGGGATCGGTTTTTTCGAGTTTTCGACGCTCAATGAACTGCGTTTCCAGCTGGTGCCGCTCGACGACGGCGGCGTTGACGTGGTGTATCACCCGGACCATTTCCCGCAATTGCAGGACATTGAACGGATGACCGCTGAACAGGCAGTGACATTGCCGTTATGTCTGTCTGAACCAAGCCGCTATTTCCGCCGTTATCTGGACAATTTCTTCCGTCAGTCCGGGCTGGAATTGCATCCGACGCTGGAAAGCACCTCGATTTTTCAGCTGATGCAGGGCGTGTTTGTCGGCATCGGTTGTGCGCTGGTTCCGCGCGGGCATCTTATCGACGAAATGCATCCTGCGCTGAAACGTTGTCCGCTGGATATCACGCCGATGAGCCGCCACGCCGCGCTGGTGGTCGCCGAAGGGGGAAGGGCAACGCCGCTGGCTCAGCACTTTTTCACGGCAGCAGGTGTCTGGCTGGCGCAGCAGGCGCTCAACAAGTCGCCGCCGGCAGCGCAATAAAGACGTTCTGTCCGGTATTCCTATTGATGTAATGAATATTTAAGCCCAAGATTTGCCGCAATACTTATGTAAAATGGATGGAGTAAGACATGAAAAATATGAAAGCGGTTGTTCTGGCGATGGCCTCTGCGGGTATGTTGCTTTCAGCAGGCGCACAGGCATCGAATAATCTTCTGGGACAACTGCAGCAGGCTGCCAGCGACGGACTGAATGGCACCAGCAGCAAAACCGGTTCTACCGGCACCACGTCTTCTCTCACCTCGCTGCTCAGCGGTGGAGACAGCGCACTGACCTCGACCAGCGCGAACAACGTCGCTGGTGTATTGCAGTATTGTGTGAAGAACAATGTGCTTTCCAAAGCCAGCACTGAAAACGTCAAAGATCAGCTTCTTAATAAACTGGGCATTGAGACAGCAGCGGGTGCTGAAAGTCAGGATTACCAGCAAGGGCTGGGCGGTTTACTGAAAACCGGTAAAGATCAGAGTGTAGACCTGAACAATCTCGGCAGCGGGCTGACGCAGGTAAAAGAGAAAGTGAAAACTAAAGCGTGTGATGTGGTACTGAAGCAGGCGAAATCATTTATTTGATTTTGACTTTCTCCTCCCCCTGCGAAGAGGGAGGTCAGGAGGGGATTTAGCAGATAAAACAGCAGTCAAAGCAAACTTTAACTCTTTGATTTTTATTCAATACCCCACCCCAGCCCTCCCCTTCGCAGGGGAGGGAGCAGACCGAGCCATCCTTACCTTGCCAATCGACATTTCTAAAAGATAAATTCCTTCTGCTTTTGAATTTAAGATCCTGCGGGCGATTCAGAAAGCTTGCTGAATGAGAGGTTGCAGACCATAGGCTGCAATCCCGAAATGAAGGCACCGCGCAGCGGCAAGATTTCCAGCCTGTCGGTGTGGTTGCTGAAACATGGCCAGCGCGCGGATCACGTCCCTTTCACTCCGCATAAACCTTCTCTTTACTCTCACACAAATCCTCAATCAGGCAACTCCCGCACCGCGGCTTGCGCGCAATACAGGTATAGCGACCATGCAGGATCAGCCAGTGATGACAATCGAGTTTGAACTCGGCCGGAACCACTTTCAGTAATTTCTCTTCGACGTCATCGACGGTTTTCCCCGGTGCAAACTTCGTCCGGTTACATACGCGGAAAATGTGTGTATCCACGGCAATCGTCGGCCAGCCAAAAGCGGTGTTCAGTACCACGTTGGCCGTTTTACGGCCGACGCCCGGCAGGGCTTCAAGAGCGGCGCGGTCTTCCGGCACTTCACCGTTGTGCTTTTCCAGCAGGATACGACAGGTTTTAATCACATTTTCGGCTTTAGAATTGAACAGGCCAATGGTCTTGATGTATTCCTTCACGCCGTCAACGCCGAGCGCCAGAATGGATTCAGGGGTATTGGCGACCGGATACAACTTTGCCGTGGCCTTGTTCACGCTGACATCCGTGGCCTGCGCGGAAAGCAGAACCGAAATCAACAGCTCGAACGGGGTGGTGTACACCAGTTCGGTCGTCGGATGCGGGTTGTTGTCACGCAAACGGCTGAGAATTTCGACACGCTTTTCCTTATTCATGAACACTTCCCTTTGGCAGAGTTTCTTCAGCCGAGACATGCTGCACGGCTTTGCGCGCTTTCATGCGCTGATCAATCAGGTATTTGGCGGCCAGCAACAGGCCGAGGCCGATAAACGCGCCCGGCGGCAACATCGCCAGCAGGAACGGATTATCCAGATGCAGCACTTCGACGCGCAGCACTTTCGCCCAGCTGCCGAGCAGCAGGTCTGCGCCGTTAAACAGCACGCCGCTGCCGAGAATTTCACGCATTGAACCGAGCACGAACATCGCACAGGTTGCGCCCAGACCGGTCATGGCACCGTCAAGAGCCGCCAGATGGACAGGGCTGCTGGCGGCGCAGGCTTCGGCGCGACCGACAACAATACAGTTGGTGACGATAAGCGGAATAAAGATCCCCAGCGCCTGATAAAGGCCGAATGCGTAAGCGTTGATCAGCATCTGCACGGTACTCACCACCGAGGCGATAATCAGTACGTAAATCGGGATGCGGATTTCATCCGGGATCCACTTACGGAACGCGGAAATCATCGCGTTGGTACAGGTTAGCACCAGCGTGGTTGCCAGCCCTAAACCGAGGGCGTTGGTGGCGGTGGACGTCACGGCCAGCAGCGGACAAAGTCCCAGCAGCTGCACCAGCGAGGAGTTATTGGTCCACAGACCCTGAACAATTATCTTTTTGGCTTCACTCATCACGGGCTCCACAAGGGGTGAGGTGGGAAAGCTGAGACGGTACCGTCCCGATAAATAATGCTGTGCGTTTTACCGAACGCACAACGGCGCGCGGCGTGATCGTCGCACCGGTAAACTGATCAAACATACCGCCATCTTTCTTCACCGCCCAGCGTTCGTCGGTCGGACCGTTAATAGTCTGATTGGCGAAATGCTTAATCCAGTCGGAAATGCGCACTTCAATTTTGTCACCCAGCCCCGGCGTTTCATGCTGTTCCAGCACGCGGGAACCGTAAACTTTGCCATGAAAATCTGCTGCCACCAGCAACTGAATCGCACCGGAATAGCCGTCAGGTGCGGTGGTTTCCACCACGGCTGCCACCGGCTGACCGTTTTTACGCGCGAGATACATGCGGTGCGGGGTGGCGGTACCCAGGGATTCATCGGTGACGTTGTAACATTCGTTCTGCATGTCGTTATCGTAGACGCTGGCTGGGATCACCTGATCAAACAGCGATTTCTGCTGTAACAGCGCCTGATGTTCAATCGTCGGTTTGGTCATCAGATTGACCAAGGCCGTCATGCCAGTCATCAGTGCGCCAAAGAAAGCCAGGATCAGGCCGTGGCGTCGCATTGTAGCTAACATATTTGTTCCTCAGCGATGCCCGTAAACACGTGGTTGTGTGTAGTGATCAATCAATGGCACGGTGATATTCGCCAGTAAAACCGCAAAGGCGATGCCATCCGGATAACCGCCGTAGCTGCGGATGAGCCATACCAGTAAACCAATCAATGCGCCGAAAATCAGGCGGCCTTTCGGCGTGGTAGACGCGGTGACCGGATCGGTGGCGATAAAGAACGCACCCAGCATGGTTGCGCCGGAGAACAGCCCGACCAGTGGTGAGGAATAGCTTTCTGGTGCCAGACCCCACGCAATGCCTGCGCAAAATGCCAGCATACCTAACATGGCCACCGGAATGTGCCAGCTGATGATTTTGCGCCACATCAGGAACAGGCCACCGGCCAGAAAACCGAGGTTAATCCACTGCCAGCCCAGACCGGCCAGCGTGCCGCTGAACAACGGCGTACCGAGGATCTGATCGGCAGTATGGCCGGAACGCAGACCGGTTTTAAACGCATCCAGCGGTGTCGCCTGCGTCACGCCATCGACGTTCATATTCAGCTGATACGCGGTAAGATCCTGACTGTTGTGACCGGCGAAAATGGTCAGCAGCGTATCAGTGAACCCGACGTGATGGTGCTGTAAAACATCCGGCGGCAGCCAGGTCGTCATCTGCACCGGGAAAGAAATCAGCAGCACCACATAGCCGACCATCGCCGGGTTAAAGGGATTCTGTCCAAGACCGCCGTAAAGCTGTTTGGCAATGATGATGGCGAAAATTGTCCCGAGCACTACCATCCACCACGGCCCCAGCGGCGGCAGACTGACGCCCAGCAAAACAGCAGTCAGCAGGGCGCTGTTATCACCCAGACGTTTTTTTACCGGCTGTTTGCGCAGCTGCAATACTGCGCCTTCCGCCAGCAGGGCAATCACGATAGCCAGCGTCAGCTGAACCAGCGTGCCGTAACCGAAAAACCAGACCTGAGCGATCAGGCCGGGAATACACGCCAGGATCACCATCATCATGATGGTGCTGGTGTTCTGGCGGTTATGTGTAAAGGGTGAACTTGCGATCCTGAAGGCCATCTATTCCTCGTTCGACATGGTCTGAGCGGCTTTACGGGCCTTAACTCGGGCGATCGCAGCAGCCACAGCGGCTTTACGTGGATCGCTTTCTTGTTGTGATGTTTCTTTTTCTTCCGGCTCTGCGTCCTGCGCTTCACTGAGTGCAGCGGCTTTTTTGGCTTTAGCACGGGCAATAGCAGCGGCGACGGCGGCCTTGCGCTTGTCGTCCGCGGAAGGCTCGGCAGGTGACGCTGTCACGTTTTCTTCGCCATTTGCAGGTTGTGCCGCAGCGGCCTTTTTGGCTTTCACACGCGCAATTGCAGCGGCGACAGCAGCTTTGCGATCATCCTCTGCCGGCGCCTGCGGGGTAACGGCCAGTTCGCTGTCTTTCGCTTCGACCACAACGCCGCTGTTTCCGGCTTTCTTCGCTTTCACGCGGGCGATAGCCGCAGCCACGGCAGCTTTGCGGTCGTCTTCCCCAGAAGGCGGAGTCTCAGGCACCGGCTCAGAAGCCACCGGGATTTCCTGCTCAGCGGCGGCTTTCTTCGCTTTCGCACGAGCAATGGCTGCGGCCAGCGCGGCTTTACGCGGATCGGCGTCGGCTGCGTGGACCGGCGCTTCGGTTGCGGGAGCTTCGTCCAGTTTTACCGCTGCTTTCTGGTGTTTCTCTTCACGCGCTAATTTCTCGCGTTCCATACGCGCCTGTTTAGCTTCAAAGCGTGCTTTGGCTTCGGTGGCGCGGGCAGTCTCTGCATCAATGGCGCGGATTTCGGCCTTTTCCTGACGGTAATACTGCACCAGCGGAATGTTGCTCGGGCAGACGTATGCACAGGCGCCGCATTCGATACAGTCGAACAGATTATGCTTACGCGCTTTCTCGTGTTCTTCGCCTTTGCTGAACCAGTAAAGCTGTTGCGGCAGTAATCCGGCCGGACAGGATTCGGCGCACAGGCTGCAACGGATACAGGCTTCTTCCGGCTCCGGCTGACCGAGTTCGGACTCAGAAGGTGCCAGCAGACAGTTAGAAATTTTGACCACAGGCACATTGAGCGACGGCAGGGTAAAGCCCATCAGCGGGCCGCCCATAATCACCATCTTTTTGTCGCCTTGCGGTTGCAACACGCCTTCACGCATCAGATGTTCAATCGGTGTGCCCAGTCGTGCCCAGACGTTGCCCGGTTTTGCCATCGCTTCGCCGGTCAGCGTCACCACGCGTTCAATCAGCGGTTCGCTGTTAATAATTGCGCGTTTGATGGCAAATACGGTACCGACGTTTTGCATCAGCACGCCGATGGACGACGAGTGGTGGCCTTTCGGCACTTCGAGGCCGGTCAGGATTTTAGTCAGCTGCTTTGCGCCACCGGAAGGGTATTTGGTCGGGATCACCCGCAGTTCAATGCGCACGCCTTCGGCCTGTTCGGCTTTAATGGCATTTTTAAAGGCGG
Organism: Rahnella bonaserana; assembly: GCF_019049675.1. Lineage (GTDB taxonomy): Bacteria > Pseudomonadota > Gammaproteobacteria > Enterobacterales > Enterobacteriaceae > Rahnella > Rahnella bonaserana. The sequence continues at coordinate 44,478 of NZ_JAFMOW010000048.1, read as the reverse complement.
TAATGGCTTCCGGTTTGTTGTCTTCAATACCGATCAGCACGCGTTCCGGTTGCAGCATGTGGCAGAGAATGCGCGTGCCTTCAAGGATTTCCGCCGCATGTTCCTGCATCAGCCGGTCATCGGCGGTGATGTAAGGCTCACATTCAGCAGCGTTGAGGATAAGTGTGCGGGTAGACGTCAGGCCGCCAGCCAGTTTGCTGGCCGTCGGGAAACCTGCGCCGCCCAGCCCGGCAATACCGGCCTGACTGATGCGCTGGTTCAGTTCATCGGCAGAAAGCTGGCGATAATCGGCAATAAATTCACGCTCACACCAGGTGTCCTGGCCGTCGGCGTCGATCAACACGCAGAGTTCTTTCAGGCCGGAAGGGTGCGCGGTAATGTGCGGCTCGATGGCGGTGATCACACCGGACGTCGGCGCATGTACCGGCACGGTGCGGCCACGGCCTGTGGTCAGCGGCTGACCTTTCAGAACGCGGTCGCCGGCTTTTACGCACAGCTCGCCTTCAGGGCCAAGATGTTGCTGCAAAGGAATGATAAAGCGCTCAGGCAGCGGCACGTTGCGCAGCGGAACGTGGCTCGACTGAGTCTTCATTTCCGGCGGATGAATACCGCCATCGAAGTCCCAGACTTTGTCTTTTTTGAGCGCGGCAAACAGATTAAACATGTTACTCCGCATGGATGATCTGAACCGGAATGGACTGTAAATCCCATTTCCAGTTTGCGGTGGTGGTTTTTACCGGCAGCATTTCAATGCAGTCAGTCGGACACGGCGCGACGCAAAGGTCACAGCCGGTACACAAATCAGTAATGACGGTATGCACGGCACGGGTGGCACCAACGATGGCATCGACCGGACAGGCCTGAATACACTTGGTGCAGCCGATGCAGTTGCTCTCGTCGATGTAGGCCACTTTACGCACCGGCACTGCCGCTGCGGCGTCTTCGCCCATCGGTTGCGGCTCGACATTCAGCAGGGTTGCCAGTTTGAGCATCACCGCTTCGCCGCCCGGCACACATTTATTGATGTTGTCGCCATTGGCGACCGCTTCGGCGTAAGGCTTACAGCCGGGATAGCCGCATTGTGCGCACTGGCTTTGCGGCAGGATCTCGTCAATTTGATCGACAACCGGGTTGCCTTCCACGGCAAAACGACGCGAGGCGTAGCCCAGCAGCAGGCCAAAAACCAGCGCCAGAGCGGTCAGCGCGCCAATCGCTACCCATAATTCAAACATTAGAATTTCACCAGACCTGTGAAGCCCATAAAGGCTAATGACATCAGGCCAGCCGTGACCAGCGCAATCGAGGAACCTTTGAACGGAGCAGGGACGTCAGCCACCACCAGACGTTCACGAATGGCGGCGAACAGCACCATCACCAGCGAGAAACCGAGCGAGGCGGCAAATCCGTACAGCGCGGACTGCATAAAGTTGAACTGCTGGTTGATGTTCAGTAACGCCACGCCGAGTACGGCGCAGTTAGTGGTAATCAGCGGCAGGAAGATACCCAGCAGGCGATACAGCGACGGACTGGTTTTACGCACCACCATTTCGGTGAACTGCACCACAACCGCGATCACCAGAATAAAGGCCATGGTACGCAGATACACCAGCCCCAGCGGCATCAGTATGAAAGTGTTGACGATCCACGAGCAGATATTCGACAGGGTGATGACGAACGTGGTCGCCAGCCCCATCCCGATAGCCGATTCGAGTTTCTTGGAGACGCCCATAAAGGGGCACAGGCCAAGAAACTTAACCAGAACGAAGTTATTCACCAGCACGGTGCCGACAAAAAGTAATAAATAAGAGGTCATGACAATTGCCCGGACATAATAAACATTAAAAACCTCAGGGTTATTCCGTGAAGGTTTCTTTTACCCGCAATGAGCGCTTGAAATAAGGCACAAAGACGGCGGCGGCCAATAAAGGTAACAACAAGTTACGCACGGCCAAATCATCAGTAACTGGCGAGAATGCAAAGGCTTTTACCGCCAGAAGCACTGTACATAATAACCAGATAATATACATTTTCGGTAAGGCTCTTGCGCGCTTACAGAATTGCCACAATACCGCGACGGTAAATAACCCCATCGCCAGCGTGGTCACCACGGAGAAATACCATTGCAGGGTAAATGCCTGCGAGTTGGTGAATAAGTATTCACGCGATTCCGGTACAAATAATGCCATTGAAAACAGAAACAGCATTAATACGACGCTGAGCAGCGTCACAATCAGATACGCCATCGGTGCGAGTAACCACCCGCCGATACGTTTATAGCCCGGATTATTCGACATAAAAGCTTTTCTCACGCTGGTTTCGCCATCAAAACAGCACAGGGAAAGTTCCCCGACCTTCAAGGCGCAGTAGCTTAACCCGTGAGAGGCATTCTCGTTATCGTATTTATGTGATCAATACCTTAATCCTTCACGCCGTCTCTGCGCTGGCTGCCTTCACGCGCCCCGGTCACATACTTTTGTATGCTCCCGGGGACTTGTCTTCAGCTGCCGCCCTGATACAGCCTGAATGTTTCAGGTATTAAAATCGGGCAGGTTTAATGCACCGGCACCAGAATTTCAGTGGCGACGATCACCACAATCAGGCCGACCAGCACGGGAACGGAGGTCCGTTTAACGACTTCGAAAGGTGAGATTTTTGCCATACCCGCCACAGCGACAACGACGCCGGAAACCGGGGAAATTGTGCGGCCGAGGTTAGACGCCTGCAACATCGGGATGACCAGATATTCCGGGTTGATCCCCATTTTTGCCGCCAGTTTAGGGATCAGTTCGACGAACGCATAGAAAGAGGCGTTACCGGAGCCGGTGGTCATGGCGGCAAGCACGGTGATCACCACCAGAACCAGCATCATGACAATGCTGCCTGAACCGAAGTTTTGCGCCAGTCCGATCAGGCTGCTGATGAATCCGACCGTGCTCAGCCCTTGCGCGAATACGCCAGCCGCGACCAGCAGCATCACCACGTTGGCGAAGGCATCCGCCATGCCGCGGTAAGCGACGTCCAGACCGGCGAATACGGCTTTGCCGTTACGGTTACGCAGCGTTTCAATGATGGCGGTCAGCAACATACAAATCACCAGAATGGTGATGATATGCAGATTCGGCCCCCATTTACCGTCGAAAATCAGCACGCCTATAATCGGTGTGAAAGGCAAAATAGCGTAAAAAGCCGGGGCATTAGTTTCGACCACATCATCCGCATTGGAATCCACGGCATCCACCTGAGTACTGGTATCGCGTTTATCCAGATAACTTTGCCAGAAGAAGTGCGCGACAGACATTGCCACAATGGCCGCTATGGAAATCGGCAGGGTGACCTTAAATGCAAAGTCCACCAGCGGCATATTCGCGGCCTGCGCGGCCAGCACGACATCACCAGAGGTAGGAGAAAGAATAATCGCCGCTGGGGAAGCACAAATCGCCGCCGCCGCACCGCGGCTGATGCCGACGTTTACCATAATCGGGAACAGGGTCGCCATCAGCAACACGCCCAGACCGGTCGCCGAAGACACTGCCAGTGACATCAGACAGGCCAGAATATAAGCCGCCACCATCAGAATGTAAGGTGAGTTGATCATCTGCAACGGGCGCGATGCCAGTTTCACCACCACATCATTGGCACCGATATGGGTCATATAGGCCGCGAAACCGCACAGCATCATGATCATCATGCCGAGATCGCCGCCACGGCTCATGAGCAGAATTTTGACGTATTCAACGATATCCGTCGCATTCCAGCCGGTGCTTTTAGTGCCTTCCGGCAGGATACTGTGACCCATAACTGCGCTGATAATCAGCAGCAACAAACCACCGACCATTAGTACGCCGGTGGGCGAATAACCTTTGATGATATAGCGCCCGACAAACACGGCGACCACCAGTCCGATCAGTAATTCCAGCATGATTGTATTCCCCGAGATTAAATTTGGATCCAAATGAAAGGCGGGAACTTTGCCGAAATAACGGTGCGGGCGTAATGACGCTTATCAATTATGGGTGATGAAAAGCGGGGGGATATTAAAATTTGTGATGCTTAATGGGGATCACGAAGGGGAGGCGTTTAAAAAACTTCAACTTCAACTTCAACTTCAAGGTCAAGACCGTGGGCGTCGGCCCACATCGACAAGACCTTGGGTTGCCAACCAAACTGGCTTTAAGGTTAAGGTTAAGGTTAAGGTTAAGGTCAAGGACGTGGGCTCGCCGCCCACGCGGGCCCAAAGGGTTTTAAACGAAACCCTTTGGAATCCAGCGTTTTTTTAACTGCGCGCTATCGCTTGCTGACCATGTTTCAGGTATCACCGCGACAGGCTGGAAATCTTGCCGCTGCGCGGTGCCTTCTCTCGGTCCTGGAGCCTTGGGTCTCCAGGCCGCTCCGTTCAGCAAGATTTCTGAATCGCCCCCACGATCTTAAATTCAAAAGCAGAACTGTTTCAGCTTTTAAAAACGTTGATTGGCGTGCTCAAAAATGGCACCGAATGAATGGTTCGAGACCAGAGGCTCGAGACCTGAAATTCGGGGATCGCGCAGCGACAGGCGCCTCTTAAGGCCCGTTTGGGTGGCAACCCAAGGTGTTGACCTAGACCTAGATCTTAAGGCCAGTTCGGATGGCTAACCCAAAATCAAAGCTTCGGGATTTCCCGATAAAACCCGACACCGATGAGGCGTCCAAACAGGAAAGGTATAAATTTCCGCCCGCGCAGCCACATTTCCAGCCGTGAAGGGGCACGCTTCCTTTGTTTCTGTCCTGCTTTACTGATCATAATCTGTAACGCCTGTGTCGCCCACGTCGGGAACGTCCGGCGGCGCTGGATGCGCTTCAAATGCCGCAGCGTAAGACATCCGGCTTTCAGCGGCTCGGTGATGATATTTGCCGTCGCAACCGCATCCTGAATCGCCAGATTCACCCCGACGCCGCCAATCGGTGACATGGCATGTGCCGCGTCGCCGATGCACAGCAGCCCCGGTTTGGCCCATTCTTTCAGGCGGTCGATGCGGATCACCAGCAGACGTACGTCGTCCCAACTGAGAATATCGTCGGCTAAGCGCTGGCGCTCAAATGGCGACACTTCCGCCAGCAGGTCGAGAAAAGGCGCGATACCTTGTGCTTTGAGCGAACCCAGGCTGTCTTTCGGAATCGAATAACCGCACTGCCAGTAATCGCCACGGTCGATCATGATGAAGTTTTTCTTTGGCCCGCGATGTCCCATCGACCACTGCGGATCGTCCGGCCGTTTGCTAATTTTCAGCCACAGAACGTCACGCGGCGCACCATAATGGCGGATTTCCATCCCGGCCTGTTCACGCACGATGGAATTACGCCCGTCACAGCCCACCACCAGATCGGCATCGAAATGCTGCGTTTCACCGTTCACTTTTGCGACAACACCGGAAACCTGACAGTTATCTTCCCGTAACGACAACACCTGCGCATTGTGGATCAGCCGGAAATTTGGCAGTTGCGCGGCCTTGCTGGCAATGAAATTCAGGAAATCCCATTGCGGCATAAATGCGATGAATTTGCACTGCGTGGGTAAATGACTGAAATCCGCCAGCGTGGTTTCTTTGCCGTTGATTTCGCCATATAGCTTTTCCGCACGCTGATGCGGCAGGGCAAGGAATTCATCAAGAAACCCCAACCGCCAGATGATGTCGAGGGTTGAAGGGTGGATGGTGTCACCGCGAAAATCGCGCAAAAAATCGCTGTGCTTTTCCAGCACGGTGACGTCAATTCCCTTACGCGCCAGAAGATATCCCAGCATTAATCCTGCGGGGCCGCCCCCGACGATGCAACAGGACGCTGCTGCGCAGGATTGAGTGTTCAATGTCATGCCAACCTGCCTGACTGGATAAATTTACATGATAATAATTATCATTTGAGGCGGTGTGCGTCAATCCTCCCGTGCGACATCACAGAACATTTCCTGCACCCTGTCTGCAGGCGGCTGAGATGCTTGTTTAAATAATATTTACGCCAGTAAGAATTTTGTTAGTAACTGAATGTTAGTGTTGTGCTTCCTTTTCCTCTTTATTTATTTTTATTAAAAATGGCACTATGTTTGGATTGTAGTTTGTGATGTTTTCTATTTTTTTTAAAACTCTTGCTGCATCTTTTTTGCGATTCACTTTAGTAAACCAAAAATAGTACACGCTATATAACGCGGTGCTTTTTAAATCGATGAAATCATCATCCATGCCGGTATGCTGTCGGAGAAAATTGTCGGTATATTCTTCCCATTCACGAATATGACCCACATCTTTGAGAGGCGTTTCAAGCAATGGATGGATCGTTTTTATCATCTCCAGCATGTAATAAAACATGACAGGTGAGGCATGGGTAAGGAAAATATAATTTTTGAAATCATTAATTATGGTTCTTTTAGTTTCAGGATCCTTAATGGCGTTAGTGATTTGTAGTAGCTCATTGATTAATGTGACATCATCTTCAGAGTCGTTGCTCAGGCGCCAGTTTGTATAACTTGATTTGACATAGGCACGCTGAAAGCTCTCTTTATCCGAATAAGGGTAGTAAGGATAGTAGCTCAATGCCTGAATCAGCAAGTCGGCCGCCTTTTCCTCAGGGAGCTGGTCTTTATAGACGTCAATTAACGAAGCTGTTAAGCCTGCTATCAAGTAATTAAGTTCATCTTTTATAAAAGGATACTTATTTTGTAATGCAATGACTTCATCTTGCGTTTTTACGACTAAATTTGCCATGCCAAGATAATCCATTTCATTAGCTCTTACGCTCAGAGCACGAGCATTAAAATCAATAAAAAGGATTTTTGCGATAATTTCCCTTTTGTGGCTGTCGCTGAGAGTTGGGTTATCAATAATTTTCGAGAGTAACAAGTTAAACCATTTATTTTCTTGAATGACACTGTGTGTGTTGGGTTGAAATGCTTTCTTATTCAGGCTGTAATGCAACGTGTCAAGTTTACCGTCACGGGTGAAACCCACCAGTATTACTGCTGAATCTGAGTTTTCCTCCGCAAGCTTGATGATCTGTTGTTTTGAACGATGGGTCAGGAATAATGTCGGGAATTGCCACGTCTCGATAGCAAAAGGCTCAGCAAACCGAAATGAAGGGTTTTCTTTTGAGCTCGCCTGATTCCAAGTGTCTTTAATTTTTCCGAGAATATCCTGGGTATTCTCATCGGTGTTGCTGCTGACCCAAGCGCCATCTTTTTCATTATAAAAACCAGAAATACTTATCAATGAAGTATCAGGGTAGGGATTATAAAACGCCGCACTACAAGTTGCGCCTGTCAATATCAACAAGAGGCCACTGGCTGATTTATTAGGATAAGCGCGTTTTTTTGCGTAATACATAATGGCAAAAATGTATAAGGCTGCAGCTATAAAGAGAAAAGGAAATTGCCATTCATTTAAAAAAAATAAAACGGCAGAATAATTAAAGAAAATCAGCGCGGGCAGCGCGGCAAAAGTGACAATATTCCCGGAGAAATTAGCGATATTTTCTAGTTTCATTTAACCAATAGGCCAGAGCAAACAATTGCGACAGATTAAAAAAATTAATTGTTTATGACAAGTATTTCTGCATCAGAAAGAGATCACGCTCATTCTCATGCAGATTTCCTGGAGCCTGCTCTTTCTCTGCCACTTGCATGCTGCAAGTTAAACCGCTTTTGCCTCAGAAAGCCGCATCAATCTAAACCCAACACCCACGCCAACAATCAGCATCAAACTGATAAACCCGGTGATCCCGTACCATCCGTACGCATGCCAGAAGAACCCGCCCAGCGTCCCGGCGACACTCGATCCCGCATAGTAGCTGAACAGATATAAAGACGAGGCCTGACCTTTAGCACGGCGCGCACGACGCCCGATCCAGCCACTGGCGACGGAGTGAGCAGCGAAGAACCCGCCGGTCACCAGGATCATGCCGATGAAAATCAGCCACACCGGCGAGAAGGCGGTGATCAAAATTCCCAGCAGCATGATGGCTGTCGAGCCGATCAGAACAGGGCCGCGGCCATAGACGCCGGTCAGTACGCCCGCTTTTGGCGAACTGTAAGTCCCCATCAGATAGACGATGGAAAGTATCCCGACAATCGCCTGGCTCAGGTTATAAGGTGATGAAAGCAGACGATAACCGATGTAGTTGAACATGGTCACGAAACTGCCCATCAGCAGGAAACCTTCGGCGAAAAGTAGCGGTAAACCGCTGTCACGCCAGTGCAGTTTGAAGTTGATCAACAGCTTGCGTGGCTTTAGCGAACTGGCGCGAAAATGCTTAGACGGTGGCAAAATACGCCAGAACATAAAGGCCGAGGCGAGGGCAAAGAAACCGACGACCGCGACGGCGATACGCCATGAGAAGAAATCGGTCAGAACGCCGCTGACTAAACGGCCACTCATCCCGCCGATCGAATTCCCGCTGATATATAACCCCATCGAAAAGGCGACCACGCTCGGGTGAATTTCCTCACTCAGATAGGTCATCGCTACCGCCGCCACACCGCTGAGCGACAAACCGATCAGCGCGCGCATAATCAGAATGCCATCCCAGCTTTGCATAAAAGAGCAGACCAGCGTGCAGCCTGCGGCCAGAAGTAATGCCACAACCATCACGGACTTTCGCCCGACGGCGTCAGAAACCGGGCCGGTGAACAACAGGCCAATCGCCATTAAACCGGTGGATAACGACAGGGAAAGGCTGCTGGTGGCTGGTGAAACGCCGAAATCATGAGATAACACCGGCAAAATCGGCTGAACACAGTACAGCAATGCAAACGTCGCCAGACCTGCTGAAAACAAGGCCAGCGTAACGCGTATAAATTGCGGCGTGCCTCGTTTGATGAAAGGGGTTTTCAGACCGGAGCGGGCGACTGGCGAGTCAGGGTTTAATTCGTCGTCATTAACAGAATCTTGAGCAGGTGCAGCGGAAATCCGCCGGGAGGTTTTCACTGGAATTCCTTAATACGATGGGCTGTAAAACTAAATTTTAAAATGTATGAAAATTTTAACAGTGGTCGATATATTGTCTAATATATTAATCACTCAAAAGGGATATGTTTAAAGTATCAATCAGGATCAAGCGGGCACCGTTATGAGTCACATTGAGCTGCGTCATTTACGTTATTTCATCGCGGTTGCGGATGAACTGCATTTTGGCCGCGCGGCAGAGCGGTTGCATATCTCCCAGCCGCCGCTGAGCCAGCAAATTCAGGCGCTGGAAGCGCATGTCGGAGCGGCGCTTTTTTACCGCAGTAACCGCAGTGTGCGCCTGACGCAGGCGGGGCAGGTTTTTCTGGCTGAAGCGCGTCAGATTTTACAGCGTGTGGATGAGGCCTCGGCGCAGGCGGCGCGTATTCACCGCGGGGAATCCGGTAATCTGACACTGGGGCTGACCTCTTCGGCGCCGTTTTTACGTCGGGTTTCAAGCACGCTGCATGGTTTTCGCCTGACGTATCCTGACGTGAATATCCGCATCGAGCAGCTCAACAGTAAGCAGCAAATCGAACCGTTGCTGGAAGGCAAGCTGGATCTGGGGATTATGCGCAACGGCGAACTGCCGGCGGAGCTGGAACATCATCTGATACTGACTGAACCCCTGATTGCGGTAGTGCATAAAGACCATCCGCTTAACATGCTGGCTGAAGGCGAACTGACGTTTCAGCATCTGGCCGATCAGCCATTCGTTTTCTTCTCCAAAGATGTCGGCACATCGCTGTATGACGATATTCTCGGGCAACTGAAAGCGCAGGGGATTACGCCGTTTATTACCCAGGAAGTCGGGGAACCGCTGACCATTATCGGGCTGGTGGCGGCAGGGCTGGGCATATCCATTTTACCGGCGTCTTATCTGCGGATTCAGGTGGAGGGCGTGCGTTATTTGCGCTTTGGCAATCTGCATGGCACGACGCAGCTATGGCTGGTGAATCATGCGACGCGTCCTCTCACGGCGGCGACCCGCGCGTTTATGGCGTTGTTGCTCCGCGATGACTGAAAGACTTCTCATCCAGAACATGCTGTTTTTCCAGTCAATTCTGAGAGTGTTTTCACGCAATTTGTGCACCAAATCACATAACGAATCAAATAGTTGACGACATATAACAAAAACTCCAACATACCCCTAATCTTTATTTTGAAGCGCGAAAATAACAGGAGTTCCTTGAGTGATCCCCGACGGGCAACCAGGACATATCGACCAGATTAAACAAACCAATGTCGGTGCTGTGTACCGCCTGATAGATCAGTTTGGTCCCATTTCGCGTATCGAGCTTTCGAAAAAAGCACAGCTGGCTCCGGCCAGTATCACCAAGATTGTCCGTGAGTTGTTACAGGCTCATCTGGTGCTGGAAACGGAGTTTCAGGATCCCGGCAGCCGCGGGCGTCCCGCCATCGGTCTGGCGCTGGATACGCAAGCCTGGCACTATCTTTCTGCGCGCATCAGTCTCGGGTCTATCACCTTAGGTTTGCGGGATCTGAGCAGTAAACTGGTAGTGGAAGAAGTGCTGCCATTGCCGGTTCAGGGCGCGGAACCGCTGCTCAAACGTATTATCTCTGAAATCGATCAGTTCTTTATCCGCCATCAGCGCAAACTCGAGCGCCTTACCGCCATCGCCATTACCCTGCCGGGAATGATTGATGCACGCAGGGGCATTGTTCACCGTATGCCGTTTTACCATGACGTGTTTGATATGCCGCTCGGCGAAACGCTTTCCGGTCACACCGGTCTGCCGGTTTATGTGCAGCACGACATCGGTGCATGGACGCTGGCGGAATCGCTTTATGGCGCTTCCCGTGGCTGTAAAAATGTTGTTCAGGTGGTGATTGATCATAACGTCGGGGTGGGGGTGATCACCAGCGGGCGCGTTCTGCACGCGGGCAGCAGCAGTGTGGCGGAAATCGGTCATACGCAGGTTGATCCTTACGGCAAGCGTTGTTATTGCGGCAATCATGGGTGTCTGGAAACGGTAGCCAGCACTGACAGTATTCTCGAACTCGTGCGTCAGCGTCTGACGGTACCGGTTCCAGCCAGTTTACTGCACGGGGTTTCGCTGACCATTGAGGCTGTTTGCGACGCTGCTAACCGTGGCGATCAGCTGGCGCGCGATGTGATTATCAGCGTTGGTCAGAGCGTCGGGCGAATTCTCGCGATCATGGTGAATTTGTTTAATCCGGAAAAAGTGCTCATCGGCTCGCCGCTTAATTTATCTCAGGATATTCTCCATCCCGCGATAATGTCCTGTATTCAGCAGCAGTCACTTCCCACATATAGCGAGAATATCAAACTCGAATCAACTCAATTCTATAATCAGGGAACCATGCCCGGCGCGGCATTAGTTAAAGACGCGTTATATAGCGGATCGCTGATAATAAAATTACTGCAAGGCTAAGTTTTATATAACGTTAGGCTGCTTATCTTAATAAAATAGCTATAAGCCTTCCGTCATTTTTGCTCACCGAGTCGACAAAACATTGCGCTAACGCAAACCGCTCTCATCTCTCATCGCCTAGACTTTCTGTCGATACTTTGTCTCCTGCGATGTTTTCTTACCGGAGACTATCTTTCAATAAGACGGAGAGATCCCGGAGCCTGAATTCCATGTTAACGCACTTTTTCGTCACGGGTACGGATGCCCGTGTAGGTAAAACCATTGTCACACGCGCCTTGCTGCAGGCCTTAGCCGCGCAGGACCGCTGCGTTTTAGGCTATAAACCTATTGCAACAGGCAGCCAGGAGTTGGCCGACGGGGTTCGAAATAAAGATGCGGTAACTCTCCAGCAGTCATCTTCTATTTCTTATCCTTTTAATAAAATAACCCCTCTGGCATTGGCCGATGAAGATATTTATGCCAGCCAGATCCCCGAGAATGTTTTTGAAATAATGACCAATGGCCTTAATTTCATGCGTGAAGAGGCAGATTCAGTGGTTGTTGAAGGATGTGATGGCTGGAGAACATTGATTACTCCGCATCTTTATTATTCTGACTGGGTACGCCAGCAAAATATGCCGGTGGTATTAGTGGTCGGTATTCAGGAAGGCTGCGTCAGTCATGCGTTATTAACGGCACAGGCAATTATTGCTGATGGTTTACCTTTGATTGGCTGGGTCGCGAACCGCATTAATCCGTGCCTCGCGCATTATCAGGAAACGATAGAGGCCATCAGCGCCAATATTTCTGCGCCTCTGCTGGGCGAAATACCTTATCTGCCGCGTGCGGAAAGCCGCGATATGGCGAAGTTTATTAACCTGTCAAGCTTCGATATGAGGACGATGGCTAAGACATGTGAGTGACAACTTTTATTCAATGTATAAGGACGTAAGCGAATGTTGAACAGCCAGCAATATACAAAATTGAATAGAATGTTGATTAAACGCAAAATGATGAAAGTCATCGCGCCTAAATGTGTCGATCAGGAACTCGCTAATCCGTTATATGTTTATGAAGTTATCCGTCTGGAGTCGGGAAATTACAAACTTGTGAACATAACGAATCCTCAGCGCACCCTTGTCCCAAATGGAGGTGGCTGGGTGTTTGCTGTTATGGATGATGCTCCGGGGGCTGTTATTTGCGGCAAGGCAGACTATCAAAATGTCCATGGACATACTTCTCTCACGGGTTACTCTGAAACGACCAGAAGGGGAGAAGTAATAGAAAGGGAACGCGGAGTGTATTTCGCCGGGGAACTTGTTTTTAATGCCGGGCGACTGACTCGCTGGACCAATGGTAGTGGTCATTTTGCACCCTCCAGATCACTGGCTTTTTCAAACTTATTAGCCCCTGTGCGCCTCACATTGCCCATCCATCTATTCCGGCCAGACGACGTATAGCCCGTTTTTTTAGAACATCCTGTATAAACGGGGCTTAAAGGTGACGTTGTCACAACCATTCTGTCACTAGCAAGCGATGAGTGCAAACTCAGCGCTTTTTTTGTCTATAATGAAGAATATTTGCCTGAGTGCGCTTATCAAAACAAGTTTAAGAAAACAGGGAACATGGCCGTCAATCATCCTGCTGTAAACAAATCTGTTGTCAAAACCTCTCATCGTCCGCTGATCCTGACTGCCTGTATGTTGTCGATGTTTATGGCAGCCGTGGAAGTGACGATTGTCGCGACTGCGATGCCCACTATCATCGGCGACCTCGGCGGCTTTTCACTGCTTGGCTGGGTATTCGCCGTCTATCTTCTGACACAGGCCATTACTGTGCCCATTTACGGGCGGCTGGCGGATTTATACGGCTGCCGGAAAATGTTTTTCATCGGCACCACCTTGTTTCTAATAGGTTCTGTCCTTTGCGGCTTCGCGCCGTCGCTGGGCTGGATGATTGGTTTTCGTGCGTTGCAGGGGCTGGGCGCGGGTGCCATCACGCCGATTGCCACGACCCTGATCGCCAATGTCTACGGTCCGCAGGAAAGGGCGAAAGCGCAGGGGTATTTGTCCAGCGTATGGGGTGTTTCGGCGATTGTCGGGCCGCTGATGGGGGCGTTTATTGTTTCCCATTTCCCCTGGGCGGTGGTGTTTTGGGTGAACGTGCCAATCGGTTTGGTGGCGATGGCGATACTTATCAAATACCTGCCGCCGGACGGTCAGCGTAAACCGCATCAGCTGGATCTGGCCGGGACCGCTTATCTCACACTCGCCGTTGCTGCTTTATTACTGGCGCTGTTACAGGCTGAAGCGCTGGGCTACTGGGCGCTGGCGTTGCTGGCGTTTGCTGTTATCAACGCCGGGTTACTAGTGCGTCAGGAGCGTAAAACACCGGAACCGCTGTTCCCCCTGGCGCTGTGGGACAGCAAAGTGATTATTGCCGGTAATGTCGGTGGTCTGATTATCGGTGCGACCATGATGGGGATCAGCGCATTCCTGCCGACTTACGTTCAGGGCGTACTGGGCGGCACGCCCTTAGAGGCGGGAACTACACTGGCGCTGATGTCCATCGGCTGGCCACTGGCGAGTATGTTCAGCAGCCGCATGATGCAGGCAACGTCTTATCGGGCAACGGCCGTGACAGGCGCATTGCTGCTGGTGGGCGGAAGTCTGGCGCTGTTACTGCTTTCACCGTCCTCGGGATTGTGGATGGCGCGTCTGGCGGCGTTTTCTATCGGCGCAGGCATGGGGTTGTCCAACACCACATTTATCGTCTCGGTGCAAAACAGTGCAGAACCGGCCATCCGCGGCATTGCTACCGCTTCGACACTGTTCACGCGTATGCTCGGTTCGGCCATCGGGACGGCGGTATTGGGCGCTACGCTGAATCTTAATCTGGAATACCGGCTGCCGCAGGTGAACGATCCGGTTCAGCAGCTGATGGAAAAAGCCACACGCAGCGCGATGGACACAGGGCAGCTGAATATGCTGACCGATAGCGTTGCCGCGTCGCTGCACTGGGTGTTTGTGGTATCTGCGGTGATTTCAGTGCTGGCGGTCGCCGCCGGTTTGCTTATCCCGTCCGGCGACCGCCCGCACCCTGAAGCGCAGCGGGAAAGTTAAGACGTCTGACGCTGCTGAAGCCTGAATGCGATTAACATCAGTGTCAGGCTCAGCAGCACCGCAACAGATGCCATCGCCATCCCGTCGCCCACCGAGCCCTGTTCAAACTGCCTCCAGACATAGACCGACACGGTCTGCACGCCCGCCGGTGACAGCAACAACGATGTCACCAGTTCACGCGATGCTACCGCAAACACCATCATCATTGACGCCAGCAAACTCGGCAATACCAGCGGCAGCAGGATCATCCGCAATGCCTGCGCGGCAGTCGCGCCGTGTACCCGTGCTGCTGCATCAAGATTGCCGCCAATCTGTTTTAACGCCGCGCTGACGTAACGCACCGGGTAAGGCAGCAGCAAACAGCAATACGACAGCAGCAGGATCCCCCAGGTGTTATACGGCGTGACCGGCCAGAAACTGCGGTTCCACGCCAGGATCAGCCCGACACCCACCACAATGCCCGGCAGCGCGGCCGGAAAAAGTGAAAGTCCGTCAATTAGCGCCGCCCCGCGAATTTTGCGTGCCACCACCAGCCATGAAGCCAGAAACCCGGTTGCACCGGCAATCAGCGCCGTGCCAAGCGCCAGACTCAGACTGGTCGACAGCGCACCGATTGCATCGCCATGCGCGTCAAACAGATTGCCAAAGTGCCGTATTGTCAAATTGGAAAGCGACAGTCCGCCGGAAAGCGTGCCGGAAAATGCCGTCACCAGCGTGGAGACAATCGGCAGTGCAACGGCAATCAGCGCCACGAGAGTGAATAAAACCAACACCGGCAGCGTCCAGACTGCCAGTGATTTTTGTGTCACATCGGCCGGTTTACCGGTCATGCTCTCGACATTTTTACCGGCCAGCACGGCGCGTTGTACGCTGTACGCACAAAGTGCGATAGCCACCAGCAGCAGGGAAAGTACCGCAGCACCCGGCATATCAATCGGCCAGTCGGCAAGACGCTGTTCGATACCGGTTGTCAGCATCAGAATGCCGCTTCGCGAACCCAATGCGCCGGGCACGCCGTATTCTTCTATCGACAGGGTAAATGCCAGCAGCAGGCTGGAGGCAATGGCCGGTAAAGCCATCGGCAAGGTGATGCGGATAAATGCCCGCCACGGGCCCGCGCCATGAATACGTGCCACATCCGCCAGACGGCTGCCGCTGGCGGCCATGCTGCGTGAGACGGCAAAATAGACCACAGGAAAAACGTTGAGCGTCATCACGGCCACCATACCCGGCAGTGAAAACAGGAAATTATTCAGATGCAGCCATGGCAGCAACTGCTGAACGTAACCGTGGGTTTGCAGTGCCAGCATCCACGACAGCGCTGCGATATAAGGCGGTATTAAAAAGGGGATCAGAAAGACCACATCCCACAGAGCGGCGCCGGGCAGGGCAAATAATCCGCGCAGTGCGCCCAGAGGCACACCGATCAGGGCGCTGCATAATGCCACACCCAGTCCGACTTTCAGCGTTGTGGCAAAGAGTTCCTGCAACGAAGGTTCGGCAAAAACGCGGGTAAATGCGCTGAAGGGGGCCGAATAACTGCCGGTATCCAGATGCGGAAAAACCGCCTGCAAAACCACAAATGCCACCGGCACGGCGACCAGGACCAGCAGCGCAATGCCTGTCACGCCCGGTAAAAAAGCGTTTCTATTCATTGATCAAATCTCAGAAGCGGGCTGCTTTATCAAACAGCCCGTGAAGGGATTATTGCTGGCCGAACAGCTTCGCAAAACGGTCGAGGACGTCTTTACGGGACGCTGAAGCCTGTGAGGCTTCCGGAAGTAATTTCAGTGATTTGAACAATGGGCGTTTGGCATCAATGCCGGTACGTGCTGGCATCAGCCACGCATCGGCGACCAGTTTCTGGCCTTCAGGTGACAGCGCGTAATCGATGAATGCCCTGGCTTCTTTCTGCTGCTGGCTGGATTTGAGGATCATCATTGGACGCGGCGCAATGACCGTGCCGCTGCTCGGGAAAATCACTTTGACTGATTCACCGTCCTGCACGCTGCCATAAGACACATAATCTACTGCGCCAAATACTGCGGCTTTGGCACCCTGCAATACCGGCGTCAGCGCCTGTGCGTTAGGGCCAGCGATGATCATGCCGTTGGCTTTCAAATCTTCAAACAGCTTCCAGGCCTGCTGTGCATGGGCATTCTGTAACCCGATCAGCAAATCTAAAGAGGCGCCCGAAAGTGACGGGTCCGGCGTGGTGACTTTGTCTTTGAATTCCGGTTTGGCTAAATCGCCCCAGTCTTTCGGTTCAGTGGTGCCGCTTTTGGTGTTCCATACGATACCCAGCGCAGAAATACCCTGTGCCACGTAATACGGAGTCTTGAATTGTGGCGGAACCTGTTCTGCATTCGGGCTTTGATATTCCAGCAACCAGCCGCGTTGTTCGAGGTCGGTTGCGGTATCCCAGGACGCTGAAATTAAGACGTCAGCGCGCGGATTAGCCTGCTCGGCTTCCAGCCGCGCCATTACTTTGCCGGTTGTTGCCTGGAAAACATCGACTTTTACGCCGGTTTGTTTTTCATAGCCTGCTGCCAGTTTTTTTGCCAGTGAACCCGGCCCGGCGGTGTAGAGCGTCAGCGCCTGCGCATTGCCGGCTGCTATTGCGAGAGAAAGTGTCATTGCGGTCATTACGCCTGTTCTGGTACGGGAAAACGTTTTTGTCTTTGTGTTGTGCGTGCGGTTTATCATTTTCATTCCATCAAAGGTTAAGCAACAAAAGGAGAAACAACGGAAGGGTCAGTCTGGTCAATGCTGGCGATGGCGCCTTTTTCCATGCGCGCGATGCGGTGAGCGAGTGCATGAGCTTCGTGCTGATCGTGGGTGACATACACCGCCGTGGTGCCCAGCTGGCGTAACAATGTCGCCATTTCTTCGCACAGGCTTTCACGCAGGTCACGGTCAAGATTGGACAGCGGCTCATCGAACAGCAGAATGCGCGGCTCGGCGACAATCGCCCGTGCCAGCGCCACGCGCTGCTGCTGACCACCGGAAAGCTCAGAAGGGCGGCGAGAGACAAAATCCGCCAACCCGACGCGTTCCAGCGCCGCCATCACTTTCTCGAGTTGAGCTGCGCCACGGATCCCGCGCATCTGCAATGGAAACGCGACGTTCTTGCGCACGCTCATGTGCGGCCACAGGGCGTAATCCTGGAACGCCATCCCGAGATTACGTTTTTCCGGTGGCACGCTGAGTTTCCCGCTGGCGACGATTTCGCCATCGAAACTGATCTGCCCCGAGGCAGGATGGAGTAATCCCGCCAGCATTTTCAGCAGCGTACTTTTCCCGCAGCCCGAAGGGCCCAGCAGGGCGAGGATCGTACCTTCCGGCACGGATAAATTGACGTGATTGAGTACCTGGTTGCTCCCAAAGAAATGGGACACCTGATGTAGTGCGATGGCAGGGGGAGAAGACATGCGCGCAGGCGCATTCCCGCCGGTATGAGCTGGAATGATCATGGTTGGTACTATCCTCTTTGGGATTTATTTGTGGGGTGAGCGTAAAGGGGGAATGTGACGGACGGATGACAATACCTTGGAGTGCCACTCAAACTGGCCTTAAGGTCAAAACCGTGGGCGTCGGCCCACACCGACCAGTGACCCGGTAACGCGCGGGCCTCTGGACTCCGCGCTTTTTCACTGCGCGCTGTCGCGGGTATGAAGGACATGTTCTGAAGCAATCATGAGTGGCGCAAAATGTCATCGCTTCGCGATTCCCGAATTTCAGGTTTCGAGCCTAGGGTCTCGAACCGTTCATTCGGTGCCATTTTTGATCACGCCAATCCACTGTTCTAAAAGATAAAAAAAGTCTTCCTTTGAATTTAAGATCGTACGGGCGTTTCAGAAAGCTTGCTGAGTGAGAGGTTGCAGACCTGAGGCTGCAATCCCGAAGCGAAGGTACCGCGCAGCGGCAAGATTTCCAGCCTGTCGCTGCGGTACCTGAAACATTGCCAGCGAGCGGAGCGCGTGTTGCAAAAGCGAAGGGAGATCCAAGAGGGAAAAAGCACTTTTCCCTCTTGGGCGGTTTCGGCGCAGCGCGTTAAGTGATCACCGCACGTAAGAAACCGAAATGTTTTCGATCTGCTTTAGCAGTGTAAGCCGCCATTGCAGCGGCCTTCTGCAAGCAAATCAGCGACTGCAAAGTTTGTAATAAACTTCATTCCATCGGATCTGATTCTTGAAGTCCGGCAGCGTCGTATCATTATCAATCACCAGCAATTCAATATTACTCAGCTCCGCATATAACCGCAGCGCGTCAATATCCAGTGCCTGTGAGAACACGGTATGGTGGGCGCCGCCGCCGAGGATCCAGGCTTCTGCCGCTGTCGCCAGTGACGGCTGGGCTTTCCAGATAGCGCGGGCAACGGGCAGTTTTGGCAACGGATGCGGTTGTTCGACGGTATCGACCAGATTGACCAGCAGACGGAAACGGTCACCCATGTCGATAACGCTGGCGTTAACCGCCGGGCCTGCCGGCGTGGAGAAGATCAGTCGCGCCGGATCAGCTTTGCCACCTATGCCGAGATATTGTGCATCGAGCAGCGGTTTTTCTTCTTTGGCAATCGACGGACACACTTCGAGCATGTGCGAACCGACCACCAGGTCATTACCCGGCTTGAAGTGGTAGGTGTAATCTTCCATGAACGACGTGCCGCCTTTCAGCCCGCTGGCCATCACTTTCATGATGCGCAGCAGCGCCGCAGTTTTCCAGTCGCCTTCGCCGCCGAAGCCGTAGCCTTTTTGCATCAGACGCTGTACCGCCAGTCCCGGCAGCTGTTTCATGCCGTGCAAATCTTCAAAGTTAGTGGTGAACGCGCCGAATTTACCTTGCTCCAGGAAACGCGTCATTCCCAGTTCGATTTTCGCCGCATCCAGCAGATTTTCACGACGCTCGCCGTTAAGTTTTACCGCGTCAGTCAGGCGATAAGTCGCTTCGTATTCTTCCACCAGCTGGTCGATGTCGCCTTTGCTGACTTCGTTGATAACGCTGACCAGATCGCCAATTCCGTAAGCATTGATGCTGTAGCCGAACTGAATTTGCGCGGCCACTTTGTCGCCTTCTGTCACCGCCACTTCACGCATGTTGTCGCCAAAACGCGCCACTTTCAGATGCTGACTTTCATTTTTCGCGGCAGCGACGCGCATCCACCGGGCGATACGGCGGTGAGATTCACCGTCCTGCCAGTGTCCCGCGACCACTGTGTGTTGCTGGCGCATACGGGCACCGATGAAGCCAAACTCGCGGCCGCCGTGCGCGGTCTGATTCAGGTTCATGAAGTCCATGTCCATGGTATCCCACGGAATCTCAGCGTTGAACTGCGTGTGGAACTGCAACAAAGGCTTATGCAAAATGCTTAATCCCGCAATCCACATTTTTGCCGGAGAGAAGGTGTGCAGCCAGGTGATAATGCCCACGCAGGCATTGTCGTAGTTGGCGTCGCGGCACAGCGCCGTGATTTCATCCGGCGTGGTGACCAGCGGTTTGAGCACCAGTTTAACCGGCAAACCGGCTTCGCTGTTCAGGCTACTGACGACCTTTTCGGCGTTCTCTTTTACCTGACGTAACGCTTCCGGTCCGTACAGATGCTGACTGCCAATGGCGAACCACACTTCGAGATGTTTAAACGCGTCCATTTATTACTCCTGAATATCGTAGGTGTGAAATAGCAATTTATGTGACAGACATTAATGCGCCGGTTTCGCCGCAAACAGCGGTTCAGTGGTGGCACACCATTGCTGGTAACGTTCGTACAGGCGCTGATATTGTTCGACACGCTGCGGATCAGGCAGCAGGGTACGTTCGATACTGCAGGCCATTTTTTCCTGAGCGGCCGGAACGTCGCTGAATTCCCCGGCGGCGACGGCGGCAAAAATAGCGGCACCCAGCGCACAACACTGATCGGAGGCGACGATTTGCAGCGGACGGTTCATCGCGTCGGCGCAAACCTGCATGATGACCGGTGATTTACGTGCGATACCGCCGAGGGTCAGCACGTTTTCCACCGGAATGTCCTGCTGTTCGAAACATTCCATGATGGCGCGTGCGCCAAAAGCCGTTGCGGCGATAAAGCCCCCGAACAGTTCCGGCGCTTGCGTGCCCAGGTTGATATCGGTGATGACGCCTTTCAGGCGCTGATTGGCAAACGGTGTACGGCGGCCGTTGAACCAGTCGAGCACCAGCGGCAAATGATCGAGTTTCGGACTGGCCGCCCACGCTGCGGTGAGATCGGACAGCAGGTTTTTTTGCAGGCTGGTCAGTTGCGGTGCGATTTCAGGATGTGCTTTGGCCGCCTGCATCAGTGGCCAGCTCAGCAGACGGCTGAACCATGCGTACATATCCCCGAAAGCAGATTGTCCGGCTTCCATCCCGATCATGTCAGGTACCACGCTGCCTTCGACCTGACCGCAGATCCCGGCAATCGCGCGGTCATTCACGCGCTCTTTATCGGCGATCAGAATGTCGCAGGTGGAAGTGCCGATCACTTTCACCAGGGTATAAGGCTGTGCACCCGCGCCGACAGCACCCATATGGCAGTCGAATGCACCGCCGGAAAGCACCACGGAGGCAGGCAGACCAAGGCGTTCTGCCCATTCAGAGGTCAAAGTGCCAACAGCCTGTTCAGCGGTGACGGTGTCGGTAAACAGCGGATACGGCAGGTGTTCGACCAGTAAAGGATCGAGGGCGGCAAAGAAATCTTTTGGCGGCAAACCGCCCCATGACGGATGCCAGAGCATTTTGTGTCCGGCGCTGCAACGGCCACGCACCACTTTGTCCGGCGCGGTAGTACCGGAAAGCAGGGCAGGCACCCAGTCGCACAATTCAACCCAGGAAGCGGCGGCTGTTTTGACGGCAGCGTCCGCGCGGGAAACGTGCAGGATTTTTGCCCAGAACCATTCTGAGGAGTAAACGCCGCCGATATAGCGGGAATAGTCGGGGAATTCACCGCTGCGGCACAGGCGGTTAATTTCTTCGGCTTCTTCTATTGCCGTGTGATCTTTCCATAACACGAACATGGCATTCGGGTTTTCGGCGAACTCCGGCTTCAGCGCCAGAATATTGCCTTCATTATCTACAGGAGCAGGCGTAGAACCGGTGGAATCCACCCCGATACCCACCACCCGCGCTGCCCGTTCACTGCCCAGACGTTGCACGACGTTTTTTATCGCCTGTTCCATCGCCTCTATATAGTCGAGCGGATGGTGGCGGAACTGGTTTATTGCCGCGTCACAGTAAAGGCCCTCATTCCAGCGCGGATAATAAACCACGTCAGTTTCCATCTCCGCACCGGTCTGACAATCCACAGCCAGTGCCCGGACGGAATCGCTGCCAAAATCAAGACCAAGAGCAATCGCACCTTGCGTCATTCTTTCTCACTCCTTCAGGTTTGCCGTAGTCATTACGGCGGCGAATCGAATTGCTCTAACAGTAGGAGGATGCCAAAAAGTGAGTGAGGAGGCGTTAGCTGGAAGTATGCACAAATCTGCTCCCAGTGATGTTTCTGTGAGGTTGGTCAAATGTTAGCGTTTGGCTAAAATCGCTATATCTATGTACAAACCTGCTGTTTTCCCGCCGTGTGATAGCGCTCTACATTCCGCTGCAAAATTACCGCTAAAACTTAACCCGTCTTACAGGAGAGTGTGACGTAAATTCGCTATATATCGGACTTCGCCGCACTTCACTTTGTTTCCTTACGCTACTGATAACGTTTTCATGAACGCGGCAAACCATCAGATTTGAGACTGCGATTGTGAAAAACAACAATAAAAGTCGGAGAACATCATGCATAAATTCACTAAGGCATTAGCGGCGGTCGGGTTAGCAGCCGTTATGTCACATTCAGCTATGGCAGCCGAAAATCCAAAGCTGGGTTTTCTGGTTAAACAGCCCGAAGAGCCGTGGTTCCAGACTGAATGGCGCTTTGCAGATAAAGCCGGTAAGGATCTGAACTTTGAGGTCATCAAAATTGCTGTACCGGATGGTGAAAAAACGCTGAATGCCATCGACAGTCTGGCGGCAAACGGTGCGAAAGGTTTTGTTATCTGTACGCCGGATCCGCGTCTGGGGCCAGCCATCATGGCGAAAGCGCGCAGCTATGACATGAAAGTTATCCAGGTAGATGACCAGTTTGTGAATGCCAAAGGCAAACCAATGGAAGAAGTGCCATTAGTAATGATGGCCGCGACCAAAATCGGTGAACGTCAGGGGCAGGAATTGTATAAAGAAATGCAAAAACGCGGCTGGAAAGTGGCAGATACCGGCGTGATGGCGATTACCGCTGATGAGCTGGACACTGCACGTCGCCGTACTTCCGGTTCTATGGATGCGCTGAAAGCTGCCGGTTTCCCGGAAAAACAAATTTATAAAGTCCCGACCAAATCTAACGATATCCCGGGCGCACTGGACGCCGGTAACTCCCTGTTAGTTCAGCATCCTGAAGTGAAAAACTGGCTGATTATCGGCATGAACGACAACACCGTTCTCGGTGGTGTGCGTGCAACAGAAGGCCAGGGCTTTAAAGCGGCTAACGTGATCGGCATCGGCATCAATGGTGTGGATGCGGTCAATGAGCTGTCAAAAAGCGCGCAAACCGGCTTCTACGGTTCCCTGTTACCGAGTCCGGATATCCACGGTTATAAAAGTATCCAGATGCTGAACGAATGGGTCACCAAAGGCGTTGAACCACCGAAATTCACCGAAGTGACTGATGTTGTCCTGATCACCCGCGACAACTTCAAAGAAGAGTTGAAGAAGAAAGGTCTTATGTGATCTTCAGATGTGGTTGAAACAAGCAATACCCCTAAATAATTCGAGTTGCAGGAAGGCGGCAAGTGAGCGAGTCCCGATGAGCTTACATAAGTAAGTGATTCGGGTGAGTAAGCGTAGCCAACGCATCTGCGACTTGAAGTATGAAGGGGAGAGACGCTGCTGCATGGCGGACGACAGGAAGTTTTACGAACTGTTTTCTGCTGTGCAGTGGCGTGCATTCAACTTTACTTAATTTCCAGGTAGCCACTATGACTCAGCAATCTTCAAACAAGACGCCTTTGCTGACACCGTCACTGACGGAGTTTGATGCGGCCACGCCGTATCTGGAATTCCATAACATTGGTAAAACTTTTCCGGGCGTGAAAGCGCTGGACGGGATTTCTTTCAATTGTTATGCCGGGCAGATCCATGCGCTGATGGGCGAAAATGGCGCGGGTAAATCGACGCTGCTGAAAATCCTCAGCGGTAACTATCAGCCTTCGCAGGGCAATATTCACATCAGAGGTCAGCAGGTCGCTTTCAATAACACCACCGATGCGCTCGATGCCGGTGTGGCGATTATTTATCAGGAATTACATCTGGTACCGGAAATGACGGTGGCTGAGAACATTTATCTCGGACAGTTGCCCAGCAAACACGGTTTTGTGAACCGCAAATTGCTGCGCTATGAAACCAAAATTCAGCTCGAACACCTCGGGCTGGATATCGATCCCGATACTCCGCTGAAATATCTTTCCATCGGTCAGTGGCAGATGGTGGAGATCGCCAAAGCGCTGGCGCGAAACGCCAAAATCATTGCATTTGATGAACCTACCAGTTCGCTTTCTGCCCGTGAAATCGAACAATTATTCCGTGTTATCCGCGAGTTACGCGCAGAAGGACGTGTGATTTTATATGTCTCACACCGAATGGAGGAGATATTCGCATTAAGTGACGCTGTCACTGTTTTCAAGGATGGCCGCTATGTGCGTACCTTTGACGACATGACGCAGGTGGATAACAGCAAGCTGGTGCAGGCGATGGTCGGCCGTAATCTGGACGACATTTACGGCTACGCGCCGCGTCCGCACGGCGAAGTACGTTTGCAGCTGGATCAGGTTAAAGCACCGGGCGTGAAAACACCGATCAGCCTGAGCGTGCGTCAGGGCGAGATCGTCGGTCTGTTCGGGCTGGTAGGCGCCGGTCGCAGTGAGCTGATGAAGGGATTATTCGGCGGCACGCGCGTCACTGGCGGCACACTGCGTCTCGACGGGAAGGTGCTGAACATCCGTAAACCGGCAGACGCAATCCGCCAGGGCATCATGCTGTGTCCGGAAGATCGCAAAGCCGACGGTATCATTCCTGTGCACTCGGTGCGCGACAATATCAACATCAGCGCCCGCCGGAAAACGGTGAAAGCGGGGTGCCTGATCAACAACGCCTGGGAAGTGAAAAATGCGCGTAAGCACATCGAAGCGCTGAACATCAAAACACCGAGCGATCAGCAGCTGATCATGAACCTTTCCGGCGGTAATCAGCAAAAAGCCATTTTGGGTCGCTGGTTGTCGGAAGACATGAAAGTCATCTTGCTCGACGAACCGACGCGCGGGATTGACGTTGGCGCCAAGCATGAAATTTACAACGTGATTTACTCACTGGCGAAACAGGGCATTGCGGTGCTGTTTGCGTCCAGTGATTTACCGGAAGTGCTGGGTCTGGCGGACAGAATTGTGGTGATGCGCGAAGGCGCTGTCTCCGGTGAACTGTCCCACGACGAAGCCACCGAAGAAAAAGCGCTGGGGCTCGCCATGTTGCGGACGCCAGACCTTGATTCTGCCCCTGACGCTGCCTGACTGAGGAGCAAAAATATTATGTCGAGTATGACAACCAATTCAGCCAAACCGGATCAACCTTCAGCCGCATCACGCAGCGGACAAGGTCTGATGCGTATCTGGGACAGTTACGGCATGTTAGTGGTGTTCGCCGTGCTGTTTCTCGCCTGTACCATTTTTGTGCCGAACTTCAGTTCTTTCATCAACATGAAAGGGCTGGGACTGGCCATTTCGATGTCCGGCATGGTGGCCTGCGGGATGCTGTTCTGTCTGGCTTCCGGTGACTTTGACTTATCTGTCGCGTCAGTGATTGCCTGTGCGGGGGTCACCACAGCGGTGGTCATCAACATGACCGAAAGCCTGTGGATTGGCGTCGCTGCCGGTTTACTGCTCGGAATGCTGACCGGTTTACTCAACGGTTTTGTTATCGCCCGTCTGAAAATTAACGCCCTGATCACCACGCTTGCCACCATGCAGATTGTGCGCGGTCTGGCGTACATCATTTCTGACGGTAAAGCGGTGGGTATCGAGGACGAACGTTTCTTCGCACTCGGTTACGCCAACTGGCTGGGACTGCCTGCGCCAATCTGGCTGACAGTCGGCTGTCTGATTATCTTTGGTCTGCTGCTGAACAAAACCACATTTGGCCGAAACACGCTGGCGATTGGCGGTAATGAAGATGCGGCGCGTCTGGCCGGTGTGCCGGTGGTGCGTACCAAAATCATCATCTTCGTGCTGTCTGGCCTGGTATCAGCGGCGGCGGGCATCATTCTGGCGTCGCGTATGACCAGCGGCCAGCCAATGACGTCGCTGGGCTTTGAGCTGATCGTCATCTCAGCCTGCGTGCTGGGTGGCGTTTCGCTGAAAGGCGGTATCGGTAAGATTTCCTACGTGGTATCGGGGATCCTGATCCTGGGGACAGTGGAGAATGCGATGAACCTGCTGAACATTTCTCCCTTCTCGCAGTATGTGGTACGTGGTCTGATCCTGCTGGCGGCGGTTATCTTCGACCGCTACAAACAGAAAGCTAAAAAGACGGTTTAAACCGGTTTTGTGATAACGCTTTCACAGCTTGTTACCTGCGGCATTTGACCATCTGACCGGTTAAATGCCGTAAAAACGCGTGGTTGTTCACAAAAAAGTAACAATTATTGGCAGCGTTTTCATCGACGATTAGAATAGATAAAAAGTCCATAGCCACGTGAAGTCTCGGGAGGTTCGATGTATCACCGTATGATTCAGGATCAGCAGCAAAATCCGCTGTTACCGGGTTACAGTTTCAACGCCTATCTGGTCGCCGGTATGACACCGATCCTTGCTGACGGGCCACTGGATTTCGCCATCGACCGTCCGGGCGGCATGAAAGGTTACATTCTTAACCTGACTGTCAAAGGGCAGGGTAAAGTCTTCGACGGCGAAGATACGTTCTACTGCAATCCTGGCGATCTGCTGTTATTCCCGCCGAAAGCCCGCCATCTCTACAGCCGTTCCGCTAACGCCGATTCCTGGTATCACCGCTGGGTATATTTCCGCCCGCGCGCCTACTGGGCAGACTGGCTGGAGTGGCACACCAAAACCCGCGACGTCGGGCGTCTTTCATTACCGAATAACACCTTATTACTGGAATTCGACCGTCTGTTTGCCAACATCGAGCAAACCCAAAAATCAGGTCGTCGTTTCTGTGAGGAGCTGGGGATGAATCTGCTGGAGCGCCTGCTGCTGCGCGCAATGGAAGAAGATCCGCAGAGTCCGCAAAAAATTATGGATCCACGCGTTATCGAAGCCTGCCAGTTCATTACCGGAAATCTGGCCGGAGAATTGCGCATTGATGAAGTGGCTCGCCACGTTTGCCTGTCACCATCACGGCTGGCCCATCTGTTCCGCGAGCAGGTGGGGATCAATATTCTGCGCTGGCGTGAAGATCAGCGGGTGATCCGCGCCAAGCTGCTGTTACAAACCACCCAGGAATCCATTGCGACGATTGGCCGCGTGGTGGGATACGACGATCAGTTATATTTCTCGCGGGTATTCCGCAAACGGGTAGGGGTGAGTCCAAGTGATTTTCGTCGCCGGAGTGTGGAGATCAACTATCCGGCCAAACCCTATAAATCACATCCGTGGCCGGAGCAGGAAAACGCCGTGGCGTATCATTTTTGATTTTTTGCTTTTCTCCTCCCCCTTCGCAGGGGGAGGAGAAAACATTACTCGCTAAAGAAGCTCTGTTTCAAAGCCCGCTCCACACCCCGCAGTTCCGCTAATCCGCGTAGGCGTCCAATCGCCGAATACCCCGGATTGGTTTTCTTATGCAAATCATCCAGCATCTGATGGCCGTGATCCGGACGCATCGGGATAGCGCGCAAATTACCTGCGCGGCGGCGGGTTTGCTCTTCGGTGAGAATTGCTTTGATGACCGCAACCATATCCACATCACCGTCGAGATGGTCGGCTTCATGGAAACTGCCCGGAACTTCTTCGCGCAGCGTGGCGCGCAGGTGGATGAAGTGAACGCGGTCGGCGTAATCGGTCATCATTTTCACCAGGTCGTTATCTTCACGCACGCCGTAAGAACCGGTGCAGAAGCAGAAACCGTTATGGATACTGTCGACGGTTTCTTTCAGCCACTGCATATCTTCAATGGTGGAGATAATGCGCGGCAGACCGAGGATAGGGCGCGGCGGATCATCCGGGTGAACCGCCAGACTTAATCCGCACTGCTCTGCCACTGGCACAATACTGCGCAAGAAGTGCGCCATGTTTTCACGCAGCCTGGCCTTATCAATCCCGTCGTAAGTCGCCAGACGCGCCCGGAACTGATCCAGCGTATAGCCTTCTTCTGCACCCGGCAGCCCGGCGATGATGTTAGACACAAGCTGATCTTTCTCGGCCTGCGTCATCGCTGCAAAATAGTCGGCTGCCTGTTTTTGCTCATCCGCGCTGTAATAAGATGTCGCGCCTTCACGTTTGAGCAAATGCAATTCAAATGCTGCGAAAGCGATATGGTCGAAGCGCAGGGCGCGTGAACCGTCCGGCAGCAAATAACCCAGATCGGTGCGTGTCCAGTCCAGAACCGGCATGAAGTTATAACAAACCGTATAAATGCCGCATTCCGCCAGATTACGAATAGATTGCTGATAGTTAGCAATGTGCTTTTCAACATCTCCGCTGCGGGTTTTGATTTCCTCATGCACCGGAATGCTTTCGACAACCGACCACACCAGACCTTTAGCTTCGATGATCGCCTTACGTTTTAGAATTTCTTCTACCGGCCAGACTTCACCGTTAGGAATATGGTGCAGGGCGGTGACCACGCCAGTTGCGCCAGCCTGACGCACATCATCAAGCGAAACCGGATCGTTCGGGCCGTACCAACGCCATGTCTGTTCCATGTGTTTTCCTTAAAATTGTTTACTGACTCTCTGAATGTAGTTGACGCATGGCCGGTGATAAGTTCAATCTTAATGCGCGGTCTGGTCAGGTGGTCTGCTGGTCAGGCCATCAGACCGGTATATGATTCAGTATCAAACCGATGATTAATGTGATCGGGATAACAGATCTGCGATTCAGCAAGAACACGGAGACAATAATGGAATTACCCACCCTGAAAGTTGAACGGCTGTATCGCCAGATTTCAAATGTACTGATTAACTGCATCAACACCGGGCAATTTGCGCCGGGGGCGATGATCCCGTCCGAGCGTGACCTTTCCAAACAGCTGGGCGTCAGCCGTTCTTCCATCCGCGAGGCGCTGATTGCGCTGGAGATTACCGGTTGGGTGGAAATCCGTACCGGCAATGGCGTCTACGTCAGTGACCCGCTGCCACAGGCAACGCCAGCCGCACAGCAGACGGTCAGTAATGAAGAAGAATTCAGCCTGCAGTCGCTGGTGAAAGCGCGTCAGGTTTATGAAGCGATGACGGCAGAACTGGCGGCGATTAACGGTACCGACGAGCAGCGGGTGAAGCTGAAAGAAATTGCCGATGAGCTAAATAAGCTTAATGCCAATAACGATGCTTTCCTCGAAGCTGACCGTCGGTTCCATCTGATGATCAGTGAAATGACCGGCAATGAAGTGCTGCACGATATGATGGGATACCTGTGGGATAAACGCCGTTCACGCCGGTTCATGCGCTTAGAAAGTCATTACACCGAAGTGGATTTTGCCCGTGAAATGAATGCCGATCATCAGGGGATTTTAGACGCGATTCTGGCGAAAGATGGCGCAGGGGCCAAAGCAAGAATGAGCCGGCATTTGCAGCATGTGTATGACCAGTTATTTGCAGAATGAGAGTGTCAATGCCGGACACAGGCGGCTTTTAAATTCAAAACCAACACCATCACCTTGGGTTGCCACCCAAACTGGCCTTAAGGTTAAGGTTAAGGTTAAGGTCAAGGTCGTGGGCGTCGGCCCACACCGACCAGAGACCCGGTAACGCGCGGGCCTCTGGACTCCGCGCTTTTTTCACTTCGCGCTATCGCTGGACACTATGTTTCAGGTGCCACTGCGACAGGCTGGAAATCTTGCCGCTGCGCGGTGCCTTCTCTCGGTCTTCGAGCCAAAGGTCTCGAAGCCGCTCCGTTCAGCAAGATTTCTGAACCGCCCTTGGCTTTTAAAAACAAAACAGAACAAGTAAGGTTGTGAAGTAAAGGCCTGAGGCCGGTTCCAAAATACCGCCGGACGAGAGGTGGAAAACCGCGTGTCTTTTTACGCGGGTTGCAACCCGAAGGGAGGGAACCGCGCAGCGGCGGGATTTTGCGGCTATCACTGTGGTACCTGAAACATAGCCAGCGAGCAGAGCGCGCAGTTAAAAAAACGCAGGATTCCAAAGGGTTTCGTTTAAAACCCTTTGGGCCAGTGTGGGCGGCGAGCCCACGGTCTTGACCTTAAGGCCAGTTTGGGTGGCAACCCAAGGTGTTGAACCTGACCTTGACCAAAGTCGGTGTGGGCCGACGCCCACGGTCTTGACCTTGAGGCCGTTTGGGTGGCAACCCAGGTTTTTGTTGGTGTGGGCGACGAGCCCACAAAATAGCATCAGCTCGGATACGGCACCCATCCCCCGCCATTCAGGCGAATATAGATTTTCCCCTGATATTCCATTACCACTGAGTTTTCATTTTCAGACACCAGCGGGGTTTGCGGCAGGTTCGACGCGAAGCTTTTCCAATCCATGGCCGGCGTGGTAAAGACTTTACCGTCGACCGCGCGGGCGACCATTTCTGAAATCGCCTGATAGCTGCTCTGACCGTCAATTTTCATCGGAGACGGCGCATGCGCTGCCTGCATACCAAAGAACTTCACACCGACCGGGATGTGAGTGATGCCCGGACTCGGGATATCACGCAGGCCGGAAATCTGCATCTTATCGCCCACCAGTGCCGCGCCATGTTCAGGTACCACCACCAGCATCACTTTACGACCCGATTTATCCAGCTGATCCATAAAGGTGTTTAGCTGATTAAGCAGCGTCTGTGCGCGGTTATGGTAGTCAGCCCCTTTATTGCTGCCCACGTAACGGTTGCCGTCATGCAGCGGGATCAGGTTGAAGAAGGTCGCGGTACGCGCGGTGCCGGCTTTTTCCTGATTCTCAAGCCAGCGGGAGAACAATTGTCCGTCGTTGAAAATCGGCGACCCGTCGAAAGAGGTCAGTTCATAACCCAGACCGGCCTGCGACATCAGCGGGGCTTTCATATCCGCATCATCACGCAGATTGCCGATGTAATTACCGAACACGCCGGTGTGATCCATCGCCAGCTGCGGGGTAAAGCCCAGACGCGCCAGATCGTCAAACAGATAACATTGCTGACCGGCTGGCTGATACAAATCGTGGTGTGATGGCTGGCCGCAACTCGCGCGCAGCAGGCGAATTGATGCCGGGCCGCTGTAAGCGGTAGCCGAGTTGAAATTGCTGAACACAAAATCAAAGCGCGACCACAACGGCGAATTCGAAAGATTCACCGCGTCCAGATCAGACCAGGCCAGCGAGCAGATATTGATCACCAGCAGATCGAAAGGCTGCGCGTCTGCAGGCAGGGCATCAGGAAACTTCGTCGCCTTGCGGCGTTCGTTTTGATAGAACTGATCGAGATACGCATTCAGATTGGCATTGGTCGGCGGACCGTTAACCGTATTGTCGGTACCGGATGGGGCCACTTGTGCCGGAGCCGCAGCGGTATTTTGCGCCACAACCGGTGCCGGTGAATGCGTAAACAACGGCATGATTACACCGCTGAGATTAACCCATAACAGGGCTGTCACGGTGAATGTCGTCAGGCGCAGCCACTGTGAAATAAACAGATAACCGACCAGCAGGGCAAAAGCGACCGCAATCCATTGCCAGTTAATGAAGCGATCGGCCAGTTCAAGCAGATAACTGACACTGAAACCTGCGACGTCTGCTCCCTGATTTACAATGGAACGCCAGCCCGGCAGCCACGTATCGTGATAAAGCAGTGCAAGGCCGAACGGCAGGGCAACCCATTGTCGCCAGCGATGCAGGCGAAGGGAGCGTAGCGGGAATAACAATACCGCGGCAAAGACCAGGTTGCTTAATGCGTCAAAATTGAGATAACCCTGTGAAAGCAGAACAAATTTCAATAAGAAATAGTAGTTCCATGCGCCAAGTCCACGCCAGGATTGCCAGATCCGCAAACGCGGAGAAGAGGAGTGCGATTCGTTCATAATGAAGTTTTGGATTTCCCTGTAGCCGCAGAATTTTCAGGCAAAGTTGCGGAGCCTTTGCGGATCTTATTGATGCTGCTGATGGTTATGGGGGTTAAATAACGCGGTGAAAGAAATCGCGTCGCAAAGCGGTTTTTCCAGTGCGGCAAACGGCTGCGCAGGGCATATCCCAGCGGGATAAAAACCACCGCCGCCAGAATGAAAATTTCGATAATATCCTGAATGTCCATTTCTCTTACTCCGGCGTGTTAATAACTGGTGTATCGCTCACGGCCAGCGTGATGGGAACGGGCTGATGAACCTGCGCACGTTTCAAAGGTTCTGCTTTATGCGCCACATAAGGCTGTGCTTCTGACACCGGATTTGCCATCGGGGGTTTGGCGGCCAGACGGCGAACTTGTGTCTGAATATCCAGTTCGTGACTCCAGAAAGTCTGACTGCTGAAGACTTCTTTCACCGGCAGATTAAACAGGAAAGCCAATACGTTTTCGACATCGCTGACCTGACAGTTCGACAGGAACAAATACAGATGGCGGTCTGTCACGGTCAGAATATCGCCGTCGCGGCGCAGGGAACAAAGCGACATTGCCTGCTGCGGGCTGATCCCGGCGGCAGGGCGCAGTGAAATTAAAATCCCGCGTGATTCGGTTGCCAGCGCGGCGTGATCCCAGATATCGCGCATCACGTCGCAAAACACTGGCAGCGGCAGATATCCCTTATGATGCGTAGGCAAACGGCTGTCCAGCAACACCTCGATGTCCTGCGGCACATGACGGGTAAACGTCAGATTTTGCAGATCATCCAGTAAGGTCAGAAAGTTTGAAAGGCGTGCAGCGTGAGGCACGACCAGATTGGCACCGCAGGCCTGCAACAGACGCTGATCGACATAGCGCAGGGAAGAATTCATCTCACGCACAACAATTTTTAACCCATTGCCGCGCTGAATGCGCAAAAGGTGAATCTGCCGTGCGAGCACTTCCACTTCATCGTTACCCGCCAGCGCAAAAATAACCGTGGCAGAACGGGCGTGCGTGGCTCTTTCGGTCAGCGCGTCGTTGCCGTCGAAAAGGAACCAGCGTTCGGAAAGTGCAGGCGCTCCTTCAAGCACTGATCGCTCTGCCAGCAACATCCATTGATCATCACCGGTTTGAGCTGAGCCTGAAGAAGCGGCGTCTTTCTGGATCGCCCAGCCGTTACCGCGCGGGATAACCGGATAAAGCGTATTGGCTTCAGCACCCAGAGGGTCATGCCACCAGGAGATGCCCCACTGGTTCGGGTTCACATCGGTTTTTAAATCAGCAAGGCCGTATATATTCCGGTGGGATGAATGTAAGCGGGATTTCACCGCATTAATGCCATCGCCGTAGCAGATAATAAGCAGTGTTGCCCCTTTACTATTAGCGCCTGACTGAATTTCACTCAGCCAGCGGGAAAGTTTTTTATCTTTTACGTCCTGACAGCGCACGGCAGGAAGTAATAAAATCATTAAAGAAGCAGGGGGAATAGACAGACGATTAATATCGGCGGGCAACCCCAGAAACGCTTTTTTGCCATCGGCGAGTTGATAATAAAACGTTTGCTTCGGGTATTTATGCAAATGGGTGATAAGGATATTGTCATCCGTTAGTCTGTTTTCATCAACAGAACAAATTAAATTGTGCTGTGGAAAAAACAGGCTGACAGAAACTTCTCCCCGCTGAGCCTCAAGTGCCTGACCACTCAGACGATACGCCGCTTCCTGGCTGTCGGTGTTAACCCAGTAAAGCCCCTGAGCCTGCATCTGGCCTAAACCATTCCAGAATTGCTTCATGCCCAATGAAAAGGAGAGTGCCATATAGTTAATCTGCTTCTGTTTGGTTTTGATTAAAAGCCAGTTTTGATTAAAAGTCTGCTGGGACACAATGATAAATGTGAGTATAATAAATTCTATCATTGCTACATTAAATAATCATAATTCTTCACAATAATGTTTGATACTAAAATGCCTATTCACGCCTGGCAATTTTGCTAGTGCTGAAGTATCAGCCTTTGGATTGAAGCAGGGAGAGGAACGGTGGCGGCCAATATTGCAGACTCAGAAGAATCCGAACCGTCCAGAGATGACGATTTTTATGCACTGAGTCACCTTTTTTCCTTGTCAGAATTACATTACGTCGATATAGCCCGTAAAGAAAAAATTCCGCAACTAATGTCCCGCTGGCCATTACTGGCTGAGTTGGCGCAATTCGCCGAACACGGCGCGGAGAAGAAATAGTATGGCTGTCATCGCGTTACAGGGGTTTCGTGGCGGTACCGGCACCACCTCGGTGACCGCCGCACTGGCCT
Organism: Rahnella bonaserana; assembly: GCF_019049675.1. Classification (GTDB taxonomy): domain Bacteria; phylum Pseudomonadota; class Gammaproteobacteria; order Enterobacterales; family Enterobacteriaceae; genus Rahnella; species Rahnella bonaserana. The sequence goes on along the minus strand of NZ_JAFMOW010000048.1, from coordinate 10,404 downwards.
GGGGGCTCGCGCAACTGAATGAAAAAGTTCTGGTGATCGACTTTTCGCCGGAAAATGTGCTGCGTTTGCATTTTGGTATGCCTTTCGCTCAGGCACGTGGCTGGTGCTGCGCGCACAAAGCCGGAGAAGCCTGGCAAAAATCAGCGATGCGTTATCATGCCCGTCTCGACTTTCTGCCTTACGGTCATGTTTCAGGTGAAGATGTCAGTGAGGCTGATTTCGACTGGCAAAAAGCGCTCACGCAGCTTAAAAATACCGGCGTTTACGACTGGATCCTGATTGATTCTCCGGCGGCTGATCCTCTGCCTGCGCAGTCACTGGCCGACAGCACTGTGGTGCTTTTGCACGCCGATACCCAGTCTCACCTTCGTTTACACCAGCACGCCTTAGCGCCAAATGGTCGCTATCTGCTTAATCAGTTCGTTCCTTCCAGCCAGTTGCAGCAAGATATTCTGTTGTTATGGCAGGAAACTCTCCCGGCATTGATCCCGGTGATTTTACATCGTGATGAAGCCATGGCGGAATCGCTGGCGGCGAAACAACCGGTCGGGGAATGGAAAGATAACAGCAAGATTGCCCGTGAAATAAATACGCTGGCGAACTGGTTCCTGCTCAATCTTCGTCAGCCGCAAGCGTTGCGGAGCCCGGCAAAATGAACGGCCTGTTGAACGTGTTTTTTGTCCCGCCCGTTATGCAGGAATTGCAGCACCGTTACCGCCTTTACCGGCAGGCAAACTCGTCGCGTATTGCTTCCGGCATGATGATTCTCTGTGTGGCGATCTGCTGGCTGTTTCTGCGTTTTGAATCGCCAGCCTGGCAGCGTGTCGGCGCGCAGAGAACCCGCTGGTATCCGCAAATTTCGCCTTGGCGCGTGTGTATCGCCGATCCCCTGCGTTATCTCGTTCAAAGCCTGTGGTTGCTGATCATTATTCCCGCAGGAAAAACCCGCGGGGGCATCGTTTACACTCAGTGGCCGCAACGACTGCGAAACAGGATCCATCTCTGGCTGGAATCGTTGCCAAAACGGGTAACACACAGCCCGATGGAAACGCATATCACACGTCGTCTCGGAAAAATGAACCGCGCCGTAAGGCGCGTTCTGATGCTGATGGCGGGGCTGGTGGCCTTTACACTGGCCATGTTCTGCATTTCCCAGCCATTTGGGTATATCGCCCAGTTTATTTTTGTGGTGCTCCTGTGGAGCATTGCGATGATTATCCGGCACATTCCGGGGCGTTTCCCGGCGCTGATGATGATTGTCTTATCGCTGACCATTTCCTGCCGCTATTTATGGTGGCGCTACACCTCGACCCTGAACTGGGATGATCCGCTGAGCCTGATCTGCGGTTTACTGCTGCTGGGGGCGGAAACCTATTCCTGGACCGTGCTGGTGCTCGGTTATATCCAGACCATCTGGCCGCTTAATCGTAAACCTGTGCCGATGCCTGAGGATGTCTCGACCTGGCCGACGGTTGATCTGATGATCCCAACCTACAACGAAGATCTCAGCGTGGTGAAACCGACGTTGTATGCGGCGCTCGGGCTGGACTGGCCCCGTGAAAAACTCACCATTTACCTGCTTGATGACGGCAACCGTCAGGAGTTCGCGGATTTTGCCCACGAAATTGGTATCAAATATATTGCGCGTGAAACGCATGAGCACGCTAAAGCCGGTAACATCAATAACGCGCTGAAACAGGCTAAAAGTGAGCTGGTGGCGATTTTTGATTGCGACCACGTGCCGACCCGTTCTTTCCTGCAACTGACCGTCGGCTGGTTCTTTAAAGATAAGAAACTCAGCATGATGCAGACGCCGCATCACTTTTTCTCGCCGGATCCGTTTGAACGCAACCTCGGACGTATGCGCCGCACGCCGAACGAAAATGAACTGTTTTACGGACTGGTACAGGATGGCAACGACCTGTGGGATGCCAGCTTCTTCTGCGGTTCCTGCGCTGTGTTACGTCGTGATGTGCTTGATGAAATCGGGGGTATTGCGGTGGAAACCGTGACCGAAGATGCCCACACTTCGCTGCGTATGCACCGCCACGGCTACAGCTCGGCGTATATCCGTATTCCGCAGGCTGCGGGGCTGGCGACCGAAAGTCTTTCCGCCCACGTCAGTCAGCGTATCCGCTGGGCGCGCGGGATGGTGCAGATCTTCCGTCTCGATAATCCTCTGTTTGGCAAAGGGCTGAAACTGGCGCAACGGCTGTGTTATGCCAACGCCATGATGCACTTTCTGGCAGGGATCCCCCGGCTTATCTTCCTGACCGCGCCGCTGGCGTTTTTGTTGTTACACGCCTACATCATTTATGCACCGGCGATCGCGATAGCGCTCTATGTCCTGCCGCACATGATCCATGCCAGCCTGACCAACTCCCGCGTTCAGGGCAAATACCGCCATTCCTTCTGGAATGAAATCTACGAAACCGTGCTGGCGTGGTATATCGCCAGGCCAACCACGGTGGCGCTGTTTAATCCGCATGCCGGTAAATTTAACGTCACCGCCAAAGGTGGCCTGAATAAGCACGCTTACGTTGACTGGAAAATCAGCCGCCCTTATCAGATCCTGATGCTGCTTAATCTGGCCGGTTTATTCTTCGGCATTTACCGCGTTATTTATGGTCGCCCGGATGAAATCCTGACCGTGCTGGTGAGTATGGCGTGGGTAATTTACAACATGATCATTCTCGGCGGGGCGATTGCCGTGGCGTTTGAATCGAAACAGGTGCGCCAGGCGCACCGTGTTGAAGCCAGAATGCCTGCGTCGCTGATAAAACCGGACGGCCACATTTACGTCTGTACCGTACAGGATTACTCGGACAACGGCGTCGGGCTGGAAACAGAAAGCGCCAGCCAGTTTAAAGCCGGTGACAATGTCACGTTATTACTGCGCCGCGGTCAGCAGGAATACACTTTCCCGATGCAAATCAGCCGTGTGTTTGGCACCAGCATGGGAATGCAGCTTCTGCCACTCACCACGCAACAACATATTGATTTCATTCAATGTACTTTTGCCCGTGCAGACAGCTGGGTATTACGCGAAGACAGTTTCCCTGAGGACAAACCTATGGAAAGCCTGCGCGAAGTGCTGGGTCTGGGGATCCGCGGCTACCTGCGGATGCTGGATATTGCGCCGCAACGTTTCCGTCCGCTGACCTCCCGCACCCGGTCATTTGGCGGCTGGCTGCTGTCTTTTGCGCCGCGAAATCCGCCACTGTCCGTTCAGCCTGATGAACCCAACCTGATGATGACGAAATAATGAAAAGACTCCCTCTAACAATTTTGATGGCATCCGCCCTGATGTCATTGGCGATGGGTTCAGCGGTGCCGGCTTTCAGTGCGCCAGCACCAGCCGGTTCAGGCAATCAGCCAGTTCCTGCCGTCTCTGCGGACAATATGACGCCACCGGCTCAGACGCAGGCGACGTTACCGGTGGTCGCACCGGCGGTGGATCCGATGATCATTCCGGGCGCGCCGGTGCGCAATATCACGCTGCCATTTGCGGATGTCGCGCCGACGCCGGGTGCGATTACCCTGCGCGGCATTCAGCCTAACGGTCAGATTGAATTCGGTGTGCGCAGTGATGAAGTGGTGACACAGGCGATGCTGAACCTGGAATTCACACCGTCGCCGTCGCTGATCCCGGTACAGTCGCATCTCAAGGTATATCTCAATGACCAGCTGATGGGCGTTGAAGTGATCGACAAAGACCAGCTTGGCAAGAAAAACCACTTACAGATGGCGATTGATCCGCGCTATGTCACGGACTTCAACCGCATCCGCCTGGAGTTTATCGGCCATTATCAGAATGTCTGTGAAAACCCGGCCAATACCACATTGTGGCTGGAAATAGGCAAGGGCAGCTCTCTCAGTCTGCAATACCAAAAATTGCCGCTGAGCAACGATCTGGCGCATTTCCCGGTGCCGTTCTTTGATGCGCGTGACAGTCGTCCGCTGGATTTACCGATGGTATTTGCCGCGTCGCCGGACGCCACCCAGCAGCAGGCGGCGGCGATTCTCGCCTCCTGGTTCGGGACCAAAGCGCAGTGGCGCGGTCAGTCGTTCCCGGCGCTGTATAACCAGCTGCCGGACAGTCATGCCATTGTCTTCGCCACCAACGACAAGCGCCCGGATTTCCTCAAAGGGTTGCCGCCGGTGAAAGGGCCGGTGGTGCAGATGGTCAGCCGCCCGGATAATCCCTATGTCAAAATGCTGCTGATTTTAGGGCGTGACGATAAGGATTTACTCACGGCGGTAAGAGGCATCGCGCAGGGGAATATTCTGTTCCGTGGCGAAACCATCGGCGTGGATAATGTTGACCAGATCCAGCCGCGTCAGCCGTACGATGCGCCAAACTGGGTGCGCACCGATCGCCCGATGAATTTTGGCGAACTGAAACAGTACGCCGAACAGTTGCAGTCGGACGGTATTCAGCCAAACCCGATTACGCTCAATATCAATCTGCCGCCGGATCTGTTCCTTATCAACAGTAACGGTATCGATATGCGGCTGAAATATCGCTATACGTCGCCGCAGCTGAAAAATACTTCGCGCCTGAGCATCAGCCTGAATAACCAGTTTGTGCAGGACCTGACCCTGAAAACCGGTCACGATCAGGATTCACAACTGCTGCGTCTTTCCCTGTTACAGGGGTTACTGGATGGCAGCAAAGATCTGAACATTCCGGCGCTGAAATTGGGTGCCGTAAACCAGATGCGCTTTGATTTCGACTACACCTCGTTGCTGGCCAGCGGCACAGAAGGTCGCTGCGAAACCTACACCACGGTGCCTAATCATGTGGTGATTGACGACAGTTCGACCATCGACTTCTCCGGTTATCGTCACTTTATGGCGATGCCGGATTTGCGTGCGTTCGCTAATGCCGGTTTCCCGTTCAGCCGCATGGCCGATTTGTCCCAGACGCTGGTGCTGGTTCAGCCGCAACCGCAGCCGGTTCAGCTGACTACGCTGCTTAATGCGATGGGCAATATCGGCGCGCTGACCGGTTATCCGGCGCTGGGCGTCGGACTGACCGAAGATACCGCGAAAGCCAAATCGACCGATGCGGATTTACTGGTGATCGGCAGTCTGCCGGAAGGTCTGCGTGACGACAGTATGCGCGATGATAAAAAAGCCAATCTGCTGATCACTGCCGCGCGGGACGTGGTGAATACGCCAATCCGCCAGACTCCGCTGCCGGACAATACGTCGCCGGCGAGCGATGCTCAGGTCGATACCCGTTCGCAAATCACTTCTCAGGGCCCGATCGCCGCGGTAGTCGGTATGCAGTCACCGTATTTTGACCAGCGCAGCGTCGTGGCGCTGATGGCCAACAGCCCGAAAGGCTTTGAAATGCTCAACACATCAATGCAGGACACCAAACAGCGCGCGCAGGTCTTTGGATCGGTCAGCGTGGTGCGTGATTCAGGCGTCACCAGTCTGAGAGTGGGCGACACTTATTACGTCGGCCATCTGCCTTGGTGGGAGCGCGTGTGGAATGCGCTGGCTACCCATCCGGTTCTGCTGGCGGTGATGGCGGTGATCGTGGTGCTGCTGGCTGCGATTCTGTTGTGGACCGGCCTGCGTTCTCTGGCGCGTCGTCGTCTGTCTGATGATGATCAGGAATAAGCACGTGAACACCTGTCCCAAAGTGCATTTTCCTCTTAACCGGCTGGCCCTGACGTTAGGGCTGGCTCTGCTGGCTGCGCCTGCAATTTCAGTGCCGGTGGTTTCTCCCGAACAGTGGCTGCTGGAGCAGGTGCGGGTCGGGGAGGCCAGCCATCAGGATGATTTAGTGCGTCAGTCGCTTTTCCGCCTGGAACTGATGGATCCGCAGAACCCTAAGGTACTGTCGGCCCGTTTGCGTTTGCTTTTGCGTGAAGGCGATCAGGGCAAAGCGCAGCAGCAACTGGAAAAAATCAAACAGGTGGCGCCCGGCTCTGACGATTACCGGCAGGCAGAACTCAGCCTGAAAATCGCCTCGCCGGAAATGCAGCAAAAGCTGCAACAGACGCGTCTGCTGGCGACGGCAGGGCGGCTGGATGAAGCCAGAGCGCAGTACGACGAACTTTTTGGCGGTGAGCCACCAACGCTGGATCTGGCCGTTGAATACTGGCAACTGGTCGCCCGCCTTCCGGGGCAAAAAGCCCGTGCTCAGGCGCAGCTTCAGGCGCTGAATAATCAGTATCCGGGCGATGTTCAGCTTCGCCTGCAACTGGCGCAGATGGCCTTTGAGCAGGGTGATGACGCCAGAGCAGTGGGGCTGATCAAACAGGTTGCTGCCACCAACGAAGGGCGTTCTCCCGCCGCCGATTTATGGCTGGCACGCATTAAAGACCAGCCGGTGGGTAATGCCAGCGTCGATGCCCTGCAACAGTTTATCGCCACGTTTGACACAGGGCCGCAGGTGATTGCGGCGCAGCAGGAACTCCGGCGTCAGGAAGGGTTACTGGCCGATCCGCGTTATCAGGCACGTATCCGCGGTCTGGCGCAAATCGACAAAGGTGGCTCCACCGGCGCAATCGCATCGCTTAAACAGGCTTTACAGGCCACGCCCAATGATGCCGAAGTGCTTGGCGCGATGGGGCTGGCCTATTCCCGCGCCGGTAACCGCCAGCAGGCACTGACGATGTTCCAGCGGGCTAAAGCCGCAGAAACTGACGGCTATAACGCCGGAAAATGGAACAGCCTGATCCAGACCAACAGCTACTGGCTGAAAATCGAACAGGGCGACAAGGCACTGAAGGCCGGTCAGTTCGATCAGGCCGAAGCGGCTTATCAGCAGGCGCAGCGCCTCGATCCGCGCGACCCGTGGGCGCCTGTCGGGCTGGGCGATGTGGCGGTAGCGCGTAAAAACGATCCGCAGGCAGAACAGGCTTATCGCCGTGCGCTGACGCTTGAGCGTGATAACAGCAGCGCCCAGCGCGGACTGGCTAACATTTATCAGCGACAGTCGCCGCAAAAAGCCCTCGATTACATCAATTCATTACCGGCGGCATCGCGGGCAAAACTCAGTGATAAACAACGCGGCTTGCAAACCGACCAGCTTACCGCTCAGGCAGAGAAATATGTCGCTGAACGTAACTGGAATCAGGCAGCGAACCGCTACGCCGAAGTGCTGAAACTTAATCCGGATGATGTCTGGACGACGTATCACTACGCCGGTGCCCTGCGTGAAGGGGGCGACCCGGCCAAAGCCGACGCTGTTTTCGCACAGTTTGCAGTGAAGCATCCTTCCGATGCGCAGCAGGTTTACGCTTATTCACTGTATCTCTCCGGTTCAGACCGCAATGATGCCGCACTGCGACATCTGCACACTTTGCCGGAGGCCAGATGGGACAACAACATGCGCGAAATGGCGCAGCGTATCCGGCTGGACAAAACGCTCACCGCAATTGATCCCTCGCTGGCTGCGGGAAATACCGCGCAGGCGAAACAGGAATTGCAGCAGGCCAGTCTTCAGGGACTGAGCCTCAATCAGCAGCGTCGTGTGGCGATGGCGCGGCTGGATGTCGGTGAAACCAGCAGAGCGGCTTCGTTGTTACAACCACTGAAAGCTGCCGCCGCGTCACAACCCGCCGGGCAGGACAAGGCGCTGATTTATCGCAATGCTGCCAATGTCGAACAACAGATCGGTCAGCCGCAGCTGGCACGACAGGATTACGAACAGGCGATGGTCGCCAGCGGCATCACCAATAAAGTGCCGCAGGACAACGACAGTTATACGCGCCTGATGCGCAACAATTCTGGCGATGACTGGCTCAAACGCGGCATCCGTTCCGATGCGCATGATTTATACCGCCAGCAGGACGTGAATTTTACTGTGGATACTGATTCCTGGACCTCAAGCGGAACGCCGGGTAAATCAGATCTCACCGCGAATACCACGATGTTCCAGGCCGATATGTCGCTTTATCAGGGACGCGGATTCCTGCGCGCCGACTGGGTGCGAATGGATGCCGGAACGTTCGACAATGAAAACGGTAACTATGAGGCGAGCTTCGGCACATGTAGTGATCAGAACTGCCGCAGTTACCGCAGCCAGACAGCTAATGGCCTCAGCCTGGGCGCGGGCTGGGAAAATGACAAATGGAAAGGGGATCTGGGTACCACGCCGCTCGGTTTTCCGGTGGTCAACTGGGTCGGCGGACTGGCGTACAGCGGCGACTGGGGCCAGACTGGCTGGACGACAACCGTCTCGCGGCGTCCGGTCTCCAGCTCGTTACTGTCCTTTGCCGGCGCAAAAGATCCGGGCACAGGCACCACCTGGGGGGGCGTTATCGCTACCGGCGGCAGTCTTGGTTTAAGTTACGACCAGGGTCTGGCAAACGGTGTCTGGGCTGACCTGAGCGCGCATCAGCTGACGGGTAAAAATGTTGAAGACAACACCCGTGAGCGTCTGATGGGCGGTTATTACTACAAGGTCATCAATGAGGATAACCGCCGGGCGACCGTCGGTCTGAGTTCGATGGTCTGGCATTACCAGAAAGATCTCAGCGGTTATACGCTGGGACAGGGCGGTTATTACAGCCCGCAGCAATATTTCTCGGTTTCCGTGCCGGTCAATTATCGCCAGCGCACTGAGAACTGGTCCTGGCAGTTGGGCGGGTCGGTATCCTGGTCGCGTTCTTCGACCAGTGATCAAAAGCGTTATCCAATACAAAACCTGATCCCGGATTCGTTACCGGATAAGAGCGCTATCGAAACCGGCAGCAGCGGTTCTGGCTTCGGGTATACCGTGCAGGCACTGGTGGAGCGCCGTGTCAGCGCCCACTGGACGGTCGGTGGGGGTATCGATATACAGCAAGCGAAAGATTACACGCCAAGCCATTTCCTGCTGTACGCGAGATACTCGATGAGCGGCTGGCAAGGGGATCTGGATATGCCGCCGCAGCCGTTAGTACCATATGCGGACTTTAAGTAATGCCAGACCGGGCATTTGGGTAGTTTTTCGCTTACAGCGAAAGCGGGATCGATAAAATTTCGGTTTCTCAATACCAGTGATCACTTATCGCGCTGCGCCGAAACCGCCCAAAAGGGCCATGACGGGCCCCTCTTGGATCTCCCTCGTCTTAAACTGCGCGCTAAAGCAGAAAGACGGACAACTCCCTACCCTGCGAAGGGGAGGATTGGAGTGGGGTATTAAGGTCAAAAACTAAAACCTGAAGTTCACTCTTACCCGGTTTTAGCCCTTAAAACCCCCTCCCAGCCTCTCCCTTCGCTGGGGGGGATATCACACTTTCGGGCCATTGCGCACCATTGCATAATGTTTATAACTCATTGTTTATAAGGTTATTTAGTGTTGCTTGCGCTGGCGTGCAATTGTTAGGCAGCGCACATCAAACCGGATATAAAACAGGATATCAACTTACTCAAAAGGATATCCGAATCATGCCGATCACAGACACTAAAGCCCGTACCGCAACAGCAAAAGAGAAAGCCTAAAAGCTACAGGACGGAAACGGATTGTATCTTGAAGTGCGTCCGACCGGCTCAAAAATCTGGCGTTACCGCTACTGGAAGGCAGACGGCAAAGACGGCATTTTTACAATCGGCAAATACCCGTCTGTAACGCTCGCAGAAGCCCGCAAATCTAAAGATTAGGCATCTATTCAAGTGAGCAAAGGATTGAACCCGACAGACGCAGTGAAAGCTGTAGAAGCAGAGAACACCTTTAAAACCATAGCTGAGGAATGGTTAAAACAGAAGTCACGTAAAAACGCCGAAAAGACAATGAAAAACAAGGAAGGGATTTTAAGATATCATGCCTTATCCTGCGTTTGGTTCTAAACCGGTCAAAGATATAAAGCCGATAGATGTTCTCAGAGTTATGCAGAAATTAGAAAATGCGGGAAATTTATTTACAGCGATCCACTAACAGCAATATTGCAGCAACGTTTCAAAAGGATACAGTTTTAATTATAATTCAATTACAAATTTCAAGTGTAAGCGGTTAACGTAATTATTATTTGAAATCATCATGCATTGTTCGGGGGATCATGAGCGAACATTAAAATGTGTGCTGCGTCATGTTTTGCAGATAAGTAAATATGCATAATTATATGACTACCGAGCAAGTAGTTTAAAAGTTTATGTAACGTCTTATACTGCCGAGCAGGCAGCAGTAGTGAAAAAGGTGCGGAGTGATTCCACACCTTTTTCTTTAAAGATACCTTCATCTTTTTTCATCAAAACAAATAATAATGAGCAATTAAGAAAATGAAGATAATTGCGGATATTATAATCAAATAAACTTCAATCATTCCCCATAATTTAAATTTACTTGTATTTATAAAATCATGCCAAAAATAAAAATCCTTTTTGATCATACGATTTTCTTTCCGTAACAGGAGTGGGAAGTAAACATAGGATATTTTTTCAACTGGGATACTTATATAT